>JBGSKX010000212.1:0-5490 GCA_041741015.1 Pirellulales bacterium
GTGCGAACTGCTCGGGCCAAGCAAACTACTCGAACCCGACGAATGGGCGGACGATGAGGGCGAGCCGGAAGAGCCGCTTGAACTGGACGATGAGCTGCTGCTGGAGGAGGAGAGCAAGGCACTTGATGACGATGGTTCCACTCCTGAACTCGACACCATCGCACTTGAACTACTCGAATCCGGCGCACTCGACGATGGTTCCGCTGACGAACTGGACGAGCTGGTAACGGGCGGGCTGCTGCTGGATGAAGAACTGCTATCCTCGCCGGAACTGGAGGACGAGCTGCTCGGCGCGCTGCTACTTGACGAACTACTGCTCGACGACGAGGACGACGAACTCAATGAGCTGCTGCTGGAACTGGTCGCCGGCAACGAGGAAGAGCTGCTTGATGACGAACTGGAGCTGGGCGAACTCGACGAGCTGCTCGAAGAAGAACTGCTGCTGGAGCTGCTCAAACTCGACGAAGGTAACGAGCTACTGGAACTGCTAGGTGCGCTACTGCTCGACGCCGAGCTGCTGGAACTGCTGCTCGGCGCGCTGCTGCTGGACGACGATGACATCTCGCTCGACGATGGTTCACCGCTCGACGAGCTGTCGCCCGAAGAGGAAGAACCGCTGGAGCTGGAAGAACTCGACGAACTACTGCTCAGACTGGACGAGGAACTGCTCGACGACGGGCACGGTGGACATTCTTCCGGGTCATCGCAGCAGCAGCCGATGAAGGCATTCCGCTGCCACGCACCACGCGTGGTCTGGCCAGTACGCAGGTTGATCGTAACCCTGCGATAGTAAACGTAGCGCGAGTTCCCTTCGCAATCGACTTTGGTTTCGCCGACGGTGACCGAGCCGCCGGGATCAGGAGGATCGGTGTGCGAGCTAGAGCTGGTGCCGCTGCTGGAACTCCCGTCGCAGCAGACATACACATCGCACTCGGGCGCATGCTCCATTGACTTGAGCGCCCCACATTCGAATTCCAGCCGCAGCGCCGGAAACACGATCCGGTCGCCGTCACGAGTCGGACAACGGGACAGCAATTCCACGGTTCCCGTCATGCCGCCTGGCCCGCCAGGGCAACCGGAACTGCTGCTTGAGTCGCCGCTCGATGACGAGGAAGACGAAGAACTGCTGCTGCTCGGTTCGCCCGAAGAGGACGAAGAGGAGCTGCTGGAGCTGCTCGAACTCGATGAGGATGACGAACTGCTGGAAGAGGACGACGAGCTGGAACTCGACGAACTGCTACTGGACGAGCTGCTGCTGCTCGACGAACTCGAACTGCAGCAGCCTTCGCCCAGCGCGAGCACTTCCCACTTGCAGCTGTCGGCATAGTGCTTGGCGACGCCAAACGTCCCTGCGGGGACCGAAGTCGCCTTGTCACACGAGCAATCGCCCGACGAATCAGGTTTGTCGCACAGGTCGGGACAAACAATGCCGATCGAGTCGTACACGGTGAACGTCAGCGGAACTGGGCACCACTTGCCATCCTGGTACAGCACCAGCTGCGCTTCGGCCGAACCGCAGCGAGCCAACGGCGTCAGCAACACGAACCGCCAGTGATCCTCGTAACCAGCGAGCAGTTGCCAGCGACCTTCTTGCTCGTTGTAATGGCACCAGACCCAATCGCCGCAGGCATGTTTGGCGGGGAAGAGTCCGGTCGCCTTGTGCAGCGCGATCACTTGCTCGCGCTCGGCTGCCGGATAGCCGGCCAAATGCCAGATCGTTTGCGCCGGCTCGTCGGTACTGGCCGAGTATTGAAACCCGTTGTGGTAGTAATAGACGGGCGGGCAGCCCTCCATGTAGCAGTAGCCGTCGGGAATCGATTCACGCGTGCATTGGCCGCTGCTCGTGATTTCGGGAATGCTTGGTTGCCATTGCCCCGACAATTGAAAGATGGCCAGGCGCGGACGATCTCCGAGCCGCACATAGGCCCACTTCCGACCGCAGCCTGATTCTTTCCACAGAATGCGGACCGACCCGTGCGAAACGCTGCGGAGGAATTCCACCTCGCCCGGCACTGCTTCGCAGAAGCGATCGGTCTCTTGAATGACATCGATCTCGACCGCCGTCACGCCGGCGATCACCGCTTCGCCTACCATGTCCGGTGGCAAGTGATCTTTCAGCACCACGAACTTGCCACGGTCTCGTTCGGTGGGGACGCGCCCCCGGAAGACGATTTCGTTCTTGAAGGGGTCGAGGTGCGAGGCTGGATCATGCACCGACTTGCCGATGCCCAGCACGCGCATCCGCGGCTGATGCTGCCCCGTTTCGTTCTTCACCTGCACGATGACAGGCGACTGATCGAACAGTTCTCCGTCAAAATGTTCGCTCAGGCGGGCCGCACGATCAGCGCGCGCTGCGTCGATGAAGGCGTTCCAATCTTCCGACGCCGGGTGAAAACGCTGCCCGGTCCGGACTTTTTCCAAGTCGGCCATGGGCGTCACCCGAATCCAAAGAGGGACTGAAACGCGGTTTCCTCATAAATCTTCTCGACGTAGGCATGGACCGGGATCGGAAACACGAACCCCGCATCCTCGACCTTCTCGTACTTCACCCACAGATAGTGCCAGCCCTTCTTTTCCGGCACGGTGATGTCACCGACCTTGATGTTCTGGCGGTTCTCCGAGGCGGCGAACTTGAACGTCACGCTCACTGGTTTCACGCGCTGACCGGTCACCAGCGGAATGTCGCCGTTGCCGGTCCCGCCCAGGAACAGAATCTCGCCGGCGGCGAAACCGAGCCACGCATCGCTGCTGACCTTGCCCGTGTTGCGGGCGATGTTGGCCATGAACGCCGTGGTCACCGCTTGCGGCGCGTAATAGGCCGTGATCGAGAATTCGAGTTTGGGGACGACCATCTCGACCCCCTGCACCTTCTTGCCGTCGTAGCCGATGGCTCCAAGCAGATCGGGAGCCGGATTGATGCCGCTCCGCTCGCCTTTCCAGAGCGTTTGCAGCGATTGCGTGACCTTGTGCGTGCCGCCCGTGGTATCGAACGAGAAGTGCCACGTCCCCGGCTCGGGCTTTTCCTTGCTCTTCTCCTCGTCTTCGGTGCCGTAGCGCACCGTCACTTCCCACGAGTCGGGACCGGTGACATCGGGCGCGACCTCTTGCCGCACGAGGACTTCGTCGTTGACGAGGTACGCCAGCGGCGCAATGGCGAGCGCCGCGTTGGCGGCAACGATCTCCGAGTTGGTGCCGAGCACCACGTAGGTGAACTCAATCGACGAACCGTTGTTCTCGGTCGCGTTGACGAATTTGGCGCGGGGCGATTTGTGTTTTTCGTAGACGGTGAGGCTCATTCGAACGCCAAGCCTCCTTCCTCAACCTGGCGGCGAATCGCATCCAGGTGCTCTTCCATCGCCTCGGTCGCATCGGCCGTGCGCTCTGACGCGTCGTCGGGGCCGGAACGTCCCAGCAGACCGGCAATCGCGCCGCTGAATGTGCCCAGCGTGGTGCCGCCGGGAGAAGTCACGGGCAGCGCTGATGAGGAGGTCACGCCGTCGAGCAAGCCCTTGAAAGCAGCCTTGCGTTTCTCGGCCTTCTCGGTGCGCGCCGTTTTCGCTTCGCCCGTGGCTTTGTCGAGTTCCGCCTGAGCTGCTTCGACCTTCTTTTGCGAGGCGGACATTTCCGCATCCTTGCCGATGGCCGCGATACGCTTGATTGCCTCGGCGCGACGCTTTTCCTGATCGGCCAGCGCATCGATGCCCGCGAAGCCTTCAATGGGATTGAAGCCGAGCTTCTCGCGGATGTAGTTCACGCCGCCGACCAGCGATGCCTGGAAGTCGGCCAGCTTCTGAAAGATGCTGGCGAACATGTCGGCAAACAAACCAATCAGCCATTCCTTGAATCCGGCCCACAGCGACTTGAGCGCGTAGATGCCCTTTTGCCAGGCGAGATTGAGACCGGCCATTGCCACATTCGCGGCCAAGTCCCAGCGGCCGGCCATGATCGCGTCAAATATCCCGGCGAAGGTTTGCGTGGCCGTTTGCCACAGACCGGTCAAAAGATTCGTTAGCGTGCTGACCGCGAACTGTCCGGCCTCGGTGTAGCCGAAGAACCAGACCGCACCTGCCGCAAGAGCAGCCGTCACGGCCGCCAGCGCCAACACGATCAAACCCAGGGGCGTGGTGAAAAACGCGAGCACCGCGGCCGCCGCGCCGGTGACCACTTCCAGCACCACCATCGCGGCGCTTAATAAAGATGTCTGGATGGCGGCCCAGAGGGCGGCGATTCCTTCGGCGGTAAGCGTCGCGGCCAGCCAGGTATTCACGGCCGCCACCGCCGTTTTGATGGCACCGAGGACGACCCAAGCCGCCGAGGCAAAACCGATTACCGCATTGAGCCCACCCATGATGAGCGAAAGTCCCATGCTGATTCCCGCCAGTGTCAGGAACACGGCTCCCACGGCGAGGCCCACGACGGCGGCCGTTGCCAGGGCGATCACCAATCCTTGGTTGTTCCGCACGAACTCGCCGACCGCTTTCGCGCCGACGATCACCGTTTCGATGATCACCTGCATCGTGTCGGCCAGCGCCGCACCCGTCCGGAAAGCAACCGCGCCGAACACCGCCAAGAGATCGTCCCACGCATCTCCCAGGGCGTCCGCTTTCTGGGCTTCTTCATCGGTGATCACAATGCCGAGTTCGCGGGCCCGATCAATGAACGCATTGAGACCCGCGGAACCACCGGCGAGCATGGGAAGCAATGCTTCACCCGATTTGCCGAGCGTCTTCATAGCCAGTGCCGCGCGCAAACCCGGATCGGGGATATTGCGCAGCCCATCCGCCAAGAGCGCCAGCCGCTGTTCGGGACTGGCCACCATGAAGGACGCGGCGCTGATCCCCAATTGGTCCAGAATCTTGATGGCCGATTTGTTGCCGGCCGCGACTTGCGCGGTGAACTTCGCCATGCCGCGCAAGCCCGCGTGCAGCGCACCCAGATCGACACCCGTTTGCTTCGCGGCGTAACCGAGGGCGGAAAGCGTCTCGGCGCTGACGCCGGTCGCGGCGCTCATGTCGGCCAGTTCGCTGCCGACGTTGGCGAACTGCCGCACCGTGGCCATCAGTCCGCCAAGGATCGAGCCTGAGAACGCAGTAATCCCGGTGCCGATCGCGGCCAAGCCCTGCGCCCAGGCAGCCAACCGTTCCTTGGCGCGCTTCAGCCCCTGGCCGATCTTGTCCTTGATGGACAACTCGACATAGGCCCGCCCCGCTTTGACGCCGTCGGTACTCATGCGGACACACTCCGGGCCCAGAGAGTCGGAAACTTATCCTGCTCGGCGGCGAGCGCCGGTCCCATGAACGGGCGCGGCGCGTACACCGCAATCCGCACGCGAGTCGGCTGATTCGGACGGGGTGAGCGTTTGCCGCGCGGCATCCATTGGGTGCCGACCAGCTTCTCGCGAATGCCTGCGGTGCCGCCGAACTCCATGAGGTTGGGGACCGTGCCGCCGCTGAGTTTTCCGTTGAGATACTGCTTCTTATTCAGACCAAC
>JBGSKX010000213.1:0-2881 GCA_041741015.1 Pirellulales bacterium
CTACCTGCTCACCACGCCGCCGCCGGGCCAGCCGCGCCTGGTCGGAGCCGATGCCTCGCACGCCTGGGTCTCGGCCTGGTGCCCTGAGTTCGGTTGGGTCGACTTCGATCCCACGAACAACATCATCCCCTCGCTCGAGCACATCACGCTCGCCTGGGGCCGCGACTACAGCGACGTCTGCCCGATCAAGGGCGTGTTCGTCGGCGGCGGCGAGCACGCCATGAACGTCTCGGTCGACGTCGAACCGCTCGTCGAGAATTAGCGGGACCTATCCCCCTCCGCTTCACCTTCAAGCGTTTAGCCCGGAGGCATCGCCGACGGAGCTTCTTGCAGGCGCCGTATCCAACTACTGTGCTGTCGGCGATGCCTCTGAGCCAAACATCCCTCCGCATCCGCCGCGGTGAATCATCCGGCTCTCACCGCTCAATCACCTTCACGTCGATGATCTCATCCCGCGGATCGCGTGAACTGAAATCCTCGCGCCGGGGTTCGAAGTTCGTGTAGTACGTCGTCGTCACGCTGCCGCCCGCGCCGCGCCGCAGGGCAGCCTTGATCGCACGCCGCGAAACGGGCCACAGCAGCAGGATCGCCACCAGGTCGCTCAAGAGTCCGGGCAGGATCAGCAGCAGGGCGGCAAACGACACGAGCATCGCATCGAAAACGGCATCGGCCGGCATCTGCCCCCGGCGCACTTCGTCTGACAGCCGCGAGAGCGAACGCAGGCCTTGCTGCCGCGCCAGGAAAGCTCCCAGCAGTCCAGCCCCGACTAGCAGCCCAATCACCACCGGCCAGTTGGTCACGTCCGCCAGCCAGAACAGCACGAGAATCTCGGCCACCGGCAGCAGAATCAGCGCGAGAAAAAATCGACCAAGCACGTAGAAGTTCTCCACAAGCACACTGTGCGTTACTTGGGGAATTCTAGGACGCCACTCTCCGAGAAAACAGTGGCAAATTTCGGGCACGTACTAGCCCGAGTCCGGCGTGGGTGGCAGCGACAACTTGTTTGTCGGTGTTGCGCAGCAACAGGAGGGATCAGGCAACGGGTCAATGCAGTGTCGAGCTGGATTTCGATGAACCGCTGCCGGAACACTCCTGTGCCAGAGGCACACTGACAATCTTGTCAGGGCTCCCTTCGCCGCCAGCGAAGTGCTCCACAATCGGTCTACTTCTTCGCCGAGTTCTCGTATCGCTGGGCCAGGTCCGCACACCATTTGGCCTGCTCCTGATCTCCCAACTCCTGGTGCATCACCGAGAGATTCCCATAGGGCACAGCCAATGCCGCGGCATCCAGCGTGCCGTCCTCGACGGCCTGCTCCATCAGCTTCAGTCCCTGGTTCGTCAATCGCAGCGATTCCTCGCGCGCCTGCTGCTCCCAGTAAGAGACTGCCATGCTCACAAACGTCTCGCCATGTTCGCCCGACTCGATCGCAGCCGCAGGCACCGGAGTCTCCAGCAGCGGGCTGGCCCGTTCGAACCACACGATCGCCTGCACGTGATCGCCGCGTGCCACGGCATACGCCGCGCCGATCCGATAGCACAACCGACCGCGCTGATAGCTGTAGACTGGCAGGTTCTCGGCGATCGGACGTGCCTCATCCATCAGGGCGATCGCCACCGTCCCCAGGTCGAACGCTTCGTCGCCGTGCCCGCTGTTGGTTTCGATTTCCACCGCGTCGCTCAAGGCCCGGCTCAATTGCCAGGCAATCTCCGCACGGCGAATCGGATCCTCAGCGGCATCGAACAGCTTCTGCCCCAGGGCTCGAGTTCCTTCGACCCACTTGCTGCAATCCGGCGGCGAATCGATTCCGCCGATCGCGGCCAGCGCTCCGACGTAAACTTCCAGCCGCGGCTCCGAACCCGCGTCCTCCTTGCGCATCAGGTCGTCGGCAAACACGGCCGAGCGATCGATCCACTTGGCCACCGCATCGGTCTTCTGCTGCCAGCGACCGTGGCCGATGTCGTACGCCACGCCCAGATGCGCTCCGAGCAGGACCTCTTTCGCCGCCCGCCGAATCGTCCGGTCCTTCGCAGCCATCAGCGGTTCGGCCAGCGAGATCGCGTGCTGGTGCTGCTTGATCGCCTCGGCAAAGTCGCGCTTCGACGATTGCCCCAGGTAGTCGCCCAGGTACAGCGCCGCCCGGGCCGCATCCAGGTCGTCGAGTTGCGGTGCTTCCAGAATCCCGCGCAGGCAGGTGATCGCCGCCGGATAGTCACCCGCCGCAGCCAGCGCCCGGGCCACGAGCAATCGATGCCCCGCCACGTCGTGTTCCAGATCGGCGGCCCGCTGCGCGCTCGAGAGAGCCTCTTCCAGCTTGCCGAACCGCAGCATCAGCTCCCCGCGCAGGTGCAAAGCCTGCGCGTGATCCGGCGCAATCGACAGCGCTCGCTCCACGTCCTCGAGTGCCTTCCCATAGTCTCCGCTGAGATGAGCGTCGGCCCGCGCCACGAAGTGCTGCGCGTCGATCGGCTCGATCACCACCTGAAACACTTTCGGTGGTTTCGATTTCGGCAAATATCCCAGCAGCACGCCGCGTTCCGGATACACCGCGCCCAGCGGTTCGCTGTTCTCGTCAAAGATCACCGCGGGCTCAAACGCCTCCAGCTCAAGTCGCTGGACGATGTCCGCCTGCGGAATCGGCTTGCGAATCTGCAAGGTGAGCGAGCTGACGGTGCCTTCGAAAATCGCGGCCTGCACGCGCCCCAAGTTCTTGAGCTCAAACATCTCGCGCGTGCCGCCGGCAACGCGCTGCGATTGGATGGGCACGCCCCAGTGCTTATGCAACTCCACGCGGGTCGTCGTACCCGGCCGCACGCCATCGAGGCTGGCCGGATCGAGCGCGATCTTCGGCTGCTCGTCCGCAGGCGGCTCGGCGGATTCGCT
>JBGSKX010000214.1:0-3724 GCA_041741015.1 Pirellulales bacterium
AGGCGCCGGCGCCTGCCGACGCCAGCGGCCCCGATTCGAACTAATCCCCTGCGCGGCGGCCGCTCACGGTTCTCGGGGACGGTGAGTTAGCTAGTCAGTGGAATGCAAGAGGGCCGCTCGTCGCGGCCACCCTGCGAACCGTGAGCGCCGCCGCGCTCGATGTTTTCTCTGCACCTCTGGAAGCGACGGATCGGTGGCATGAGCGTGGACGATATGAAAGTGCGAGCCCTGGCACCCTGGTTTGGCGGCAAGCGGACGATGGCCCCGCTGGTCGTCACCGAGCTAGGCAAGCATACGCAATACTTTGAGCCCTTCTGCGGTTCGATGGCGGTGCTGTTCGCGAAAGAGCCAAGCCAGAAGGAAACCGTCAACGATCTGCACGGGGACCTGATCAACCTGGCTCGAGTCATCCAGCTCCGCGAGTCGGCAGAGACGCTCTATGAGATGCTCTGCCGAACGATCTTTTCCGAGGATCTGCTCGATCAGGCCCGGAAGCAGCTCGACGACGAATCTTCCCTCTCGCTGATCGTCAGCCATCTCGAGCCGGACAACCCAATCGCGATCGAACGTGCCTATTGGTACTTCATCGCTTGCTGGATGGGCCGCAACGGAACGGCAGGTACCGACCGCATCGACTATCAAATCGCGGTTCGCTGGACAAAGAGCGGTGGTTCGCCGACGGTCCGCTGTTTCAACTCGCGTGAGTCGCTTCCAGCTTGGCATCAGCGGTTGCAAAACGTGGTCATCCTGCGCCGCAACGCGTTCATGATCATGGACCGGTTTGAGGACGTGAAGGAAACGGCCATCTACGTCGACGCCCCATACGCCGGCGAGACTCGCGGAAAGATCAAGGATGGTCGAGGCGGTCGCTATAAGCACGAGTTCGATCACGAAGGCGACATGTTCGGCGGGGACGATCACACCAAACTCGCCGAGACTCTTCGCGGGTACCGCAACGCCCGAATCGTCGTGAGCTACTACGACTGCCCGCGGATCCGCCAGCTGTACGACGGCTGGACGTTTGTCGAGCACACGCGGCAGAAGCATTTACACGCCCAAAATGGCCGAGGAACTCGGCCCAAGGAAGCGCCCGAGGTTCTCATTGTCAACGGCCCCAGTTACGCGGGGGCCGCATGATCGCGAAGATCCTCACCGGTCTGAACAAGGCCGCCCTCGTCGTGTGGCTGGTGGTCGGCGTGCTGCTGCTCATTCTCGGCCAGGCCGCGATCACGTTCGGGATTCCGGCGCTCGTGCTGTGGCTGGCCTGGACGATCGCGATCGAGCCCCTGACCGGCGCCCCGCCGCTCTCCCTCTGGCAAGCCCTGGGGCTGGCGATGTTTCTCGTGCTCGTGCGGGCGACTGTGAGGATGCGATGCTGAAAATTGCCGACAACCTGAGCCTGCCGCTGGATGCCGTCACGGGGACGTTCGCCTTGCTCGCCATTCGCGGCGCGGGCAAGACGCACACCGCCAGCATCCTGGCCGAGGAAATGCTGGAAGCCGGCCAGCCGATCGTGGCCTACGACCCGACGGGCGCCTGGTGGGGACTCAAGAGCTCGGCCAGCGGCAAGCAGGCCGGCTATCCGGTGGTCGTGTTCGGCGGCGAGCACGCCGACGTCCCGCTGGAGGAAACCGCCGGCGAGACGATCGCCAGCACGATCGTCAGCAAGCGAATCCCGGCCATCCTGGATTGCTCGCTCTTGCGGAAGGCGGCCCGGATCCGGTTCATGACCGCGTTTTGCGAAACGCTGTACCACCAAAACCGCGAACCGCTGCACCTGTTCTTGGACGAAGCCCACACGGTGGCCCCGCAGAACATCCGGGCGATGCCCGAAGCCACCACGCTGCTGGGGGCGATCGAGGACATCATCCTGCAGGGCCGCAAGCGGGGGCTGGGTTTGACGGCGATCAGCCCGCGCCCCGCCATGCTCAATACCAGCGTGCGGTCCGCCTGCCAGACGCTGATCGCGATGCGGGTCGGATCGGGCAAACACGATCGCAAGGCGGTCGAGGAGTGGGTCGAGGCGCATGCCGCCCATCAGGATATGAAGCAGTTCCTGGCCAGCCTGGCGGGGCTCCCGCGCGGCGAGGGCTGGATCTGGAATCCGGCCGAGGACCTGTTCAAGCTCGTCAAGTTCCGCCGCCGGCGGACGTTCGACAGTAGCGCCACGCCGAAAGTGGGCGAGCGCGTGATCACGCCGCAGCGGATGGCCAAGATTGATCTCGAAACCCTAGGGGCGGCGATCAAATCGACCGTCGAAACGGCCAAGGCCAACGACCCCAAGGAGCTCAAGAAGCGCGTGGCCGAGCTGGAGCGCGAGAACGCCAAGCTGGCCAAGCAGCCGCCGGCGAAGGTCGCGGCCGTCACGAAAACCGTCGAGCTCGTCAAGCGGGTGGAAGTGCCCGCGATTACCAAGGCTGAGCTCAAACGGTTGGAAACGACCGTCGTCAAAATGGAAGCGATCCAGACGAAGCTCGCCGAATTCGCGAGCGCGATCTGGGGCAAGTTGGCCAAAGTGGCTTCCGCGCCGGCCGCGCCGCAGATTGGCACGCAACTGCCGCCGTATGTGGGCACGCTCCGCAACGGTGCCGCGCCCAAACTCGCGCCGCGGCCGCCGGCCCCGGTGAAGGCAGTCGCGGACCCGACGCCCGGCAAGGAGTTCACGCCGAGCGAATCGGCCGTCCTGAGCACGCTCGCTCAGTTTCCCAGCGGCGCAACTCGCAAGCGAGTGTCGGTGTTCTCCGGGAGGTCTGGGAAGAGCAGTTCATTCCAGGCCGCGTTCCCCGAGCTCGTGCGGAGGGGCCTGATCGCGACGCATGACGGAACGATTTTCGTTGCCACGGACCAAGGCAAGAAGCTGGTGGGTGTCGAACCGCTGCCGACCGGGCCCGCGCTGATTGCACACTGGCGGGGCAAGCTCACGCCGAGCGAGCGGAAGGTGTTCGATGCGCTCGTCAGTGCGTTCCCTCGGCAGCTCACGCGCGAGGAAGTCGCGGACTTGAGCAACCAAAGCACAAAGAGCAGTTCATTCCAAGCGGCGTTTCCCGCCTTGCGGTCCCTGGAGTTGATTGAAGGGGACAAGACGTTTGCGGCCAACCCCATGCTCTTTGAAGACAGTGAGTAAAGCCATGCCTGATTACAAACCTGTGCCGGTGGAAGTCGCCCGGCAAATCGCCACGCAGTTCGAGAAGTCGATCGTGGTGATTCAGGCCCAAGACCCGGTCCATCAATGTCTGCACACCACGACGTATGGCGTAAGTGCCTTCGAGAAGGAGCAAGCGGCGGCGGCCGGGCGAATTTGCAGCCGGGCGCTGGGCGTCGATTGGAGTCAGTGCATCAACTACGAAGACTTCCACAAGGACTACGACCCGGCCCGCTATCGCCAGTGCCAGGAGACGCTGCAGGCCGTCGAGCTGTTTCTGGCGGACATGGTTCGCATCTGCGGCAGCGACGAAATGGAAGTCGTCACGAGCGAAGCCCTCGAGCAGATGCAGGCCCGCGTGAAGGCCTGCCTGGTACCGCATCCCGATCCGGCTGCTTTGAGACCCGAGTGACTTCGAAGGAATATCAGCAATGGTTCGATCACTTCGCGGCGGCGTTTCCCGCCGTGCTGGAGTTTGCCCGCAAGAGCGACAAGACCGGCAAGGCCACTGCCGCGCTGTGGTTTCGCGTGCTCGCCAAATGCGACCTGGGGGACGCGCTGGCGGTCACCAACGGGATCTAC
>JBGSKX010000215.1:0-7868 GCA_041741015.1 Pirellulales bacterium
GCAGCGAACACGGCGACATCTCGCGCGTCCGCCGCGGTGGATGCTGGGCCGACGACGGCTGGGCCTGCCGCAGCGCATTTCGCTTGCGATTCGAACCAGAGCGGCGCGCCGATCACATCGGCATACGCGTGGTCGCCGTCCCGTCCCGAAACTAACTGACTGCCGAGCGAAATACTTCCCCAAGTCACCGTCATGATGACGTCTCGATTCGTGTTTTTTGGTCGTTTTTCGCGATAACCGCGACTTGAGCTTGTGGGCGGCCTGCGGCAGGACTAGGCTCCATGATGTGGCGGCGAACTCGCCCGCGCGATTTCGACTGTCCCTCGCGCTCCTTGCCCTGGTACCGGCGAGATGAATCTCATTGAGTGGCTGCGAGGCAAGTGTTCGAAGAAATTCCAGGCGGGACTGATCTATCGGCGGGGGTTGCTCAAGGCCAAGTTGCACGACAACCAGGCGGCCCTGGCCGACTACACCGCCGTGATCGAGATGGACGAAGCCCCGGACGATCTGCGCGCAATGGCGCTCTACAACCGTTCGGTCGTCCACCTGGCGCAACATCAACAGGCCGCCGCGATCGGCGACTTGGAAGAATTGCTCGGAATCCCGCAGGCCGCGGCTAATGTTAAGATCGAGGCTCGCCGCAAGTTGGTTCGCATGCAGCGCACCACCGACCGGGCCACGGACCGCAACGTTCCGCCCGAGCATTAGTTCGACAATGAATAATTCGCGTCGCACACGCTGCGACCAAGACCCAGCATTTCAGAAGGGGCTGCATGGCTCGCGACATTGATTACGCAGCAATTGCGGTTAAGAACGCAATTGTGGAGAAATTCGGCAGACATCACGATCTCTCAGGCTTCGAATCCGTGGCCGGCGAGCGCGAGATCCTGATCAGCGACGGCGAAAACTCGCTCGAGGGCACCCGCGACAGCCTGCTGGCGGCCATCCGCGCGGCGGAATCCTATCCGGACCTGTGGCAAAAAGCAGAAAAACGTTAGCGAACGCTCCGCTAAGCCGAAGGAACTTCTCCGTTAACGGTGCGCTCCCCGCAGGATCTCACCCACCTCGGCAGCGAATCTCAGTTGAGTCCGGGACGGGTCTGCGCGGCCAATCGCGAGCAAGCCGCATCCAGTTCGCGAATCGCCCGCGAACGGTTGTCCGGCAGCGAGAGTTCTGGCGGAGGCGTGGACGAGTGCGTCTGGCGAGCGGCCCGCCATTCGGCCAGGCACGCATCACACAGGGGCCCGAGCATTCTGACCTTGTGTTGCAACCGGGCCGGCGGGGTTTCAGAAGCGATGGCTTGCTCCAGATCGTAGTAAGACTGGTGAGCCAACCGGTTCTCGATCTGACACTTGCATTTGCGGCAACTAAGCATGAGGGGATACTTTCAATCGCTGGTGTGGAACGGGCTGTCTTCCGAACGAACGTCACAAGCCAACGCTTGGCACGCCCCGGCACTGGCAGCGACTTACGTCGTTCGAAGAAGTGGAGACCGGGACAGGTAAGAAGAGCTCCGCTGAGGAGTCAGTCCCGAAGAGGCTCAGTCGCCCACAGTCGGGATTGTACGTGCGCGTGCCTGTTTCGGCAAACAAGTGTGCTGAGTTCAGGCCAGTCGACACAAGCTTCAGTTGAACTGGCGTCGCTCCAGCGATGCTGGGGCCAACTCGGTATCGCGTTCATCCGTCGTATCTGGCCAGCCTCCCTGAGCTTTCACTCGCTCCTCGGCATACAGCAGAATCCCGAACCAGATTGCCAGCACGACCGCCCAGACGATGATCACGGCAAAACACTGCCCCAACAAACGCTTCGCCTCGGGCCCAAACTCTCCCGAATGCACGCGACGCCAAATCGCGGCGGCATTGGCCAGATTCGAGCCAACATTGCCGTGCTGAGGGGCGAGTCGTCGCTGGGCCGCGTTCAGACGCCTCCCACCCGTAAACATTCGCACTCGGCGGTGATAGTGCCAGGAAAGCGCCGCCGGCACCGTGACCATGAATGCCACCGCTGCGTACATGGTCCACAGCCAATTCTCGCGAATCATCAGAAACTCGATCATCGCGTGTCCCGAGCCATGGATGGGCGGCGATCCCGATAGCAAATCAACCCTAGCGGCTTTGCCGCTCGAGGTAGGATTTCACCTCCCAGCGGTCACGCCAGGCAGGCAAATAGGGCTGATACTCCTCGGCCTCGTACCAGTGGCGCGGTGCAGGATCGGGCGGTTGCACGCGCCCCGCGGGATAGTCGCGTCCCGCGAAGCTTTGTTCCACGCTGTCGTTCCAGGCCAGAAACGCGTTCCGCATTTGGGCCAGCCGCTCAGGTTGCTCTTCGGCCAGATCGTGCTCCTCGTGCGGATCGACTTTCAGGTCATATAGTTCAAAGCTGCCGCTTTCGCGATCCTTGGTCACGAGCTTATGGCAACCGTCGATCCAGGCGGCCTTCGCGCCATAGCGAAAGCCCAATGGCTTGGAGCGTTCCACCGCTTGGCCGTTTAGCAGTGGAACGAGACTCGTCCCATCCACGGGCTGCACGAATACATCCGCCTTCAGCCCGACGATCTCGGCCAGCGTCGGGAAGATATCCGTCGTACAAGCGGGATAGTCCGTCACACGCGGCCGCACCACCGCCGGCCATTCGATGATGCCCGGCACGCGCAGACCACCTTCGTAAACGGAACTTTTGTGCCCGCGAAGTCCGCCGGTCGTCGCTGTCTTGATTCGCGGCAATCCGCCGTTGTCGCTGCAGAAGACCAGCATCGTATCGTCGGCCATTTCTAACTTGCGCAGCGCCGCGCGAAGTGTGCCAATCGAGCGATCGAGCGCGACGAGTTCGCCATAGTGATTGGCAGACTCTCGATTCAATTCGTCGAACAGGCCTCGGTCAGCGTCTAGCGCTCGAAACGGACTATGCGGCGTGCCGAACCAGACGACGGCGAACATGGGTCGCTCGCCGCCGCGATGCTGTTCGAGAAACTTGACGGCCTCGCCAACGATGACTTCTGAGGAATCGCCCTGAAACTTTTCGATCGCACCACGTCGGCTAAGCTGCGGATCTTGATCGAAAAAGTTAGTCACCGACAGCCACTCCTCAAATCCGAATCGGCCGGGACTCCGCGGGTCGTCGGCCAGCACCGGCACTCCCGGCCCGCTGTAGCCGCTCAGGTGCCATTTGCCGAAATGGCCTGTCACGTAACCCGCGGCCGCAAGCGCCTGGGCGATAGTCTTCTCCTGCGGCCGGAGCGCGTAGCCGAAGCTGAGCACACCGGTTCGGTCGGGCGTGCGGCCCGTCATCACGCTGGCCCGGGTCGGCGAACACACGGCGCTTGCGGCATAGAACCGCTCGAACCGCAAACCCGCGGCGGCCATCGCATCGAGATTCGGGGTCTTGAGCACGGGATGCCCACGATAGCTGGTTTGGCCCCAGCCCATGTCGTCGGCCATGACGAGCACGATGTGCGGACGCTCGCGCGTCTGCCCAGTCGGCGTATATGCCGCCACGGCCGCGAAGCAGAGGATTGAAACCAGCGTTCGAGTTGCAATGGTAGTCATCGATCTCACTCGGAGGGGGAGAACATCGCAAACTGGGGGACATGATCGCTTAAGGCGAACGACTGCATGTCGGCCGGGTTCGTGCGGAACGCGCCTTCCCACAACGAACGAGATTCCTTGATGGCTTTCGTCAGTGGGCCGGCGCACCACACATAGTCGATGCGAACTCGCGGCTGGTCGGCTGCAAACGTCTTGCCCTCGGGGTTCGCCGGTGTCGCGTCGCGCGCGCCGACCGCAGCAAACGTATCGACCAGGCTCGCTTCGCGCCATTTCGCGTATTCTGGACCGTCGGGCGTGTGATTCAAGTCGCCCATCAGAATCAGCGACTTGCCGGACTCCAGATCGCTCTGCATCGCGGCCAGCATTGCATTGATTTCACGCAATCGAATCGCCGGATCCTGGCCCGGATAGAGATGTGCCGAATGCACGACGAGCGGCTGCCCGGAGGGGAGCTTGAGCACGGCTCGCCCCCAGTGGCGCGTAAACAGATCGGCCGGCCGCGTGCCGCTCACGACCGGCGCGTTGCGCGACTCGAGCACCTCGAACTTCGAGAGCAACGTGCCGGGCCAGTCTTCTCCGCTCGGAAAGCGCACGTGATGCATGCCGAGCTGTTCGGCGATCTCGCGCGTCAGCTTCTCATCAGGCGACTCGGAGAAAGTTACGACGTGCGGATCGTAAAGCGCGAGCTCCAGCGCGATCCTCTTGGCGATCTGACCGCGTTCGACCGCTCGCCTGGCCAGCCCACCATCAGCCGGCCAACCGGTGCATTTGAGGATGTTGTAGGCGATGACACGAAGTTCGTCTGTTTTTTCCACGCCACCTGGTTTCGGCGGTTCGGCTCCCCGCGCGGCCGGCGGATACGCACCAATCGCATTGCCTGCCAGCGCCGCAGCACTGGCTCCCAGCAGCATTCCGGAGAATCCGCGTCGTGTGACCTTGGTATTTGTACCGTTCGGCATACTCAACTGTTCCTTCCGCTTAGGAGAATTGCGCAATCGACCATGACCTCGTGAGCCGTGGTTACTCACTCTTGTAATCCGCAATGACTGCTTCGGGAAACAGCTCGCGCATGCGTCTGAGATAGGCCTCGTCGTAACTTCCGGGGTACAGCCAGATCTCGGTTACCCGACCGTCGCCAAACAGCAGGCCGCCAAGCGTGCGCCGAGTCGCGCGGAACGAATACCCCTGCATCGTTCGCGGATGGCCGTTGATGGCGCCCGCATGGTTCAGATACTCGCGACGAAGCTGCGTGGTCTGCCAACTTTGCACCAAGACGGTGGCCAGAACGCCAATCAGCAACATCAGCACGAACAGCGAACGCAGGCTGAAGACGAGCCACCGGCGACGATTCGGGATGGCGGGGGTGGCGGCATCTGCAAGCATGGGGGCCATTCTAACCGCGGCCGGGGCGAGCTTGCTCCACCCCGCCCGCCCTCTTTCCTCGTTGCCTTTTTGGCCAGGTCTGGATAGGTTAAATCTGTTGGCCGTGCCCCGTCTCGTGCCCGTCCCGCTGGAAACCTCGAGCGCCATGGAACTTCGCGAAGCCCTGATGCAGATTGCCGAGATTCGGCGGCAGATGGCCAAGAGCGACGTGTTTCGCGGCTATCGTTCGGCGCCGGTCGCTGTCTCGGGAGCCTTAGCCGTGGCCGGTGCGCTGGTGCAGCCCTTTCTGGTTGCCGATCCGGCTTCGAACATCATGCCCTACCTCACGCTGTGGTTCGGCATGGCGCTGTTCAGCGTCGCGGCCGTGGCCGTCGAGATGGGCGTCCGCATGTACTGGACGGACGACTGGGCCTACCTGGAGCCCACGCGCCTGGCGGTCGAGCAGTTCGTGCCGCCAATGATCGCGGGCATCCTGCTCACGGTCGTCCTGGTGCGCAGCTCGCCGGACAGCATCCCGCTGCTTCCTGGCCTGTGGCAGATCCTGTTTAGTTTGGGGATCTTCGCCTCGGCCAGGCTCTTGCCACGTCCGATTTTTGCCGTGGCCGGTTTCTACCTGCTCACAGGCCTGTTGGTGCTGATCAGCGCTCGCGAAGGGCTTTCGCTGGCCCCCTGGTGCATGGGCGTGCCGTTTGCGGTCGGCCAATTTTCTGCCGCAGCCATCCTTTTTTGGACCCTGGAACGACGTAAATGAGCGATCACCCCGCTACGACTCCGGACGCCGCCGCACCGTTTGCCTACGAAGGGCTGGAGCGCGTGATTCATGAGAAAGCTCGGCTGGGGATTCTTTCCTCGCTGGTGGCACATGGCGAGTGGTTGGCTTTCTCTGAGCTTAAGCGGCTGTGCGCCCTCACCGATGGCAATTTGAATCGCCACCTGCAGGTCCTCCAGGAGGCAGGCCTGGTCGACGTACGCAAGGAAGTTGCCAACAAGCGCTCGCATACCCTCTGCCGCCTGACAATCGAAGGTCGTCGTCGCTTCGTCGAGTACCTGGGCGTGCTCGAAAGAATCGTGGGCGACGCCCTGCATTCGCGCCTGCGCGACGCAATCCCCGGCCGCGCGCTCGGTCAGGGATTCTCTCCCGCTTAGGAGCTCTTCCATAATCGACCCCGCGAACGGATTCCTACGCCCTTTAACTTTGCAATACAAAGCGAGTTCTCATGAAGCTTTATGATGCGATCGTAGTGGGCGCTGGCTTGGCAGGACTCCAGTGCACGAGGCTGCTTGCCGGGCATGGCCTGGAGGTGGCGCTCGTCGATCGCAAGCAATCGCTGGCCGAGGGCGTGCACACCACGGGGATCTTCGTCCGCCGCTCGCTGGAGGACTTTGCCTTGCCGGCCGCGCACATGGGGCCTGCCATTCGCGATGTCACAATCTACTCACCGAGTCGGCGAACCGTCGAACTGCGCAGCCCGCACGAGGAATTTCGGATTGGCCGAATGGGCCCGCTCTACGAGCGGCTGCTGAAGGACTGCCGCGCGGCGGGTGCCGATTGGCTTGCCGGCACCAGTTTCGTCAGCGCGAGCGAGAACAGGCTCGGCTCGACCGTCCGCTTGCGCGGCGCCGATGGCGAGTTCGAATTGCAAACTCGGATGATCGTTGGCGCTGACGGCACCAACTCGCGCGTCGCACGAGAGTTGGGCCTGAGCGAGAACCGCCGCTGGATCGTCGGCTATGAGGAGGTTTACCACCGTGAAACACCCACCGGCGAGCCGCGCCTGCACTGCTTCTTCGACCGCAACTACGCCCCGGGCTATATCGCCTGGGTGGCCGACGACGGCCAGGGCCTGCACCTCGGTGTGGGCGGCTACGGCCGAAAGTTCCAGCCGCCGGCCGCCCTCGATCGGTTTCGCGACAGCATTGCCGAGTTGATTCCACTCGACGGAGCCGCGCTCATCGAACGCCGGGGAGGCCGGATCCCTGTCGGAAGCGTGCTGCCGCGGCTAGCCTGTCGCCGGGGACTCCTGCTGGGTGATGCAGCCGGCGCCGTGTCACCCCTGACCGCCGGTGGGCTCGATCCGTGCTTGCGGCTTTCAGAACTGGCCGCCAAAACCGTGCACGCATTCCTTAAGTCGGGCGGAGATGTTTCCCAGCTTGCCGCGTACGACGGTCGGGTGTTTCGCAAGCGGTACCGCGCTCGCAGAGCCCTGCGCGCCGTCTACGATTTGGCGGGGTCGAACGTTATCCTGGAACTTGGCTTTCGTGTGTTGCGTTCGACTGCGGGACAGGCATTCGCGCGGCGTATCTTCTTTGGCAACGGTTCGTTCCCGACAATCACGGCACCCGAGTATCGCGCCGCCCGGGCAAAAGCTGTTCGAACAACTACCTAGCTCGCCTTCCGACGGGGAGACGCCCGATGTTGTTCCGCACTCACCTCGGTGAGTGTGGGCTCACCAACTGCTTAGCGCATAAAATTACCCCGGCGCGGGGTGGTGTCAAACCCGCGCGCCGGGGCGTCCCTGGTAGTCGCTTTGTATTCGCTGTTCAGCGTCGTTGCTTGGTTGACCCTTGCTCAGTCGCCGAGATTAAATTGTTTGCCTGTACCCGAAAGGTCCTGGAGCCGAACGGCCCCCACTTGATTGGCATCGCGTTTGAATCGTACGCCTGTTTCGCGACAGAAGCATTTACCCCGGTTCGCGGCGGAAAGATTCAACCCGCGGAAAATATTCTGGTCGCGCCGCGAATCCCCGTAACTTCGCGCGGGAGCGCAAATAGCCAGTTTTCGAGAGCAGATTGCGCATCCCTGCCCAGCGGCTATAATCCGATGCATGCCCCGCCCCGCCCAGCACGCCTCACGCATCGGAACGCACTTACCTAACCGCCGCGATCTGCTGCGCGCTGGCGGACTTGGCCTCGCGGGCCTTGGGCTGCCGGACCTGCTGC
>JBGSKX010000216.1:0-9693 GCA_041741015.1 Pirellulales bacterium
CCGACAGCAACGCCGCGTGCGACATCGCCTCGCGCGCCCAGCGCGACTCGCCGTGCTCCACTGCCTCGACGATGGCCGGCAGGGCGAGCCTTAATCCTTGCAGCGCCAGCGCCTGGGGAATCGGCTTCGCACGCCGCGAAATGTAGCTCTCGATCAATTGCGTGATCGCATCCATCCCGGTTTGCGCTGTCACCTGCGGCGACAACGACTTCGTAAGTTCGGGATCCACCACCACCAGCCGCGGCACGAGACCGTCCGCTCGCAAGCTCTTCTTGACGTCCGGGTTCGTGACCGAAACGACGGCGTTCTTCGTGGCCTCGCTGCCCGTGCCGGACGTCGTGGGAATCGCCACCAGGGGAAGCGGCTGGGCCGTGAGCCTGAGACCGCTGCCCACGCCTTCCAGATAATCGCGCACCGAATCGCCCCGATCGTTCGTCGCCAGCGCCGCGATCGCTTTCCCCAAATCGATCGCCGAACCGCCGCCGATTGCCACGACCATGTCGCCCGGATGGACGCCCAAGGCCCTTAGCCGCGCAACCGCCGCGTCGACCACGGGAACGGTTGGCTCCCCCTCGGAGATCGCCAGCGAAAGCGGTTCCACACCGTGTTCTCGTAGCGTCTCGTGCAGCTCCGCCACCACGCCGGCCGACTCCAGCGACCGCGAGCCCGACACGATCCAGGCTCTGTGGCCAAGTTCCGCAACCAGAGGCCCGATTTCGCGCCAGCGCCCCCAGCCGAACACGATTCGCTGCGGGGCGAGAAAATCGTAACTTGTAAGTTCGTCAGGCATGCGAAGGACAGGGCTGGACTGCCGGTTTTCGTTTTTCAGGCTAGTACGTATTATCGATTTAAGCTGTGCGCTGGCAACCGAGCGAGGCAGGGCGGCCGGCTCAAAAGCGCAACTTGTTACGAAACTCAATCTGGAAACCCCATGAATATCGACGGCGCGCGGCGCGTAATGGAGACCACCTGCCAGGAAACGGCAAATCAGTACCTGCGTTTCGGCTGGCGATTGATCAACCAGTACTTCGTCGAAGCGACGCCCGACTCACCGGCCACGGTGAAGTACGTTCTGGCTAGCATTCAGCGGCTGGAAGACACCCGGCAGGTGGTCCCACTGACCGATCCGGCTATTCTGAACCAGTACCTGGAACTGGGCTGGCGACTGATCGACAAGTACGTGACGGCTTCGACCGATCCAGCCCGGCGCGACGAGCTTTTGCACTACGTTGTCGCCTGGCAGACCGACGATCCGCCCATGCGGCCCGGCGAATCCACCGGTTATAAGCGCCAGCTCGATCCCACTCCGCCCGCCGAGGAGCTAAACTAGTCGCATCGAAACCGGACCTACCCAAGCCGACCCGCCACGCTGGACCCATGCCCGAACCAACGACCCGCCGCCAGATGCTCAGCCAATCGCTCACCGCCGCAGCCGCCGGAACCCTGCTGAGCCAGACCGCCACGGCCGCTGCAGCCGAATCCGCTCCGCGTGAACCGTTCGGCTACTGCTTCAACACCAGTACGATCCGCGGCCAGAAGCTCTCGCTGGTCGAAGAGCTTGAGATCGCCGCCCGAGCCGGCTTCAAAGGTGTCGAACCCTGGGTGGCCGAGCTCGATGAATACACCAAGACTGGCGGGTCACTCGCCGACCTCCGCAAACGAATCGCGGACCTGGGCCTTTCGGTCGAAAGCGTCATCGGCTTTTCACCCTGGGTCGTGAACGACGACGCCAAGCGTGCCGCTGGTCTTGAAGACGCCAAGCGCGTCATGGATATCACCGCCCAGATTGGCGGCAAGCGAATCGCGGCGCCGGCTTCCGGCATCGGCGATGAAGATCGTCCCGATCTGCCGACGATGGCCAACCGCTATCGAGCTCTGCTCGAAGTTGGCCAGCAGGCCGGTGTCGTGCCGATGCTCGAGTTGTGGGGCTTCTCGCCGCTCTTGAGCAAGCTGAGCGAAGTCAGCTATGTGGCGATTGGGGCCGACCATCCGGACGCCTGCATTCTGGCCGACTCGTACCATCTCTACAAAGGCGGCACACCCTACGAAAACCTGCGGCTGCTGAACGGCGCCGCGATGTTCGTGTTTCACATCAACGACTATCCCGGCGAACCGCAGCGCGAAGAGATTACCGACGCCCACCGCGTTTTTCCAGGCGACGGCGTCGCTCCGCTCGACCTGCTGTTCTGCACGCTGCGCGACATCGGCTTCCGCGGCATGCTCTCACTCGAGGTGTTCAACCGCGAATATTGGAATCAGGACGCGCTGTATATCGCCCGGGCCGGTTTCGAGAAAACTCGCGAAGCCGTCCTCAAGGCCTTGAGCTAAATGGCTATAGAAAGGGCAGGGCAGATCCGTGCGTGATGAGATCAGTTACGTCTGCGACTCTTGCGGCGAGGAAATCGTGATTCCGCTCGACTTCTCCGCGGGTGGCGTGCAGGAGTTCGTCGAGGACTGCCCTGTTTGCTGCCATCCCAACGTGATCCGCGTCGAGCTCGACGACGATGGCGATGCGCGTGTGGAAAGCGAGCACGAATAGCTTGCCGCGCGCCGCGGGGCTGGTTCTAATGGCCTCCAATTCCGCCTGCCATTCACGCTCGCTTGAGGTCGCACATCATGTTCCGCAGCTTTGCGTTTTTCGTTTTGTTCGCCGTCACTCTGTCTGCCAACACGCTCGCCGCCGCCGAGAAATCGCCTGCGGTGCTCGTCGACGAGTTCATCTACGAGAAAGCGCCGTTCCCCTCGTGCCACGCCTCGACCATCGAGCAGACGCCGGAAGGCCTCGTGGCGGCCTGGTTTGGCGGAACCGACGAAGGCGAACCCGACGTCGGGATCTGGGTTTCCCTTCACGACGGCAAGAATTGGAGTGCGCCAGTTGAAGTTGCCAACGGCGTCGAGTCGGAGAACAAACGCTACCCAAGCTGGAACCCCGTCCTATTCCAGATGCCCGGTGGCCAACTGCTGCTGTTTTACAAAGTCGGTCCGACGCCACGCGACTGGTGGGGCATGCTGATTCGTTCCGACGACGCGGGACGAACTTGGTCGATGCCCGAACGTCTGCCGGATGGCATCCTTGGCCCGATCAAGAACAAGCCAATCCTTTACAAGGACATCTTGCTGTGCCCCTCGAGCACGGAACACGATCTGTGGCGCTCGCACGTGGAGTTCACTCCCGACGGCGGCAAGACCTGGACCAAGACAAAATCGCTCGAGGACGCAAAGACCTTCGGCACGATTCAGCCCACGATCCTCGTCCATCCCGAGGGCAAGCTGCAGATGCTGTTCCGCTGTCAGCAGCGGAAGATCGTCGAATCCTGGTCCGACGACGATGGCAAGAGCTGGACGAATCTCGCCGCCACTGAGCTGCCGAATAACAACAGCGGCCTCGACGGGGCCAACCTCAAGGACGGCCGCTTTATCCTGATTTACAACCACACGCCGCGCGGCCGCTCGCCGCTGAACCTCGCCATTTCTGAGGACGGCAAGCATTGGCAAGCGGCCCTCAAGCTCGAAACCGAACCTGGCGAGTACTCCTATCCCGCGGTGATCTGCACGCCGGACGGTCACGCGCACATCACTTACACCTGGAAGCGCGAGAAAATCAAGCACGTTGAAATCGATCCGGCCAAGCTCACGCTCAAGCCGATCGTAGGCGGCGTCTGGCCGCAGTAAGCTAGCTGCTACGCCAACGCGCCCGTCGGTGTGTGCTGCTCGAGTTTGCCGTCGCGCATTCGCAACGTCCGGTGCGCCCGGGCCGCGATGTCCGGTTCGTGCGTGACCATGATGATCGTCTTGCCGGCGGCGTTTAGCGCCTCCAGCAGTTGCATAATCTCCTCGCCCGTCGCCGAGTCGAGGTTACCGGTCGGTTCGTCCGCCAGGATCACCCGCGGGTTGTTCACCAGCGCGCGGGCGATGGCCACACGCTGCTGCTGTCCACCGGAAAGCTGGAATGGTCGGTGGTCGAGACGTTCCTTGAGCCCCACCATCTCGGCCAGCGCCAGGCAGTGCTCTTTGGCTTCTTTTGAAGTGTTCCCCTGATAGTAAAGCGGCAGTTCGATGTTCTCGACCACCGTGAGCTGCGCGATCAGGTTGTACGACTGGAAAATGAAGCCCAGGTAGCGGCAGCGAATCTCGGAAAGATCATCATCGCTGAGCTGTGAGACGTCCTGCCCGGCCAGGATGTATTTGCCGCTGCTGCATCGGTCCAGGCAGCCGAGCAAGTTGAGCAGCGTACTCTTGCCCGAACCCGACGTGCCCATGATGGCCACGAAATCGCCTTCGGGAAAGTCGATGGACACCCCACGCAAAGCGCGCACGGTGATTCCGCCCTTCAGGACATAGTCCTTGTGGACGTCGATCACCTGGGCTGCCATCTTGGTTTCGGCCACGCTAGATCGCCTCTCACACGCACATCGGCATACGGCACAAGCTGCTGCTACCAGTGTAATCTCATTCGTGCCGCAATGCCTCGATCGGGTCCATCCGGGCCGCGCGCTGGGCCGGATACAGCCCGAACAGCACGCCAACGCCGACCGAAATCAAAAACGCCGCGATGATCGACCACCACGCCAGACGCGGCTCGAGCTGCTGAATGTTCGGCGGCAGCGAAGAAATCACGTCCGGAAACAGACTTCCGACCAGGGCTCGGGTGCCCACGATTGCCGGCCGGCACAGAAAGCCGATGAACACGCCCAACAGTCCGCCCGTGGCAGAAAGCACGATGGTTTCGCTTAAGAACTGCGAGACGATATCCCGTTGCTTGGCGCCGAGCGCGCGCCGGATGCCGATCTCGCGCGTGCGCTCAGTCACCGTGGCCAGCATGATATTCATGATCCCGATACCGCCGACCAAGAGCGCAATGCCAGCAATCAGGACCAAGAGTAGGTTAAACATCATCTGCAGCACCTGGGCTTGCTGCAAAAGTTCCTTGGGAACCACGATCGCGTAGTCCTGAACCGGATGGAACCTGGCGAGCAGGGCACGAATGATGTCCGCCGTCTCGTCGACCTGTTCCAGGTCGCGCACGGTGACCGTAATCTGGCTCAACTCGACTTGCTCGCCCTCGCGGCTACCTGCGCGCGAGGTGACGACCATGTCGCCAATCCGCGCCCGGAGCGTCGCCAGCGGAATGTAAACGTCGAGATTGAAGTCCTGGGCCGACATGCTGCCGCCAATGCCCGCCGAAGGGGTCTTCGACTCGGTCTGCCCGACGACGACGTAGAACGCGTCTTCAACCTGCAGGAACTGGCCAATCGGATCCTGGTACGGAAACAGGATTCGCGCCGTGTCGGCTCCGATGATGCACACGTTCTCCGCTGATTCCAGATCCTTATCGCTGATAAAACGTCCCCGCGCAAGTCGCAGGTTGTTCATCTCCAGATACTTTGAGGTGCAGCCGACCAGGCGAACGTCGGTCACATTGTCCAGGAACCGCGCCTCCCGCGTAATCTCGCGCATCGGCACGGCCTGAGACAGCGTCGGCACATTCGTCACGATACGTTCGAAGTCCGCCCGCAGCAGTCCATATGCGATGATGAACCCGCCGCCGCGCAGGGCGTCGGCCGGGGGCTTCGTGCTGCGAATAATGATGTTGTTCGCGCCCAGGTCCTTGATCTGCTGCTGGGCCTGGTAGCTCACGCCTTCGCCCATTGCGACCAGCCAGATCACCGCGGTTACGCCGATGAGGATCCCCAGAATGGCAAGCGCCGAACGGAGCTTATGCAGCAGCAAGCTCTTCAGACCGACGCTAAGTATTTGCCACATCTTGGAACCCGTAAGCGCAGTTGCAGGACTGCGAATTGTGCCAGTGAGAGGTAGGGCCCGGGGTGCAGTTGCGCTTTACGTCGTCGTGGCAGCACCGCCACCTTCACCGCCGCGAGGAGGACCGCCAGACGGCCGATCTCCGCCGGGACTGCGCTCACCTGGAGCTCCACCACCTTCGCCGCGAGGTGCGCCGCCTTCACCGCCTTCGCCTTCGCCGCCTCGTGGGCCACGTTTGCCTTTGCCGCCCGCGTTCGAACGATCCGGGCCGACCGGGGGAAGTTTCGCCGGGGAGTCTCCGCCAAAGCGATCCTTGACGTTGTACTCGTCTTCCGAGTGGTCATCCTCTTTCGCTTCGGCAATCGAGAGTCGAGGGTTCAGCAGCACCAGTTCACCGTCGCTGATGCCTTCCTTGATCTCGATCCGCGTGTTGTTGCTCATGCCCAGCTTCACTTCGCGCTTTTCGATACCCGAGGGACCGCTGACCCAGCACAGGTACTGCCCCTTCTTTTCGACCACCGACTGCACGGGCACGCTCAGCACGTTGCTGAGATTCGCCACCAGGATTTCCACCGCCGAGGTAAGTCCGGGACGCAGACCCGCGGGGTCGCTTTCAATGGCAACCAGGCAGGCATATTCCTTGACATTGCCCGAGAACCATTGGCTGGGCTCCGGCTGGTTGGCGACCGCGATGACGATGCCTTGGAACTCGCGGTCTTGCACCTTGATGCGGGCTCGCAGTCCGCGTTGCAGGCTGTCGACCTTGGATTCGTGGACGGTGCACTTGACCTGCATATGGTTCAGATCGGGAAGCTGAATGAGCGTCTGCCGTTCGCGAACCAGCGCGCCTTCTTCGATGCCCGTCGACTCTGAATTGCGGCGGCCCTCGCTCTGATTGGCATACACCACCATGCCGTCGGCCGGGGCCTTGATGACGCACTTTTCGAGTTCAACTTCCAATCGCTTGAGCCGATCTTCCTCGAGTTTGAAGGCGGCTTCTTCCGAGGCCATCTTGGCTTCCGCCGCGTCGCGCACGCTTTCCAGGCCCACGACGGTCTTGGGCTTCGTGAACTTCTCCAGCACTTCGATGGCCTTCTCGGCCACATTCAAGTCGAGCTGGGCCCGCTGCACGGCGAACGCCTGGGCGTCGCGCTGCAGGGTGGTCACATATCCCTTGCGATGCATCCGGTTCGTGAATAGCAAAGAGTTTCGCGCGCTTTCCAGGTTCTCTTTGGCCACCGTGGCGGCGACTTGTAATGTCTGCAAGTTCTGTACGAACATGCCTTCGATGTATTCCTGCACGGAGATCTTTGCCGACTCATAGGTCTTTTCGGCCTCGATCTTGATCGCTTTCGCCTTTTCGTAAGCGATCCGCTGCAGGTCGATCTTCTCTTGAATCGCAGCCGTATCGAGCCGTACTAATTCCTCGCCCTTGCGGACCTCAGTGCCGTCTGGAATGATCCACAGAATCGTGCTGCCGCCTTGCACTTCGCACTTGATGTCCACGTTGTGCGAACTTTGCAGCGTGCCGTCCTCGGCAATCGAGACGACCATGTCCATCCGCCGAGCACGTTCTGTCAGCACCCGGCCGGTCGGCGTGGAACTCGACAGCAGACTGGTTCCCAGCGTCATGAAGGCCACCACGGCGGCCACCGCAGCGAGACTTCCCACCCACATCCAACGGGGAATGCGCAACTTCCGGCGCTTGGGCGGCGGGGGCGGGGAGCTATTTCCATTCGCCACGCTTTGCACGATCGCAGCAAACTTCGAGGAATGCTGCTGATCTTCCCGGGTGGTAGTGCTCATCGTCGAGCCTCGGGTTTGGGGCCTTGCCGGTCCGTTTGTCGGCGGACGCGGTCGGGGCGGGAAGCCGTCAGGTGGGAGACGCTCGGTGCGAGGGATTGCGCCGCACCATCATTGTCGCTGCTTGCAGGATCGAATTCAAGCCAGCTTCTCGACTTACGCCGAGTTTCCACCTGCCCGCAGGCTCTAGCGACGCAGTTGTACAGGCCCGATTCTGGCCCCCGGAACTCCGCCTGAGGCAGACACCGGCGAGGGTTCGTCAGTTGGAGTGAGCGTTCCACGCGGCGACAGACCTCGCTCGTCAGCTGGTGATTGGTCGTTTTCTGGCTCGTCATGCGATGCCTGGCGAACGGTCCAGAGCAGCGGCACTCCCGGTGATGGTTGACGCGCGGCGGTTTGCGGGGCGGGACCTTGCTGGACAGACTCCGTCCGCGAAACTCCACTGTGGACGGCTGTGCTCGGAATCAACCCGGCAAAGTGGCCCCGGGCCGCATTCGCCCGAACCTGCCGAATCGGCACCATGCCCTCGGTTGACTGACCCTCGATCAGCCCGCCGTCCAACTCGCCTTCGGCAGGACCTGCTTCGCGCGGGTCCACGCCAGCTTCGTCGAACCACTCGCCCGGAACTCCCGGCGGCAGCGGACATTCGGCCTCCGACAGAGCCTCCGAGTCCTCGATCGGCCGCTCGATCCACATACCGCAGTCGTCAAGCTCCATGATCCCCAGGTTGCGATACAGCAACATTCGGGTCTCATAATAATTCAACACCACGCTCATCAGATTGTTCTGCGCATTCGTGAGGTCGTTCAGGGCAAAGATCAGGTTCTGACCAACCGTGGGACCAAGTGCTTCGACCGGCATTCCCGGCTGAACCGGTGCCGGCGGCTTGTTCAGGTCCTCGCGCGTCTTATCCACCCGGCGTACGGCGATCACGACGGCCCGCCGCTGAATCTCCATGTTCGTTTCCAACTGGTCAAGCTGCCGGAGAATTGCCCGTAGCGACAGGTTGATGCCGTCCTGATACTGGTACAGCGCCCGCCGCTGCTGCTGATAGAAGATCAAGGCCGAGCGATAGTCGTTGCGCTGCAAGCGGCGAGTGAATGGCGCGTCGAACGCCACGCCCACCCGCAGACTTCCGTCCTTGCCGTTGAACGCCACGCCGTTGTTGCCCACCGTGCCGATGTCGCCATCGAACGTCAGGTCGAGGCCCGCTTTGAGGAGATTCGCGTTGTAAGTGATCAACCGCCACTGGTCCACCAGGCTCGCCCGATTGTTCATCCAGTCGAGCCGGTTCGCCCGGGCGATGTTGAGTGCTCGCTCCCCGTCGAGTTCGACGCTCGGAATCGTGACCGTCTCCAACCGAGCGCGGGCTTTGATCAGCGCCAGCTCCTGCGTCAATCCGGAGAGGCCCACACCCAGCGCCACGATTTCATCGATCACCTGGTCACCCGCCCCGGAAGCGAGGCTAGCCTGGACGTTCTGGAGCGCGCCCTCGGTGTCGGCAAAGCGGTTCTCGACGTCCGCCATGCTATCTTCGAGCTTGCGGCGTTCGTCCTCGAATCCGCGCCGCTCCGAATCGTTCATGGTCTTTTCGCGTTCGGGCACCGCGGCTTCGAGCTTCTGCATGTCGCTGCGTGCCGATTGGAATTGGCCGGCCAATCGCGTGCGAAGCTCCGCGAGGGTCTCACCGGCCTTGAGAAGATCCCCTTGGTTCGGTTCTTCGGGCAACTCCCCAACGATGCGCACGAACTCGTCGATCATTCGTTGAACGCCGACCGTATCCGGATCGAGGAACTGGAACTGACCGAGCATCGTGTCGTCCAGTGCGATCTTGGTGTCCGGCGCCAGGCCAAGCGTGCCGGCCTTGAACGAATCCAAGTTGTTCTGATATCCGACCTGGGCCTGGAGCAGGGTGGCGCGGGTCGATTCGATGTTCTGGCGGAACTGGTCGACCTGCACGATGTCGATCAGACCTGCGTCGAGGTTTGCTTCTAACAGACCAAGTGTGCTGAGCAGCGAGTTGAGATTGAGTTGCAGATTGGCGATCTGCTGTTTCTGCTGCAGCAGACCCACGAATCCGCCGACCGTGCCGGCGCCACCACCCACGAAACCGGCGCCAGCCGAAGCGCC
>JBGSKX010000217.1:0-19917 GCA_041741015.1 Pirellulales bacterium
CGCCGATGGCGGCAGCCTGGAGGCGGCTCGACTGCCGGCGGAGCAGGTCGAGTCCAATCCATTGCGGCAAGTCAGTCACCCGGGGCGGCGGACCGTGGCCACTGAAACGATCGCTCCCCCGAGCAAACCCTCGGCGAGCTGGCGTCGCAATCCGCTGCGTGAACGCTAACGACAGATGCTGTCAACCCCAGCAGGGAAGTTTCCCCTCATCGAATCGCGCCCTGCGGACCGATACTGGTACGTGGCGAGCGCCAGTTGCTCGGCCGGCGGACAGGTAATCACCGGCTCACCTTGGCGCATACTGCAATATCCGTTAGGGTACGCGCGCCGCGTCGAAAGCCTTTGCTGGCAGGTTTGTGGTCAGCGTCGAGGCTTACGAGCGCAAAGGACTGTGCGACGACGTTAACGCTGATTCAAGCCATCGCTTCAGACGCGACTGGTTCCAGGCAGGAGGCCGAGATGAATCCTCAGCAGCGCGAGCAATTGCGGGTTCACATCCGTTGGATGATTCGCCGCGATATGGCGGAAGTGCTCGATATCGAGCGAGAAGGATTCGAATTCTCCTGGAGCGAGGAGGACTTCATCCGGTGCTTGCGTCAGCGCAACTGCATCGGGATGGTCGCCGAGCATGACGAGCGGGTCGTGGGTTTCATGATTTACGAGCTGCACCGCACGCGGCTGCACCTGTTGAACTTTGCCGTGGCAGAGGACATCCGCCGGCAGCGCGTCGGCACTCAGATGTTGAGCAAGTTGCTGGCCAAGTTGTCCGCGCAACGGCGAACCCGGATTGCACTTGAAGTGCGAGAGACCAACCTTTCCGCACAGCTTTTCTTCCGCAGTCTGGGGTTCCGCGCTGTTTCCGTGTTACGCGATTTCTACGACGATACGACAGAGGACGCGTACCTCATGCAGTATCGCTATCGCGCGGCGGAATCCGCGGACATCCTTCCGATCAACCGGATCACGAAACTCGCGGGTTGATTTGGCGAATTTCGCGACCGCTCACAGCGGAATGTGTGTGATCTCCATTTCCGGCAGTCGCACGATGGCCATCGTATGCGGTTGGGCTCGATAGAGCGCGCCGGGGTTCAGCACCAGCGTGTCGCCCTCACGATGCTGTTCGGGTTGATGCGTGTGTCCGTAGCACACGAGATCAAATTCACCGGAAGCAATGGCTTCGCGCAGCCGGGACGTTTCGTCGCCGTGCAGCAGGGCAATCCTGCGGCCGGCGAACTCCAAACGGCCAAATCTGCCGTGGCAATGCTGACCGCAGGCTTCAATCGCTGCGACGAGCGTGGCCTGATCATCGTCGACATTGCCGAACACGAAGTGAGTCGGCCAATCGCTGAAAAGCCTGGCGATCGCTTCGGATCCGATGTCCCCACAGTGCAGCACCTGGTCCACGTCCAGGCTCGACAGCATGCGGATCGCACGCTGCGTGTTGGCCACGTGACCATGGGTATCACTGACAATCCCTAGCAGCATTCGAGCAGCTCCTCAGCCGAAGATTTGCGGGTGCCGGCGGAATCGCTCGCCCCGGCAGCGAACTCAAGATATAGTTTGGGGCACACCCTCGCCCGAAATCGAGCCCCCAAGCGGAATGTCTTTGTCATGGACCGCGCGACGACCATAGCAACCGTGGCCGCAGTGGGCTTGAGCCTCGGGCTCGCGGTCTGGGGGCTGGTCGCCTGGCGCAGGTCGAGATTTACATTCTTTCAGGCTTTTTTATCCTTTGGAAATCTGTTCTTTGCCCGCGTGCTGTGGCGGACCGAGCGAAGTGGGTTGCTGCCGGTGGCTCCAGGAGAAGGCGCGCTGATCGTCTGTAACCATTCGAGCGGGGTCGATCCCAATGTGATCCAGGTCTGCACCGATCGAGTGGTTCACTGGATGGTTGCCCGTGAATACTTCGAAATGCCAGTGTTGAACTGGGCCTTTCGCGCGACGAACACGATTCCGGTCAATCGAGCCGGCGTGGATACGGCCTCGACCAAGATGGCGATTCGGCTTGCGCAAGGGGGGGGATTAGTCGGTCTATTTCCCGAGGGACGGATAAATACGACCGACGAACTGCTGCTGCCAGGTCGCCCTGGCGCGGCCTTGATTGCCTTGCGAGCACGGGTGAAGGTGATTCCCTGCTATGTCTCGGGCGTGCCTTACGATGGAACGCCGCTGGGAAGCCTGAGAATGCCGGGGCGAGCACGCGTGGCGATTGGGCAACCAATCGATCTGACCCCTTACTTCGGACGCGAAGGAGATAAGCACGTCCTGGAGGAACTTACCAAGCGCATGCTCGTGGAGATTGCGAGTCTGGCTGGAGTTCCCGATTATCAGCCGAAGTTGGCGGGGCGCCAGTGGAAGAACGGCGAAGCGCCGGAAACGGGCCGTGCCGAGCCGGCTCACGGGGTGGCCGAGATCGGCTAGCCGCGGATTGGCGTTTCTACACGCATCCGCTGACCGCAAACCCAGTCTTAAGTAGTCCTGTGCGTTGATCGTGCGCTTCCTTCGGTCACGAGTTCTGCACGCCGCAAGGTTTTCAGATTTTGCGTGTCGCGGCATTTTTCTTGAAAAACAAGAGAGAACAATTGACATATTAAAAGCCGCACAGTTTATAATGCCTGAATCAATCGTAGGGTCACTCCCCCGCCGTCCTGGCGGACCCTGCCTCCGCTAAACAATCGCTTGCACGACTTGCCGCCAACCGCAGCCAGGTACAGGGACCAACTAGATGAATCGCACTCATACATCCCCCGGATGTGTATCCCGCTTCCAAAATCCGCGGAAGCCACAGCGTAATACGAAACTTGTCGGCCTCGAGCCGCTCGAAGAGCGAAAACTGCTCACGGCGGTTACTTATTACAACGACAACTGGGTCAACCTGGACAACCCGGGCGGTCCCGTGGCCGAGGGGGACCAGGTCCGCAGTTCGCTGGACAGTGGCCCGTTCATCGTGGCCGAGTACGGCTTCAACGCCTTCGGCGTGGTGGGTGGCACGAGCCTCGCTCAGTTCGCCACGATTCACTCCGCGATTCAGAACACCGACCCGAGCGGAACTCTGAACCTGCTTCCGGGCACTTTCAAAGAGTCGGACATCGTGATTGATCGTTCGATGTCGATCATCGGGCGGGTGGTTTCCAATGTGCGAACTGCGGTGATCGTGCCTGAAGTGACGTCGGCCAAGGCGGACGGCGATTTTCCGGTGGGAACCCGTTCGGGCTTCATCATTAACGCCCCGAACGTGACGATCGACAGCTTGCAGATCGACGGCGATGGGAACAATGGTGTGCTCGGCGGGTCGATGCACTATCACCACGGTATCACAAGCATTTTCGATACCCAGGCCGGTGGCAACTACTCGTCGCTGCGAGCCGGCAATTTGGCTCCGAATAACCTGTCGGCCGACGACGCCGATGCGAACGTGGTGATTCGCAATCTGGATGTCAGGAATACCTACTGGCACGGTATCACGCTGTCGGGCACGAGCGCCACGAATATGGCCGGCAATCGCATTCAGAACGTGACGGTTCAGAATGTGGGCATGGTGGGCTCTCGCGATCTGAATCGCGTTGGCATTCAGATCATGAATCAGATCGAAACCGACATTCTCAGCAGCACGATTTCGAACGTGGGCGTCGGCATCGAGTCGCGGACGTTCGGACCGGCGTCGTTCGATAGCAATGATTTGGGCCGCAATAACTCCGGAATGCGGTTAAACTCCGTCACCAATGCCGATCAGCGGGCTTACTCGGTGATCAATGCAGATGGTTTGATTGACCTGAACTTTATCCTGACTTCGGGCGCGACGTTCATCGGGTTTGACGCCAATAAGGCGATCTACACCAGCACTTCGAACAACTCGATCGGGCTCTACATTAACAACAGCCAGTATGTTGTGGCGGGGTATGAAAGCACGAACGCCAAGATTGGCGTCAAGGTCGAGAACACCGTGGTTGGCGACAACGACCTCAGGTTGCCGGTGTTCACGGGAACCACGATTCTTGGACCCGGCATCGGCGTGATCGGCTCAGTAGGCATCTTGGCGGACAATGTCGGCGATCCGACGAATCCCGCCAGCTTCGGCATCGCGGGTTCGACCAAAATCAGCGGCTTCGAGACCGGCCTGCGGATGAACCAGGAGACTCCGCTTGCTGAGCGGAATCGGGCTCAGATCGATCGCACCAACCTTGCCGGCAACGGTACGGCGATCTCAATAGGAAACAACTCGTTGCTGCAAGGCAACACCGACATGACCGACTCGGTCCAGTTGACCGGCAACGGCGCGATTGAGCCTGGCTTCCCAGACAGCTTCGTGATTCGCGAAGGATCTGACGACTGGGCCGGTCCTTACGCGGATATTTTCAAGACGGGCAGCGTGACGTTGAATAGCTCAGCCACGTTGGATATCCGGCTGGCCGGAGACACGGGAAGTGCCCCGCTGTTCACGATGAATGAGAATGTCGGCGTCCTTCCGTTCGGTCTCATTCCGCCGGCGCCAGAGGCCGGACGAACGACGGATCCCTACGGCACCAGCATGGGCGCGGGCGTCAACCTGGGGAACGGCGTGCTGACGGTCACGGGCCAGAACGGCCCGCTCTCGATCGCCTATGGCACGCTGAATCACCCTGATCCGAATGATCCGGGCTGGTACATTCTGGATCCAGTGGATCTGAGCGAGAACATCTCGAAGATCGACATTGTCGTGAAACTTGGGGTAACCAATCAGGCGAAGGGGTTCATCTTCGGCCTGGTGGACACGGATGGGCAGGTAGCTCTCTTCACGTTGACGACCGAAGGCCTGAGTGCGGCGACGTATTCGACGGTCTCGATCAATCTCGCGGCGCCTGGGATTCCCTTCTCGCTGGGGGATGGCGGTGACTTCGATCTCGACAAAATCATGGGCTGGGCCGTGCTCGGAGACGTCGGTTTGATCAACGGCGCCACGAACGTTCCATTCAGCATCATCATCGACAAGGTCGACGCCAGTTCGATTCTGAACAGCCAATTGAACGTGACAGGCGCTGTCGACCTGGCAGGCGCCACGCTGAATCTGCAACTGGGGCAGGACTTCACGCCCAGCATCGGTCAGCAGTTCACGATCATCAACAACGACGGAGTTGATCCGATTTCCGGAACTTTTGCGGGAGTTCCGCAGGGTGGCACGGTTACTTCCGGCGGCCTTTCGTACACCGTCAACTATGCCGGTGGCGATGGAAACGACGTCGTGTTGACCCGGATTTCGGCCCCGACCACATCCGTTGCGGGTCGTCACATCTTCTACAACCAGTCGAAGTTCGACGGCAATAGCGCCTTAATCACGACGTCGGTGGCTTCGAACGCGGCCATTGCGACCGATAAGGTGGCCCTGCAGTTCTCGGGCAGCACCACGGCTCCGGTCTCGGCTGCCACCAGCTACAGCCGCGGTATCAACGGCATCTTGGTCGACATCGAGGATGCTGCCGGCACGCTCACGGTGAACGACTTTACGTTCAAGGTGGGCACCACGAGTGCCGTCAGCGGCTGGGTGAATGCTCCGGCTCCGACCGGCTTCACGGTCTGGCCAGGTGCGGGCACTGGTGGTTCCGACCGCGTCGAAATCATCTGGGCCAACAACGCCATCCAGAACACCTGGCTGCAGGTGATCGTCGAAGGCAATGACACGCTCGGTGGCAGCAACACCAACACCGGTTTGGCCTCCAGCGACGTGTTCTTCTTCGCCAATAAGATCGGCGATACCTTCCAGGCCCCGGCTCCCACGATTTTCAGCACGGCGGCGGCTGACGGGTTGGCCATCCGGAACAATCCGGGTTTCCTCCAGCCAGTTACCAACGTCTACGACATGAATCGTGATCAGTCGGTGGGTGCCGGTGACGAACTTGTGGCCCGCAATAATGGCGGCTTCCTGACTCGTAACCTGACCTGGACGGCTCCGCCGGCCGAGGATGGTGATGGTGCTGGTTCGGCCGTGGCTTCGGCCCTGGCAGCCACGAGCACGCCGAGCCTGCCGCGAGTACCGGGCTGGATCAGCAATCGTCTGGCAACGGTGGACCTGAACAGCGGCCCTGTGGCCAGGTTGTTCACGGCTCTGGCGGACGCCAACACGCCGACCACCCGCTCGCTGCTGCTGGCAGCCAATGAAGTAACCGACGCCCTGGGTCTTGACGATTCGCTGCTCGAATCGCTGATCGCGGGCCTGAATTAGCTCCTGAGAACATCTCAGTAGCAAGTAAACTCACAGAACGGCCGGTGGAGTGAATCTTCATCGGCCGTTCTGCTGCGCAGGGACTTACACCCTAGGGCAACACTCTTGTAGCGCTGCGGCGCAACGTATTAACCGATCGGCGACCTTCTCGGAGCACCCGGCATCCGCGAGAACCGTGGCGATGGGCCGCCCCGCATCGATCACGGTTCTGGCCGCGGGAATGTCCGCGAGCGTGACCTTTGGGATATCGGCGAGCAGCTCGGAAGGTAGGTGGCTAGACGTCGGGAAGAGACACTTATGCCTGGCCCAGACAATCAGCTTTCCGGATTGCTGCCTGGGAACGGGAATCGGAAGAAGGGTGCCTTCGCGGCAAGCAGTCACATGCGCGGCGATGGCTTCGAAGGCTGTCGCGCGCTCAATCACTTCAACCGACGCGGTGTAGCGTGGATTCACTTCTACGGGCCAGACCGTGTCGTCCTTAACGATTGCGTCCACGCCAAAGAGGCCGGTGAGAGCGAACGCTCGGTGAAGGGCTTCACCGATCCGATGGAACTGATCCGTGATCGGCGGCGCAAACTGCCGAGGTCCAATCGAACCACAATATTGAAACTCAGTATCACCTCCCCAGGTAGCACCACAGAGTTGCTCGGTGATACCGATAAGCATGACCTCGTCCGTGGTAGCTAAATAGACGGCGGCGACGGAAGTCCCTGCGATTCTTTGTTGGAAGTAGTATTCGTCCGGGGTCGTTGAAGGGTCGCGCCAGTTTTCGTCGAGTCGTGAGATGCGCGTCCCACCGGCGGAGCGGCGGGGTTTTGCCAGCCAGGTGCCGTCGCGGGGCAGAGTCGCCCCTGCGGAGCGAACGGCCGGCACCGCTACGCCTGCGGTTCGCAACGTTCGGCCAACGAGCTCTGGATCGCGAACTCGCCGCAGCACTTCGGCCGGGTTCCCCAGCAGCGGACGCAAACGCTGCCAGCGATCGATCAACCCGGGGTGATTTTCCAAAGCCCCGGTGTACATCCAGCTTCCGGGTTGCGAACCGCCAATCGCTGTGCCCAGTCCGGCCGGATAGCCGTCGACCTGGCAGACCTCGGCGAACTGCCGCAGATCCGCGTCGGCAAACATGTCGGCGGCATGAACGCAAAAGCCCGAGCGCGCGGCTGATTGAGCCGCGGCTCGGGCGCTACTGCCGACAATGGTGAGGACCGCAAACACGGTTCACCGGGGGTGAAACTTCAGGTGAGGGGAATACCGACTACCACCAACGGGCAGCCGACGCCCCTGTTTATGCGGTAATGTCCTTTACCGCAAGAACTGCTGGCACCAGTAGATGGTGCCCCCCGGCGTGGTGTAGGCGGCGACGCCGATCCTGGTGTGACCCGGGTTCAGGATATTGGCCCGGTGGCCGGACGAGTTCATCCAGGTGTTGACCACCTCTGCGCTGCTGCGCTGGCCCATGGCGATGTTTTCAGCCACGGCGGCCGAGGTGTGCTGCATCGAGCGGTTGTTGGTCATCCAGGCTGCATGACGGCGGGCCGACTTAATCAGGCGATTGTCGACCTGCAGTGGCCTGAGGCCGTGACGAACCCGCTGGGCGTTCGTCTTTTCGATGATCCGAGCTTCGATAGCATGCAGATCGGGGGTTTGCGCTGCGGGCTTGGCGTCTGCCGGCGGGTTCATGGCAGCCGCAGTGGCGGCGCAGATTACGATCAGGCTTCCGAGCATGGTAGTGCGATCTCCTTGTTGCAAAACCAGAATGGTGGGAGCCGACTGGCCATCCGCGTTCCGTGGCGATGGCGAGCCTGGCGGCTACGTTCTCGTGAGGGGACCCGAAGGTGGCTTTGGCCTACATGCCAGGAAGGAGCCGCCGTTCGGCGAGAGCGAGCACTTAGCATTGTGGCTTGCCAGCATAGGGGCCGGCTTTGCATGATCGCAACCCTCCGGACCGGTAAAATTCGCGCAAAATACCCAGCCCAACAGGGGGTGCTTGCAAAGCGGTGCGCGTTTGCTATGGTTGGCGGTTTCGGCCGATGCCGAGTGCCCGGAGTAGTGCCACTTTTCCAGCGGTAAAGTCGGCTGCCGGCAAACCTAACGAGTATTTGCGACGGGCTCGATCGCGGTCCGTTCGTAGCAGCAATCCACTATGCAAGCGAGGGAGAAACACACGATGTCCATGTTCATTGGCGAGGCCTTGGTCGGCGAAGGCAACGAGATCGCCCATATCGACTTGTTGATCGGCAGCAAGGATGGTCCCGTCGGCGTCGCCTTCGCCAATGCCTTGGCCCGCCAGAGCGAGGGGCACACGAACCTGTTGGCCGTGCTCACGCCAAACCTGGCGGTGAAGCCGGCCACGGTGATGATCACGAAGGTCACGATCAAGGGCATGAAGCAGGCCGTGCAAATGTTTGGCCCCGCCCAGGCAGCCGTGGCCAAGGCCGTGGCCGATTCGGTTGGCGATGGCGTGATTCCGCAGAAGGATGCCGAAGACCTGGTGATTGTGTGCGGCGTGTTCATTCACCCCGCTGCCGCCGACGACAAGAAGATCTACGAGTTCAACTATCAGGCCACGAAGGAAGCCATTGCCGCGGCCATGCAGGGCAAGCCCAGCGTCAAGGAAATGCTGGACGGCAAGGACAAGGCCGCTCACCCGTTCCGCGGCTTCTAAGCCCGGGGCGAGATTGCGATCGAAATCGAGAGGGCTCACGGATCGAACCGTTTCGGTCCGTGAGCTTTTTTACTGTTGGCATGCAAGACGAATGAGGGGAAGTGAACCGCCATGAGCAAACCGCGCATCCTCGTCCAGCTCGATTGCGATTCGCAGCCTAGCGTGTTCGACGGCGTCGTGGCCGTCGATGCTGGCGTCGACCACCTGTTCCGGCACGCTGCCATGGCGCCGGATCAGGTGCGCGAGCTCGTGTATGGCGCGATCTTCACGCGCGGGGGCGAGGACCTGAAATCGACCGCGCTGTTTGTCGGTGGCTCGGACGTAGCCGCCAGCGAAAAGTTGTTCGAAGCGGTTAAGAAAACCTTCTTCGGTCCGATGCGAGTTTCCGTGATGCTCGATCCGAACGGGGCGAACACGACCGCCGCGGCGGCGGTGCTGTCGGCGGCGAAGCATCGCGAACTGAACGGCGCCACGGCCCTCGTGCTGGGAGGAACTGGCCCCGTGGGATCTCGCGTGGCGCGGTTGCTCGCGATGGAAGGCGCTAACGTGCGCGTCGGTTCACGGCGTAAGGATCGGGCGGAAGCCGTGTGCGAGGCGATCCGCAAGCGAACTCCCGCCGCCGCGCTGACGGCACTTGAGCTAAATTCCGACGAAACGGTGGTCGCGGCCCTGGCTGACGCCCAGATCGTGATCGCAGCAGGCGCGCCGGGGGTTGAACTGGCAAGCATAGACGCACGCCAGGCGAGCAAGACGCTGGAGGTAGCCATCGACTTGAGCGCGGTACCGCCGCTGGGGCTGGCCGGCATTGAAGTCATGGATCGCGCGAAAGTACGCGATGGCATGATCTGCTACGGCGCGATCGGCGTGGGCGGCACCAAGATGAAGATTCACAAGGAGTGCATCCGGCAGTTGTTCACTGCCAATGATCTCGTTCTCGATGCCGAAGAGGTCTATCGCCTTGGGCAGCAGCTCGCCGGCTGAGAACCACGGCTATTGCTGTCCCAGCCAGATGGCCGTGGCGGCCAGCACCACCGTCCCCAGGATCATCAGTACCAGGCTGCGAATCTGTCGCTGCCGGTCGCGTTCCTGGCGGGTCAGGCGAGGGCGATTCGTTGTCGGAGGCGGTTGCGGCGCGGGAGAATCTTCCATTGTTCGGCTGATGAATTGGCGCAATGAACCCCGCGTCGCGAACGAGCTGAACCTGGTGATATATTACCGGGCAGTTGTTCATCGTGGTACCGGCAAGCCGCGGTGGGCGGCACGCAATTGAACTAATCTCGATTGTCGCTTGAAACCATGGCAGCTTCGCCGAACATTACGCTCCCCCCGGGCCAACAACTGGTCGCACCGGGCAGATGGCCACTGGTGGGCGAACGATTGCCTGCGGCTTCCACCGCGCCTTGGACGGTCTCGATCAGCGGGCTGGCACAACGGGCGGTCGGCTTAAATCTCGATGAATTGCGGTCCCTTCCGCAAGTGGAGCAGGCAGTCGACATCCATTGCGTGACGCGATGGTCGAAGCCGGGCGTTCGCTTTCGCGGTGTCAGCCTGGCACAGCTCTTGCGATTGGTGGAGCCTTCCAGGGTGGCGAAATACGTCTCGTTTGTCGCACGCAGCGATCGCCAACATAGCACGTCGCTCCGGCTCGATACCGCCCTGAGCCTCGAAACCCTGCTGGCACTGGAAGTTGACGGAAGTCCGCTGTCGGTCGAACACGGGGGCCCGGTCCGCGTGGTGGTCCCCGGGCGGTACTTCTACAAGAGCTTGAAATGGCTCACCGCAATTGAACTGCTGGCCGAAGATCGCCTCGGCTACTGGGAGGCGAATTCGGGCTATCACAACGAGGCCGACCCCTGGCGCCAGCAGCGTTACATCCCCGCGCGGCTCACGCCGGCGGATGCTAAGCGAATACTGGCCACGCTCGACATTCAGGGGCAGGACCTGCTCGGGCTACCGGCCTGCGGCCTCACGCTGGCCGGACTGCAGGCCAAAAACGCGCTGCTGCGAGATGCGGATTTTCGCGGCTGCAATCTCTCGGGCGCGAGCTTCGACGGCGCCAACCTGACGAACGCGCACTTCGAAGGCGCCAATCTGCGCGGCGCGAGTTTTCGCGATGCGGATCTCGAAGGTGCCGTCTTTCAAGGCGCCGACCTGCGGGGGGCCACGCTGCTGGCTGCCAGCATGGTCGCGACGTCGTTCTGCCATGAGGGCAGCGAGCAGCCTTCAAGCGACGTCCAGATGGACGCGGCGACCACTGTCGATTGCGCGCTGATTGAACAGCTCACACCCACCCAGGCAGACTGGCTCCGGCACCTATTGTCCCGACTCGCGAGACCCACATGACCGCTGCTCTTTCGTTTCCGGCCGATCCGCTCGATGTGCTCGTGATCGCTCCGCATCCCGATGATGCCGAGTTGGGCATGGCTGGGGCCATCCTCCGTTACAAGGCGGATGGTTACCGCGTGGGTGTGCTGGACCTCACCAGTGGCGAACCCACGCCGTTTGGCAGCCTCGAACTGAGGGCCCAGGAGACTGCCGAGGCTACCAAGATTCTCAAACTCGACTGGCGCGGCAACCTGGGCCTTCCGAATCGCAGCCTGCAGTCCACACTCGAAAACCGCGCGCTGCTGGCCGGCGTTTTTCGGCAGTTGCGGCCGCAGTTGCTGTTTTCGCCGTACTGGGTCGACGCACATCCCGACCATGTCGCGGCAGTGGACTTGATCGAGGCGGCACGGTTTTGGTCGAAACTGACCAAGACCGATATGCCGGGCGAGCCTCACCATCCCGCGCGTGTGCTGTACTACAACTGCGTCCACTTGCGGTTGGTGGAGAAACCAGCGTTTGTGCTGGATATCAGCCCCTTCTGGGAGCAGAAACTGGCGAGCATTCAATGCTATCGCAGCCAGTTCGTCACCGGTCGGCCCCAGACGCCCCCCACGTTCGTCGATCGTCTGCGCGATCAGGCCGCGTATTGGGGGTGGTCGATTGGCACGACCTATGGCGAAGCGTTTCACAGTCGCGAACCGCTGGGCTTCTCCAGCTTGCGCGATCTCTTATAGCGCGAACTACCGGGCGCGCTCCGCACAACGCCGCATTTGTGCACGATCGGAATAAGCCGACTCTTGGCCTGATGCGTCGATAGACCAGAACGTCCGATGACTGCGGCGCGAGCGCCAGCGGCGCTGTCTAGTCAGCGGTGAAAAACTCGCGTGTTTGCTGGAAATCGCGGCCAATCTCACGCGTCGTGTGGACTAAGGCGTCACCACGCGCCGACATAGTTCAAGCAGCGCGGCTTAAGCCCCACTTCAGTGCTTGCTACCCGATGTGCCGCCTGCTGTCGGCGCCATGATTTTACGCGCTTTAGAAACGCGATTTGTGAAACGCACACGCGCCGGCCGATAAGTAGGGTTGGAGTAACTGGGCGAAGACGGCAAACAGAGCCCTGCCGCCCGCGGGATCCGGCGTTTAAGGAGCATCACGGTGAATCAAGACATCAACGTCCTGGCCCTGGTCAAAGGCGCAGAGCGGTACGTCTTCCTCTACGACGACTCCAGTCGCGCAGAGACCCTCCGGGTGCTCGGACGTTATGCCTCGAATCCGGATCTGAGCTTCACCTGGTATGACGCGGCGGTGCTCAGCCAGAAGATTCGCCAGGAATCGCAGAAGACGCCGACCCCCTCGCGCCGCTTCGACTTGCCGCTGCCCAGCGACGCCGACGCCGACGAGTGGATGTAGTTCTCTCAGACTTGCTCGGCCCGCACTAGCTCTATGCAAGCAGCCGTCGATCGCTTTCTGAAGTACCTGCGCGTCGAGCGAAACGCTTCCGACCTGACGACCAAGAGCTACGGCGAGGATCTCGAAGCGCTGGTCGAGTACCTGCGCGAGCTCGAAGGCCGCGTTCCGCCTCCCGGCGATGTCAGCACCGTCGTTCTTCGCGGCTATGTTGCGGCAATGCATGAGGCCGGTTACGCGAAGACCACGATCTCGCGGCGGTTGGCTTCGATGCGCAGCTTCTTCCGTTTCGGTCAGCGCGAGGGCTGGACCAAGAGCAATCCTGCCAAGCCGCTCCGCAACCCCCGCAAAGCGCGCTCATTGCCGCATTTTCTTTCGGCCGACGAGATCCTGCGGCTGTTGGCGGCGCCGCCTGCCGGCGAATTGATGGGTCTGCGCGACCGGGCGATACTCGAAACCCTGTACTCGGCCGGGCTGCGTGTGAGTGAACTGGCGGGGCTAAACGACGGCGACCTGGACCTCGCTGGGGGAGCCCTCCGCGTACGGGGCAAGGGACGTCGCGAGCGGATCGGGCCGGTGGGCTCTTACGCGATCGATGCACTCCGCAAGTGGCTGGCGGTTCGCCCGCTCTCACCGCGCGAGAAGCAGGGACCGCTGGCCCCGGTATTCGTCAACAAGTTTGGACGCCGACTGACGACGCGCAGCGTGGGCCGCCTGCTGGAAAAACACCTGGCAACGGCCGGCCTCGATGGGCGCACGACACCGCATACGTTGCGCCACAGCTTTGCGACGCACCTGTTGGACGCCGGCGCGGACATCCGCAGCGTCCAGGAGCTTTTGGGGCACAAGAGCCTGGTGACGACGCAGATCTACACGCACGTCAGCACGGCCGGACTGCGGGCCACCTACGAACGCGCTCACCCGCGCGCGAACTAGAACAACTGTTCGCACGCGGGTGATGGCGAGTTTCAGGTTCTTTCGAACGTGGGACTAAACGAGTCCCTTGCGAACGGCCCAGACGGCAGCCTGCGTGCGATCGGTCACCGCGATCTTCCGCAGGATGTTCTGGACGTGTTCTTTGACTGTCTCGATGCTGATCGTGAGTGAGCGGCCGATTTCCTTGTTGGAGAGGCCGAGTGCTACGTGCCGCAGAACTTGCGTCTCGCGGTTGGTCAGCGGAATGTCTTCCTTGCTACTGGCCGGATTCTTGCTCATCGCGCCGGCAACTCGGCTTAGCTCGCCCTTGTTCGAGGGCGACTTGCCTGCCGCGGCGCCGGTGATCGTGGAGATCAACTCTTGGCGACTGGCGCCTTTGAGCACGTAGTCGCTGGCCCCCAGCGCCACGGCTCGCGCTACGTAAGTCGGATTGTCATACGTCGACAGCATGACGACGCGCGTGTTGGGCAATTGGCGATGAATCTTGTCGAGCGCTTCCAGCCCGTCGGTCCCGGGCATGCGAATGTCCAGAAGCGCGACATCGGGTTTGTGTTTCATCGCCAGTTTCACCGCGTCAGCGCCATTGGCCGCTTCGGCAACGATCTTCACGTCTGATCCAGAGAGCAGGGTCGCAAGACCTGTACGGACGACCTCATGATCGTCAGCCACTAAAACTTTGACACTCATAACGTCTCCAGGGAACGAGTAGCCGCCGACCTGGCTTGGGCTAGCGGAAACCAAGCGCCGACGACCAACAAGAAAGAGAACTCACCCCAAAAAAACGACCGAGCCTGGGGGTTCTCGGCCAGCCCACGATTTATCTTACCCGCATCACGGATATGGAGAAGGCCCCCGTGCGCATGGTAATTCCTAGAACCGTCAGAATGCGCACGGGCGCACGTGTGACAGTTCGCACACGCAGAGTGCCACCCGAATGGCTAGCCGCGAATTCCTAATGAATCTCGATGATTGTTCGACGCACTGTTGTGTTCGGGACCGGTTAATCACATGGCGCGCATCGTCCAACTCGTTCATTACAAGTTAGTAAGTTGGCGGTTGCCACGCTGCGATCGAGCAACTCGTGCGGGCGAAACGCCTCAACGTTGACCGCCTGCTACTCGTGACGTAGATATTTCACGACACCCCTCTCTGTAGTTCCAAATACGCCGCGGATTGGACGTAGGATGCGCATCCGATTGCACCGGCTCTGCGGCTGGCGCAGTCGCGGCTTACGACAATTCGAGGTTCGAGAATGAACAAGGGCTCAATTCTGCTGGTAGACGACGATCGGCTCGTCCTCGAATCGATGGCCGATTGGCTCCGCGAGAAAGGCTACTCGCTCGATACGGCCAACAGCTTTGCGGCCGCTCGCGCCGCGATTGCCAGAAAACGCTACGACCTGGCGCTGCTCGATATTCGCCTCGGCGACGGCGATGGTTACGATCTGCTGGCCGAGGTTCGCAAGCGGAATGCTGACACCACGGTGATTTTCATCACCGGTTACGCCGCAATCGACACGGCCGTTGAAGCCATTCGGGCCGGGGCCTTCGATGTGCTTACCAAGCCCCTAATCGACGAAGAGCTCGAAATGGCGATCGAGCGGGCGCTGGCTCAACGCGGCATCGCCGAGGAAAACAAGAGCCTCAAGGCTCAGCTCGATTTGCGGTTCGGACTGGAAAACGTGATCGGCCACGACCACCGCATGCTGAAGATCTATGACATGATCGACGCCGTGGCCGACACCAGGGCCACGGTCTTGATCACGGGCGAAAGCGGGACAGGCAAGTCGATGATCGCCCGCGCCGTTCATCGCCGCAGTAGCCGGCGTGACAAACCGTTCGTCGAGGTTGCGTGTGGAGCGCTGCCGGAGAATCTGCTCGAAAGCGAGCTGTTCGGACACGTCGCGGGCTCGTTTACGGGTTCCACGGGCGACAAGCAGGGTAAGTTCTTACTGGCCGACGGGGGCACGATCTTCCTCGACGAGATCGGCACCGCCAGCCCGGCGCTACAAGTAAAGCTACTCCGCGTGTTGCAGGAGTTTGAGTTCGAGGCTGTCGGCGGCAACAAGACACATCGAGTCGACGCGCGTGTGATCCTGGCCACGAACGAAGACCTGTCGAAGCTCGTCCGCGAGGGCCGATTCCGACAGGACCTGTATTATCGCGTCAACGTGATCAACGTCGAACTGCCGCCGCTCCGTGAGCGCATTTCCGACATACCGCTGCTGGCCAGACATTTTCTGGACGAAGTCTGTCGCGAAGCGGGAAAACTATCGCGCGGCTTTTCGGAGTCGGCCACCGTGGCCCTGCAGCGCTACGATTGGCCGGGCAACGTACGCGAACTCGAGAATGTCGTCGAGCGGGCCGTGCTGCTTGGAAAGTCCGACATCGTCGAGCTCGAAGACTTGCCCCGAGGGGTCATCGCCGCGGGACCGGCCAGTTTCGAGCCGGTCGCCGGGCGAACGCTGAAAGAGGCCCTGGCCGGACCTGAACGCCGGATTATTCTCGAAGTGCTCGAGAGTAACGGTTGGAACCGTTTTGCCACGGCCGAAACGCTGGGGATCAACCGGACCACGCTCTACAAGAAGATGAAACGCCTGGGGCTGGACGAAAGCCGCCGTCCGATAAAGGCGGAATAAGTCGTGCTAGCGGGCGTCAGCTGGCATCTGGCCGCCCAAATTGCCACTTCGCATTCGTCGCTCGGCCATTGACCAGTCGAAGATACTTTCAATGGACGCCGTTGCGCCTCGTTTGCACCGGCGACGCGAAGCATGAACCTTCTCGGTTGAGCCCCTTCAGCCGCTGGGAGAATCCCTCTGATGAAGCGCCTGTACGTTCAGTGGCTGCTGGTGGGCCTGGCAATCGTGGTTAGTGGTAATGTGGCCAAGGCTGGACCATTTTCTCGCAAGAGCCGCGAACAGCGGCAGGTCCAGAAAGAGCAATACCCGCCCAAGTTCATCCGTGTGCCGAACGCCCAGAACTACGTGTTCAAGGACAAGAACGGCCAGGTGCAGGTCCGCAAAGTGCCGTCGGGATATGCCGAAGGCTTCCCGACTCCGGCGCTGTTCTACTACGGTTACCCGCACAGCGGCGACGACACGGGCCTGGGGTTCTAAGCCTTGCCGAGTGCGGCGTTGAACGCAGTGCGTATCTCGTCGACATAGCGGCGACACGCTTCGCGCGGCGGATCCTGCTCCTCGTACTCGAGCACGACGTATCCGCGATAGCCGACATCCGCCATCATCCGGGCGAGCCGACCCATGTCGGCCGGGCCGCGTGTGCCGCCCGCCGGATGCAGGGATACTTTCACCTGCAGATTGACGGCATAAGGCGCGAGCTGCGCGAGATCGGCGTAGGGATCGGAGCCGTGGAAGTTCCCCGTGTCTAGATTGACACCGAACCAGGGGCTTTGCACATCCTTGACCAGGGCGAGCAGCCCGGCCGGCGTTTCCGTCAGCCCGCCATGATTCTCAAGTGCGAGAATCACGCCATGCTGGCCGGCGTAGTCGCAGCATTCCTCGATCGCACTTACAGCCAGCTTGTGGGCCTCTTCGGTGCTGGTGCCGTGTGGATGTCCGGAGAAGATCCGGATCACTGGCGCGCCGAGAATCGCGGCGTTGTCGACCCACTGTTTGACGCCGGCGATCTCGGCATCCCGCTTTTCGCCGGCCGGATGGCAGAAGTCATTGCCGACCGCCGTCCCCGAGACGTCGAGCCCCATCAGGAAGCAATGCCGGCGGAGCGAGCGCAGGTAGTCTGGCGTGAGATCCTTGGGAAAGTAATACGACGTGAGTTCGGTCCCTTGCAGCCCAAGTGCGGCGCAATCGTTCACGAAGTCCTCGAGCGAAAGCTGCTGCGCCGGGTTCTTCGCTTGGAGCAGATCGCGATAGCTGTAGGCCGCGAGGCTGTACTTGAACGCCGGTTTGCCGTCGCGCTGGATCGGCTCAATCGCCTGGGCCGCAGTCGAAACGCCGAGCGCGCCTGCCGAGATTGCGGCAGTCGTGGCAATACTGTGACGCAGGAACTGGCGGCGCGTGGGCGTGGTGGTCATCGGTGCTCACTCTGGCGGGCAGGCAGGTAGTCGGCGAGAGACGTGCCGACATTGTGAACGCCACGCGAGTGGCGTGCAACCACCGTCTGCCGCGATCGGGTGGGGTCTCAGGCCGTTGCGACACGGGTCCGCCGAGATCGGGCCACATCCAGCACGGTGTCCGGCCCGACAAAGGCCAGACTGGCAATCAGCATCGCGGCGGTGAACGTCAGATCGCCTGTGATCAATGCCAGCAATGACCAGACGAAGACCCCCAGCGCCAGCATCAGGGGGCGAAACAGTTTCGACCAGACCAGGATCGGAAACAGCAGCTCGAAACCGATCAACAGGTGGCTCAGAAAGTCGACCGCGAAAGGGGATGACTCCAGGCCGGTCAGGTCGATCAGCCGTGACTGCGGACGCGTGATCAAGAACCAGATGCCATCGCCACTCCACCAGGCTTCGCCGCTGAGCTGCGAAAAGGCCATCATCAGCACGAGCAGGCAGAGATGAATCTGGATCAGCCGCGTCGAGATCGTGGCGGTCGTGAACATCTCGGCTTCGACGGGTCGCTTTCCCTTCCGCCCCGCCAGCCAGGCATCGAGCGAAAAACGCCGGCCGCAGGGCGCCAGGCAGAGATACAGCAGCAGCATCGCCAGCACGATTTCCGTGCGGCCGGTAATCATCGGGGCGCGATGCACGGTCGACAGGAAAACCACCAGCGAGAGCACGCTGGTGATGCGAGTGAACAACCCCGCGGCGAATGCGATCAGCACTGCCAGCCCCAGTAAATGCACGGTCCACAACTCGGCCGGGCTGACCACGAAGTTGAGGTACGAGAACGTGTTGGCTTCCAGAATTGCAATCTCGCCCACCGGCAGCAGGCCGTCCGCGCCAAAAAACGCCTCCAGATCCAACATCAGCGTGGCGTGCATGTAGACCAGCAGCACGCCGGCCAACAAGCGAATCGCGGACACGGCCGCCGGATCGCTGGGCGTGAACCAGAACCTCGTCCAGCCTTCGCCGAAGCCCTGCGACAATCGCGAAAAGTAGTCGGTGATGTGACGCATCATGGCTGTTTGGCTCCCGCGGGCGCAGGCGCCGCGTTTCGACCTGCTCCTTCAATGGGGGCAATTTCGAGCGTCGTCGCCTTACGCAGGAGCTCCACGCCGTTCGGTCCCAAGATTACCTGGGCCTCGTACACGTTGTTCACGGTCTCTCGCGAGGCCCGTTCAATCGTGGTGAGGTTGTTGAGCTGGTCGAAATCGGGAGCCCCCAGGGCCTGAATGCGGATCTCTCCGCCCTCTGCGTCTAACTGCCGCAGTGCATATGCGGCGATCGTTTTGGGGAGAATGCTGGGGACGGCATCTCCCAGCTCTCCAGAGCCGAGCGTGCCTGTGGCGTTGGCCAGAGCCTGGTAGCGACGCAGGCGAACCAGTGGCTGCAGCGGGGTGGCCGGGAGCTCGAACGCTGCTTCGGGGTTGTCCCCTCCACGCGGAGTCACTTCAACTTGAAAGTCGACGTCCGTCTCGCCCGCGTGACCCAGATGGAAGCGGGCATATGGATAACTATTCGGCAGGGCCGTCAGGTGCAGGTTTCGCAGGTAGGGTTGGAACACTCCGTGCAGCTGGCGTTGCAGGTTGCTGGGACGGGTGTACGTCGTTACGGCCACGCCCACCGCAAACAAATGGGCGAACAGCAGCAGGCTGACCCATGTGCGTGTTTCCGGGCTCCACGCGATCGGCGGAGTCGAGTCTGATTCAGATACGGGCATCAGCGGTGGTGGAGCTTTCTTGGAGTCGGAGTGGCGTGGTTCAAAGGGCGGGTCGCGCGCGGTGAGTGCCGTCGCGCGCGGTGAGTGCCTCTGTCGAACCAGAAGGCTCATCGACCCGGGCGGGTGAACGGCTTCAACCGCTCGGCCAAGCGCTGCTTGTCAGGCAGTTTCGGCGTACTGCACATTATCGAGCGGTCGCGACCGACCGTCACGACCCGACAGCGATCTGGTCGAAGAACGAAAAAAAGCCGGACCTCAATTTGACTTGAGGTCCGGCTTTGGCAGCCAGTGGACTCTTCGGAGTCGATTCGCCTCGCTTCGTTGGCGCCTCTCAACTCTTCCGAGCTTGAGATGTCTCACGCGGGTGAGCGATCTCAGGCCAAACTTAACTCGAGCTCGACTGCATTAGGCACTGGGGGCCGGGGCAGCCGGGGCTTCGGGAGCAGCCGGAGCGGCGGGCTCAGCCGGAGCTTCGGCAGCGGGAGCAGCCGAACCACAGCACGAGGGAGCCGGAGCCGGTTCGCAGCAAGCCGGAGCAGCTTCGCCAGCGCAACCGCAGCAGCGGTGCTTGCGATGGTGCTTACG
>JBGSKX010000218.1:0-20859 GCA_041741015.1 Pirellulales bacterium
GCCAGCAGCGCGGCGGCGGCATCGCTCGAACCGCCACCCAGGCCAGCCAGCGAGGGGATGCGCTTGGTGAGCGAGAGCGAGAGGCCGCGTTCGATGCCGGCGCGATAGCGAAGCAGCGCGACCGCGCGATAGGCGAGATTCTTTTCAGGCGACGGCAGCTCGCCAAGCTCGGCGCCATCCGAACCGGCAGCCGCCCAATGACAGGCGAGTTCGATGCGGCCGGAGTCGTTCGGCGCAGCGGCAAGCGAGTCGAAAAGATCGATCGGCACCATGAGCGTTTCGATCTCATGGAAGCCGTCGGCGCGACGCGCGAGCAGTTCGAAGAACAGATTTAATTTTGCTGGCGCACGAACAACCACGCTCGTCGCTAGCCGGTGTACGTACATGACAAGCGTTCCCTGCTTGCGTGACGTTGACCGCGATCAATTCGCCGTTGAGTCGATCCGCGATCCGTTACATACCGCCTACCTGTTGGGGTTGACAATCGCGCCAGTGTCAAACCGCGCCTGATAAACCGAGTCGAATTGTAACGAAGCCGGACAACCCGTCAATTGAGATTTTCGCCTTTTTGTGCGTGCTATCACATTAGGCAAAGTGCGCGACGGAGGGTGCGCACTGCTGGGTGACGCAAGTTGTCGCACCAGCTAGCAGCTGCGATCTAGTTCTCGCCGGCCGCGAGCGATGCGCAGACGATCTCTTCGTCGTTGCGCGCGAAGACGTGCTGGTTGGCGTAGGCGGGATGCGACCAGCAGACGCCGCCCCGTTGGCCGAGTTGCACTTCGGTCGGGTTGATCAGCTTCGCGCGGCTGATTTCCTCGTAGCCCGTGGGCGATAGCTTGGCGATGATCAGCTCGCCGCGCTCGTTAAACATCCACATCCGGCCGTCATTCTCGACCATGTGGATCGTGCTCCACCGCGACTTGGGCGTGGGCTTGAGGCTTTCCCAGATGCGCTCGCCGGTCTTCGCGTCGAGGCAGCGGAACTCGCCATAGCTGTCGACGCCATAGATGTGGTCGCCCTGGAGATACGGCGTGCTGATGATCGAGTGCAAGCTGTCGGTGTGCTGCTCGTCGCGCCCCTGGCGGCTCCACAACTCGCGCACGGCGAGCTCCTTATCGTTGACTTCGAGCATCACCGAACCGTCGTAAAAACTGGTGAAGAATAGCCGGCCGTTCTCGAGAACTGGCGTGGCAATGTTGATGACCATCTTGGCGGGCTTGAAAGGATGCCGCCAGTAGACTTCGCCCGTCTGGGCATTCATGCCGACGATGCTGTCGCCGGTCCAGCAGACCATCACGGGCTTGCCGGCCTGCTGGATGATGACCGGCGCGGAGTACGAGGCGTTATCGTCGAGCGCGCGCCAGCGCTGTTCGCCGGTTACTTTGTCGAAAGCAACGAGGCAGGCATTCTCGCCGCCGATCTGCACGATCACCAGCTTGCCGTCAATGAGCGGCGAGGCCGAGATACCCCAGATCGGCATGCGGATCTTGTATTCTGTGTTGAGATCTTTCGCCCAGAGGAGCTTGCCGCTGGCGGCGTCGAAGGCGTGCATATTTCCCATCGTGCCGAGCGCGTAGGCGCGGCCTTCGTCAATCGAGACGCTCGCGCGTGGGCCGGCCGTGTAGCCGACGTTCACATACTCGCACGGATAGCTGTAGGTCCACAGCGTTTCGCCGGTCTTCTCGTCGAAGGCGTGCACGCGTTCGACCTGACTGGGCTCGACGAGGCGATCGGTGACGAACACGCGGCCATCGGCGACCGTGGGGCCACTGTAGCCGCTGCCGATCGGTTTGCGCCAGGTGATCTTGAGCTCCGGCGAAGCGAACTTCTCGACGAGGCCAGTCTCCCGCCAGGTGCCGTCGCGACTTGGTCCGCGCCACTGCGGCCAGTCGTCGGCGGTGGCCGTTGATGCAATGAACAGGATCGTGCAGCAGCCGAGTCGGATTGCCAAGTTCATTGCAGATCTCCAAATGTTTAGCCCGGAGGCATCGCCGACGGCGTGTGCGGACCGAGTGAGCAGCGCACGTATTGTTACGTGTTGGGGCGAAATGGCAAATGCGGAACCACAGATGAACGCAGATGAACACGGATGGGAGAAATGCAAGAATGGTCCACCGACTTGGCCGATAGTGCGGGGGACATTGCAGGGAACCACGACGACACAACGGGGAAAGAGAAACACACCGTCGGCGATGCCTCCGGGCTAAACAGCGCGTGGAAAGAGATTCGCGCAGCTTACTTCCGCGCGAAGGCGTGGAACTTCTCTTTGAGTTCGCGGGTGATCGGGCCGGGCGAACCGTTGCCGATCCGGCGGCTGTCGATCTTCACAACCGCGATCACTTCGACCGCGGTGCCGGTGAGGAACACTTCGTCGGCGATGTACACGTCGTGACGCGTGAGCGCCACTTCGCGCACCTCGTAGCCCGAGCTGCGAGCCAGCTCGATGACGGCTTCGCGAGTGATGCCCTCAAGGATGCCGGCATCGGTAGGCGGAGTGAGCAGGACGCCTTCCTTGATCAGGAATATGTTGTCGGCCGTGCACTCGGCAACTTCGCCCTTGTGGTTGAGCATCAGGGCTTCAAGGCAGCCGGCTTGCGTGGCTTCGATCTTGGCCAGGATGTTGTTCAGGTAGTTGAGCGACTTGATGCGCGGGCTGAGCGCCGCGGGATGGTTCCGAAGCGAGCTCGAAGTGATGATCTCGAGACCGGCCGAGTACAGCTCCTCGGGGTACACCGCGATGTAATCGGTGATGATGATCACCTGCGGATTGCTGGTGCGATTGGGGTCGAGCCCCAGCGTGCCGGCGCCGCGGGTGACTACCAGGCGGATGTAGCCATCGTCGAGACCGTTTGCCTTCAAGGTTTCGTCGATCGCTTTGGCCATCTCGGCGCGGGTGATGGGAATCTCGAGCAGGATCGCCTTGGCCGAATTCCAGAGCCGTTCAAGATGGCGATCGAGGCGGAACACCTTGCCGCCGTAGCTGCGCAACCCCTCGAACACGCCGTCGCCATAGAGCAGCCCATGATCGTAGACGCTGACCTTCGCATCCTGCTTGTCGAAGAGCGTGCCGTTGATCCAGATCTTGAACCCGGCCGTGCTGTCCGGTTTGGCGGGGGCTGTGGTGGGACGGGTAGTCGGGCTTTGAATCGACAAGGGGACCTCCGGCGAACCATCGCCGCGTGTGAGAGAAGCGAGCTGTGGAAGCGATTTGTGGAGCTGGTTGGGCTAGGCAACTTCCATGCTGCCGCGGGCCAAGCGCACCGTGCGGTCCGCCTCCGCCGCGATGGCCCGATCATGGGTTACCATGATGATAGTGACATTCTGCTGGTCGTTCAAGGTTCGCAGAATCCGCAGGATTTCCCGTCCTGTTTCACTATCCAGGTTGCCGGTTGGTTCGTCGGCCAACAGGACCTGCGGCTGGGCGGCCAAAGCCCTGGCAATGGCGGCCCGCTGCATTTCGCCGCCGGATAATTCGCTCGGGCGATGCTTGAGGCGATGGCCCAGACCAACCTGCTCCAGGAGCTCGGTCGCCCGCTGGACATGTCGGCGGCGGTTGCGGAAGTAACTGAAGATCCCTTCCGAGATCAGCAGCGGCGAGAGCACGTTTTCGAGCGCCGTCAGTTCGGGCAGCAGGTGATAGAACTGGAAGATCATGCCCAGTTCTTGGTTGCGAATCCAATCGCGATTGCGCATGGGCAGATTGTCGATCCGCTGTCCGCTGAGCTGGACTTCGCCCGAGTCGGGCGCGTCGAGCAGGCCGAGCAAGTGCAGGAGCGTGCTTTTGCCGGAACCGCTCTGGCCGATGATCGAGAGGAACTCGCCGCGGCGAACTTCGAGATCGACGCCGCGGAGGACGGGAATCTCCGTGCCGGCTTTGCGATAGCTCTTGGTGAGGCGAACGGCCGCGATGTGCGCGGAGGTATCCGGCTTGCCAACGGGCGCGGGCACCAGGTGCGGCGATCCAGCTGCGCCGGTTCCGCCGCGACGACGGGGTTCGACTAAGGGGCGCATGTCACTCATTGCGTAACGCCTCCACCGGTTTGAGGAACGACGCCATCAGGGCCGGAATGACACTGGCCTGCACGGCGATCGCAATCGCGACCGTGACGATCACCAGGACCGTGAGCGGTTCGACGACGGTCGGTATCTCTTGAAAGTAGTAGATCGTGGGATCGAAGACTTCCTGGCCCGTGAGTCGGGCGATCAGGTCGGCGATCCATTGAATGTTGGCGATAAAGACCAGGCCGATCAGCATGCCGGCCCCCGCCCCGACGATGCCGAGCGAAAGGCCGTAGCTGAGGAAGATGCTCATCACGCCCGCACTCGAAGCGCCGAGGGACTTGAGGATGCCGATGTCACGGCGCTTTTCGGCCACGATCATGCAGAACGAAGCGAAGATGCCAAAGCCGGCCACCAGAATGATCATGCCCAGCAGGATGTTGAGGATGACGGTCTGCATGCCGACCGCGGCCAGCAGCGGGCCCTGCTTGTCGCGCCAGGTGTGGACGCTGTAGTAGCCGCCAGGGAAGGCTTCGCGCAGCAGGTTGCGCACATGCTCGCCGTCCGCGTCGTTGTGCAGCTTGATCTGGATGGCGGTCACGTTGGCGACGCCGCTCTGGCGGTCGATCATGCCGCGCATCTCCTGCAGCTTGGCAAGCGGCATGAAAATGAAATTGGCGTCGTACTCGGACATGCCGCTTTCGTAGAGGTCGACCACGGTGAACGTATCGCTGGAAGGCTTGGGCGGAACCGTGGCCGTGGGAACCGTCACTTTCACGTCGTCGCCCGGCAGGACCAGAAACTTCTTGCCGTCGGCGGACGCCACCCGGGCCAGTCCAAGTCCGAGCACGACGCCGGTGCGGGTATCCTTCGAGGGATCGAACTGCGGAGCGTTGTTCAACGGCTCGAAGGGATTCCGCAGCGCGGCGACAACTTCGCCCGGCTGCGGTGCTTCGCGCACGCGTCGGTAGCGATAACCGTCGCGGATGACGACTTCATCAGGCAACGGCTGTTCGGCATTTGCAACCGCGGATGGCATGGCAACCGCAGACCTGACTGCACCGGTCACGGTTTTCCGGCGGCGATGCGGCCAGCCAGAATTCTTCAGCGCGTCGGGTTCACCTTCGACCAGGTCGTAGCCACCTTCGTGCAGGGTGAAGTCCAGGTGCTTGCGACTCTGCGGATGGCGCAGGTAGCGATTGAAGTCGCTCACTTCGCCGTAGGTGTTTGTATCCACTCCGATGAAGCTGACGTGACGGGTTTGCCACTCGCCGTCGACTTCAAAGGCAAGCTGTCCGGGAAGCGCTACGGTGGGCGTCATACCAGCGATATACGGCCCGGCGAGCTCCTCGATGCGGCGCATGTGGCCGGCGGCGTCGGGAAAGCCTTCGAGGTTATTTGCCTCGAATACGACGTCCGAAAGGATGCCGTGGATGCGTCCTTGCATTTCGCGAGTGAAGCCTTCCATGACACCGTTGACGACGATCATGGTCGCCACGCCAAGCATCACGCTGACCACCGAGGCGAGCGCGATCCAGCGCGTTCGCAGGTATCGCCAGCAAAGGAAGAGGGTGTACATGGTTATCGTCGCGGTGGATTAGAGCTTGTTTCGTAGGGCTTCGACCGGGTGCAATCGCGCGGCGCGGCGTGCCGGCAGGATGCTGGCCAGGACCGCGATCAGCATCGCGCCCAGCACGATCCAGGCGACCGTGAACGGTTTGACGATGGCCGGTATTTCCTGGAAGTAGTAGACCGTGGGGTCAAAGACCGGCTGACCGGTGAGGCGGCCGACGCCGTCGGCAATCCCGTCGAGGTTGGCCACGATCGAAAGACCCAGGATCATGCCGACGCCGGAACCGACGATTCCCAGTCCGAGTCCATACGCCAGGAACACGCCGAGAATGCCGCGGTTGGGCGCGCCGAGCGATTTGAGGATGCCGATGTCTTTGGTTTTCTCGACGACGATCATGTAGAAGATTGCCAGGATGCCGAAGCCTGCCACGGCGATGATCATGAACAACAGCAGGTTCAGGATCGTGGTTTCGAGCGTGACGGCCGAGAGGAGCGGGCCCTGCTTGTCGCGCCAGGTTTGGACGGCGAACGTGCTGGCCGGGAACTCCGCACGCAGCAGGTCGCGAACCCGCTGGCCGTCGGCTTCGTCACGAAGTTTGATCTGGATGGAAGTCACCGCGCCGCTGGCCGTGTCCTTGTCGTACAGCTCGCGCATTTGCTGCACGGTTTCGAGCGGCGCGAACACCAGGTTCGAGTCGTATTCGCTGAGCTTGCTCTCGTAAAAGTCGACAATCGTGAAGAGCTGGCGGGCGACCTTGGGAGGAGTGCCGCCGGTGGGGACCGTGATCTCGACGTCGTCGCCCGGCAGGAGGAAGAAGTGATCGCTGCCGTCGGGAAGCCGATAGCAGGCGAGCGCCATGCCCAGCACCAGTCCGGCGTGGGTTTGCGTGGCGGGATCGAAGAGCCCCTCGGCTTGCTCGTCGGCAGTGGCTACCTCTTCGCGCTGGTAAACCCAACCGGAGTCTTCGATCTCTGCGGGGGGAAGCTCGGCAGGCTGCTGGGGTCCGACTTGATGCTCGGGATCGGCAATGCCCGCCTCGGCGGCGACGGCGACATCGTTGGGCTGCATGTCGCTGAAGAACCGGGCCTCGGCGCGGCGATGCGGCCAACCGGCAATTTCCATGCGATGGCGAAACTTGACGTGCGGGCCGCCCTCGTGATCGATGACGTCGTAGCCGCCGTCACGCAAAGCGAACTCGAGTTGCTTGCGATTGTCCGGGTGTTGCAAATACTTACTGAACTCGCCGGCCGTGCCGTAGGTGGCCGGATCGATGCCGATAAACGTGATCTGGCGCTGGTGCCAGTTGCCACGATGCTGGAACGAGAGCATCGCCGGAATCGAATGGCTGGCGGTCATGCCAGCGATGTACTGGCCGGCTACTTTTTGGATGCGATCCATCTGTCCGCGGGCGTCACCAAAGCCCCCAGCGCCGTGGCTTTCGACCGTGACATCGGAGAGGATGCCGTGAATGCGGCCCTGCATTTCGCGCGAGAAGCCCTCCATCACGCTGTTGACGCCGAACATCGTGGCCACGCCGAGCATCACGCTAATGATGCTGGCCAGCGCGATGTAGCGCGTGCGGAGATATCGGCAGCAGAGCAGCAGAATGTACATCGCCAATCCTTTGGCCGAGTAATCCAGGTCATCCTTACTTCACACCAGGTGGCACTGACAACTTGTTGTCAGGGTGCCTCCGGCACAAGAGGGATCGGGTGACACGTGACTGACAATTGCGTTCACCATTCGATGGCGCGTCTCTTGATCCCTCTTGTTGCAAGCAACACCGACAACAAGTTGTCGGTGCTACCCGCTATTATGTGCGCCTAGCATGCGGACCATTCAAGTACCGATTACCCGCGGCGGGGCTCCTCGTGCCGCAGGAGCGGGAACAAAATCACTTCGCGAATGTTCTGGCTGCCGGTGAGCAGCATGACCAGCCGATCGATGCCGATGCCAAGTCCCCCGGCGGGCGGCATGCCGTGCCGCAGCGCGCGGATGAAATCGTGATCCATCTTGGCCATCGAGTCTTCTTCCTTCTGACCCTGGAGCTGCGTGCGGAACAGCTCCTCCTGAAGATCCGGATCGTTGAGCTCGGTGTAGGCGTTCGCCAGTTCCATGCCCTGGATGAAGAGCTCGAAACGCTCGGCGATGTGCTCGCTTCCCTGCTTCCGCTTGGTCAGCGGGCAGATGCTGGCCGGGTAGTCGATGACGAAGATTGGGCCGACCAGCGCGTCTTCGACTTTCTCTTCGAAGACTTCGCTCTTGATGACGTCGGGATGCTTGCCGGCCGTTTCGAGGCCAATGCCATCGGCCAGCTTCTTCACCGCGGCAGCATCATCCGGCGATACGCCCGTGTGCTCGGCAAAGAGCTCGTCGTAGGTCTTGCGAGCGAAAGGCGAAGTGAAGTCGATTGTACGTTCGCCCCAGGTGATCTGGCGGCCGGCGCCGATGGCGTCGAGCGCGTCGAGGATGATCCGCTCGGTAAGGTCCATCATCGTGCGATAGTCGCCATAGGCCTGGTAGGCCTCGAGCATGGTGAACTCGGGATTGTGGCGCGGGCTGATGCCTTCGTTGCGATAAACGCGGCCCAGCTCATAGACGCGTTCCATGCCGCCGACCAGCAGCCGCTTGAGGTGCAGCTCGAGCGCGATCCGCATGAACAGCGGCATGTCGAGAGCGTTGTGGTGCGTCTTGAACGGACGGGCGGCAGCGCCACCGGCAATGGCATGCAGCGTGGGGCCTTCGACTTCGACATAGCCACTGGCTGCCAGCGTGCGGCGGACCGAGGCGACGATCTTCGTACGATCGAGGAACTTCGGCAGCACGCCCTCGGTATACGCGAGGTCGATGTAACGCATCCGCTGGCGAAGCTCGGGATCGGTCAGGCCGTGATGCTTTTCGGGGGGCGTCTCGATGCTCTTGGTGAGGAAGTGGAGCTTCTCGACGAAGATCGTGAGCTCGCCCGTCTTGGTGCGCTTGAGTTCGCCATCGACGCCGACCAGGTCGCCCAGGTCGAGGCATTCGGCCAGCGCCCAGTTTTCTTCGCCGACCTGGCCGCGGCCGACAAAGAGCTGGATCTGGCCGGTCCAGTCGCGAATGTCGAGGAAGATCAACTTCCCCTTCTTGCGCTGCAGGACGATGCGGCCCGCGGCGCGAACCTTGGGGCCGTTCTGGTGCGGTTCGCGCTGGCCTTCGGCGAGGGGTTCGACGGTGATCTCACCCTCGCGCGCGCGGATATCGGCGATGCGGGCGTGGTCGTCGAACCGGGAACCCCAGGGATCGATGCCCAACTCCTGGAGTTTACGCAGCTTCGCGCGGCGCGAAGCCTCGTGCATGCCTGGGGTATCCGGAGCTTCGGACATTGGCTTGGCGCGAGACTCGGCTTGTGTGGCCTGGGACTCTGGTGGATCGATCGCGGTCATGGTCGACTTGCAAAACTTGGAAAGAATCGCAACATTTTAGAGCAACTGGAGTTGTGGTCAATGTCAGCTCGCCGCGGCAGCGGCCCGCGATGACCGTCGCGAAGGCCGCAGCCAAGTTCCCCAAGCACAAGCCTTTGCGTCAGAGCCAACCCTGATGAGTCGAGACCTGAGACGCGATACCCGGCCCGGCCTGTACTGTGTCGAGCTGCGGACCCAGAACTGGCAGCCACTGCTGGATTGGTACCGAAACATCCTCGGGCTGCGAGTCCTGGTCCGGGTGGTAGAAGACGGCTACGCCCTGCTGGAGGCCGGCGACACACGAATCGCGCTGCTTTCGCGCCCGGCTACTGCGCCGCCAAGCGACCGCTTCAGCATGGCCTTTGAAGTGGACGACGTGCCGAAACTCTGCGCCCGGCTGGAGGAGGCCGGCTCTCCGCTGACTCATCCGGCTCGCGACCCCGAGGGTCTGCGTGAGGTGAACACGTTGGATCCGGACGGGAACCGGGTGAGGCTATTTAGCTGGCCGAATAAGTAGGTGCCCGCGCATGAGCTCCGGATAGCAGCCCCTGAAGGGAGAGCCCCCCTTGATCTGGCACCTCGTTCTACTGGCCGTCGTGGCCGCCGACGCGGCACCCGCAAAAGCTTCCGCGCCGAACATTCTGATTGTCATCTCGGACGACCAGTCCTATCCGCATGCGTCGGCCTACGGTTCGAAGATGGTCAAGACGCCGGCGTTCGATCGCATCGCGCGGTCTGGCGTGTTGTTCACAAACGCTTTCGCCCCCTCTCCCGGTTGCAGCCCGAGCCGCGCTGCGCTGCTTGCGGGGCGATACCCCTGGCAACTGCAAGGAGCAGGCACGCACGCGAGCGATTTTCCGGCCCGCTTTGCGACCTTTCCCAGCCGGCTCGAAGCGGCCGGCTATGCGATCGGCTTTACTGGCAAGGGATGGGGGCCAGGCAATTGGCGCGTGAGCGGACGCGAGCGCAACCCGGCCGGCCCCGAGTTCACGGGACGAGAGCGCAGCGAGGCTGGCCGACCTGCCGGCGTCGCCAGCGATGATTACGCTGGCAACTTCGCCGACTTTCTGAAGGCCCGCCCCGAGGGACGTCCGTTCTGTTTCTGGTTTGGCTCGCACGAACCGCATCGCGCGTTTGCCAAAGGCGCCGGCGTGAAGTCCGGCAAACGGTTAGAGGACGCGGAAGTTCCGCCGTTTCTGCCCGATCGGCCGGAGATTCGTAGCGACCTGCTGGACTATGCCCTGGAGATCGAAGCGTTCGACCAGCAGCTCGCCGGCATGCTCGAGCAGCTGGAAAAGCACGGCGAACTCGCAAACACCCTCGTGATCGTCACCAGCGACAACGGGATGGCATTTCCGCGGGCGAAAGCGAACTGCTATGAGTTTGGAATTCACGAGCCGCTTGCCATCCAATGGACTGCGCGCGTTCCAGGCGGACGAGTCGTCGACGACCTGGTGAGCTTTGTGGACCTGACCGCGACGATCCTGGATGCGGCCGGCGTCGCCACGAACGACAACGACGCGCCGCCAACTCCCGGCAAAAGCCTGCTCCCCTTGCTGTTGAGCGATCGGGCAGGCGTGGTGGAGCCTGACCGAAAGTACGTCTACTCCGCGCGCGAGCGGCACTCGTCATCGCGATATAACAATTGGGGCTACCCGCAACGTGCCATTCGCTCGCGCGATTATTTGTATATCCGTAACTTCGAGCCGGACCGCTGGCCGGCGGGCGATCCGCAAGCGCTGCTAGGCGATGGGTCACCCGGTGCGATGCACGGCGCGTATCACGACATTGACGCGGGCCCTTCGCTCACGTACCTGGTCGAGCATCGCGACGAACCGGCGGTTGCGAAGTATTTTCAAGGCGCCGTTGCGAAACGCCCCGCCGAGGAGTTCTTCGACATCCGAAGCGACGCGGCCTGTCTCGAAAATCTTGCCGAGTCGCCCGACCATATCAAATCGCTTGCCGAACACCGCCAGGCGCTGGACGCGTTTCTCAAAGCGACGGGCGATCCCCGCGTCGATCCCGAACCAGGCGACTTCGATACTTATCCGCGGTACAGTCGCATTCGAAAGTTTCCGCGGCCCGAGTGACGGCGATCTTGCGAGGGTGGTGTTGCTCGTCACCTGGCTGATGAGCGGGGCCATCTCGCGATCGAACGTTTGCTTGGCCCACAGCAGGATGACGAACAGGCTCACGGCCACCAGCGCCAGGCCCAAGAGGTCTCTGGTCATGGGTGCGCATCTGCGGAGCCAGGGCAACTGCGAAGTCCAGCACAGCAGCGGCGCCAGTAGAACGAGCAGCGCGGTGCCCGTCGTCAGCTCTCCGAAGAATCGGCCGATGAACAGAAAGCCGAACAGCAGGACGACCGAGAGGCTGACGATTCCTCGCAGGTCGGCGTCCTGGCTGCCAAGCCGCGAGCCGATCGTGGCTCCGGCAATCGCGGCCGACCAGGGGAGTGCGGCAGAGCCCCCCTTGATGTAGCCAGCCATGGCGATCAGCAGCCCGGCGGCGAAAAGCGCGGCCGCCAGCGCTAGGAGTTGAGACGCCTGGCCTCCGCCATCATTGTCACCGTTGTGTCGCTGGCGAATCCACAGCTTCTGAACCAGGCTCAGAACGCCGACGAGTATGCCGGCACTGCCGAGTAACAGAATTCCGACTTCGCGCGCACCCTCTTGCAAGTAGACCGAGGCGTGCAACAGGATCCGCACGAGGACAACGGCCAAAACGAACTCGAGCCCCCACCGCAGTGCGCGCGACTTACGCGGCCAATGGCCAAGGGTGAGAAGCGCGACCGTCGCCGGCAATACGATGACCAGGAATCGGTCGAGCGCATTGGCGGGGGGCCAGCGAGGCCAAAGTGCAAGCACGGCATAGCCGCTGACCGCTCCCACGACCACCGCGGCCAGCCCCGTTCGATCGCCCTGCCCTTTCGGCCTGCCCTGCCCTGCCAGCCGGCGCGGCCGAAAGCGGCCGGCGACCAGCATGCAAACCGCACTGGCGATCAGGGCGACCGCGATGGACGCTAAAGCGCTATACCCCTCGGTCATGCGGTCACTTCCGCACCCCTTCGCAGTCGATCATGACGATGGCCTCGTCGCCAATGCCGCCGATCTGGCTCTTGTCGAAACCGAAGTCACTTCGCTTGAGCTTCAGCTCAGTCGAGAAGCCGACGTGCTTGCCGCCGAAGAACTCGACTTCCTTGCCGCCCAGCAGGTCGAAGGTGATTTCCTTCGTGACACCGTGCATGGTGAAGTCACCCGTGACCTGATAGCCGCCGTCGATCGCCTTCACGCTCGTGCTCTTGAATTCGATGGTCGGGAACTGCTTGGTGTCGAAGTAGTCGGGCTGACGCAGATGCAGGTCGCGGGCCTCGTTCGCGGTGTCGACGCTGTCGGCCTGGATCGTTAGTTGGAAGCTCGACTTCGTGGGATCTTCGCGGTCGATGACGAACTTGCCTTCGACCTTGTTGAAGCGGCCGTGGATCCAACTGATGTTCTGGTGCCGGGCTTTAAAGCTGACCGATGAGTGGACTCCGTCGTAGGCGTATTCATCCGCGGCCGGAGCGCTCTGCACGAAGCCGACCAACAATGCGATGGCGGCCGCCAATCGAACGCTAATCTCAACCATCTTGCGCATAGCTATTGAACCTTTCAGATAATTCTCGATGCAAAAAACACGGTGACTCTGCGACCCGTCGCGGGGCTAAGTTGCGCTCATTCGCTCGCAGCCGGCTTGCTCTTTCCGATGCAATAAACCTGCGACGCCGTTCGGATCAGTAACTTACCCTGGGCGATCGACGGCGTCGCGATGCACAGTTCGTCGAGCGAATTGGTGCGCTCGACCTCAAACTCACGCCCCGCCGGCAAGACATAGGTGTCGCCATCTTCGTCGAGGCAAAACAGCTTGCCGTTGTATGCCCAGGGCGAGGCCGTAAACGTGGCCCCCTGCGGGAAGCGAGTGCGATCGTACACCAGTTCGCCGGTCTTCGCATCGTGACAGGTCATCATCCCGCGGTCGAGCAGCGTGTAGTACAGCCCCTGGTAGACGATCGGCGACGTATTGTAGGGGCCCATTTTATCAAGTGACCACTGAATATACTCGTTCGAGGTGGCCCCCTCGCCGAGCGTCAGATCGCCCGTGGCCCCGGGCTTGATCGCAAACACGGGACGCTTGTTATCCTGGAAATATCCGGACGTGATATAGAGCAGCCCGTCGACGGCGAACGGCGAGGGGATCGTCAAGTTCGACATCTTGCCATCGAAGTGCCACAGCAATTCGCCGTCTGGCGAGTATGACCGATTTTCGGTCCGGCCCGTGGCGACAATCTCGGTCCGGCCGTCATGCTTCCAGACGACGGGCGTGCCCCAGGTGCTTTTCTCGTCTCGAATTGATTTCCAGTTCGTCTCGCCCGTGGCGGCATTGATCGCCTCGATGTACGACTCTTCCATGTTGTCGTAGACCATGATCACCTGATCGCCCTGGACGATCGGCGATGCCGCGGCGCCGTATCCGAGCATGGTCTTCTTCGGTTCGATCGGATGCTCCCAGAGCAACTTGCCGTCGAAGTCGTAGCAGTACAGCCCGACATCTCCGAACAGGACATACACGCGTTTGCCGTCGGTGGTGGGGGTTTCGGCGGCATAGGTGTTCTTCGGGTGGCGCGGAATCAGGGGCTTCCCCACGTGGGCCTCCTGTTTCCAAAGCACTTCGCCGCTGGCCAGGCTCAAGCAGTACACCATCCAGTGATGCACGCTGTCGGGCGGTTCGCCCCGGCCGCCGCCGTTATAGAGGCCGCCCTTAGGCAGTTCATATTCGTCGTCGGAATGCACGGCCGAGACGAAAACCCGATCGCCCCAGATGATCGGACTGCCCCATCCCCAGCCCGGGATGACCGTCTTCCACTCGACGTTGGTCGTCTGGTCCCACGTGTCGGGCAGGCGCGGATCGTCCTGGGCCACGCCCGAAGCCTCCGGGCCCCGGAAGCGCGGCCAGTTCTCTTGGGCCGTGGCAGAAGCGGCCAGCATCGCCAGGCAGGCGAGCAGCGTCAGGCAGCAGCGGAGTTTGTCAGTCATGTCCACCTCGACTCACAGTTGACTCGGGTTCGAAGCCAACGGATTGTCGCACAGGAACCGCCTGCGGGCCAGACTTTTCAAGCCCCAACTTTATCGCCCGCTAATCGTCGCCGCTAATCGTCAAACGACCCGAAGATTTGCGAAAACTCGAACGGCGACTGCTGGATACTGCTGGAGAAGAGGTCGACGTAGCCGATGGTGCCGCTGGGGTTTTGGCGATCGCGGTTGAGCGACCAGAAGCTGAGCCGGCCGATGCCCTGCTGTTCGGCGAAGGCCAGCACCTCGCGGGCTTCCTGCTGGTCGAAGATCTCGGTCGTGACGTCGTTCAGGCCGATCATGGGCGTGATGCCGACCATGGCCCACAGGTCATCGTCGCTCTTCGAGTTGCCGTAGAGCGACTTGAGCTGATTGAACAGGCTCGTAGCGGCCTGGATGGCATAGTCGCCCATGCGGCCCTGCGGATTCGGCGCGGCCGAGTCGCCGTAGTCCATGGCCATGATGTTCACCACGTCGAGCTGGACGCCACGGGTGACTGCCGATTGCAGCAGATAGACGCCGTCGGAGGTAAGGCCGGTGGGCAGGACCGGCAGCGTGTAAGACACGGTGAGCGTGCGGCCGGCTGCGGCGGCGGCTTGCTGGAGGCCGGCGATGGCCAGGTTCCGCCGATCGACCGAATCTCGGTGGGCGATCGCGCCGCCTTCGATGTCGAAGTCGATGTGCGTGAGGTTGTACGCGTCGATCACGGATTGATAAGCAGCTTGCAATGCCGCCACATCGGTGATCACCTCGGCCAGGTCCTGGTTCGATGCACCACCGAAGGAGACGATCACGTCGCCACCGAGCGCGCGGACCGCGGAGATCTGGGCCTTGAGGTTGGTGTCGAACTCACTGCCGAGCGCGTACGCTGCGTAGCCGCCCCAGGCTGGACGGTTCTGCGGATCGGCCGTGATGAAGGCCAGCGTGAAGAACTGTATGTGCTGATCGCGCGCCGCGGCCACGAGGTCGTACGTGGGCCAGAGCGTGATGTCGACGTAAGGGGCGAACATCTGGTCGACGCTCGCGGCGATCGGTGTGACGGAGACATTTACGGTGCCGGTGGAGTTGGCGCCGCGGGCGTCGCGAATCTGGTAAGTGAACGAGTCGCTGCCCGTGTAGCCTGTGGCGGGCGTATAGCGGACAGCGCCAGCTTCGAGCGCGACCGTGCCGTGTGCCGCGGCCTGGGCGGCAATGAGCGAGATGGCGTCGCCGTCGGGATCGCTGTCGTTGGCGAGCACGTTGATCAGAGCTGATTGATCCATCAGTGTGACGGCCGCGTCCGTGGCCGCGACGGGCGCGCGGTTCGCCGGCTGCTGGCCGTTGAAGTACGCGGTGAGGTTCGCCGGGGCAGCGCCGCTGGGGGCGCCGAGGAAGCCGAACGCAGTCGTGGCGCCCGGGGCGAGATTGCTGTTGTAGCCGGCGTGGCGGATGACGTAACGCGTGCCGGTGTGGCTTTCGATGACGCCGGTCCAGACGCTGGTGATCGTGCCGGCGAAGTCGAAGGCGACGCGCCAATCGCTGGCCGCCTGCGTGGTCGTGTTGCGAATGGTGACCTGGCCGGTGAAGCCGGCGCCCCAGTCGGAAAGGACGCGATACTCGGCCGCGGCGGGCTGCGAGGAGACGTCGTCGTTGCGAATCGTGCCGGTAGCACGCGAGCGGGCGAGCGTTGCGCCAACCGGATTGTTGAGATCGAAGTAGAAAAGTTCGTCCGGTTCGACTGTGCGGTCGCCCAGGATCGAAACGGGAATGATCGCGGCGGTCTGACCGGGGGCGAAGGTGAGCGTTCCGCTGCGATGCGTGTAGTCGCTGCCGGCGGTGGCAGTGGCGGAAGCAGTCTGAAAGGTCACGGCCACGGGCGCGTCACTCGCGTGCGACATGCGGATCGTGAAGTTTGACGAACGGCTTCCCGCGTGCCCTTCCAGCACGGAGAGGTCTTCGATCGTGATCGACGGTGGCACGGGCGTGGAGTCGCCGAGCGGCGAACCGTTGAGTTTGTAGTTCGTCGGGCCGGACGGCGAACCGCCGGGACTGGCGACAAAGCCGAACTGCACGTTGCCGCCGGCGGGGAGGCTGGTGTTCCAGTGCATCGGCACGATCACGTAGTGATTTCCAGTGTGGCTTTCGATCTCGGCATCCCAGATGGAAGTGATATTGGCCGACCAATCGAATTCGAGTCGCCACGGCGTGATCGCCGCGGTCTCGCTGCTGGTCAGGCGGATTGCGCCCTGGAAGCCACTGGTCCAGTCTTCGGTCACCGTGAACGACGGCGTGACGTTGACCGCCAGCAGCATGCGGCATTCGAGTGTTTCGAACGACGGATTGGCCGCTGAGATGACGCGATTCGATTTTCGGCTGTGCAAGCGCGCAGCGCGAACGCCAAACAGAGAATGGGAACGGCTCATGGTTGCCTCGACCGAGATGTCTGCCCCGATTGACCGAACTTCCACCCGCGGGGTGAAGCTCAGCCGCGCATACTGTAATCAAGGACGCGGGCGGCGTCCAATTTTCAGCTTCCAGCCCACCCAGTCTTTCAGTAAGGTCACTGGTATGGCAGTGCACGTCGAATTGCAGGACGAACGGGGACGCACCCTGGCGGTGTATGAAGGTCCACTGCTCGATCTCAGGGTGCTGCAACTCTTTCCGGCAAACGCCTCTTGCCTGAGTGCCATCGATCCCATCGGGGACACGGTTTTCAATCAGATTCAGATACCCCGGCTGGCCGCTGAGTTAGCTGCCATGGTCCCGAGCGGAAAACGGCAGTTGCCAGCGGCGATTGGTGCCCTGCGTGAATTTGTGGAATCCGCGATCGGTAAGACGCACACCTATTTAATATTCATTGGCGACTAACTTCGCTCGGGCGAAAAACGGTGTCAGGAACCGTTTCCGAAAAAAGGTTCCTGGCACCGTTTTTCGCGGGCAAGATTCCCGCACGCCACTACTTCACTTTAAGTGTGGTGCTGGCCCGTTCATAGCGCTTGCGGACGCCGGGAATCAGCCGCTCGGCGTTGCCGTAGTAGACCTTGCGGAGGACGTCGTCCGGCAGCTCGACGCCGTAGATGCGCCAGAAACCTTGCGGCGGGAATTCGTTCTCGGCGTAGGGAAAGTATTCGTCGTGCGTCTCCAGGAACCGCCAGTGGTAGTGCAGCCGCTCGGCGACGCGCGGCCCATCCGTGGCAAACAGGATCCGGTCCTGGTACTGCTCGAAGAACTTGCGCGCGGTGAACGGTTGCCGGCCGAGCTCGGCGATGCGGGCGGCAATGTCGACGTTCAGGTTCGGATAGGCGTCGAGCCAGCGGCCGACCTGGCCCAGGTCTTCGGCGCTACTGGCGACGTGCGCGCCGATGAACGTGGTATTGGGACTACGCTTCACGATTGCGATGAACTGTTCAAGCAGTTCTTCGTAGCTGGGAAAGCCTGGTCCGTGGAAACTCCAATCCGGATGCCGCTTGAGTTCTTCCCAGCGTTCGTTGGTCGGATCGGTGGGCAGGAAGAACGCTTTCGGATCGGCAGTGTGGATGAGCACCGGGAAACCGAGCTCGCCGCAGGCCGCCCAGATCGGATCCCAGCGCGGATCGTCGACGCGGATCAGTGAGCCATCCGGATTGCGATACTCGAGCCCCAGGTTCTTGAAGACTTTCAGGCCGCTGGCCCCCTGCTCTTTTGCGTCGGCAAGTGCGGCTGCCGTACGGCGGGCGAAGTCCGGTCGCTGGCAATCCCAACTCGCGGGATCGTCTACCTTGCCGGCCCCCTGCCAGTCGATGTTCGTGAAGATCACGAACCGGTCGGGATACTTCGTCCAAAGATACTTCTTGTGTTCGGCCAGTTGCTCGCCCAGGCCGCCGTCGAGGCTCACGCACACGGCGATGTTCTGCGCGTCCATGAGTTTCACAAAGCCGTCGAGCTGCTCGGGCGAATTGCGCAGGCGAATCCGCGGATGGACGTGTACGTCAACAACAGGGTACTTCGCCCGCGTGAGCAAGTGCTCCTCGACCGCCAGCATCGACTTGGGGCGGAAGGCGTCGAGCGGCAGGGTGGCGGGACTGCTGGCCGGTTCTTCGGCCCGTGATGCGGCAATTGCCACTGCCGCCAGGACGGCCGCCAAAGCTAGACTTAAAGGACGCGTCACAAATGTCCCCATTTGCAGGCAGACGGTTGATTCCGGAGAGAAAGCCAGATTCTCAATTCACGGCCGGCCTAATACTATAGCTCTAGGGCAACTCCCCTTCAGCCGCTGAAAGCCCTCCACGCTGCGGAACGCCGATGGATTTCAAGCAAACCGAGCAGCAATCGCACGACGAGCAGCGCAGGGCCCAGGCGTTAAGCCTGGAGCCGGCCCGGCCGCCGCTCGAATTGCCGGGATACGAACCGCTGCGGTTCCTCGGCAGCGGTGCGTATGGCGAAGTGTGGGTCGCCCGCGATCGCAACACGGGCCGAAAGGTGGCGATCAAGTTCTATGCCCATCAAGGCGGGCTCGATTGGTCGATCCTGTCGCGCGAGGTGGAGAAGCTGGCGTTCCTCTCGGCCGATCGCTACGTCGTGCAATTGCTTGAAGTGGGTTGGGACGCCCAACCGCCGTACTACGTAATGGAGTATGTCGAGAGCGGTTCGCTGGAGGAGCTGCTCGCGCGCGAGGACAAGCTCGCGCCGCGTGTGGCGGTGAACCTGTTTCGCGAAGTGGCCGTGGGGCTGATGCATGCGCACGGTAAAGGCGTATTGCACTGCGATCTGAAGCCGGCGAATATCCTGCTCGATCAGGACGGACACCCGCGGCTGGCGGACTTCGGTCAGTCGCGGCTCTCGCACGAGCAAACGCCTGCGCTGGGAACCTTGTTCTACATGGCGCCCGAGCAGGCCGACCTGACGGCGGTGCCGGACGTACGGTGGGACGTCTATGCGCTGGGCGCCCTGCTCTACGCGCTGCTCACCGGCGAACCGCCGTACCGCGACCAGACTTCAGCCACTCAACTGGCGACGGCGCCCGACCTGGAAGAGCGGCTGGCGCGGTATCGCAAGCTGATCCTGAACTCACCGCGCCCCACGGGTCACCGCCAGGTCAAAGGGGTCGATCGCGAACTGGCCGAGATTGTGGATGGCTGTCTCGCGCCGAATCGAGATGCACGCTTCGCAAACGTGCAGGCCGTGCTCGATGCGCTCGACGAGCGAGCCAAACGCCGGGCGCGGCGGCCGCTGGTGCTGCTGGGGTTTATCGGTCCCGCGGTGCTGCTCGGCGTGATGTCGATTTTTGCCTGGAGCTGGTTCTCGACCGTGATGAACGAGTCGGACGAGGCCCTGCGACTGCGGGCGCTGCAGAGCAACAGTTTTGCGGCGCGGTATGTCGCCACCAGCGTGAGCAACAAGTTCGAACAGTACGCCAAGCTGGTCGAAGAGGTCGCCGCGAACTATCGGTTTCAGACCTTGCTGGCCGAGACGCTGGCAGATCCGGAACTGGTCGAGCTCACGCGAAGGATGGAAGATCCGCAGCTCACGGGAGCTGAGCGCGAGGACGTCCGGGCCGAGTTTCGGGCGTGTGCCGGACGCCAGGCATTGCAGGGTTGGCTTGACGAGTTGATGGCCGATCCCGAGTTGGTGCGGGTGGAAAGCTGGTTCGCCAGCGGACCGACGGGCGTGCAGCTTGCCCGCTCGCCGGAAGAACGGACGGTGGGCGACAACTATAGCTGGCGTTCGTACTACCAGGGAGGCAACCAGGACCTTCCGACCGATTGGCGCGCAGGGCCCGACGAACACATCACGCGGACGAACCTCTCGGCGGTGTACTACAGCCAGGTGACCGATCGGTGGACGGTGACGATCTCGACGCCGGTTTACATCGACGACGATCAGCCGGGCCCTGCTGGCAGGCCGGCGAAGCGTTACCTGGGGATTCTGGCGGTCTCGGCCAACGTGAATCGGTTTCTCGACATTCCGGACGAGCGGCCCGACCAGTTCGCGGTGCTGGTCGATTGGCGTGATGGTCCGAACAAGGGGCTCGTCTTGCAGCATCCGCTATTTGAAACGATGCGCGATCAGAACCGCGAAGTTCCCAAGCGGTTTCAGTCGTATCACCTGCGCGAGGATGAACTGCCTGACCTGGACGCGGCGAACGTGCGCGAGGATTATCAGGATCCGCTCGCGCGCGACCCGGAGGGGAGCGACTATGCCGTGCACTGGCTGGCGGATGCCGCGCCGGTGGATATGCATTCCGGACCGACGGGCTTCGTGGTGATCGTGCAGGAGTCGTACGACGGGGCGATCGGCAGCACGCTGCGGCGGCTGGAGAACCGGCTGGTGTCGACGAGTGTCATTGCCGCGGTTTCGATCGCGCTGGCGATTGCCGCGTTGTGGGCGGTGGTGGTCAAGATGATCGGTCGGCGGCGACCGGCGGCGGAATTGCCGAGAGCGAGTGCACCGGCCGGATAGCGGTTTTGAATTTGTGTGCCACAGGTGGCCGTGAGCGCGGCTCACCTGTGCGTGATACTCACAAGCGAATCTGAACGGACACGAGCAATATCATTCGACACCCACTTGGCCAAGGCAGCGTCAACTGAACACGGGTGAGCCGCCACGCGGCCACCCGTGGCACACAATCACGAGCACTACCCCAGAAATTGCATGGAGTTCATGTGGCTGATCTGATCGCCCAAGGCGCGGACTCGCGAAATCGCTGGCGGCGAGCGCTCATTGCCGAGCGGCCGGTGGTGCTGGGCCGCGCCGCGACCTGGCCCGCGGCGTGGGACGATCG
>JBGSKX010000219.1:0-49699 GCA_041741015.1 Pirellulales bacterium
CCCAGCGCGCGTCACCAAGGATCGCCAGCTCGTGTCCCACACGCGGCGACTCGAGCCGCGAGCGGATGGCCGACACCGCCGGATCGGCCACGCCCCACGTGGCCGGCAGCCGATGGCGGGCAAACAGTTCCACCAGCGTGAGCGAAACCTCGTCCAAGGCGCGTTGCTCGGTCATGCTCGCACCGACATGGTCCGGCTCAAGATCGACGGATATCGACAGCGCAGCGTGCAGCGGGCGCGTGCTCATGGTGGGTGGGTCTCCGCGGAAGGAACCTGAAGGCGGGCAGTCTGGCCTATCTCTAAGCTTCGGCTTTCGGCACCAGAGCACTCGATGAAAATCTGATGGCAGAGGCGTGCTAGCACGCATAAGTGCCGCTGGAGACTGTCCCTCTAGCACACTTTGGCGGTCACTTTCCTTCCGCGGCCAAGAGCGCGGCCACCAGGCCCGCCATCGTGTAGGGCTTCGCCTCGGCGCTCACCTCGTGGCCCAGTTCGGCCAGTGCTCCCGAGGTGATCGGGCTGATTGAAACCAGTCGCGTCCGGCGTAAGCCATCGCCCAGGAGCCGCACCACCGACCGGGCAATAGCCGAACTGGTGACGGTGACCCAGTCGATTTTGCCGTCGGCCAGCTGCGAGAGGATCTCCGGCTCGGCCGTGGCCACGTCACTACTCGTGTAGACGACGACCTGTTCGACGTGTCCCCCCTGCCCTGCCAGTTGCTCGGCCAGCACTTCGCGACCTCGGCTCGCGCGGATGAGCAGGAACCTTGCGCCGCGGGCTGCTTCGCCCTTCAGCGAATCGGCCAAGGCTTCTGCCCGATACTCTTCGGGAACGACGTCGGCTCGCAGGTGATACCGCGCCAGTTCGTCAGCGCTGCCCGGGCCGATGGCGGCGATCCGCAAGCCCGCGAGCGCCCGCAGATCGCGCGTTTGAAGCAATCGATCGAGAAAGCTTCGCACGCCGTTGGAACTGCTAAACACCAGCCAGTCGAAGCCTGGCAAGCGTTTGATTGCGTGATCGACCGGACTCCAATCGTCCGGCGGGCCGATCTCGATGGCCGGCTGCACGAGCACGTCTGCCCCGAGCGACGAGAGCTTCGTAACAAGTTCCGGCGCTTGATGCGCCGCGCGCGTCACGAGCACGCGCTTGCCGAACAGTGGCCGCGCGCTGAACCAGTCGTGCAAAGTGGCGGCGCGGGCAACTTCGCCCACGATGATCAGCGCCGGCGGACGGAGCTTGTGCTGTTTGATTTCGGCTGCGACGGTCGCCAACGTGCATTGGATCGTTTGCTGATCGGGCATCGAGACGCGGCGCACGATTGCAACCGGCGTCTCTGGCGACTTTCCCTCGGCGACGAGTGCTGCTGCCCAGTGCTCGGCCGTCGTGATCCCCATGTAAAACACGAGCGTGCCGGGAAAGCGGGCTAGCCCGGCATAGTCGAGCGACTGCGGCTTGTCGTCGCGCTCGTGACCGGTGACCAGGGCCACGGCGCTGGCCGTATCGCCTTGCGTGAGCGGGATGCCGGCGTAGCTACCCACCGCCAGTGCGGCCGTGATGCCGGGAACGATCTCGTACGGGACTCCGGCAGCTTCAATCGCGGCGATCTCCTCGGCAATCCGGGCGAAGACGATCGGGTCGCCACCTTTGAGCCGCACGACCTGCCGGCCGGCCGCGGCGTGCCCGACCATGAGCACGTTGATTTCATCCTGCGAGAGGATGCGGTCGCGGCCGTGCCTCCCCACGCAGATCAGCTCGGCCGTCTCTCGTGCATGAGCGAGCACGTTCGGGTTGATCAGGTAGTCGTACAGCACCACGTCGGCCGCGGCGAGACACTGCGCACCGCGCAGCGTGAGCAGGTCCGGATCGCCCGGCCCGCCGCCGACCAGAAAGACTTTGCCGCGAGAGTGTGCCATGTCCCATATGGTGGGCCAAGCTGGGCGGCGAGTCGAGAGGGCGACGTGAGGTTTTTTATGCTCACACCATCGCACGTCCTATTAGCCTGAGGGCACCACAAATCTACAACTCTCATTCCAAGATGAGATCTTGTTGTAGCCGCCCGAATGTGGCCAGAAACCAGTTCCGGTCTTACTGAAATGCGCTTGCGGGCCTTCGGGGCCGGCCGCCCAGGGCAGCCGATTGCTCTGTAGCGCATCCAGGAAGGTCCATGAAAAATTCTTGCCTATTAGCGATCGTGGAAGCGGCGGGCAATACAAGTAGTGCGTTGCCGGAATGTCGGCCAGGGATCTCCCGGGTAGCGAGCTATTGCCATCGAATCCATTCGGACAGGTAAACACTGGCGGCCGTATACGAGCAAGTGGCGAAGCGTTTTCGCCGGACAGTGCGGGTCGCGCCTTGAGTTCATCCTGCAGGGCTTGCTCTTCCAAAAACGGCAACACTGCGACGACCCAACCGCCCGCTTGATCTGGTGGCGATACGTCGGGAAGCCGCTTGCGCGTGTCCGTGTACGAGCGAATCGCAAACGAGAGTTGCCGAAGATTGTTTTGACAAGCGGTGCGGCGAGCGGCTTCGCGGGAATACTGCACGGCCACCAGCAGCATGGAGACCAGGATCGCCACGATTGCGAGCACCACTAACAGTTCGATGAGCGACGCTCCCGAGCGGCGGAAACTCGATTTGCGGCGAGGGGTTGGCATACGACCAAATCTAGCAGAAAACGCCCAAATCAGGTGGGTTCCATGGTAGGTCCGTGCGTTGTTTCCAGCGCTCTTACGGACTAGAATAAAGGGTTGCCGGCAGCGGTGCTAACCTTGCATGCTGAGCGGACTTCCCGCCGCCGGCAGGGCTGCGGAGCGGCCGGCCTTCCCCCTGGTAAAGCAGCAACGGAACTTTTCGCGCGACATTCGATGGCAGACGTACCCCCAGGCCGACAACCGATCAATGCAGCCACCCGGCAGCGCTTGCAGAAGTGCTTTGAGCAGGGAAGCAAGAGCTCCACGCAGGGGCAGTTCAAATATGCCTTCGACATGTTCGACATGTGCGTGAAGGGAGACCCGGCCAACGCGCTGTACATCAAGCAGTATCTGGCCGCGATCGGCAAGTCGTACAACGACAACAAGAAGGGGGCCGGCATGATGAGCGCCCCCAAAATGAAAATGATCCAGGGCGGACTCAAAAAAGCCTCGCTCTCGAAGGATCACAAGGGGGTGCTCGACAGCGGCTGGGAGGCCCTCAAGCTCAACCCCTGGGACATCTGGACGCTCTCGGCAATGGGCGACGCCGCCGGCGCGCTCGGCATGAACGAAGCCCAGCTCGTGTACCTCAAGCAAGCGCTCGACGTGAATCCCAAGGATCCCGACGTCAATCGCAAGTGCGGCCGTGCGCTCGCCGAACAGGGCGCTTTCGATCAGGCCATTTCCTGCTGGAACCGCGTGATGGCCGCCAAGCCCGGCGACCAGGAAGCCGCCCGAGCGCTGGGCGACCTCGCCGTCGAGAGAACCATCTCCAAGGGCAAGTACGAAGACGCCGAAAGCGGCCAGGATGTGCGGGCCGACAAGTTCGAGCAGATTGCGGGGGGCGACGATAACAAATTCACTCCGCAACAGCGGCTCGAAAAGCACTTGGCCAAGAACCCGGCCGATATTGCCAAGTACTTTGAGCTCGCCGATCTGCACACCCGCGAAGAGCGGCACGCCGATGCCGAGGCCGTGATCGCCAAGGCGCTGGAAGCCTCGGGCGGCGAGATCGTCGTCCGCGAACGGCTCGAGGACGCCCAGCTCCGCACGGCCCGGGCGAACCTTGACATTGCCCGCAAGAAGGCCGAGAAGGAGCGCACCCAGGACACCGTGAACCTGTTCAACCAGTTCAAGAAGGAACTGCGGGCGCGGGAGCTGGAGTATTACCGCAGCCGCAGCGAGCGGTATCCGAACAAGTTGAACTTCAAATACGAATTGGCCGTGCGGCTGAAGAAGGCCGGCGAGACGGCCGAGGCGATCAAGATGTTTCAGGCGGCCCTGGGCGACCCCAAGACCAAGGGGAAATGCCACCTGGAACTCGGCGAATGCTTCCAGATGATCAAGCAGTACAAACTGGCCATGCAGAACTACGAGGCCGCCCTGGAGGCCATCAACGAGCGCGAAGTGGACGACCGCAAGCTGGGGCTGTATCGGGCCGGGAAGCTCTCCCTGGGGCTCGCCAGCAAGCTCCTGGCCGAAAAGCAGACCGCCCCCGGTATGGAAGAGCTGGATCGGGCCGAAAAGCATCTGAGCGAGCTGGCGGGGCTGGAATTCGGCTACGAGGACGTCCCACAACTACTGGACAAGATCGCCAAGATTCGTCATAAAGGGTGATTCGCCGGCCGCGGCCGCCTCCCCATGAGTCGGGGCAGAATTCGCCGCGTGCCAAATACCCTCGCTACGAACACCGACCAGCTCCCATGCCGAATTCCAAAAGCGCCAAGAAACGCCTTCGCCAAGACGCCGTTCGCCGTACTCGCAATCGCTCTGTGAAGAGCTCCATCAAGACGCAGGTCCGCAAGGTCCGCGAGGCGATCACTGCCGGCGACGTCGCCACGGCCGAGACCGAACTCCGCCTGGCCGCCAAGCGCGTCGACAAGGCCGCTGCCGCCGGCGTCGTGCACGCCAACCTGGCCGCCCGCGTGAAGTCGCGATTGAGCGCCGCCGTGAAAACGGCCAAGGGCAAGTAGTAGCAGCCTTTGAGATTGGCTGCTAAGACGCAAGCGTACAGGACGCCCCACACCATGGGCGTCCTTTTTCTTTGGCCCAGCCGCACGTTGAGAGCTACCACTCGATCCGGGCAGAGTCGAAGATCGGCCCTTCCACGCACGTCCGCTTGTAGTCCCACGTGCCGTCCTCGTCGCGAACCTTCGCCACGCAGCTAAAGCAGATGCCGATCCCGCAGGCCATGGGCGTCTCCAGCGATACCTGGCACGGCACAGCGCGCTCGGCCGCGACGTGAGCCACGGCCTCCATCATCGGCTCCGGACCGCAGCAGACGATCCGTGCACGGTCCGCTTCGTCGAGCACTTGCTTCAAGAGATCGGTCACTAGCCCATGATGACCGGCCGAGCCGTCGTCCGTGCTGATATGCAGATCGACGCCGAGCTGTTTGAAGTCCTCCAGCCCCGCCAGGTAGTCCGCCGAGCGGGCGCCATAGCAGAGCGTGACCTTCTTCACGGGGGAGACTTTTCGCGGCGGATCGCCGTAGGTGCGTTTACCGAGATGCTCGCGTGCGAGAGCCGGAAACGGCGTTTGGCCGATGCCGCCGGCGACCATGATCAGGTGTTCGGTTTGCTGCGGAGGAAAACCATTGCCGAGCGGTCCCCAGACATCGAGTTCCTGGCCCGGAACCATCTCGCTCAGCCGGCGGGTCATCTTACCGAGCACCAGGTAGACGACGTCGATGCCGATCGCCGCTTCGCCCGGCCAGAGCACGGTGTCGTACAGCGCGAGCGGGCGGCCCAGCAGCGGATCGTTGAGCCCCGCGATTCGCAGCATCACGAACTGCCCGGGCGTGATCTGCCGGGCGAGCTGCGGACATTCGAAACGCACGCGGTAGGTATCCCGTGCGAGCCGCACGTTTTCGACGATGCGCACGCGCGAGGCGCTGGCTCGATCGGCAAAGTGGGCGGCGTGCAGCGGATTGGCCATATCGTGTCCCGAAAACGGTGCCAGGAACCTTTTTCCAAAAAAGGTGCCAGGAACCTTTTTCGGACGGCAGCGTCGCCATCCTATCGCTCGCGATGCGGCTTGCCAATGACAGGCTAGAGACGGCGACGCGAGCGAGGCGAACGACTAGCCGCGCTGCGGGCGACCGGCTTTTCCGGCAGGGCGAAACTTCTTCGCTGCGCCACCTTTGCCCGCCGGGCGACCCGACTTATGCGGACCGCCTTTGCCCGCCGGGCGACCTGTCTTTTGCAGTCCTGTCTTGCCCGTCGGGCGGCCAGTTTTGTGCGCACCAGCAGTGCCCACCGGACGACCAGGTTTATTCGGGCGAGGCTTGCCGGCGGCAGCTTTGCGCGCGGCCGTTCCGGAAGTGTCGCCGCCAATGACGGTACGTGCCGGAGGCTGCGGCGGCATTGCCTTGGCGGGCTTCTTCGGCCCGCGCCGTACTTTCGGTTTCGTCTTGCCGGTGCTGCCGCGCGAGGCTTGCTTGAGTGCCTTCAACTCGTCGCGCTCCAGCGGACGCGATTGCCCGAGCGGAAGCTCGCCGAGCCGCAAGGGCCCAATCGCGATCCGCTGCAGTCGTTCGACCTTGTGCCCAATTCGCGCGAGGATCCGCCGCACTTCGCGATTGCGTCCTTCGCTGAGCACGATCTCCAAGAGCGTGCTGTGCTTGTATTGCCGAACCACCTTTGCGGCCACGGCTCGGGCCATGCCTTCGGCCAGGTGAATGCCTTTGAGCAGCGGGGCGAGGTCTTTCCGCTCGAGTGTACCGGCCACTTCAACTTTGTACGTCTTGTCGACGCCGTAACGCGGATGCGTCAATCGATCGGCCAGGTCGCCGTCGTTCGTGACCAGGATCAAGCCTTCGCTCGATTTGTCGAGCCGCCCGACCGTGAACACGCGGCCGTCATAGGGCACCAGGTCGATCACCCGCGGACGACCCGAGGGGTCGTTGCTGGTGGAGATAATTCCCGGCGGCTTATTGACCATGAAGTACACGAGCCGCGTCTTGGGAAGCTTCACCCCGTCGACGCGCACTTCCTGCGTCTCGGGATCGGCTTTGGCGCCCAGCTCGGTAACGAGTTGTCGATCGACCTCGACGCGCCCGGTTTCGATCAGTTCCTCGCACTGCCGGCGGCTGCCCAACCCCGCCGCGGCCAGAATCTTTTGCAGGCGCATGCCACCCGACGTATCTCCGGTGCTCTCTTTAACGGCAGTCGGGCGGGTGCGGCGACGCTTGGACGGGCGAATGCCAGGATAAGGACGCGGATTCGAGCGAGTCATGGGAAACCGAGGTGAAGCTGCGAGGTCGTGCGGATTCAAACGTGCAATCATACCGCGCCGTTGGCCACAGCGGGCGATTCAAGGGGGGAACGTGGCGAGAACCGCGTTCTTACGGCACAAATACCGGCGAAGTGCTCTGATATAGAGGCGCCATCGGAGCAATTGGCACCGCGCTGCCAGGCATGCCTCGCGGCGGGCGATAGATGCCCGGCGGGGGCGACTGGCGGAAACGCTCGAAGTACGACTCGGCGTTTTGCACCCGTTCGGTGTCCGGTTGCGGTAGCAAGAAACCGCGCGGCCGGGCTTCGGTCGGCGGTCCCAGCTCCGGCAGCGGATAGGGATCGAAGTTCTCCGCTCGATCGCGCTGCATTTGGGCGGTGCCCGGATGGAGGATTGGCGGCGGTTCGATCGTGGCGCAGCCGACCACCAGCGCGAGCGCAAACAGCGAGCACAACGCTAAGAGCAGCGGTCTGATGGAGTCACCTGCAGATGTGAAACAAGACGTGCCACCGGCGGGCGTCCGCGAACGGGGCGCATAGCCAAGGGCGGCGGATTATAGGGGCGGCCCGGCCAGCAGAGAAGGCAGCTTCGCGGCTGAATGTGCGATCGCTGGCAACCTCCCTGCTAGCAGTTGTCAGCACTACGGCAGCTTCGCTTCCAACCACGTGGCCTCGACCCTGGGCGTTACTTCGACCGCGCCAACCACCGCGGGCAGCAGAGCCACATCGCCGGCAATCAGGGGCGTGCCCAGCGGATCGCCGGCGAGGGTGAGTTCGCCATCGATCACGGCCAGGATATGAAACTGCTCATCGCCACCAATCTTAAGCGGACTGCGCGAACGCCCCCGATTGAGCACAAACTTCTCGCAGTTGACCAGAGACTGGACACCGGGCACGCTGGTGGGGCGGGGCTGCTGGGCGTGAACCGGCCCGTGGGCAAAGTCGATGCATTCGAGTGCCTGGTCGATGTGCAGCGTCCGCGGTTTGCCATCAGGGCCCACGCGATCGTAATCGTACAAACGATACGTCGTGTCACTGGCCTGCTGAATCTCGGCCACGAGCAAACCCGGGCCAATCGCGTGCACCACACCAGGCGGCAGGAAGTAACAATCGCCCACGGAGGGCTCCACACGGTGGCAACTCAGCTCGGCCGTGTGACGTTCGAGTTCGCCGGCCAGAATCTCGAGCGTCGTGCCACGTCGCAACCCGGCATACAGAAAACTGCGCGGCTCTTTGTCAAGAATTACCCAGGCTTCCATCTTGCCGAGGTCGGGCGGATCGAGCAGAGCGGCCCGCGCGTCGTCTGGATGCACTTGGACCGAGAGCCGGTCGTTGGCGTCCAGAAACTTGAACAGCAGCGGAAAGGACGGATAACCCACGTCGCGGCCGAAGAGCTCCCGAGCATGTGATTTCACAAGTTCGCCCAGCGTCGTTCCTGCGAGCGGCCCTGCCAGGACCACGCTTTGGTCCGCGCCGTGATCGACGATTTCCCAGCTCTCGGCGTAGTCGTTTCCGGGCCCGAGCTGTTTGCCGAGCGTTTCCAGGCGGCGCGAGCCCCACAGATATCGCCGCAAGATCGGGCGAAATCGGAGCGGATAGAGCGAACTCATACGGAGTCTCCTCGAACGCCAATGAATCGACGAATCCCTGTGCGATCCGGAAGCGAACTTCTCTCGCCGGGCGGGGAGTAGAGGGGCGAGAATTCTCTCTGGGCAACTGGTGGGCGGGCCGATTCTGGACGATTCGCGACCTTTCAGCAAGCCCCCGCCCTCCCTTCAACCTCCTTGTTGCCGACGGTTTGGCCGGCTGCTATGATCGAACGTACGCCTTCCCCGACGGCACGTCTGCCGTGCCCTCGCAACTCGAATCTTCTGCTTGCGAGGTGATTCCATGGTTCCAGCTCACGACGACGATCTATTTCAGCACACGTCCATGACCTTCGGGGAACACCTCGAAGAGCTTCGCGTGGCGCTGTTTAAGGCCGTGCTCGCCCTGGTGATCGGCTTCGGCATCGGGCTGTTCTTCGCCGCACCGATCGTGCGGGCAATCGAGACACCGCTCAAGGACGCGCTGGCGGATTTCTATCAGAAGAAAGCGTACGAACAGTTGAAGGGCGAATTGCCACCAGACCTGGTCAATGATCCGGCAATGAGCGAAGCGTTGTCCAAGCTGATCTACCAGGATGGGCTGATGCCGGAGGAGCGGTTTGTGGCTCCGGGGGCGTTGCTCGATATGCTACGCGGACGCTATCCGGAGACGTTCAAGGACGTGGAGCTGCCCGAGGAAAAGCCGCCGGCCGCGGAGGCTGAGAAGGCAGTACCCGCGGAAGCACCCGCTGCGAAAGATTCGCCGCCCGCGGCTGAAGAAGCTCAGAAGGCGCTCGCGAAAGCTCCGCCAGAGCTTTCGAAGGATAACATGGTCCGGCTGCTGCTTTGGCGGCCGTTGGCCGACGACGAACGCATGAAACTCGACGCGCTGGGCGTGCAGGAACCGTTCGTAATCTACATCAAGGCGGGTTTTCTGGCTGGTGCGGTGATCAGCAGCCCGTTCGTGTTCTACTTTATGTGGCAGTTCGTGGCAGCGGGTTTGTATCCGCACGAGAAAAAGTACATCCACGTGTTCCTGCCGTTTTCGCTGGCCCTATTTCTGGCCGGCGCGTCCCTGGCGTTCTTCTTCGTGTTCCCGCCGGTGTTGAACTTCTTTTTCAACATCGCCGAGTCTTTGGGAACCGAGATGCGGCCCCGGCTCACCGACTGGCTCAGCTTCGTGCTGCTCTTGCCGCTGGGCTTTGGCGTCAGTTTCCAGTTGCCTCTGGTCATGTTGTTTCTCAACCGGATCAACGTGTTCAGCGTCGAGATGTATCTCTCGAAATGGCGGATCGCCGTGCTCGTGATGGCCGTGGCCTCGATGCTGCTGTCGCCGGGCGGCGATCCCTACAGCATGCTGATGATGCTGATTCCGCTGGTCGGGCTGTACTTTGCCGGAGTGGGGCTGTGCAAGTGGATGCCCAGCCGCAGGGGTCCGACCGTGAAGCCGGCGTAGGATGTCGCAGCACGGTCTTGTGCTTGCGACTCAAGCCAGAGGAATACATTCCTCTGGAAACACTTCGACGAGCGGCGCAGGAGTTCCCATGGAAAGTATTCCATGGGCTTTATCGCTGGCAATCGAGAGTGCCGCGGTGCTTTAAATCGCTTCGCCGCCGCGTTCGCCCGTGCGAATGCGGATGCAGTCTTCGAGCGGCAGCACAAAGATCTTGCCGTCGCCTATCTCGCCGGCCTTGCCCGTGCGGCCGCCCTTGATGATGGCGTTGACGGTCGGCTCCACGAACTCGTCGTTCACCGCGATTTGCAGCTGCACCTTGCGAAGCAGGTTCACGGTCACTTCGTGGCCGCGATAGACCTCGGTATGACCCTTCTGCCGTCCGAAGCCCTGCACGTCCATGACCGTGAGTCGAAATACCTCGACGTCGGAGAGGGCAGCTTTCACCGCTTCCAGCCGGGTGGGCTGGATAATGGCGATGATCAATTTCATGGAACCGGTTCTCCAGACTTGGTCGGCAGGCAGTTAATCGGCTGACAATGCGACCATTGTGAGGCCGCTCGTGAATCATAGTTCTAACGACAGCCCGCGGCGGGGGCAACGAGCCACGAGTGGGAGCCCCTCAGAGCTTGCCAGGCATTCTGCCAGGCGAGGCTGCAGGTAGGGGAACGAGAACTCTGCTGGAAACTGCTGAGGGGAAATAAAAAAGGCCCCTGGCTTGGGCAGGTTAGGCGGATACCTACCCAAGCCAAAGGGGCATCCTTCTGGCCCAGGCAAGAGCCGAAGTCTTCGCCAATGTCTTGTCAAAACGCGAGTCTCGCGGTCTCTTCGTCGACTCGCGGCCTCGTGTGGTGGAGAGGGGCATTTGCAAGCGCCGTGCCACGAACTCGAACCAGTCGCTCAGGCTCGCTTGGAGCAGGTGGCATCTCGCCGCTGCTCAAGCACTTACGATTTTTGATTTCGCGTTCAAGCAAGCCGTCAGCAGCCTGTCTCGTGCGGGCCAGCCGCGAAGACTTGCCCAAGCGCGCATCAGACATCGCATGGGCTTTGGGCAAACGCCGGCCCTGCGCCGCTGGGCACAAACATTGTGAAAAGATCGCAATGCTGATCGCGAACGGTATCCAACGTGCACAGAACTGCCGGTGGTAACCATTGTCCCTATCAACAGGCCGCCGCCGCGCCGGGCTTCCACAAACCCTGCGGCGCGCCGCGGCGGCCACAGCCCGAAGGAGCCGACCATGCGATTCCTGTTATTGACGACGGCACTTTGCACGCTGATTGCGCCACCGGCACAGGCGCAGGACCAACCCGCCCCGGCTGCAGACGCTCAGCCGGCGGCCGCAGCGCAACAGGCGAACCAACCCACGCCGCAGCCAAGTGATGCTGCTCAGACGCCGACGCCCGAACAGCAAGCTCAGCAGCAGGCAGCTCACGAGCCTCTGGCCGGTCAGATGCATTCGGCCGACGCCAACTATCGTTGGCACAATGGCCGCTGGTGGTATTGGCAGAACAACGGCTGGCTGCTGTGGAATGGCAGCCGCTGGCTGAACGAGCAAGAACGGGCCCTGCGCGTGGGCAGTTCGGCTCCCAGGCGTTCATTTTCGTACACCCAGGACGACGCGGGCTTCGTGCCCACGGACGCTGGAATTCCCCGGTCCACGGCCAGCGGACTGCGACGCAGCACGGTCGCGCCGGGAACCGTCGAGTATCAACGGGTAATACCGTCGTACGGAATGCGCTCGGCGGGCTCGAAAGTGCTGGGCAACTACTAGCCAGGCAACTCCGCGGCGCGATATCCCTATGGTTTCTCGCCGGTTTTTTCCTGAATCCGCAGGCCAACGGACATGTCATGCCCGAGTGAACTAGGCTTTCACTGCGGGGCGATTGCGCGTTTGCTTGCGCCCGCGCTTCGAGCAGCCACCCCGAATTCGGAACGCTCTCGAAGCTGACGAGTGGTGCTGGCGTTCTCGACGTGCGGGGGCGCCACGAGGCGGCATCTCTAGTTACAAGGGGAAACGGACCATGCGTAAGTTGATGGCGATTGCATTTGTGGCTGCGGCAGCTGTTCTGATGAACATGTCGCTGGCTGGCGCGGCGGACAAACCGCAGGCCACCGAAGCCCAGGCCAAGCAGGACGCGAAGCAGCCGGCCCAGAGCAAGACCGCGGCAACCGACTCGAACTACCGCTTCCACAACGGGCAGTGGTTCTACTGGATGCCGCAGACCAGGAGCTGGAAAGTCTGGAACGGCCAGCAGTGGAACGACTTCCAAGGCAGCCAGACCCGCACCTTCTCATACGAAGATCCGGCGGATACGCAATTCGATACGGGCTACGGCGGAACCTATCAAACCTTCGGCCGCTCGTACTCGGGCTATCCGTACACGAACAACCGGATCATCGGTTCGTTCGGTTTCCGAGGCGCCGGCTCAAAGGCCGAAGGGCGGTATTAAGCGGCTCGGCCCACCTGGGGGTGACGATTGCGGAAACGAAAAAAGCGGGGTGGCCAAGTGGCCACCCCGCCTTCCGTTTAAGCAAAGTGTTGGAGCTCGATTAGGAGCGAGCCGTCTCTTGATCTTGCTTAGAAGATCGTCACGATGTCGCCACCGATGAGGGTCTGGCTGTTGCCAGTACCATCGTCGAAGGGCAGCAGGTCCGGGCCGTTGAGCGACTCGCCGCTGAACCAGTCGAACCGGACGTAGGGGCGAACCGTGGTGTTCGCACTGTACTTCCAGTTCGCACCAAGCGTGACACCATAGAAGCTGCCGGCATAGCCGAAGCGATCCGTCGACAGACCTCGCAGCGAGCCGTCCGGGGTTTCTCCCAGGTAGCCACCGACGCGGGTGCCTTCTTGATCGCGGAACCATTCGGCACGGATACCGTAGCTCATGCAGTCGCTGACCTTGTAGAACAGGTACTGGTTGACACCGTACCACAGGGCCGTGCTGTTGTCGGCTCCGTTACCATTCTGCTGGTAACCGAAGTCGCTCTGGATCACATAGTTCAAGCGATCGCTGATCGCCGCGAGCGGACGGCTATAGACGTTCGTCTGCAAGTAGCGAGGACGGAATCCGCGGTTCGGGGTCAGTTCGTTGCCAGCCACGCTGGTGATGGCAAGCGAAGCACCGTCCGAGAAGTTCTCGACGTAGGTCACGTTGAAGCCCGTGTTCGGGTTTCCGCCCGCATCGAGGTTATCCCAACCCTGCTGAATACCACCGCCGATGGCCACGGTCTCGGAGTACTGCCAGGTGGCCTGTACACCGGTGAACGTGAACGGTTCGCCGTACTGGAAGGTATAGGGCAGGTTCGGGAAGAAGTTGCCGGTCGTCGGCACGACTTCGTAGCCTACCGGAGCGTAATAGTGACCGACTTTGACTTTCAAGTCGTTGTACGCACCTTCGAGGTAGAACTGGGGCAGCGCCGGGCCGTAAAACCGCTGCGTGCTCCATTTCGGGTCCTGGAAGTACCCGCGGGTTTCCAAGTGCTGGGTTGTCGTGAAGCGAGCATCGCTACCGTACATGCCGTCGATGCGGAAACCCCAGTCCCAACCACATCCACCCGTATCCGTCGCGCGTTCGGCGAACAGGTAGAGCTGGTTCATGCTCGGTTCGTTCGAGCGGTCGGTCCAGGCCACGGGACCGTTGAAGCGGTCGGCCGGATTCGACGTGTTCCACGTGAACGGGTTCCAGCCGATCCACCCGTTGACCGTGATCCCACGGCAATCGAGCGCATCGCAATTGAAAACCCGCCATTCGTCGCCGAGGTTGCAGCAAGGATTCAGCAGAGTGCCGGCACCGTTGCCAAAGCTCTCTTCTGCTTCTTCGCTGGAAACGTCAGGCTGGCTGGGCAGAGCTTGCGGGTCGGCTTGGCCTTCCACGCCGCGCTCTTTCGCGCCGGCACGCTCATCGTAGTCCTGAGCGTAGTAGCTGTTGTACTCAAATGCTGTCTGTTGCACGGAGGAGGGTTGCCCCAATCCGCTTTGGGCGTAGGCGGTCCCGCACGACAGCAGACCAGCGATGGCGCTGGCCAATGCCATCTTCGAGAGTTTCATATCCGTTCTCCAATCCTTTGAAACGGGTGCGAGTGCTTTTGGGAGCACTCAGGTGGGCTTCGATGGTGCGCCAGCGCGAGGGGGGAATGGCCGCCTAGTCTCCACTTCGGCTACGCACTGCTGCTATCGACTTGTCGAACGAAGCGAATTGACATGAAGCACGGCATAATCAGGCCGCCGGACACGTCCGAGGCAGAGACTGGAGAAACCTTGCGGCCTGCGAAGAGACTGCCGACCCCGGCCTGAATAGGCCCCGCAGGAATAGCCCGCAAACTACCCCCAGCTTGCCACCGCGGCCGCCGGCAAATAAGCACCACAAAGCGATGCTAGGGGTCGTTCGCCAGGGGTATGCCAGCACCAGCGGCCGCGCCACCCGCACCATCGAACCGGCCCGCCGGCTCCCTCGAAGTGCGCCGCCGCGAGGCCGGCTACTTTCCGGCCGAGCCGTCCAGATCGTCGAACAGCGCATCGACGAATTCGTCCGGCTTGAAGAGCGTGATGTCCTCCGGCTTTTCGCCCACGCCCACATACTTCACGGGCAGCCCGACGCTCTGGCGAATCGCCACGACGACACCGCCTTTGGCCGTGCCATCGAGCTTCGCGAGCACGATGCCGCTGCACTTCACGGCGTCGGTAAAGTGCTTCGCCTGGCTGATTCCGTTCTGCCCTGTCGTGGCGTCCAGCACGAGCAGCACCTCGTGCGGCGCCTCGGGAATCTGCTTGCCGATCACGCGGTGAATTTTCGTCAGTTCCTGCATCAGGTTCTGCTGCGTCTGGAGCCTGCCGGCCGTATCGATGATGCAGACGTCCGCGCCGCTCTCGAGCGCGCGGGCGACCGCCCGATGGGCCACGCTGGCCGGATCGCTCCCCTGCTCGCCTTTAACGATCTCGGCTCCCAGGCGGCCCGCCCAGATCGTGAGTTGTTCGACCGCGGCCGCGCGGAACGTATCGCCCGCGCCGAGCACGACCTTCTTGCCCTGCGCGCTGAGGAGCGACGTGAGTTTAGCGATCGAAGTGGTTTTGCCGGCGCCGTTCACACCCGCCACCATGATCACCGTGGGGCCGTTCTGTGCAAAGCGTATCGGCGCCTCGGGCTGGGCCATCAGTTCCTTGAGCTTCACCTTGACCGTGGCCAGGGCATCCTCAATGTGAATGACGCGAGCCCGGAAGTTCACGGCGATCTCGTCGACCAGGGCCTGGGCCGATTGCACGCCCATGTCGGTTTTGATGAAGACGGCCAGTAGCTCTTCGAGAAACTCGTCGTCCACCAGCCGGCCCTGTTTTTTGAACAGGTCGCGGACGTCGGTGTTTAGAAGCTGCTTGGTCTTGGTCAGACCTTCTTTGATTTTGCTGAAAAAGCCCATGAGTCAAATTGCGCGAAGGGTCTCGGCGGCCATGCGCAAGTCGCGCGCGTAAGCGGCCATCAGTAAGAGCTCCACGGCCCAGCCGGGGGCTGCCAGATCGCGGGACAAACCGAAACAGCTCGCCTCGCCCTCGACCACCATTATTGTTTTTCGTGGTCGGCTAGCAACCGGTCGAGAATGCCGTTGACGAATTGGGCCGATTGCCGGGTGCCAAAGCGTTTGGCCAGTTCCACCGCTTCGTTGATCGCCACGCGACCGGGCGTCTCGAAATACAGAATCTCGAACGCGCCGAGGCGCAGCACGTTGCGATCCGTGGCGGCCATCCGCTCGAGGCTCCAGTGGTCGGCCGTTTTGGAGAGCAGCGCGTCGAGCTCGCCCCGGTTGCGACGCACGCCGGCCACGAGCGACGTGGTGAACTGGACGAGTTCCTCACCCTGTAGCCGACCCTGGATGAATTTGTCGTCATCCGCCGGATTGTGGCGAGGATTCAAATCGTCTTGATACAGAACTTGAAGCGCCACTTCGCGGGCGCGGGTACGACGGGCCATGTACGACTCTTACTCCTCAGTTGCATTCATCAATTTGGCCATCAGATCAATCATCTCGAGCGCGGCTTCCGCACATTCGCTGCCCTTATTGCCTACGTTGCCGCCGCTGCGATGGATCGCCTGCTCAACGGTTTCGCAAGTGAGCAGACCAAACAGCACCGGCACGCCGGTATCGAGACTGATCTCGGCCAGACTGCTGCTCACCGCGCGATTGATGTGCTGGTCGTGCGTGGTCTCGCCGCGGATCACGGCGCCCAGGCAGATCACGGCCAGGTAACGCCCGCAGGCGGCCAGTTCGGCCGCCACGATCGGCAGTTCCCAGGCGCCTGGAACATGAGCCACGTCGATCTGCTCGTCCGGAACGTCGCGTCGCCGGAGCGTATCGAGCGCCCCGGCCAGCAAGTTGCCGGTGATCGATTCGTTGTATCGCGACACGACAATGGCCAGTGAACCATCCGGCGCGACCGCCTCACCTTCGAACTTTCGTCCCACGAATCACCCGCTCAAACTCTTTAGAAATCACAACTGCGATCAATCCAGGGGAAAGTATTCCCCTGGCTTTCAGCTTTTCATGCTCATCAGGAACTCGGCGTTGGTCTTGGTCTTGGCCAGCCGCGTGGTGAGCAGTTCCATCGCGTCCGGTCCATTCATGTCGTTCAGCACGCGCCGCAGAATGCTGATCCGGCGGTACTCTTCCGGATCCATCAGCATCTCTTCGCGGCGAGTGCCGCTCCGGCCAATGTCGATCGCCGGCCAGATCCGCTTATCCACCAGCTTGCGATCAAGCACGATTTCCAGGTTACCGGTCCCCTTGAATTCCTCGAAGATCACCTCGTCCATCTTGCTGCCGGTGTCGATCAGAGCCGTGGCGATGATCGTCAGCGAGCCCCCCTCTTCCACCTTACGGGCCGAACCGAAGAACCGCTTCGGCCGCTGCAGGGCATTCGCGTCCACGCCGCCGGACAGAATCTTGCCCGAGTGCGGGCACTCGCTGTTCCAGGCACGCGCCAGCCGCGTGATCGAATCCAGAAAGATGATCACGTCGTAGCCGAACTCGACCATCCGCTTGGCTTTTTCGATCACCATCTCGCTCACCTGGATGTGCCGCGAGGCGGGTTCGTCGAACGTACTGCTGATGACTTCGCAGTTGGGACCTTTGACCTGCCGCTCCATATCCGTCACTTCTTCCGGACGCTCGTCGATCAGCAGCATGATCACGTAGCACTCGGGATGATTCGTAAGCACGCTCTTGGCCATCTTCTGCAGCAGGATCGTCTTGCCGGCCCGCGGCGGGCTGACAATCAGTCCGCGCTGGCCAAAGCCGATCGGCACGATCAGGTCGACAACCCGCATCGCGATCTCGTCCGGCGTGGTTTCGAGCACCACGCGCTTGTCCGGATGCAGCGGCGTCAAGTCGTCGAAGAACACCTTTTCCGAGAGCTTGTTGGGGTCTTCGTAGTTGATCGCCTCGACCCGCAGGAGCGCGAAGTAGCGTTCGTTTTCTTTCGGCGGGCGAATCTGGCCCGAAACGGTCGCGCCGGTTCGCAGGCCGAAGCGGCGAATCTGGCTCGGCGAAACGTAGATATCGTCTGGGCAGGAAAGGTAGTGATAGTCGGGGCTCCGCAGAAAGCCGAACCCGTCGGGCAGGATCTCGAGCGTGCCTTCGCCGAACATCAGGCCGTTCAGCTTCACGCGCTCTTTGAGGATCTTGAAAATCAGATCCTGCTTCTTGATGCCCGTGATCTCGGCCAGGTTCTCTTTGCGAGCCTGCTCGATGAGCTGCGGCATGGTCATCCGCTGCAATTCGGCGATGTGGATGTCGCCCTGTTTGATTTGTTCGTAGCGATCGTCGGTCTCGTCGCTGAGGCCAGCGGCTTCATCGGCGAGTTCTTCGGCCAGGCTCAAGGGTTCGCCGTCGCTGGCTCCGAAGTCGGGACGCCCGTGGGAGCTCTTCGTCTCCGCCGGTTTGCGTGCGCCGGTGCTGCGAGTTTCGGCCATGGGTCAGCTCCTGAAAAGGCATCGGGCCAACACGCGGAAGGTGTCGGCGGAGGGGTCACTGGGGGCTTGTGTGGAAAGTCGGCTGCTGGCCGGTGGAGGTGATTGCGATCAGTAGAATCGAAAACAGGCTTTGAGAAAAGGCGAGCCTGAGCGGATCGTCCCGTATTGTACGCGAGATTTCTGGAAGTGGGCACAAGAACTATCGGGGAGGCTGTTTCAACGAGCGCCAGAAACCCTCGACCTGCGCCTGGGTCGATTGCTTGCTGGTGGAATTGTCGATCACGACATGGGATTGGGAACGTTTGCTATCGAGGGGCAGTTGGGCCGCCTCGCGCCGGTCAAACTCCTCGGCACTCCAGCCCCGAGCCGCGGCACGCGCCAGTCGCGCCTCGCGCGGGGCATCCACGAAGATCACGGTATCGCAAAATTCGTTCCAGCCGGATTCGAAGAGCAAGGGTACGTCCAGCACGATGGCCGTCGTCCGCTCGTTCGATGCTAGCTGTTCGATCTGCCGCCGGATGATCTGGCGGACGGGAGGGTGGACTAACTGCTCCAGGTATTCTAACTCCGCCGGACCGGCCGGGGGCTCGGCAAATACGATTTTTCCCAGCCGGGGCCGGTCAATCTCGCCATCGGGACCAAAGATCCCCTCACCCCACCGCTCGCGGGCGGCTCGTTTCACCTCATCTAATTTTAGGACATCGTGGGCGGCCGCGTCGGCCACAATCACGTCCGCCCCCAGGGCCGCCAACTGCTCGGTAACCAGGCTCTTTCCGCTGGCAATTCCACCGGCGACCCCCAGGATCGGAATCTTTCGCGGGTTCTGCGGGACGTCTAATCCCATGGCCGCTTGGCTTTCCAGAAGAATCTCGAAATGTCCACGCTATCCCTGGCAATCCGCCCAGTTGTCGCCCCACTTGAGGTCCACCTTCAGCGGCACGGCCAGCGTCATCACGCCGGCCATCTCCTGGCGAACCAACTCGCCCAGCGATTCCTGCTCCTCCGGCGGAACCTCGAATACCAGCTCGTCGTGGATCTGCAGCAACATCCGCGCGCGCCACTTCTCGGCGCGCAACCGGCGGTGAATCGCGATCATCGCGAGCTTGATCAGATCGGCCGCCGAACCTTGGATGACCGTGTTGATCGCCGTGCGTTCGGGTAGGTTTCGCTGTCGGCTCGTGACGCGGCGAATGCCGCTGATCGCACGTCGCCGACCGAGGATCGTGCTAACATAACCCGCCTTCGCGCAGTCTTCCAGTATCTGGGTCAGGAATTCGTCCACGCCCCGATAGCGTTCGAAATACGCATCAATGAACGCCGCGGCTTCGCCCTTGTCGATGTCCAGCGCCTTGGCCAGCCCGAACGGACTCTGACCATAAATCACGCCAAAGTTGACCGCCTTGGCACCGCGCCGCTGATCGGACGTGACCTCGGCGAGCGGCACACCATACACCTCGCTCGCCACCCGGGCGTGAATGTCTTCGTCGTTGTGAAACGAATTGCACAGGGTCTGGTCGCCCGAGAAGTGCGCCAGCACGCGGAGCTCGATTTGTGAGTAATCGGCCGCGAGCAGTTTCCAGCCCGGCTGACCCGGCAGGAACGCGGCGCGAATCTCGCGCCCGCGCTGACTGCGGACCGGAATGTTCTGCAGGTTCGGATCGTGTGAACTCAAGCGCCCCGTGGCGGCCACCACCTGATTGAACGAAGCATGCACGCGCTGCGTCGCGGGATGCACGAGTTGCGGCAAGGCATCAACGTACGTGCTCTTGAGCTTGGCATACTGCCGGTACTCAAGAATCTTGGCGGGCAGCGGGTGCTGCTTGGCCAGCTCCTCGAGCACGTCGGCGTCGGTGCTGCCGCCGCTCTTGTTGCGCTTGAGCATCGGCAACTTGTGCTCGTCGAACAGAATCTCGCCGAGTTGTTTCGGCGAACCGATGTTGAACTCGCGCCCGGCGAGCTCATAGATCTCGCGCTCCACGCGCTGGAGCACTTCTCCGTACTCGCTGCTCAAGCGATTGAGCACATCCACGTCGATCTTGATGCCATTCGACTCCAGCTCGACCAGCACATCGACCAGTGGCATCTCTAGCTCATCGAACAGCTTCGTCAGCTCCGAACCTTCCAGCCGCTTGCTGAGCGGCTCGCGCAGCCGCCACGCCACGTCGGCGTCCTCAGCCGCATAGGGCGTAATCTGCGCGAGCAGCACTTCGTCCATCCGCTTCTGGTTGCGGCCCGTGCCAATCAGCTCTTCGATCTTGATCGTGGTGTGATTCAGATAACGCAGCGCGAGCTCATCCAGCCCGTGGTTGCGTTCGCCGGCGTCGAGCAGATAGCTGGCGATCATGCTGTCGAAGCTCGCGCCCTGGACGTGCACGCCCACGTTCCTGAGCACGATCATGTCGTACTTCAAGTTCTGCCCCAGCTTGGCGATCGCCGGATTCTCGAGCACGGGACGTAGCGCTTCGAGCGTTGTCACAGGATCCAATTGCGGCTCGCCCGGCGGGGCCTTCACCGGCACGTAGTACGCCTCGCCATCCTGCCACGAGAACGAGTAGCCCACGATCTCGGCAAATCGCGGATGAACGCTCGTCGTCTCGGTGTCGAAGGCGATCGCCGGTTGTCGCGACATTTCACCCACCAGCCACGCCAATCGCGCGGGCGAATCAATCGCCTGGTAGTCGGCCGCCCACTCGCGGGCGGTTTTCTTTTCAGGCAGCGCCGCGAACTTCTGTCCGAAGCTGTGGAAACCCAGCTCGGCGAACAGCGCGGCCAGTGCCTCGCGATCCACGCCGCTCACGTGCGCGGCCGCCCAATCGATGTCCATCGGCACGTGCCGCTCGAGCCGCACCAGGTCGCGGCTCAGGAGCGCCTGATCGCGCATATTGATCAGATTGTCTTTGCGCTTGCCCTTGGGCAGCTCAGCGGCGTGCTCCAGCAAATTGTCGAGCGTGTCGTACTTCTGCAGGTATTCGCTGGCGATTTTCGGTCCAATCAGTGGTACGCCCGGCACATTATCCACGCTGTCGCCAACCAGGGCCTGATAGTCGACCACTTGCTCGGGGCGCACGCCCCAATCGGCCAATAGCTCGGCTGCGCCGTAGACCAGGTCCTTACGAATGTTGTAGCACTTCACCCGATCGGTGATCAGCTGGCGAATGTCCTTGTCGCCAGTCACGAGGTAGCAACAGCCGTCGCGCTCATGTACTTCGTGCGCAATCGTGGCCAGGATGTCGTCCGCCTCGTACGTTTCGCATTCCAGGATCGGCACGTTGAGACCGGCGAGCAAGCGGCGAATCGGCTCGAACTGCGGAATCAGATCGACCGGCATCTCGCTGCGCGTGCCCTTGTAGGCTTCGTACATCGCGTGGCGAAACGTCGGCTGGTGCCCGTCGAACGCCACGAGCAGGTAGTCCGGCTTTTTTGTCTCAAGCAGGAACAGCATGTCGCGCGTAAAGCCGTACACGGCCGACACCGGTTCGCCGCGCGGGCTGGTCATTTCGGGAATCGCGTGAAACACCTGAAAGATCAGCGAGTTGGCATCCACCACCCACACGCTCTGCCCGGCGAGCGAGGCCGGTGGCACGAAGCGCTCGAGTCCCACGGGCACGGGCGCTGCGGGAGGCGCTTCAATAGGTTTCACGTTTGCAGCCGCGCCCTGCGCTGGCACGCCGGCCGACTCCGGCAGATCCTCCGCCGAGTCCATTCCGGGAAACATGCCTTGTCGCATGGTCTTAGCCATGAGCAGAAAATCGCGCAGCCAGTGAGGGCGGCCGCTTGAAGGAGGGGAACTGGGGAAGGGTCAGCCCAAATCCTAGAGGTTCGAGCGTGAGTGTCAAGCACGCGGCATCATAACCCGCAGCGTGAGCGAGGCCGTGAGCGCGCACGGCGTCGCTCACGCTGCGGGTTACTTGGTGTCGCGAGATGCACACGGCCTGTACGGGACGCGCTATGCGGCTTCTTGCGCCACCGACAGCTCGGCAAAGTTTTGCAAGATCCGCAGCCCGTCGGCCTGACTCTTTTCAGGATGGAACTGCGTGGCGTACAGATTGTCGCGCCAGATCATCGAACAGAACGGTCCGCCGTAGTCGGTCTCCGTGGCGATCACCGACCGGTCTTCCGGCACGACATAGTACGAGTGCACGAAGTAGCAATAAGTGCCATTGGCCAGTCCCGCCAACAGCGGCGGCGAAGAGCGCATCTGCAATTGATTCCAGCCCATGTGCGGCACTTTGTATTCGCTGGGCAAACTGAACCGCACGACCTTGCCGCGCAAAATGCCCAGCCCTTCGTGCTCGCCCCCTTCGTAGCCCACGTCGAACAAGAGTTGCAAGCCGAGACAGATACCCAAGAACGGCTTGCCCGAAGCCACGAGATCGTGAATCGGTCCGACCAGGTCGCGACGCCTGAGTTCGGCAATCGCATCGCCGAACGCGCCGACTCCTGGCAGCACCACGCGTTCGGCCCGCATCAGTTCGGCCGGGTCGCTGGTGATCGTCGCGGCGTGCCCGACTTTTTCAAACCCCTTTTGAACGCTCCGCAAATTCCCCATCTGGTAGTCAATAATCGCAATCATCACGCACACACGAGTGGGGAGAGTCGAGAGGGTATCGTTCCGGCAATGCAGCTTGGGGGGCTGCTGGTGGGACAAGCTTGGCGGGCGGTTGGTTCGCCGGTCATTATAACCGCACGAAACCGCCGGCAGCAGGGCTCCCGAACGAGACTCGGGAGAGTGCTTGAAGGAAGCGTCTTCTGCGGCTGGCCACTGGGAGGCCGGATTCCCCGGGGTCACAGACCCCGGCTCCAGCTACTGGGCCGCTTTCTCGGGATAAACCACGAGTTCCACGCGGTTGTTCCGCTCGCGGCCGGCCGCCGTGGCATTCGATACCACGGGGTGATTGCTGCCATGACCGACGATGAACATCCGATTCGCCGGAATCTGTCCTCGAGCAACCAGGTACTGGTACACGGCCGTGGCCCGGGCGACCGAAAGTTGCTGATGGTCGCCCACGCCGGGAGTTTGAATGAACTCGTTGTCAGTGTGGCCTTCGATGCCGATCGTCTGCTGCGGATAGTTCCGCGCCAGCTCGGCCGCCACCATGTCGAGCGTCCCGCCGGCCACGGGCTGCAGCGCGCTCGAACCCATTTGGAAGAGTTTCGTCGAGGGGAGTTCCACGCGAATCACGTCGCCGTCGGCCCGCACCTCGATGCCTGGCAGATTCAGCGTCGAGAGATTTTTCTGCAGGCTGCTGTTGGCCGTGATCTGGGCGCCCGCCCGCTTGCGGGCCGAAGCCATGAGGGCTTCGGTCTGTTTTTCGGTGAGCTGTTTCTCGTCGCGGACTTGCGCGAGCTGCGTCGTTGCGGTCGAAAGTTGCTCGCGGACGGCCGCCAGTTGGTCTTCAACGATCTTCGACTGTTGCCGCGTCTGGGCGAGCAGCGACTGCAGTTCCTGATTGTTACGGTCGAAGTCGGCAGCCCGGGCCTGCAGTTCCGTGTTCCGCTGTTGCAGGGCGATCTGCTGTTGCTGCAGGGCCTGGGTTTGATTCTTGAGCGCAACGGAGTTCTCCGCGCAGCCCTGAAGCAGCACGAGAAAACCGAAAACCAGCGATGTCGTCCCACTGACGACCCGCATAGGGTTCACTCCTTGAACACTCATTGGGGACGGAACGTCCGCATCGAAGGGACCTCGTCGCGCAGGTGCGCTCCGAGATGAGGGCGGGATGGTAGTGCCCCCCGCGCACCACTGCAAGAGCAGTTTGATCCGATTGCGAACACGCATCATGTGTGCCCTCACTGAACTGCTAGCAACTCTTCCTGATCGACTTCCGTTCGTTGCGGATACACCCCATAGAACCGTTTGATGAAGTTGCGATGCCAGGCCTGCGGCTTGTGCGGCTCCCAGCCCCAGCGGGCAAACAGCCGGTCCGAAATCCGCAGGTTCCAGGCGTCGCACAGGATCGCGTCAGACCGCTTGATCCGAGCCACCTCATCCAGCGTCTGCAGCGCCTTGCGGAAGCTGGCAAAGCTGGTGTCGCGACTCGAGAGAATGTAAGTCAGGGCCAGGTAATTCGGACAACGCCGCGGCTGGTTGTAATACAGCAGGCATTGATCGCCGGGGCGCTGCTCGTGATAGCGGCGACCCCACCACTCGCTCTCCAGCACCGAGGCGAGCTTCGGCCATGGGCGCAAGTGAATCGCAGTCAGCTGTCCGCTCCGGGTTTCAATCACGCCGTAGCGTCCGCGCGCGAGCTGTGCCGCAGCGGCGCCCAGCGGATCGGTGAGTGTCTTGGCAAACAGCATCGGGCGTCCTTTCGCTAACGGCTCAGCCGCGATCCAACTTACGTCGCACAATCTCGTACCCGCCCAGCATCACTGCCATCAGCACCAGGCAGATCACGATCATCGCCGGCACGAACCAGCCGAGCTCAAATACGCCGGCCGTGGCTTCCCAGCAGCCCACCCAGCGCACGATGACCGTCATCGCTCCCAGGCACAAGAAGGGCCCGTAGGGAATCTCGCGCTCGCGATGCAGTACCCAGTTGCCCACCGCGAACAGGATTGCGAAGAACGGCGCGACGAAGAACACGATCAGCGACGCTTGCCAACCGACAAACGCGCCGATCATCGCCATTAGCGTGACGTCGCCAAAGCCCATCGCCTCGCGCTTGAGAACATAGGTGCCGATCAATCGCACGGCCCAGATCACGCCTGCTCCGCCGGCCAACCCCACGAGCGCGGTCACGAGCGCGGCCCACTGCTCGCGCGGCAAGGCCGGACCGAACAGCGCTAGCCCTACGGCGCCAAGGATCCAGCCGATCAGAATCATGTACGTGATGCGCTCCGCCCGCAGACGATGCAAGAACACGCGCACCGCCGTGCCCCAGCCGCGACGCGTGTTCCAACGCCGCGGCAACAGTGCAAAGCACCACAGCGACCAGCAACCGAGCGCCAGCCACATGCCTTGGACGCCGTTGAGCGGGAGCGGCCAGAAGTTCGGCGACGCCAGCGTCAGGAACTCTTCGAGCGTCTGCCCCCCGTGCGTAAAGTGCGCGGTCGGCAGCAGCGACCAGGGATACACCACAGCCAGTGCAATCCCCAGCAGCGTGCCCGGCACCGTGATCGAGTCGGGAATTGTTTTTTCATCGAGATCGATCAGCGACGCGGCCAGCATCATTACCAGCAGCAGCCCGTGCGACACGAACCGCAGGTGCTCGGCCAGCGCGATGTTGGCGGTCAGGAACTCTGGCGGCGGCAACAGCATGCCCCGGGGCGCCCACAGCCGCTGGGCGGCTTGCGTTTCCCAGGTGTAGAGCACGGCCAGCGCTATGCCGGTCCCCAACTCGACCAGCATGGGTCGCAGCCAGAATCGGGAGCCGTGCACGCGGACCTCGCGCGCGAGCCCCCACCAGCCGTAGACCGGGATGCGATCGCTCCAGACGCGCGGCGGCACGCCGTTCGGTGCGGCACTCCAGGGGCTGATCCGCCGCTGGTTCCAGGCCAGACGGTAAGTCGCCAGGTTAATCGCGCTGCCGGCCATCGCTCCCACCAGCGTGAGTAGCAGCAGCCGCAGGGGCAGCGGAATGGCGAGGATTACATCCACACGAAGTCCCGAACGCAAGGGAAGGACGAGCGCAGGCGGGAAACCGCGCGTTTAACTCGCGAGTCCCAGCCCCACAAGAATAGCGTCGGCAACCTGGGCGGGTGTTTTCCCCTCGGTGTCGACCTCCAGGTCGGCACAAGCGCGATAAATGGCACGCCGGGCGTCGAGCGTAGCGATGATCTCGTTTATGCCGCCAGTGGTCGAGAGATTCGGCCGCCGGCTGGCCGTGAGCTTGTCCGACTCGATCCGTTGCCAGAGCGTCTGGGGCGAAGCCGTCAGCCAGGCGACTTTGCCCCGACCGGCGAGCGCCGCGCGATTCTCCTCGCGAACCACCGCACCGCCACCCAGCGCGAGCACGGCCGCACTCTTATCGGCGAGTTCCGCCACGACCTGCGACTCCAGATCGCGGAAAGCCGTTTCGCCATCCTCGGCAAAAATCTGCTTGATCGATTTGCCAGCCCGCTGTTCGATGAGCGCATCGGCATCGAACCACTCCCAGCCCAGACGTTCGGCCAGCACCGCGGCGACAGAAGTCTTGCCGGTCCCTCGCAGTCCGATCAGCACGAGATTCATGGGCGATGCGTCCCGCGCTGGTTAGTACTTGGCCGGACCGATCGCCCGCTTCAGCACGTCGCGCATCAGCTCGGCCGGCGGATCCTGGCCCGTGAACTGCTGGAACTGCAACCGAGCCTGCCGCACGAACATTTCCACGCCGCTCACCACCGTGCAGCTCTGGCTGCGGGCCTCCTTCAGCAGCAGCGTGTTCTCGGGATTGTACACCGTGTCGAACACGATCATTGAAGGCCGCAGATGATGCTTGTCGTAAGGCGTGGCATCGACGTTCGGGTGCATGCCGACCGGCGTGCAGTTCACGATCACGTCAGGATGCACCGAGTAGCGCGAGTTCCAATCGACCGTTTTGCACTCGAGCGACTTGGCAAGCTGCTCGGCGCGCTCGGAAGTGCGCCCGGCGATGACCACAGCCGCGCCGAGTTTCTTGAGTCCATAGGCGATCGCCTTGGCGGCGCCACCCGCGCCCAGCACTAGCGCGGTCTGATGCTCGAGCGTCGCGTCGGCGCGGCCGAAATGTTCGGCGATCGCTTCTTCCAGGCTGCTGAGAGCAGCGCGACAGTCGGTGTTGTAGCCGGTGATCTTGCCGTCTTTGAACAGCAGCGTGTTCGCGGCGCCGATGCCGGTCAGGCTTTCGTCCGCCACGTCGAGCTTCTTGGCCACGGCTTCCTTGTGGGGAATCGTGACGCTCAGACCATGAATGTCCAGCTTAGGCGCGTCGACCAGGAACTGATCCAGATGTTCGCGCGGCACGCGGAACGGCACGTACACGGCGTTGATGTCCAGCCGCCGGAAGGCCGCGTTATGCACGATCGGACTCAAACTATGGCCGATCGGATCGCCGATCACGCCATAGACCTTCGTCTCAGCGTTCAAGCGGTTGTAGTGATAGATGTCGTTCATCTGCGTGAAACTGAGCTGACCCGGGGCCAGCGTCCGTTCGTGATGAAACGTGGCAAAGGTGAACGGAGCGCCGAACTTGCCGGCCAGAATCCGCGACGGCGTGCCGACGTCTCCCATGCAGATGCCGACCGTGGGTACCTTGCTGTTCTTGATCAGCGACAGAATTCGCAAGTTGTCGTGCGGCGTGTTGCCCATCGTGGCCAGCTTCACGATGTCGGCGTCGAAGCTCGCCAGCCGGGCATGAATCTCTTCGAGATTGTCCGGCGTGCGGCGAAAGTCGTGCAGGCTGATGACCCGCTTGGTCTTGCCATAACGCGGGATCGAACCGGCGATGTCGTCCTCCAGATCGACGTACTCAACCCCCTCGGCAATCGCGCTCCGCAGCAGCATCAGCCGCTGCTCTTCGGTACCGGGCCACTTGCCGCCGTCGCGCTCGCGGCGGCAGGTGATCACCACCGGCGAAGGCCGATCGGCCAACAGCCGCTTGAGATTCACCTCGCCGTTGATGTAATCCAGCCGCAACTCGACCAGCTTCGCCCCCTGCGAAACCAGGTGGCGATGCTCGGCGATCATGTGGCGATGGCGGCCGCGGGCAATACTGACGCAGATCATGGCTGGCAGGGGTTGTTCCGGACGAACTAAGTGAATCAGGGGCTGAGCCGATCAATTATAGCCCCGGCCGGCTGAGGTCGTTAGAGGCTGATGTCTTGTAGTTTGTGCGGAACATAAGCCCAGGGAATGCTTTCCCTGGGTTCGCGCCAATCTGCACACACGAGAAAAACCCAGGAAAAGCATTCCCTGGGCTTTAGGAGTCGTTGCGCCGCGCGGCAGGTTCACGCGCGAGCGTTAAATTCGCATGAACTGCCGGTCCAGCTCTTCGCGGCTGAAGAACAGCGCCGTCGGGCGGCCGTGCGGGCAGTGATGCGTATCCTGGGCCAGATGCCGCTGCTCCAGCAGGGCCGCGATCTCGCCCGGCGTGAGCTTGTCCCCCGCCTTGATCGCCGCTTTGCAACTGATCATGTGCAAGAGCGAATCCAAGAGGTCGCGCCGCTCCGGCTTCTTGCCACCGCTCATCAGGTGATCCACCAGGTCGCGCAGCACCTCGGCCGGCCGCATGTTCGCCAGCATCGCCGGATAGCTCGAAACCAGAATCGTGTCTCCACCGAATGGCTCGACCGTCACGCCAAGCTGCGCGAGCAGTTCCTTCGCCTCGAGCACCGCCGCCGCTTCCGAGGGACTCAAGTCCACCGGCTCGGGCACGAGCAGCGCTTGCGACTCGAGCGCTCCGGCTAGCACCTTCTCGCGGAGGAACTCATACAGAATCCGCTCGTGCAGGGCGTGCTGATCGATGACAACCATCCCCTCGGCGTTCTCGGTCACCAGGTACCGGTTGTGCAGTTGCAGCGCGGTCACTCCGGCCGCCGGGAGATCGACGCGATGCTCGCGCGCCGCACTGCCTGCCGAGGGCTCATCTGATGAAGCCGGCGCGTGATAGTCTGGGACAGCCTGCCAGCGACGCCCCAGCGTGCTCAGCTCCAGCGGCGCGCGAGGGCGCTGCCACTGGTCGTCAAAGCTGGCCTGGGTTTGCGGCGCCGGCTCGCGCTGACCATTGCCATCGCCCTCCCCACTAAAGGCGGCCAGTTCTCCCTTGGCCCAATCCACCAGCTCGCGGCGCATCTGCTCGGCCTGCTGCGGATCGACCGCCGCGGCCGCTTCACCCGTCGTTACCGGCTGCATCCGTGCGGTCAGATCGGTCGAGAGGAACTTCGTCCGCAGCGTGCCCAGGAGCTGACCATAGAGCTTACCCGATTCCTGAAACCGCACCTCCAGCTTCGTGGGGTGCACGTTCACGTCGACCAGTTCGGCGGGCATCTCGATCCGCAGAAACGCGATCGGATAGCGTCCTGTCAGCAGCAGCCCACCATAGGCCTCGCTGAGCGCGTGCTGCAGCGAGCGATCGCGAATCGCCCGGCCGTTGAGAAACAGGTACTGCAAGCGTGGATTACTCCTGCTATGGCTGGGGCTTGCCGCATAGCCGCTCAGCCGCACCTGGTCGTCCTGGCTGGAAAGCGGTATCAGATCAGCAGCCAGGTCATGCCCGAAGAACGCCGCAATTCGGTCGCGCCAATCCGCCGCCGGCGGCAGGTCGTACACGCTGCGGCCGTTGTGCTTGAGCGTGCAGTGCACCTTGGGATAGGCCAGCGCCACGCGCGTGAACGCCTCACCAACGTGCCCCATCTCGGTTTGAGTCGAGCGCTGAAACTTTCTCCGCACGGGCGTGTTGTAAAACAACTGCCGGATTTCGATTGTTGTGCCGCAAGGAGTTCCACAAGGCCCAATCGGCGAGGCGTGTCCACCGGCAACTTCCAGCTCGTGCCCGCTGGTCGCGTCGTGCGGCCGGCTGCGAATCGTGAGCCGGCTGATTTCGGCAATCGAAGCCAGTGCCTCGCCGCGAAACCCCAGCGTGGCAACGCGGAACAGATCGTCGGCATCGGCGATCTTGCTCGTGGCATGACTGGCCACGGCCAGCGGCAACTGTTCGGCCGAGATCCCGCAGCCGTCGTCGCTCACGCGCACCAGGTCCAGCCCCCCCTGCTCCACCGCGACATCGACCCGCGTAGCGCCCGAGTCGATCGAGTTCTCCATCAGCTCTTTCACGACACTGGCCGGTCGCTCGATGACTTCGCCCGCGGCGATCTTGTTGATCACGCTCGGCGATAGCTGACGAATGGTGGGCATCGGACGAGTCACGGCGGAATAGCTCAAGGCTGCAGATGACTTTGGCGGGGCCGAATGCGATTACAGCCCGTACTCTTTAATCTTGCGATACAGCGTGCGTTCGCCGATGCCGAGCATTTCGGCCGCGGCTTCGCGATTGCCGCCCGTTTGCTCAAGCGTTTCGGTGATGAACAGCCGCTCGATCTCGCTCAGCGGCTTGCCGACCAGCGAGCCCAGGTTCGAGCCGCGGGCGTCTTCCGTCTGCTCGACCGGAGCAGCCAGTTCGCTCGGCAGGTCGTCCACGTCGAGCACGCCATCGTAGTCGACGACGACCATGCTCTCGATCACGTTGCGAAGCTGCCGCACGTTGCCGGGCCAGTCGTAAGCCATCAGCGCCCGCCGCGCGGCGGTCGACACGCTGTCAATCTTCTTATGATGCCGCTTGGCAAACTGCTTGATGAAGTGCTCCATCAGCAGCGGAATATCCTGGCTGCGGTCGGCCAGCCGCGGCAGATCGATTGTCACTACCTTCAGGCGATGGTACAGGTCGCTGCGAAACGTGCCGGCTGCGATCGAGTCTTCCAGGTTGCGGTTCGTGGCCGAGAGGATTCGCACGTTCACTTTGGTCATATCATTCGACCCGACGCGCGTGATCTCGCTGCTTTCCAGCACCCGGAGCAGTTTGATCTGCGTGGCCAGCGGCATGTCGCCGACTTCGTCGAGAAACAGCGTCCCGCCGTTAGCATATTCGAATTTGCCCACCCGATCGCTCGAAGCGTCGGTGAATGCTCCGCGGACGTGGCCGAACAATTCGCTTTCCAGAATGTTCTCGCTGAGCGCGGCGCAGTTGAGGGCTACGAACGGCTTGTTCTTGCGCGGACTATTCTGATGGATCGCCTGGGCGACGAGTTCCTTGCCGGTGCCCGTGGCCCCCTGGATCAGCACGCTGGCGTCGGTCGGCGCGATCCGCTTGAGCCGATCGATGACGTCGTGCATTTGCCGGCTGTTGCCGATCACGCCTTCAAAACCGAACCGTTCGTCGAGCCGGCGATTGAGCTCGATGTTCTGCTGTCGCAGGCGCAGGCTTTCCGAAGCGCGCTCGGCGACCGCCCGAAGTTGATTCAAATCGAGCGGCTTGAGCAGGTAGTTGAAAGCCCCCTGCTGCATCGCCGTCACGGCCGAGGGAACCGTGCCGTGACCGGTGACCAGGATCACCTCGGCGTCGGGCAGTTGCTCCTTGGTGTGGGCCAGAATCGCCAGGCCATCGACCTCGTTCATCATCAGGTCGGTGATCACCAGGTCGAACGCGCCGTCGTCGATGGCCTTGATGCCTTGCGGTCCGCTCGTGGCCACGGTGCACTCGTAGCCCACGCGTTCCAGGCTCTCGGCAACGGCCTGCGCATGGGCCGCTTCGTTGTCGACGATGAGCACGCGAATGGGCCCACTTTCGCCGCGTGCCCGCCTAGTGAGTGCATCCGTTGCCATGCCGCCGATCTTACAACATGCGCCGAACGCGCACCAGCGCTGGCCAATTCTAAGAAATACAGGACGAACCGCGGAGGTCGCGGAGAAACGCAGAGGAGAGGACAGAGGAGAAAGCAAACAGGAACTGGTTTAGCCCAGAGGCATCGCCGACGGCGTGGTACTGGACGAGCCCCATCGATTCGAAGAGAAGCACAGATGAAATCCAGAAGAAAGGTCAACTGAACCGGCTTCTACTGCCATCCTGATCCGTATTCGTCAGTGGTAATTTTTTTTAATTTGGCACCCTTCCGCTTCTCCTCTGTCCTCTCCTCTGCGTCCCTCCGCGTACTCTGCGGTGAATCCGTCTTTAACCCAGTCAAAGCGGGACTACTCCGCCGCCAACCGAGCCGGCAGCGGCAGTTCGATCGCGAAGCGCGTCCCGCGGCCTGGTTCGCTCTGCACATAGATCAACCCGCCGTGCGCTTCGACGATCTTGCGCACCGTCGGCAGCCCCAGCCCCGAACCGCCCGGCTTCGTCGAATAGAACGCCTCGAAGATGTGCGCGGCAGTGTTCGCATCCATGCCGACGCCCGTATCGATCAGCTCCAGCACCACACCGCTGCCGGCCGTCTTCGTGCGCACCACGAGCTGGCCGCCGTCGGGCATCGCCTGCTGGGCATTGAGCACCAGGTTGATCAGGGCCCCGTGAAACGACTCGCGATCGAGCACCACACTCGGCAGATCCGGATCGAGGTAGCAAATCACGTCGACCTTCGCCTCGGCTGCCTTGGGCTCGAAGAACTCGAGCACCTTGCGGACCTCTTCATTCAGGTCCGAGGCCTCGAACTTCACGGTCCGAACCTTCGTGTAGTTCAGGAAGTTATCCAGCAGGCTCTGCAGCCGCCGGCACTCCTGTTGCACCACGGCAATCTTGGCCGCCGCCCGACGATCGCGCGGATTCTGCGGATCGGCGAAGTCCTCGGCCAACAGCTCCATGTTCAACCCGATCGTCGAGAGCGGGTTCTTAATCTCGTGCGCAAGGCCCCCGGCGAGCGCTGCAATCTCGGTGTACTGGGCGATCAGCCGCTGATTGACTTCTTCGGCGGTGGGTGGATGCGAAGGGTTCATCGTCTGAAAGCTCGACGCAGGACTTGGGTACAGGCCCCAGGAATGACTCACATTGTAGCCAGCGGGCATCAAACGCCAGACGCCCCCGTGCTGTGGGCACAGGGGCGTCTGGCTGTTCACTCACAAAGACCCGGGGGAGCCGATCAGGCGTCAGCCGGGGCTTCCTGGTCCTTCATGGCCTGTTTGCGGCTCAGCTTGACGCGATCTTGCTCGTCGACGGCGATGACCTTCACGACCATCTCGTCGCCCACGCTGCAGACTTCCGCCACGCTGTTGACGTAGCCGTCGGCCAGCTCGCTGATGTGCACCAGGCCATCCTTACCGGGCACGATCTCGACGAACGCACCGAAGTCCTTGATGCTGGTCACGCGGCCGTGATAGATCCGGCCGACCTGCACGCTGGCGGTGATCGCCTCGACCTTGGCTAGTGCGAGCTGGGCGCTCTCGCCGTCGCTCGCGGCGATGGTCACCGTGCCGTCATCGTCAACTTCGATGACCGCGCCGGTCGATTCCTGGATGCCGCGGATGTTCTTGCCGCCCGGACCGATAAGGGCGCCGATCTTCTCCGGATTGATGTGCGTGCGGAGCAGTCGCGGGGCCCAGGGCGAGATCTCCGGCTTGGGCCGCGGAATCGCGGTCAGCATCTTCCGCAGGATCTCGATGCGGGCATCGCGGCTCTGGGCCAGCGTGGCCTTGATGATCTCGGCGTCGATGCCCTTGATCTTCAAGTCGAGCTGGATGCCCGTGATGCCGTTCTGGGTGCCGGCGATCTTGAAATCCATGTCGCCGAAGTGATCTTCGTCACCGATAATGTCGGTGAGCAAGGTCCACTTGTTGTCTTCCTTCACCAGGCCGACCGAGATGCCGGCCACGGGATTGGTGATCGGCACGCCGGCGGCCATCAGGCCGAGCGTTGCGCCGCAGACGCTCGCCATCGAACTCGAACCGTTCGATTCGAGAATGTCCGAGATCACGCGGATCGTGTAGGGGAACACTTCCGGATCCGGCAGAATCGGCTTCACGCTGCGCTCGGCCAGGGCACCGTGACCGATCTCGCGACGGCCAGGGCCACGGATCGGACGCACTTCGCCGACCGAAAAGGACGGGAAGTTGTAGTCGAGCATGAACTTCTTGGAGTATTCGTCGATCAGGCCGTCGACGCGCTGTTCATCGCGGCCGGTGCCCAGCGTGACGGTGATCAAAGCCTGCGTTTCACCACGCTGGAACATGGCCGAGCCGTGCACGCGCGGCAGGAGATCGACCGCACATTCGATCGCTCGCAGCGTCTTGTGGTCGCGACCGTCCGAACGCGTGCCAGCCAGAATCAAGTCGCGCACAGCGACTTCTTCCATGTCGTGCCAGGCCTTCGAAAACGAATGAGCGACGACCGCGTCATTGGGATCGTTGATCAGGGCTTCCGCAGCCTTCTTCTTGACGGCCGAAACGGCCTCGGCCCGGTCCTGCTTGCCAACCGTCTGCTTCGCGGCGCGGAGTTCCGTGTAGAAACCCGCCTTGAGCCGATCCAACATGCCGTCGCCGGGCGGAATCTCGTAATGCCGCTTTTCGACGTTCGCCTTGTTGAACAGCTCGATCTGCAGGTCGCAAATCTCGCGCACGTACTGATGCGCCACTTCCAGCGCTTCGAGCATCCGCTCTTCGGGCATTTCGCGGGCGAAACCTTCGATCATCAGGATCGCGTCTTTCGTGCCCGAGATCACCAGGTCCAGGTCGCTGTCTTCAAGCTGCTCGACGGTGGGAAACGGCACGAACTTGCCGTCGATCTGGCCCAGGCGAACCGAGCCCAGCGGGCCCTGGAACGGCAGCGGCGAGACGGTCAGTGCGGCGCTGGCGGCATTCATCGCCAGCACGTCGCCATCGGTCTGCCGGTCGCTGGCCATCACAAAGGCCTGAATCTGTACTTCGTCGTAATACCACGAGGGGAACATCGGCCGGATCGGGCGGTCCATCAGCCGCGCGGTCAGCGTTTCCTTCATCGTGGGGCGGCCTTCGCGCTTGAGGAAGCCGCCGGGAAACTTGCCGGCCGCGGCGGTTCGCTCGCGATAGTCGCACGTCAGCGGAAAGAAGTCCGCAAAGGCGTTGCGCGGCGGGCCGTCAGCCACGGCGCACAGCACCACGGTTTCGGCATACTGCACCAGTACGCTGCCGGCCGCCTGCTTGGCCAGTACTCCGGTTTCGATCGAAAGAATGCCGTCGCCGATTTTTCGTTCTACTCGTACTTTCACTTGTATTGGTCCTTACCTCTTTTTGGCAAACTTCAAGCTTGGCGGGGCGAATTTGGCGCGCGAGATGCCTGGCTGTCGATCAGCAGGGTTGGTGCGAAGCTCGTCGGCCCAACCAGACAGAATCACAGCCGAAAGAATGCGGTCCGGAGCCTGGCGGCAGAGCGGCCGGCGAAGTGCTGAGCTTGGCACAGAGAAAATCGAACGCGAAGGAAGTCTTTGGCGGCGAATCTCGATGTTCACCGAACTTCGCCCCGCGAACTTGCAAGGCCACGGCAAACGACCGCTTGTCCCAGGCAAACCGAGAGCTCGACTCCCGGCTTCAGCAAGTGGCGAAAGACGATTCGCCACCGAAACACCAACTGCTCCGGAGCAAACTATCTCGCCTTACTTGCGAATATCCAGGCGACCAATCACGTCGAGGTAACGCTGCGGATCAATCCTCTTCAGATAATCCAACAGCCGACGCCGGCGACTCACCATCGCCAACAGGCCACGCCGACTGGCGTAATCCTTCTTGTGCGTTCGCAGGTGCTCCGTCAGTTCGGCAACGCGAGTTGTCAGAATGGCGATCTGCACCTCCGGCGACCCGCTGTCGCCTTCGCCGCGCTTGTAATCGCCGATCAAGACCTGTTTACGTTCTTTCGTGAGCGACATCTGCAATCGCAAATTCTCTGCGTTAGCTCGTTTCGCTAGTGCTTCCGCGTTTTGTCTTAAGCACCGAAACTGCCAGCTAGCTTGAACTTGTCCTACTTCTAAACGGGTTATTCGAAACAAACTTTAAGAGAGCCATCTTACCAGTGCGTCGGGCTCTTGCAACCTCAAAAACCGGCACCACGAGCGTTCCTCTGGCCGAAGACCGGCAACTTTGCCGGATACTCCGCCGAGGGCTGCCCGAGCGTCTAAACACCTGAACACCAGACGCGAGCGAGGGTCTCAGAGAGCAACGCCCTGAAAGTGCGTCCCTTACGCCGGCTTGCCGTGCTTCGGCGGGTCTTTGACGACGTCCCACACCAGGCCGACCTTCTCGAGGGCCAGAATCTCCCAGTAGGTCATGTCGATTTCCCACCACTTGTGCCCGGCCTTGGCCATCCGCTGGAAGGCGTGGTGGTTGTTGTGCCAGCCCTCGCCGAAGGCCAGGATGCCAACCCACCACAGGTTCTTACTGTCGTCCGTGGTCTCGTAGGTCCGGTAACCCCACAGGTGCGTGGCCGAATTGACGAACCAGGTCACGTGCAGCACATACACCAGGCGAACGAACATACCCCACACCACAAACGACCAGCCGGTGTAGGCGTCCCAGCCAAAGTAGCCCCAGGCAAACAAGGCGATGCCCGTCAGGATGTGCGAGGGCAGAAACATCTTGTGCAGGAAGTGCATCATCGGATCCTTGGCCAGATCCGGAGCGAACCGCTCCAGCATCGTCTGGTGATGCTTCTTGCCAAAGTCCGGCATGAACCAGAACATGTGGCTCCACCATTTGCCGTCGCGCGGGCTGTGCGGATCGCCTTCTTTGTCGCTGAACATGTGATGCTTGCGATGGTTGGCCACCCAGGTGAGCGCCGAGCCTTCGCCCGACAAGCCGCCCACAAAGGCCAGGAACCAGCGGAACGGCCGCGAACAGCGGAAGCTGCCGTGCGTGAGCTGACGATGGTAACCCATGCACACGCCGACCGAGCCCGTGAACCACGAGAGGAAGGCGCAAATCGCCACGGCCTTCCAGGTGAAGAAGAACGGAGCAGCCAAAGCGCCCAGATGCACGATCACGATCCAGGCCACGATCGGCCAGTCGAGACCGAGATTCGGTACGTCCTTCACCGACTTCAGATCGTCCTGATGCTTGCGAATTCGCTCCGGAGCTTCAAGCGTGCCGACTCCGCCATTTTCTTCATGCCACGCGACCGCGTCGGCGATCTCATCCTGAAGCTGCCAGTCGTCGGCTACTCGCCGGTCACTGATGTTCGTTGCCATGGCGCCCTGTTGCTCCCCTTATTTGGATTCGCCTGTCGACATGCTCGCCGCGGTTCACTCCGCGATGAGTCACATGCAGGTCGTGTGCCTAGTGGTATCACTCGACAGATTCTAAGGAGCGGGGCGAAGCTAGTTGTCACGGGCAAGTCCGGGGAATGTAAAAACGGCGTAAAATTCACCAGCCGCCAGAAAACACGGAGAAAACAGCCAACTTACGCGGCAAAGAACGCAGATTGCGCACGACCGCAGCACGCAGGCAGGGGGGAATCAGCGCGTCGTCGCAACAGCCACTGGCACGGCTGCCTCGGCCGGAACGATGAAACTCAAATGCAGTTCGGCGTGCCGCAGGTGAAACTGATCCCACTCGGCAACACTCATCCGCCCAAACACCGGATGCGCCGTCCGGCGATCCGAGCCTTTCAGCGTCGCCAGGCCCGACAGTAGTGTCGCCAGCCCATCTGCGAACGCAACCGGCGGCGGAATCAATCGCTCTCCGCCGCGCGGAATCTGAAACCCGCGCGGCAGCCCGCGCTTCAGGATCCGCGGGCGAACCCAGGGACCAACCACGCGCAGCCAGAGTGGCGCCGTGAAAATCTTATCCCCCTCGACACACTCGCGCATGCCGATGCCCAGGTGCTGGCAGATCTGGCCGAGCGACCAGTTGCCCAACTGCCGCGTGGGCTGCCCGTTAAGTGAGTGAACCTCCGCCAGCAGTTGGTCGAAGTTCTCGAAGTGCCGCGAGCAGTGCCCGCCAGCTGGTTTGCTCGCAGCCATCGATCTCTCCTCGTGTGGGTGATGCGATGTTGGAACGTACTCGACCGCCGACTACTGCGGCACGCGGCCTACTGCGGCACAACGAAGCTCAAATGCATCTCGGAGTGCCGGAAATTCAGTTGATCGCACTCCTCGCGCGTCATCGGTCCAAAAATCACGTGCGGTTTGAGTGTCGGCGATTGCAAGTAACGGGTAATCGCCTTCTCCAGCCGTTCGATTCCCTCACTGGCGTCGGTGTTCACGGGCAAATACTCGGACGCCGACTTCGGCAGCTTGAATCCAGGCTTCATCGGCCGCGTGATAATCCGCTTCTTGAGCCAGGGGCCTACCGCGCGCAAATACCAGGGAACGGGGAACGGCGCGCCATCGACTTCGTATTCGATTGCCTTGGCCAGGTGCTCGCAGATCTGCCCCAGCGACCAGTTGCCCAAGTGACGCGTGGGCTGCGAGTTCATCGCCCGGGCATCGGCCAGAATGTCGTCATAGCTCTTGAAGCGGAGCGTTCGCCGCCCGGGAACTTGTGCCGTCTCGACCATCGATCATCTCCCTGCGACGTGGATCACTGTGACGCGCTGCAGACGCGGCCCAATCACTGCCCAGCGAACTCGGCCAGCGCCGATTGGATGCGGGCGAAGACGCCGTTCCAATCGCCGGCCGCCTGTTGCCGGAACAAGCGCACGGTAGGATACCAGGGGCTATCCTCCCGATCCAGCATCCACCGCCAGTCGGGTGAAAATGAGAGCGCGGTCCAGGTGGGTATGCCCAGCGCTCCGGCCAGGTGCGCGATCGATGTATCTGACGTGATCACCAGGTCCAGGTTCTTCATCACGGCGGCAGTGTCCAGAAACGCCCGTTCCCCTTCGTCGAGTTCCGGACCCAAGGCTTTAACGGGCCAGTCGATCTTCTCCAGTTGCTCGCTGCCAAAGCCCTTTTGCAGGCTGAACAATTTCACGCCCGGCACTCTGGAGAGCGGCGCGAACTCGGCCAGCGGGATCGAACGCACGGCATCCATCGCATACTTGGCGCTCCCCTGCCAGGCGATGCCGATCCGCAGCCGACCGTCCGCCGGCAGTCGCTCGCGCCACGCGGCTACCAGTTCCGCAGGCGGCGACAGATATGGCACGGCGGCCGGAATCGAAGCCAGGTCGGTTTGGAAGATGCCCGGCAGGCTCATCAGCGCCGCATGCACGTCATAGCGCGGCGGATCATCGTCGTCCTCGCTGTAAAGCTGATCGATGCCGGCGCAACTCGAAAGCAGCGGGATCAACTTCTTCGGGCACCCAAGGATCACTCGTCCGCCACGCGACTTGACCAGCGGTGCATAGCGAATGAACTGCAGCGTGTCGCCCAGGCCCTGCTCGGGATAGAGGAGGATCGTACGGCCTGCAAGCGGTTCGCCTTGCCACGCTTCACCGTGTGGCCGCTTGCGGACGTTCGCCAGTTGCCACCGCCACTCGTATTCCGGCCACCCCTGGGCAAAGTTGCCCGTCAGCAGCCATACGATCGCGCGATTATACCGCGCCGAAACCGACTCGGGCGCCGCTTGCGCCGCGCGTTCATAGCGTGCAAGTGCCGCCGTGGAATCGCCCTGTTCAATCAGAATCCGCCCAATGTTCCCATGGGCTTCGGCATAGTCAGGCTTCAGCGATAATGCTTTCTCGAACGCGGCCAGGGCCTCTTCGGTTAGTCCTTGGGCATAGAGTACCGAACCCAGTCCGTTGTGGGCCTCGGCCAGCGAGTCGTTCAGCCGCAGCGCCTCTTCAAAACAGACCACGGCCTCACTGCTGCGGCCGAGCGACTTGAGCGTCCCACCCAGATTGTTGTATGCCACCGCAAACTCGGGCGCCAGCCGAATTGCTTCGCGAAAGCTGGCCTCTGCTTCCGTGTGCTTGCCGATTGTTTCCAGCGTCACTCCCAGGGCATTGTGCGCGGCAGCGAGCATGGGTTTGAGGTCAATCGCCTTGCGGTGCGCGTGCACGGCCGCCTCGTACTGCCGTTGATCGTGCCGCACGTAGCCCAGGTTCACATACGCTTCGGCGCATTCGGCGTCGACGGCGATCGCCCGCAAGCAATACGCCGCCGCGGCATCCAATTGTCCGGCCGACCGCATCGTGACCGCCAGGTTGTTGAGTCCCTCGAGCGATTCGGGCTGCAGGCGGAGCAGCTCTTCGTAACACTTGATCGCGGCCGCATGTTGCCCCGAATCGCGCAACAGGTTTGCAAGCCCCAGATGGGCCTCGACGAGCGAGGGCTTCAAGCGAATTGCTTCGCGATAGTGGGCCTCGGCCCGGCGCGGTTCGTTCACAGCCCGCAACACGCCGGCCAATTGATGATGGGCTTCGGCGAAATCTGGCTTCTGCTGCAACACAATTTCCAGGGCCTCGCGGGCCTCGGGAAACAATCCCTGGGTCTTGAACAAGTTGCCCAGGTTGAAGCGGGCTTCGAAGAAAGCCGGCCGAATCCGCAGTGCTTCGCGATACTCGGCGATCGCTTCGTCCAGTTGGCCCAGCTCTTTAAAGGTGATCGCCAGATTGAAGTGGGCCTCGACATAGTCCGGCGCCCGCCGCAAGGCCTCGCGATACTGGCGAATCGCCTCCTCGGCGTCTCCCATCGTCTTGAGCGTGTTCGCCAGGTTGCTGTACGATTGCACCAGTTCCGGTGAGAGCCGAATTGCCGCGCGAAAGCACTCGGCCGCCTCGGACCAGCGCTGCTGATAGTTGAGCACGTTGCCCAGGTTGTTGTGCGCCGGGCCATAGTCGGGCTGCAGCGCGAGCACGCGGCGAAAACACGCTTCCGCGCCGGCCCAGTCACCTTGCGATGCGAGCAGCACCCCCAGATCGTTGTGACCCTTGGCATACTCGGGCGCAAGCTGCGTCACGGTTTGCATCGCGGCGACAGCGTTCTTCCCACTGCCGGCGCCAACGTACGCCATCGCCAGGTCCGCATGAAACTGCGGCTGATTCGGCGCGAGTTCGATCGCGCGCCGCAAGTACTCGACCGCCTGCACGTGCTCGCGCTGCTGGTGCAGCGCCACGCCCAGCAAGTGCAACACCTGCGCATTGTGCGGCGCGGCCGCCAGCACGTGCCGGTACAGCCGCGCGGCCTCGGCGGCCTGACCGGCCCGATGCAGCTCTACGGCTTTCTGCAGAATTTCGTCCGTCGTTGCCATACGTCCGGTCGAGTTGTCGCTGGGGATGAATCTTTGATGATTGCGGTGCTAGATCGTAAGCCCTCGGCCAGCGCGAATCAAACCGGCGGCTACTTCCCGATCTGTTCGGCGAGCGCAGCCGCAATCCGCGCGAAGACGTCGTCCCAATCCCCAGCCGTTCGCTGGCGGAAGAGCCGCATGCTCGCATACCATGGCGAGTCCTCGCGCTCGCGAAACCACCGCCAGTCGGGCACCAGCGGCAGCGCCACCCAGACCGGCACTCCAAGCGCCCCGGCCAGATGCGCGATTCCGGTATCCGAAGTAATCACCAGATCGAGCGACAGCATCGCGGCCGCGGTATCCAGAAACGCGCCGCCCTCGTTGTCAAGTTCCGCCGCCAGGTCGAGCACCGGCCATGCTTCGCAAAACTCGGCGAGTTGCTCCGAACCGAAGCCTTTCTGCAAACTGACGAGCGACACGCCGGCCTGCTTAGCCAGCGGCGCGAAGTGTGCCAGTGGAATCGAACGCCAGCGATCGGTGACGTAGTCACGGTTACCCTGCCAGGCGATTCCAACCTTGTAGCCCGAAATTTTAGTGATGCGATTGCGCCACGTCTCGATGCGTGCCTGATCCGCCTTGAGGTATGGCTCGCCCGAAATCTCCGTGGTCGATTTCACAAACAGCGACGCCAGATCCAGCAGCGGCACGTGGGCATCTGCTTGCGGCAGCTCCGCGCCGCTGGCAATCGCCTCCGAAATGCCCGACTGCGCGAGCAGCGGCACGAGTTGCGGCTGAACTTCCAGCACGACGCGACCCACGCGTTCGCGGACTTGCGAGAGAAAGCGAACAAACTGGATCGTATCGCCAAACCCCTGTTCGGCGTGCACCAGCAGCGTCCCGCCGGAAAGCGGCTCTCCGTTCCAAGGCGGCCCGGCGAACTCGCGCCGCGGATAATTCTTGCACGACCCGCGCCAGGCGAACTCCGGCCAGCCCTCGCGGAATCGCTCGCGCGCGAGCAGCATCAGGCCGCGGTTGTAATGCGGTTCGGCGACGTGCGGATCAAGCTCAATGCTCCGCTCGAACGCCGCCAGGGCGTCGGCTTCGCGATTCATGTCGCGCAGGGCCGTTCCCAGGTTGTTGTAAACCTCGCTGCTCACCGGGTTGAGCTGCATCGCCTGGTCGTAGCAGGCGAGCGCCTTCTCCAGCGAACCACGCTCGTGCCAGGCCGATCCCAGGTTAATCAGCGTCTGGGCATTCCGTGGATCGAACTCGAGCGCCTTGTCGTAACACGCAATCGCCTGTTCCAGCTCGCGCTGTTCGCGGAGCACGTTTCCCAGGTTGTTGTGCGCGAGCGCATACGTCGGGCGCCAGCGAAGCGCCTCCTGATAGGCAGCACGCGCCTCAGGCAGTTTGCGCGCCCGCTGAAGCAGCGTTCCCAGGTTGAAATGCGCTTCAGGAAAGTTTGGCTTCGCGGCAATCGCCGACTGGTACCTGGCCAGCGCCGCGTCGAGGTTCCCCCGCAGCTTCAGCAGCGTCCCCTGGTTGTAGATCGCCTCGGCATAGTGGGGGTTTGCCGCCAGTGCCCGCTCGTACATCGCCGCCGCTTCGTCGAGTTGACCGATGCTCTGCAACAATGAGCCCAGGCTGCTGGCAGCCTCGGCCCAGTTCGGGCGCAGCGCCAGCGCCCGCTCGTACTCCACCCGAGCCCGCTCGGTTTGCCCCAGTTGCTGGTGCGTCATCGCCAGTGCGTAGTGCGCTTCGGCATAATCCGGCGCCGCATCAATTGCGTGCGACAGCGCGTGAAACGCTTCCTCGCGCATTCCCCGCCGAGCCAGGTTCACACCCAGGTTGTAATGACCGCGGGCGTAGCGCGGTTCGATTTCAATCGCTCGGCGAAAACACTCGGCCGCGGCGAGCGAGTCTCCCTGTTTTTCCAACGCAATCCCCAGGTTGTTATGAGGATCCGGATAGCCCGAGTGCTGGGCGGCCGCGCGCCGGTAGCAATCGATCGCGGCCGGCAGATTCCCCTGGGCTTCATGGATCGTGCCCAGGTTGTTGTAGGCCGCGGGATTTTGCGGAGTGATTGCGAGGGCCTGTTCATACGCCCGCCGGGCTTCATCCAACTGCCCTAACACGCGCAGGGCCTCGGCCAGGTTCGTGTGATATGTCGCCCGATCGCCGGCAATACGAATGGCGGCTGAAATATACTCGACCGCCACCTGAGCGTGTCCGCATTGCAGAGCCAGCACTCCCAGCAGATGCAGCGCATCGGCATTGCGGGGTTCCGCCCCGAGCACCTGGCGGTAATGCTGTTCGGCCTGCTGGAGTCGGCCGGCCTCGTGATGCGCGAGCCCCGCTTGCAGCATCTCGGAGGAATTGCTCATGCCCGTGACCCAACGCCTCAAACAATGCTGCTACGATTGCGCCAGCGCCGCCCGCGCCTCGTCGTACAATCGCTGCGCATCGACGTGATCGGGCTCCAGCCGGCGGACCTTCTGATAGCAGGCGATCGCATCCAGCCACTTGTGTTGAGCGTGTAAACAGCGCCCCAGTTGCAGGTAGATTTCCGGATTGTTGGGCGCCAGGTGCACGGCTTGCTCGAGCATTCGTTGCGCCTCCTCGATCTCTCCCTGCTCCTGCATGGCGATGCCCAGAAACGCGTGCGCGCCGGCATAGTCGGGGTCGATTTCGAGCGCCTTGCGATAGCAGTCCACGGCTTCGTCCAACTTTCCCAAGGTCTGCAACAGCGAACCGTAATGCGTCCAGGTGTCGGCCATCTCGGGATTCACCTCGAGGGCCTTGCGATACGCGGCAATCGAATCATCCGTTCGCTCCAGCGCGCGATAGACCTCGGCCAGATCGGCCCAGAACGGTGCGTGAAAGGCATCGACCGAGATCGCCGCTTCGATGAACTGCAGCGAGAGATCAATCTTGCCGGCCTGAAATGCCACGAGGCCCAGCAGGTGCATGGCCTGCGCGTTGCGCGGGTGCATCTCGAGCACCTTGCGGTAATCACGTTCCGCCTCGGCCAGCCGGCCAGCCCGATGATGGGCCAGGCCCGCCTGGAGCGTTTCGACGATATCGGTCATCACTGCCTCATGCACTTGCTGTCGAACCTGTTGCACACCATGCGCGCCACATTTCACGGTAGGCCTGTTCAACCTGGGAGGCAAATCTGCGGGCATCGACCAGCGGCGACGCGGCGAACCGCTCGCGCAGCGTGCGGCGAAGTTCCCCCAGTCGCTCGCGATCCTCGGCCAGCGCAACCGCCAACTCGACGTACTGGCCTTCACTACGAGCGATCAACTCCCCAAGTCCCACGCCCAGCAGCGTGCTGCCGCCGAACCGTGACGCATAGCATTCTCCCTCTAGCATAATCGAAGGAACTCCCATCCACAGCGCATCGCAGACCGTGGTGTGTCCATTGAAGGGAAAGGAGTCGAGTGCCAAGTCAATTTCGTTGTGTAATTCGAGATATTCGCGGCGTGGTCGCTTGTCGACCACCTGCACCCGGCTGCCATCAATGCCCTCTCGCGCCAGCATCTCACGCACATTTCGCTCGAAAACTCCCCCCGTATATCCCAGCACCATCAATCGCGAGTTCGGCACCCGGCCCAACACCGCTCCCCACACGCGAAAGTTTTGCGGCGTGAGCTTGGGAATATTATTCAGCGAACCGAATGTCACGAACCCATTTCGCTCCGCCGGCAAACGCCCAACGGGGGGTGCGTCTGCCGGGGGCTGAAAAACAAAGAACGCCTCGGGAAGCCGAATCAACTTTTCCGTATAGAAACGATCGGTCGCTCCCGGCGGATCGGCATGCGCGTCAGTCAGCCGATAGTCCATCGCCGACATGCCGGTCGTGTTCTGATAGCCGAGGTAGGTCACCTGCACCGGCGCCGGCTTGCGCGCGAACACCAGCAGCCGATTGCCACCGATGTGACCGGCCGCGTCCACGAGAATGTCGATCTCGTCCGCGCGAATCATCGCGGCTACTTCATCGTCAGACAAATCGGAAACGTCCCGCCAGCCGTCCACCAGCGTCTTGAACCGCGCGGTCACTTCGTCGGGCTGCAGCACGTCCGAATAGCAGAACAGCTCAACCGCCGCGCGATCGTGTCTCGCGATCAGCGGTTCCAGAAAGAACGCCACGGCATGCGTCTTGAAGTGCGCCGAGACATAACCCACCCGCAGCCGCTTTAGCGGATCGCGCTCGTTCTTGTGCGGCGCGGCTGCCGCGGTCAGCGGCTCGGCGTGCTGCCGAGCCCAGCGCAGATGCTCGTCATAAAGCGACTGCGCCTCGATGTCTGGCGAGAAGTTAAGCGTGTACAGCAGATTGCTGTGATTCGGATAGTCGCCAGGGTGCAGTTCCACTGCTGCGCGATAGGCGGCGATGGCGCCAGGCATGTCCCCTTGCAGTTGCAAGGCCGCGGCCAGATTACCCATAACCGAGTGCGAGCGCGGCTGCAACTCCTGGGCCTTTCGGGCCGCCTCGACTGCCTCGTCCGGCAGCATCACGCCGACCAACGCGTTCGCCAGGTTCGACCAGGCCGGGCCCAGTCGCGGATGGAGCTCGGTGGCTTGCTGATAAGCCCGCGAGGCTTCGGCGTCGTTGCCCATGCTTTGAAGCAGGGTCCCCAGGTTGTAGTGTGCTTCGGCAAAGTTGGGAGCCAGCTCGATCGCTCGCAGATAGCAAGCCATCGCGGCCGGGTGGTTCCCCATCGCCTGGTGCCCCACGCCGATCGCACACTCGACCTGCGGCGAATCGGGATGCGTGATCGCCAGTTTGTTGAACTGCGCGAGCGCTTGTTCGGTATGCCCCCCGGCCTGCAGCATGCCGGCCCAGGCGATCGTGGCTTCGAAGTGCTGCGGCTCGATCCGCACGGCCTCGCCGAAGGCGTGGGCCGCTTCGTCGAACTCCCCTCGCTGCTGGTGCGCAAGTCCCTGGTTGTACCACGGTGCGAAGTAGTCGCTCTTGAGTGCCGTCGCCTGCCGGTAACAGGCAATCGCCGCCGGCAGATCGCCTTGCGATTGCAAGAGCGTTCCCAGGGCGTTGTGAAACTCGGCGTGACGACCGTTCAGCTTCAGCGCCTGGCGATAACATTCGATCGCTTCAGGAATCCTCCCCACCACGCGAAATGATTCGCCCAGCCGGGCATGAAACGTCGGTTGCCGACCGTCGAGACGAATCGCCTGGCTGATCAGTCTAATCGCCAGATCGACCTTTCCCACCTGGTGCGCGAGCAGTCCCAGCAAGTACGTCGCCTTGGCGTGTCGCGGATTCACGCGCAGCACTTCGCAGTAGTGTCGCTCGGCGCCTTGCAGATCGCCCCCATCGTGGCAGCGAATGCCCGCCTCGAGCGTTTGTTCCTGCATGTCGGTCGTCGTCATTTCATTTCCCCGCGGCACCACGTGTCCCACATCTGACGATAGGCCGCTTCCACGTCCCGGGCAAAATGGGCAAAGTCCAGCAGCACCGAAGCGGCCATGCGCTGCCGCAATTCTCCGCGTAAACGCTCCAGCCACTCAACGTCGCCGGCCAGAGCCACTGCTCTCTCGATATATTCGTGCTCCGAGCGCGTGATATTCGCGTCCAGCCCAACCGGCGCCAAGACGCCCGACGCATAACGAGTTACGTACGTCTCTCCCAGCAGCATCACGGTCGGCAATCCCAGCCAGGTCTGGTCGCAGGTCGTCGTATGCCCGTTGAACGGAAACGGGTCGAGCGCGATGTCCGCCCGCTGAATCAGTTCGAAGTACTTTCGCCGCGGCATCCGGTTGTGCAGTTCGATCCGCGCCGGATCGAGGCCGGCCTCACGCGCCTTCCGCGCAAAGTGCGCTTCGACATGGCCCCCGCGATTAGCGAGCACGACCAGGCGGGAACGATCGACCCGGCGAAGGATCTCGATCCAGGCATCAATCACGCGCGGCGTGACCTTGGTGAAGTTGTTGAACGAGCCGAACGTGACGTAGCCGTTCTCCACCGCCGGTGGCGCGACAAGTTCCGGCGACTCGGCCGCCGGGCGATAGACAAAGAACGTCCGCGGCAGACGATACAGCTTCTCGCGGTAGTATCGCTCCGTTCCCGGCGGGTCGACCCGCGCGTCGGTCAGCCGATAGTCCATCGCGCTCATCCCGGTCGTGTCCTGGTAACCGATATAGGTCACCTGCACGGGAGCCGGCTTCCGCGCGAACGCGAGCAGCCGATGCAGTGCAATGTGTCCGGTGAGATCGACAAGAATGTCGATTCGGTCCTCGCGCACCTGCTGGGCCAACTCTTCGTCGGACAGATACCGCACGTCGCGCCACACGTCGGCCGCCGCGCGGAAGCGGTCGGTCACTTCGTCGTTTCGCCGGTTGTCGCTGTACAGATACAGCTCGACCACCTCGTGATCGTGCGAGGTGATCAGGGGCTCGCTGAAGAAACTCACCGCGTGATCGCGAAAGTACGGCGAAACATAACCCACCCGCAGCCGCCGGTTTGGATCGGGGTTTCTCACGGGTAGAGGCGCGGCCGCGGTGAGCGGCTCGGCATGCCGGCGTGCCCACTCCAAGTGTTCGTCGTAGATTGCCTGTGGATCCTGATCCGGCAGGTAGTGCAGAGCATACAGCAGATTGCTGTAGGCCTCGCTGCTCTCGGGTTCGCGCTGGACCGCCTCGCGTGCCGTGTCGATCGCTTCTTGTTGACGCCCTTGATGCGTCAGCGCCGTGGCCAGGTTCGCCAAGAGTGTCGGCGCCGCCGCTTGCTGTGCCAGACCCTGCCGGCACAGCCGTTCGGCCTCGTCCGGCTGTCCGCGATCGGCATAGATCATTGCCAGGTTGTTGTACGCTTCGGAAAAGTCCGGCTTGAGTTGGATCGCTCGCTGGTACCCGGCCACGGCCTCGGCGTGCCGGCCCGTGTGCTCGCAGATGTCGGCCCAGGCCAGTTGTGCGGCCGGCAGCTGCGGGTCGATTGACACCGCGCGCTCGGCCAGTTGTGCCGCTTCGGTCAGTTGGCCCTTGCGCTGTCTGCTCCGTGCGAGACGTACGAGCGCTTTGGCGAAGGCCGCGTCGCACACGAGCGCCCGCTCATAGGCTGCCGTGGCCGCTTCGGCATCGCCAGTCGATTCCAGCACCGTCCCCAGGTTGTAGTGCGCGTCGGCCAATTGCGGCGCGAGCGTGATCGCCCGCTCGAGCATCGCCCGGCTTTCTTCCAATTGGCCGTGTTCGTGTAGCGCTGCGCCCAGGTTGTTGAGCGCCGGCGGCGAGTCGGGCGCAAGTCGCAATGCTTCTCGATAACAACTTATCGCCTCTTCCAGACGGCGTTGCTCCTGGCGCACGGTGCCGAGGTTCAGGTGCGCACTGGCGGCCGTGGGGACGAGCCGGATCGCCGCGAGATAGGCATCCGCAGCCTCGTCCAGGCGATGCTGCGCCTTGAGCGCGGTGCCCAGATTGTTAGAGGCGTCGAAGTACTGTGGGTTGATCGCCAGTGCGCGGCGGTAATGCTCGATCGCCGCGTCGAGCGCTCCGCGTCGATGCAAGATCGTCCCCAGGTTGTTGTGCGGGTCAGCCGCATTCGGCTTGAGCTCGATCGCCCGGGCGTAAGCCGAGGCCGCCGCCTCGATGTTGCCGCGATCGAGCTGGATGTTACCCAGGTTGTTGTGCGCATCCCCCAGGTTGGGATCGAGCTGCAGGGCCCTGAGCGCTGCTTGCTCCGCACGCTCCAAGTGGCCGGCGGCACGCAACGCGTGGGCCAGGTTCGAGTGATACGGCGCGCGACCACCCGCCAGGCCGATGGCCCGGGTGATGCATTGCTCCGCGGCATCGGGGCGGCCGGCCTGCAGCGCCAAGAGCCCCATCAGGTGCCAGGCGTCGGCCTGCTGCGGATCGACGGACAGGACCTGCCGATAGAGCGTCTCGGCCTCGCGCAGCCGACCGGCCTGGTGATGCGCAAAACCGGCCTGCAAGTTTTCCAGCGGAGTCGCCATGAAACGGGGCCGATGCGGGTGCCGGCGGAAGCGAAGGGCATGCGCATCCGGAATGCGCTTCTTACTCAGCATAGGCCAAACCGTGCCAGTTTTCACAGGGGGCGGTCAGGCGGTCTGCCTCCGCCGGCTTTGCTTCTGTTAAGTCCCCCGTGGTAGATTAGCCTTGGAACCGAGAAAATACCCGTCTACGAGTGCCGCGTCTGCCCCGTCGAATCTTCGCTCGGGCCGCGGTTGCACTCGTGGACCAGGCAGCCAATCCAGCGCGGCGCGATGCAAGTCTCGATCGATGACTTCTGGCAACTTCTGGCCGCGAGCGAGCTCCTTTCGTCCGCCCAGTGCGAGGCCCTGCGTAGCAGCTTCTCCCAACTCAAAGGCGCGGGCCAGCGGGCCAGCGCCCCGCTCGCGGCCGAGTGGCTCGTCGCCGAGCGAAAGCTCACCCGCTATCAGGCCGACGTCCTGCTCTCCGGGCGCCCTGGGCCATTCGTGTTCGGCCCCTTCACGGTCATCGACCGCATTGCGAAGGGACGACTTGAGCGTGTGTTCCGCGCCAGCTACGAAGGCAATCAGCAGGTCATGTTTCTGCCGCTGGTGGAACTGACGAATGATCCTGACGAGTACGGTCAGTATGGCGAGCTGGCCACGCTGTGCGCGGCCGTGAAGAGCCCACACGTCACGCGTACGTATCGCGCCACCAGACAGCGTGGCCAGGCCCTGGTCGTGTTCGAATCGCTCAGCGGCCAGACTTTGATCGAAGCTCTCGCCGGCAAACAGCTCCCGATTCCTACCGCGTGCCAACTCGCCGTACAGCTCGCGCTCGGACTGGTGGCCATTCACGAACAACAACTGACGCACGGCAGCATTGCGCCGCAAAACGTCTGGGTTACGCCACAAGGTTCGCTCAAGCTGCTACAGTTTCCGCTGGTCGCTCCCGCGGCCCGGGCTCGCGTGTTCGAGATGCCGCTCGCGGATTACGTCGCGCCCGAACTGCTGGAACGCCGTGCGCTTCCCAATGCGTTGACCGACGTCTATTCGCTCGGCTGCCTGGTGTTTCAACTTCTCGCGGGCAGCCCTCCCTTCGCCGGCGGTGGTCCGCGCGAGAAGCTCGTCCGGCATCGCGACGAGATTCCACAGCGTCTCGACGGGCTCGTCCCCAAGCTGCCTTACGACCTGGCAGAGATCGTTGACGACATGCTGCAGAAAGATCCGCTGCTGCGTTGCCAGTCTGCCAACGAAGCCGCGCAGATCCTGGCCCGCTTCGCCACGAGCGGCCGGGCTGCGCCGCCGCCGGGAAGCGCA
>JBGSKX010000220.1:0-3023 GCA_041741015.1 Pirellulales bacterium
GGGGGCGCCGCGGCGCGGACGTTGCGTGGGCTGAAATTCGCCGCCTGGCACTTGTGCCGCCAAAAACACACTTACCGCGACCAGCACGTAACTCATGGCTCCGCACTCCTGACAGCCCATGCCCTAATTCAGCCGGGGCGCTCCATGCCCCGCTTCGCACAGCACAACCTGACACGTTCGGCGAATTTGGTCAATCCGAGTGGGGCCCGCAAACGAGTTTGGATGGGTGAGCCGTGCTAGCTGACGAACAGCGCCGACTGAAACTTCGCCAGCCGCTCGGCGATCGGGCCGGGGGATTCGAGTTGAAAGGACGCGCCGACCGGTTCGACCGCAAGTGCGACAAACCGCGGCCCGGGGAGCTTGAGCACGCTGGCCGCCTCGCGCTGCCAGTCGTTGAGGTTGCTAAAGCTCCGCACGCTTTTGAAGCCCGCGGCGCGGGCCATGCCGGCGAAGTCGATCGTGCCCCGCTCGGTCGTGGCGGCGGCGGTTTGCTGGCCGCCGGTGACTTCGTAGATTCCGTTGTCCAGCACGATCAGCGTGAGATTCTTCGCGCGGCTGGCGATGATCGTGACCAGCACGCCCAGGTTCATGAGCTGGCAACCGTCGCCGTTCAGAACGATCACTTCGCGATCGGGCTGGGCGATCGCAATGCCGAGCCCCAGCGCTGGCGCTTGCCCCATGGCCGAGGGGATGTAATGCAGGTCGAGCGGATGCTGCGAAAGCTTGGGCCACTCGCGGGCCGAGCCCATCGTGGTGACGACGACCTGGTCAGTGCGGAGGCCGGCCAGCACTTGGAGCGCGGGAATGAACGGCATCCGCTGCTGGCGCGCTGGAGATGGTTGGTGTTCAGGCATTACATCCGTCCCTCGGCGATGAGCACGACGCCGGGTTTCGCAGCGGCGTGACAACCGGCGAAGTGATCCGCCATCTTCGAAAGTTCCTCGGGCCGGCTGACCACGACGTAGTCGATGCCCCAGGCCTTGAGCAGCGGTTCGGTAAAGTGGCGAGCCGAATCGGTGGAGTTGGGAACGAGTGCGCTGCGGTAGCCGATGACAGCGGGGATCGGCAATTTGAGATCGAACAGAACGTTGCGCAGGGCGTCGCCGGATTCGAACAGTCCGGTGTTTTGGATCATCACCAGCGGCCGCTTGCCGCCGAGATGCAGACCCGCGGCAATCAGCCAAGCTTCCCCCTCGCGGCAAACGCGGACCAGTTTGAGCCTTTCCGGCTGATGAAGCGCCTGCTCCCACGGGCCGAGCGCGGAGTCCGGCAGCCACACGACGTGCGTGAAACCGGCTGCGGTGACGATCTCGGCCACTTGATCCGCGGGGTAGTCCATAGTTGCCGCCTGGATGGAGTTGGCTGAATGCTCCGAAGCCAGTGTAACACAATCGTTAATCGGTGAAAAAAACGGATTCACCACGGAGGTCACGGAGGAACACAGAGGGGAAGTAGAGCAGGAGAACCACAGATGGACGCAGATCGAGACAGATGAGGAGGGATGATGATTGATCCACAGATTTCGCAGATCACACAGATTTGAAGAAATCAGATTCTTGCCCGGCGTCGTGTCGTTGTGCCGTTGTGGTTGATTTGGTTTTTGAAGAGTGCGAAGAAGGAAGAGAACCACAACGACACAAAGGCACGACGAAGCAGCAGATTGGATGCGGGTGCTGTGGCCGGATTCTGGTCAATGCTCTTTCTTTCTGCCCTTCACTCTTCATCTGTGTTGATCTGCGTCCATCTGTGGTTCGCTTTTGTCTTTCTCGGTGAACCTCCGTGCCCGCGGTGGCAAATCGCTTGACCATCCGGCGCGCTTGAGCTTGTCGGGTTCGGCGGCGCAATCAAGGTGAGCGATGGCGGAGGACAAAGTCTCGAAGTCGAAACGGAAGCCGGCATTCAACAACCGCTGCGGCACGACGCGGCGGCTCTTGATGATTAGTTCTGTTTCGGTGCGGAGAAAGAACGCGCCGACCTCGAGCATCCACCGGGTCGCCGGCAGGCCGACGGGCATGCCAAGCGCGTGTCGAATCACATGCATCATGGAGCGATTGGTGAGTGGACGCGGCGCAGCGAGATTGACCGGACCGGAGAGGTCGTCTCGGTCGATCAAGAACTCGATCGCACGACAAAAGTCCCGCTGGTGAATCCAGGAAACGTACTGTTCGCCACCAGCCATCGGGCCACCGAGACCCAGCCGCGCGAGGCGGCGCAGCACGCGATAGACCGTGCCCGAGTAGTTGCCGAACACCATCGCGGTCCGGAGCGCGACCTTCCGAGTACGCGGGGTTGCGGCCGCGAAGAACTCTCGCTCCCAAGCCTGGGCGATCTCGACGGAGAAGGCGTCCTTGGCCTCGGGCGTGGCGGCGATCGTACCAGTTAGCTCGTCCATCGGCCGATCGAAGGAGTGCTGGTAGATCGTGGCGGTGCTCGAGTTGAGCCACACCGGCGGCGGATCGCTGCAAGCGGCAATCGCTTCGCCCAGGACACGCGTCGGTTGGATGCGCGAGTTCACCATCGCGGCGCGATTACGGGCGTGGTAGCGACAGTTCACGCTGCGGCCGGCCAGGTTAACAACCGCGGCAGCGCCTGCGAGTTCGTGACACCAATCGCCTGGCGTGCGGCCATCCCAGGCAACGGCTCGACCCGCACCGCGATACTTGTGCGGGCTGCGCGAAAGCACGACGACCTCCCGGCCTCGGGCGGCAAACCACTCCGCCAGAACGTGGCCGAGAAAACCATTGCCACCGGCCAGGATGATCTTCGCAGAACTGGACATTGCTAAACTCATCAAGAATGCGAATTGCTCAGAAAGGTAACCGCAATGCAGGCGGGTCATTAACTGCGCTCGGCGCGCGGAAGGAGACAGAACACTCTGGGAAGAGGGTTTTGGTGCCGCAGCCTTCGGTCGAAGCCGGGAAAGCAGTTTTAAAGTGGGTTAGACAAGGAATACATGGTCCGCGGTCATTCGACCGAAGGCTGCACTTGCACGCGGGGCGCTGCCGATTGCTGGGGGCGACAAG
>JBGSKX010000221.1:0-22087 GCA_041741015.1 Pirellulales bacterium
TGGCCGACGGTATCGCAGTTGGTGGTGAGCAGGGCCGTTTGCGCCCCCAGCCGCGCAGCGGCGAGCGCCGCCTCGGTCCCGGCGTGCCCCGCCCCGATCACCAGCACATCAAAGTCATATTCATAACTTGCCATGACACCATAATATCAGCGGAAGGGCCCGTCCCCCAGGCTTTCAAATGTCAGACTGTTAATTGACGAATCTCGCGAGAGTCTCAAGCATGCATCTCAAACCCATCGCCCCTGGCCTTTACGAACTCCGCTTGGGGCAAGTGAATGCACATCTGCTCGATGACCAAGACGACGGCCTGACGCTCATCGACACCGGATATCCCGGCAGCGCGCCCGCCATCCTGGGCGCCATTCGCGAGTTGGGCCACTCGCCCGAGGATCTGCGACACATCCTTGTGACACATTGCCACGAAGACCACGCTGGCAGCCTGGCGGAGCTCAAGCGACTAACGCCGGCCCGCAGCTACATGCACGCGGTCGACGCCGCCATGACGCGCGAAGGTCGCTCGCTTCGCCCGCTGCTTCCCGGGCCGGGCCTGCTCAATGGCTTGATCTACAAGCTCATCATTCGCAAGGCCCAATCGTCGATCGAGCCGGCCGAGATCGATCACGAACTGGCCGATGGCGAAGTCATGGCCTTCGCCGGCGGGCTGCGCGTCATCCATGCGCCCGGCCACTGTGCGGGTCAGATCGCCTTGCACTGGCCGCGGCATGGCGGGGTGCTGTTTGCCGCCGACACCTGCGCCAGCGTATTTGGACTCGCGATGAGCCCGGCCTACGAGGACATCGAGCTCGGGCGCCAGACGCTCAGCCGACTCGCGCGCGAGAAATTCGCGATCGCTACGTTCGGCCACGGCAAGCCGATCATCGGTGGCGCCGCGTCCAAGTTTCGCCGCAAGTTTGAGCGCTAATGCGATTGTGCGGCCCGCTAGAAAATCACCTGCGCGCGTACGCCCAGGACCAGCGACGGATCGATGTCCTGCTGCGAAGGAATAATCACCTGCAAGTCGGGGGTGATGTGGACCGCCGGCGTGAGCGCGTAGTTGTAGAAACACTCAACACCCTGACCATTGCCCACCGGCCCGAGAAACGCGGAGAGGATCGGTTCGATCTGGCCGCTGAGGCCCGCGTAGTACCAGCCCACGCCAAAGGTGTCCTGCCCGCGGCTGGCGATGGGGCTGTTGCCGCCGAGGCCGAAGCTCAGAAACCAGGCCAGCGGATTTGTGTTGTCGTCCGCGATGCCGGCCCTGCCAAACGGGCCCCACCCCCGCTTCGATTGCGCGTCATAGACCAGGTATTGATCGAAGTTCCAGTAGAGCGACCAACTGCCGCGCGTTGGCGGGATCGCCAAGTTAGGGTAGTCAATATACGCGTCGCCCAGCGACAAGTACTCCTGGTTGTTCCAGGTGCCCGCAAAGAGCTGATGGCCCGGCATGTCGAACCACTGGGTTGGCATGCGCACGTAGGCGGAGAGCAGCACGCCGTCGTTGAAGAGCTGCTCGAAACCGCTGGTGCCCGTCGTGTCGGTCGAGTTGAGCACGGCTACGCCAGCCACTGCCTCGCCTTCACGGAGCCAGACAAAACCGGCTCCGAGCGTCGAATAAGGCACCGTGGCCGCCACGACCGGATTGAACACGAACGCCAGGTTCGAGAATTGCGTCTTGCCGCGGCCATGAGCGAACGCGTTCATGTCGCCGTCGAGCGTGTCCATCTTGCCCGCGAACAGAGCGAGCCGCTCGCCGACCATCTGTGTGAATAGCACATTCGTCAAGTACAGTCGCTCGCTGTTCGCCTTCGGCAGGTTGGCCAGCACCGTCGGCGAGAAGAAAGCGCCCACGTCTTCGACCAGCGTCTCGCCAAAGCGATGTTCGGCCCGCAACTTGACCGAGAATCCTTCCCAACCCCAGCGCTTCGCGCCATCGACGAACATCAGGTAGTCGCCGTGTCCGCCGTAATCGAAATCGCGGTTGATTCCGCCAACCGGGTTGCCGAAGAAAAAGCTCGTGTTGTCCGCATAGACCGTAATGCCGCGATCGGCCAGCGAACTGCGAGCGTCCAGCCAGTCGCCCGTGAGCTGCGGTGTGGTTAGCAGGGAATAGGGCTCGGACGGGGCCGGCAGTTGCGACTGCGCGGTTGCCACCCGAGTCGACAACACGACCAGGCAAACAACGAGCACAGTGCGCGCAGCCGACGACCGCAGTCGCGAAATCGAACGCCGATCCACTCGTTGTGAACTCATCGAGATCTGCTGCCACGCTGACCCAACTGACGTGGAAAAACTCACCGCCAAGGAGTTCGTCGACCGGGCGACCCGCTTCGCGTTGCCGCATTCCGCACTGGCCTCAGGGTCGGCGGAGGACTTGACCGGTCAGCGAAACTTTACCGGTGGCCTGTGCTCGCAGGTCGGAGCGATCCTGGTATGCTGGCGCAGCACCTGCACGCTCGCCACCGCCAGCCACGCAAGGAGTCATCAGACATGCCCGGCGAAGATTGGGTTTCTCTCGGAGCAGCCAGCGAACTGGCGAAGCGAGAATTGCAGCAGCTCGAGGCACGCGACACACCGATCGCGCTGTGCTATCGCGAGGGAAAATTCACCGCGCTATCCGGCGTCTGCAATCATGTGGGCGGACCGCTGGGAGACGGCATGATCGACGGCGAGTACGTCACCTGCCCTTGGCACTTCTGGAAGTTCCACTACCAGACCGGTCGCACCCGCCCCGAGATTGGCGACGGCAGCGTGCCCACCTATGGTGTGAAAGTCGAGGCCGGAGAGGTCTTTGTGGACTTGGCTTCCGCGACCGCGCGTAAACACATCCCGCATCCGCCACATCCGCTGGCCCGACCGGTGAAGCGCGAGACAGGACCAATTCGCGTCGTAGGCATTTCGACCACGATGATGAACCAGCAGTTTCCCCGGCCGAGCACGTCGGAGTTCCTGCTGGAACATGCCCTCGAGCAAGCAGCCGTGAGCGGGTGCGAAACGCAAGCGATTCGCCTCCGCGATTTAAGCTTCCGCCACTGCGAGGGCTTCTATTCCAAAAGCGCGCACGCCTGCACCTGGCCCTGCTCGATCACGCAGATGGATCCGAGCGACCAACTCGACCGCGTATACGAAGCAATCGTGCACTGGGCGGACGCGATCCTGATTTCGACGTCGATTCGCTGGGGCGCGCCGTGCAGCCTGTATCAGAAGATGGTCGAGCGAATGAACTGCATCCAGAACCAGGAGACGATTGCCAATCGGCACCTGCTCAAGCACAAGGCCGCGGCATTCATTATCACCGGCGGCCAGGACAACGTGCAGGCCGTCGCCGGCAGCATGCTCGGCTTCTTCGCCGAAGTCGGCTGCCAGTTCCCGCAGTTCCCTTACATCGCTCACTCGCGCGGCTGGAGCGCCGAGGACATGGAGAACAACGTTCGCTACGTCGCCGAGAGCGAAGACCTGCAAGCCGGCGCTCGGGCGCTTGCCGACCGGACCATCGCGATGGCGCGGCTACTGGTCGAGGGCGCGCTCGGGGAGCAAGCCCTGGTGAGTGGCGGTCGCAAGGGGAATCAGTTGGACGTGCGGGCGGAGATCCGATAGCCACTGTTCAATAGCACGCATCCGGCGGCGCAATTTTATGCAGGCGAGAGATTGTTTCCCGCCGGATCTGCCGCTTGAGCCACATTCGCCGCCACCACGATGCCGCGACAAGCTGTTCGGCAAACTCCGCGGTCACCTCGGAGAGCAGCTCCCCCTCAAACGCTTCGCGGGCGTTCTCGTATCCGAATTGCACGAAGTGCAGCATGGTCGTTCTCGCAACACTGGGGACCATTCAAACTCCGCACAGTATAGCCTCACTCGTGAGATGCCGGCATGCTAACATGATCTTGCGGCCGTGGAATCGTTTATGTTCTCTCGATCCCTAGGTGCTTAGCCATGCCTTCGCGATTTGCCCTGCTGCTCGCGGCACTTGGGCTAGTTCTCGAATTGCCTACTTTCGCAGTCGCGGACGCGCCGGCCGATCCCATCGAGCAGGAACTCATCAAGCTGGGAGAGAAGTACAAGCAACTGGGTGACGCGTGGCGAAAACTGCCGCGAACGCGACCGCCCGAGTACTCGAACGAGCAGTACACCGACGACGAGTGGCGCAACCGTCCCGCGATTGGCGGGCCAAGTCCCGACCAACAAATGCTCGCGCGGTTCTTCGAGTTTGCCGAGGCCCACGCCGATTCGCCATCCGCCTTGGACGCTTTGTACTTCGTGATTCGCCGGCGTGGCGCAAGCATCGATCCGCTTGGTTCGACTGCGCAGCTCGCAGGCAAGGCGTTGCAGCTCGTCGCCCGCGATCACCTGGATGATCCGCGACTGCCGGCCGTGCTCGGGGGCGTCAGTATGCATCTCCCCTCGCCAGATATCGACAACCTGCTGAACAAGGCGGCACGCGAGTCCAAACATTCCGCCACGCGGGCGGCCGCACTTCGCGCCCGAGCCCGGCACCTGCACACGTTCACCAAACATTGGCGGATGTCGGAAGCCTTGCAAACGAAGGAACGCTTGACCGACTTTGAACGAGCGTTGCATGTTTACGTGACACCGTACCTGCGAACTTTCCCCAATGACGCGGACAAGAACCGCGCTGAGATCGATCGCTTGCTCGCGGAAGTAGAGCGAGAATACCACGATGTTCCGGCGGCAAGTTGGTTGTTTGCCGGCCCGGCGAAGGTCCTGGTGCGAGAGGACACGCAGGCCGCTCGCCAGACGAACGGCGAACTTACCGAGGCTCTCCGCTTCGAGATCGAGCACCTTGAGCCCGGCGGCGAAGCGCCCGACATCACGGGCCGCGATGCCGAGGGCGTGGAGTTTCGCCTTAGCGACTATCGCGGGAAGGTGGTGATGCTCACCTTCTCAGCCGATTGGTGTGGCCCCTGCAAGAAGCTTTATCCGCTGCAGCGCGAGCTGGTCGAGAAGTTCAAGGACGCGCCGTTCGCACTGCTGAGCGTTAGCATGGACGAACGGGTCGACACGCTGCGCGAGTCGCTCAATGCTGGTGAGATCACATGGCGCTGCTGGTGGGACGGCCGCCATGGTCCGATTCACAAATCTTGGAACGCGCCGGCCGCCGGAGAGATTGTTCTGATCGATGCTGACGGCATCATCCAGGACGCGCCACTGCACGGCGGTATGCCGGCGGAAGAATTTGAATCCGCGATTGAACTAGCGCTCAGGCGCGCGCCACAGGCCACGAAGTAGTCCTGCGTTGGACTACCGGGCACGCCTTCCCGACCTGCCATGCGGCCCGCCGTCGGCGCGGCCGTCAATCGGTCCATAGAAGCCGAACAGCTGGTTCGTGCCGGGCTCGCTCGCCACGGGACGCTTGCCCTTGGTGGCTTCACGCATCAGGTTCACGAACCGGTCAGCGGCGGGCGAAAGAAACTTGCCCCTGCGAATTACGAGGCCATACGTTCGCTTGGGAAAGTAACGCGACAGCGGAATCGCCACCAGGTTTTCCTCGCCGCTGAGGCAGATGCTCGTGACAATCGAGATCCCCAGCCCCAGCGAGACATATTTCTTGATCACTTCCCAGCCGCCGGCCTCCATCTTCACTTCGTACTTCAGCTTGTGCTTGGCGAAGGCATAGTCCACGACGCCCCACGTGGTCAGATGGCTCGGCGGCAGAATCAACGGGTACGGCGAGACGTCTTTTAGCGTGACTCGTTTTCGCTTCGCCAGCGGATGGCCGAGCGGCACGATCAACATCGGGTCGTAGGTGAACATCGGCTGATACTCGATATCCTCGCGCACTTCGAGCATTGAGCCGACGGCAAAGTCGGCCTCGTCCGAACGGACCATAGCCAGGCCGTCGCGCCCCGTGACGTTGTGCAGCTTGAGTTCGATGCCGGGATACAGTTCGGCATACTGCTGGACAAACCGCGGCAAGAGATAGAGCGTGGTCGATTCGCCGGCCGCGATGTCGAGCCGGCCGGTCTCGATGCCGCCGCGTTTGGCGGCGAACGTATCGGCCAGGGCGTCGATCTCCTCGACCAGCGGCGCGGCCAGTTCATAGAGCGTCTTGCCATCGGGCGTGAGGCTGATCTTCGGCCCCCGCCGCTCGAAAAGCGTGGTCTTCATCTCGCGCTCGAGCGCCTGAATCTGCAGGGACACGCTGGGCTGGCTGAGGAACAGCTTCTCAGCCGCCTTCGAGATGCTGCCGGCCTGGGCGGCACAACAAAAGCCGCGCAATTGCTGCAGCCGGTTCTGTTTGTAGTACTGGGAGTTGGGCGAGGAGGTGCTCATGGAAACCGCCATTTCGAAGAGAACCGTTGCGGACGCAAAGTCAGTATAGCGCCTGCTAATATAGATCATATGATTGATAGATTCAATGTTTGGTATTGAAAGGATTGTTGTGTTCAATTCTTGTTTCCGCAATTACAGTGCCTTCAGCGATGCACGCGACGAACCGCGGGCGGCGGCTGTAAGGGCGGATTTCTCTGGCTTGTTGGGACTTGCTGATAGCGGGCGGGGTGGCGCGATCGGAACATGTCATTCCGGACGCCCGCTTCTCGACTCATCTCCATCAGCCTTCTCTTCCGGCGAACTCCTCCCCGCAGCAGGAATGAACTTCCGCCGCGCGGCCCGTGTCTGTCGCACCGGAGCGAACCATCCGCTCCACCGAACCAGGGACCAACCACCAGTAGGAAACTCCCCATGTGCGCCACAGCCACGAAGTCTGCCGCCAGCACGCAAACCTTGCCGCAAGGCATTGAACTGACCGCCGCTATTCCCGCGGACGCTCAGGACATTCTCTCTCCTGAAGCCCTCGAGTTTGTCGCCGGCTTGGAGCGACTGACCCGCGCAACGCGGAAGCAGTTGCTGGCCGCCCGCGAAGCTCGTCAGGCCCGCATCGACGCGGGCGAATTGCCCGACTTCCTGCCCGAGACCGCACAGATTCGCCAGAGCGACTGGCAGATCGCCCCGATCCCAAGCGACCTGCAGGATCGTCGCGTCGAGATCACTGGTCCGGTCGACCGCAAGATGGTGATCAACGCCCTGAACTCCGGCGCCATGACGTTCATGGCGGACCTGGAAGACTCGCACTCGCCGACGTGGGAAGCCACCGTCGCCGGGCAGGTGAATCTGCGCGACGCGGTCAGCGGCACGATCGAGTACACCAGCCCTCAGGTCAAGCACTACACGCTCGAAAAGCAAACTGCCGTGCTCATCGTCCGGCCGCGCGGCTGGCACCTCGTGGAAAAGCACGTGCTGGTGGACGGCGAACCAATCTCGGCCGGCATCTTCGACTTCGGCTTGTACTTCTTCCACAATGCCCAGGCCCTGATCGACAAGGGCTCCGGCCCCTACTTCTATCTGCCGAAGATGGAAAGCCACCGCGAGGCCCGCTTGTGGAACGAAGTCTTCCGCACGGCCCAGATGGCCCTCGGCATTCCGCAAGGCACGATCAAGGCCACGGTGCTGATCGAAACCATTCTGGCCGCGTTCGAGATGGACGAAATCCTCTACGAACTGCGCAACCACAGCGCCGGCCTCAACTGCGGCCGCTGGGATTACATCTTCAGCTTCATCAAGAAACTGCGTAATCGCCCGGGCATGCTCCTGCCGGATCGGGCTCAAGTGACGATGACGACGCACTTCCTGCGGTCGTACTCGTTGCTACTTATCGAAACCTGCCACCGTCGCGGCGCGCATGCGATGGGTGGCATGGCCGCGCAGATTCCTATCAAAGATGACCCGGCCGCCAACAGCCGCGCCCTGGCCAAGGTCCGCGCTGACAAGGAGCGCGAAGCCACCGACGGCCACGACGGCACCTGGGTGGCGCATCCGGGTCTGGTTCACGTGGCGATGGAAGTCTTCGACCAGCACATGTTCGGGCCAAACCAGCTCTTTCGCCGCCACAAGGATCTGAAGATCACGGCCGCCGATCTGCTGGCCGTTCCCGAGGGGGAGATCACCCGCGAAGGTCTGCACACGAACGTCGCGGTCGGGTTGCGATATCTCGAGGCTTGGCTTCGTGGCAACGGCTGCGTGCCGATCTTTAACCTGATGGAAGATGCCGCCACGGCCGAAATCTCTCGGGCGCAAATCTGGCAGTGGATCCGCGACGATCGCGGTCGCTTTGCCGACGATACCAGGATCACGGTCGAACTGGTGACCGAAGTGCTCCGCCAGGAACTCGCGAACATTCACGAGGGGCTCGGCGAGGAGCGTTACGCCAAGACCAAGTTCGATGAGGCCGGCCGGCTGTTCCTCCAGGTCAGCACAGCCCCCGAGTTCGTTGAATTTCTGACACTGCCGGCCTACGAGCAGCTTGACTAGATCCACTAGTTTGTATTTCGTGTTCTGATTGGTTACTCCCCAGCGTTTGCCATCTGTTCGGTTGGAAACAAACTCCCCTTCTCGCTTCATTTCTAGTTGCACTTTTTCAAAGGGTTTGTCCGCCATGTCTGAGCCACGCACCGCCGCTGAACTGGATTCCGATTGGGCCGATCTGCCACGCTGGGAAGGCATTCGCCGCGACTACTCCGCGACCGAAGTCGTTCGCCTGAGAGGCAGCCTGCACGTTGAACATTCGCTCGCTCGCCGCGGCGCGGAGCGGCTGTGGCAACTCGTCAACTTCGAGCCGTATGTCAACGCCCTTGGCGCGCTGACCGGGAACCAGGCCGTGCAGATGGCCGAAGCGGGCCTGAAGGCGATCTATCTGAGCGGCTGGCAGGTCGCGGCCGATGCGAACAACGCCGGACAGATGTACCCCGATCAAAGCTTGTACCCGGCCGACAGCGTGCCGAACCTCGTCCGTCGGCTGAACAATGCCCTCCGCCGTGCCGACCAGATTCAGCACATGGAAGGCCGCAGTGACACCGACTACTTCCTGCCAATCGTCGCTGATGCCGAGGCCGGTTTCGGTGGCCCGCTGAACGCCTTTGAACTCATGAAGGGCATGATCGAAGCCGGCGCAGCGGGCGTCCACTTCGAGGATCAGCTTGCCAGCGAAAAGAAGTGCGGCCATATGGGCGGCAAGGTGCTGGTCCCAACGCAGCAGTTCATCCGCACGCTTTCGGCAGCGCGCCTGGCCGCCGACACGATGGACGTTCCCACCGTGCTCGTCGCCCGGACCGACGCCAACAGTGCTCAACTACTCACCAGCGACATCGACGAGCGCGATCGGCGGTTCATTACCGGTGAGCGCACGCCCGAAGGCTTCTTCCGCATCGAGGGCGGGCTCGACATCGCGATCGACCGCGGTCTATCCTACGCTCCCTATGCGGATCTGATCTGGTGTGAAACCTCGACGCCCGATCTGGAAGAGGCGCAGCGCTTCGCCGAAGCGATGCACGCCGAGTTCCCGGGCAAGCTGCTGGCTTACAACTGTTCGCCCAGCTTTAACTGGAAGAAGAAGCTGGACGACGCCACGATCGCCCGCTTCCAGCGCGAGCTCGGCGCGATGGGCTACAAGTATCAATTCATCACGCTCGCCGGGTTCCACGCCTTGAACCTCTCGATGTTCGAGCTGGCCTCAGGCTACCGCGACAGCGGCATGACGGCCTACGCCGCGCTCCAGCAGCGTGAGTTCCAGCTCGAAGCCGACTCGGGCTACCGGGCTACGAAGCATCAGCGTTTCGTGGGCACTGGCTACTTCGACGAAGTTGCCCAGACGATCGCCGGGGGGCGCTCTTCGACGACCGCTTTGTGCGGCTCAACCGAAGAGGAACAATTCGAAGCCCAGCCGGCGGCTTAGGAGAAACACACAAGCGAGCGGCTAGGGCTGCAATCCTAGCCGCCCGCGAACGAATCCTATCAGGACAGGAATGGTAACAGGAGCTTCTGGGGAGTAGCTCCTCGGTGCCGCGCTGTGGTCTCTATGTCCACAGCGCGGCCCATTCCTTTTTATGGGCTGCATTCGTCACTATCGAACGGCCTTCTCCCCCCTCCATTCGAGCGTGCCCCACCGCTCATCCATAAACTTTGTCCACTAAAGACGTTGCGCGAAACTGCGCTTTTGCGCATACAATGCGTCCGCAGTCCGCAGATGGGGGCCGGGCTAAAAGGATTGTCGTCCGAAACTTGACGCTAGAAGTCGAGCAACTGTGGCTCGACAGCGTTCGATGGCACGCGTGTGCCATGCGTCACATGGGCTTTCAATCGGCCTTCGCCAGTCGGACAGCGCGACGCTTTCAATTCATCCAGCTGCTAAGCCTGGAGCGTTTCAGACTGCCTGGAAAAGACAAGTGGCGGTAAACAACAACGCGACGCGGACGGTATCCGCGCCCAAACATTTAACTGGGAGACAGCTCATGTTCCGAACTTTATCAGTGTCGTCAGTGTGGTGCACGGTAGTGCTACTAGTTGGAGTGGCTACTCCTGCCCGCGCCGCGCTGTTTAGTTTTGCCCCACAGGATGGATACGACGTTCAATCTGGTTTGGTTTACGGGGACGTCAGCTACTACAACGCGGGGCAGTTCGGAGCCAACGCAGGGGGCGGTCCTGGTCCCACGCAAATCACGGCCGACTCAGGATTGTGGTCTGTAGTGGGCCCTGCCGGAGGTTACTTTGACAACCCGGCTGACCGTGCAAGCTACATTTTCGGAACTCCCCCATACTCGCCTTCAGACCCAAACGCCGTGGCTTCCTACCTGGTGGGCGGACACTCCGGAGGACGCACGGATAACTGGAATCTGGCAATGCGAAATGACAGGCCGCTGGGCACCGGTGCTGCGGTGTACGAGTACAAGTTCGATTCGTACGACTTTGGCGGGATCGCGCCGGCAAGCGTCACTTCGGGGCCGGTGCAGGTCGGATTCTATTTCTGTCCCAATCCCGGTGACTCGGCGGGGACCGGCGAGGCTCCGAAAGACAAGTTCACGATGTCCTTCAAGGATAGTTCAGGCAACATTGGTTTCGAATGGGGCTATGCTCGCGACAACTCGGTAACCTGGCGGACGAGTCCTTCCAACCCCTGGAACACAACATCCTTCATAGCCGATCAGTCCAACTGGGACGGCCTTCGTGTGGATATCGACCTGACGGCCGATACATTCTCGATGGACTACTTCGACGTCTCAGCCAACAGTTGGACCAACATCGTGCCTGCGAATACCGCCATGGGCCTGCCCCTGAGTGACCTGACGGTGTTGAGGTGGCAACTGGAGGATGGTCTCAATGCTGGCCTCGGCGGCAAGAACTTCTTTGACGATTTCTCGGTCACCGTGGTGCCCGAACCTTCCACGATCGTCATGGGCATCTTCGGCGCCGCAGCACTGGGCTTGGTGGCAATCCGCCGACGGAAGAAGTAAGCACGCGTTTGCGGCATGTCGTCATTGGACGGACTGCAAGTGCCAATTCAGTCGGCTCGCCGCGGGAGCCCATCCCGCGGCGAGCCGTTGCCATGCCGTCAGATCGTGGACTTGAACAATGTTTGCAATTTCTCAACGGAAGGAGGAGAATTGGCGGGGTCATTTCTGCTAGTTTCGAGTGCCGAAGCAGTCCTGCTTCACGTTTCCTGTCGCATTCGGTCAAGACTTTGCCCAGTTTGGTGAATCTCATGATTGGACGTCCGCGAAGATTGGTCTGCGTCGTAGTGAGTTTGATTGGTTGGGTACCAACGCTCACCGGATCCTCAGCGCAAGCTCAACTCGCGCCTCAAACCGCGCGAACCGACGCACCGCTGGTGGTCGATGGTGTGGTGCGTCAGATCTACAGCGGCGGCGAGGGGCGCGATCGTCTCGTCGAGATCGAAGTCCAACGTTCCGAAGCTCGTCGAACGGCTACAGGGCAATTGCAGGCGCGCTACCCGGCTCCGACCGAGACGGTCTATGTTCATATTTCCCAACAGCCCACCTCCGGCAGGATTTCAGGGGCGACGGCTAACACTCGACTTCCTGACGAAGGGCAGTCCGTCCGCGCCTATTTGAAACCAAGGCCCACCGGCGGTTGGCAGGATGCGTTCGCCGCCTGGTTCGAAGTCAAGAACGATGAAGCCACTGACTCTGCCACAAACGGTTCGGCTCACGACGACGACGCCCGTGAAGAAGGTGCACAGACTGTCCTGGGTATGACCGTCGAATCGGTGCGAGTTGAGAATCAAACCGCACTGCGAATCCTAAGCGTCGCGCGCGGCAGTCCTGCCCAAAGCGCCGGGCTCGAAGTTGGCGATACGCTCGTGGGGATTAATGGCGCCGAGATCCGTTCGGCCGACGAACTCACCGCTCTGTCGGTGCTGGGCGAACCATTTTCCTTGGACGTCGTCGACGTCAATTCGGGAAGAGTCGCACGAATCCAGATCGATCCCGCGTCGAAGTCACAGGATCCGAAAGCCGCCGGCAAGCCCGCCGCGCCCGCGCCGCAATCCGTCTCGCTTGGCATGTCCGCCGAGTCCGTCACACTGGGAACCCGCAGTGCAGTTAAAGTCATTCGTGTCGAACCTGCGGGGCTTGCCGCCAAGGCCGGTCTTGAACCGAACGACATCATCGTCGCAGCCAACGGCGTTCCGACCACCAACGTCGAACAACTATTGAGCGCGCTCCGCAAAAGCGGCTCGACACTGAACCTGACCGTGCGCGATTCACGAACCGGGCGCGACACCGCAGTTGCCGTCTCGCTTGGCACGCGGGAGCCAATGCCGCGCCAGGTAGACACCTCCTCGGCCCCGGTCAACAGCGATCTCGGCGCGGTCACCGAGCTGGCGTTTCACGACAACGACTTCGCTGTGAAGATCACCGAAGTCACGCCAGGCGGCGCCGCAGCTCGCGCCGGACTGCGCCCGGGCACGATCGTCGTCTCGGCGGATGACAAACCCGTACTGCATCCCAACGATCTCATTGATCTGGCTCGCAAAAGCCGGGGTGCCGTGAAGCTGACCGTCGTCGATCCGGCCAGCGGCAAAAAGAGCAACGTGCAGGTAAACCTCAAACGATAGTCCTCGCGAGAGCCAACAAGGCAACTGCTCACAACTTTTTCCATCAGGAGCGATATCCATGGCCAATGTGTCGGATCTACTCGGCTCACTGCTAAAGCGCGGGATGACGCACTCGTCCGCCAGCCGGATCGAACACTCGTTGAGCGAGAGCGGAATCGCAGGCCCGGGGGGCATTCTCGAGCAGCTTGGGCTGGTGCCGGCCAAGGAACCGGCCGCTGCCCAGACCCGCCAGGAAAGCGGCTCCGGCAGCCCGCTCGATTCATTGGGAGGCCTCGGTGAAATTGCCAAGAGCTTCCTCGGCGAAGGTGCGGGCGGCAAGTCGCTGGCCGCCGGCGGGCTCGGCGCACTGATTGGCGCCGTGCTCGGTGGCGGCGGAAAGTCCGCCAAAGGCGCGCTTGGCGGCGGAGCCCTGGCACTATTGGGTTCGATCGCGCTGCAGGCACTCCGCGCCTCGCAGGCGCAGTCCCAACCGCAGGAAGTTGGGGCGGCCGAGCAACTAGCGGCGGGTCTGCGAGCACCGCAAGATCCGCAGGAGGAGCAGCAGGTGCAATCAATCGTCGATCTCACCGTGCAGGCCATGGTGAACGCGGCGAAGGCCGACGGGCGCATTGATGAAGACGAAATGCAAAAGATCGTCGGCGAACTGCAGGAAGATGGAATCACGCAGGCCGAACGCGATCATTTACTGGCCGAAGTCCGTAAGCCGCTGAACACCGCGGCGATCGTTGGCGCGGTAACCAACCGGCAAGTCGCCGCTCAAATCTACACGGCTTCGCTACTGGCGATCGAAGTCGATACGCCCGCCGAGAAGGCATACTTGCAAAGCCTTGCGCGCGATCTCCAGCTCGATCCGCAAGTGATCCGCCAGATTCACTCGACGCTCGGAGTGTCCTGACTCCTTAAGAACGGCACACCGCGGGGCTCACACGCGAATCGTGGGCTCCGCGGTTGTTCTCGCGGCTAGCGGTGCGTGCCAACCTCAGTTGTCCACTGATTGCACTTTCGGTCTGCCCATTGTATGGTTCGTTGGCTCACTTGCGCCATTCGCACCTAAGGCGCGGCGAAACTCTCAATCCAGCGATCGACGTCGGCGGTCGGCCAGAGCCACAAAATCGCCGCGCCGCCTGCGATCGCGGCGACAAACAACACCCCCACACGGAGCGTGAGCTGCCGGCTGCCGAGCAGGACGACGATCCCCGCTTTGAACGCCAGGTTCGAAAGTGCCGCCAGCAGAATCACCCGCCAGCCCAACTCGTTCGAAAGACGTTCCTGGTTGACCAGCGTCGCGGTTGAGAGCGTGATCGCGTCCAGGTCGGTGAGACCCGACACTACGGCCACGACATACAGCGCCGCATCGCCAAAGTAGTGCTGGGTCGCCGCCACGGCCAGCTTGATCAGTGCATACAGTCCGCCAAACACCAGCGCCGTGGTCAACTCCGCGGGATTCTTCGGCGGCGGAATCTCATCAGATCCATTCTCGCGCGTGCGAAACATCACCAGCGCGAGCAGCGACATCCAAATGAACATCACCAGCAGCGGCGGCACAACGTGGCGCATCACTGGCGCGGCGACCACAACCACTTCGACGATCACCCGCCCAATGGCAATCGCCGAAGCGATGGCAATCACTGCCGCGGCCGAATAAACGGCGGCTGGTTGTTCGCGCGTGCGGCGCGCGTAGCTGACCGTCGTGGCCGTGCTGGAAACAAGACCGCCCAGCATTCCTCCCAGCAAAGTTCCGGCATGCGAGCCAAAAAACTTGTAGGTGATGTAGCCCGCCACGCTCAGACCGACAATCAACACCACCATTCGCCAGGTTTCATGCGGGTTGAAGGCCTCCAGCGGTCCATAGTTCTCATTCGGCAGCACCGGCAAAATCACCAGCGCCAACAGGACGAACTGCATGATGACGCGAACGTCGTCCTCGCTGAGTCGCCCGACGAAACTGTGCATTGGCTCCTTGAGCTGCAAGAGCACCGCGACAATTCCGCCCACGAGCACCGCGACACTCGCGGAGCCGATCACCAGGTATGCCCCCACGGCATACATCACTAGCGCGGCCATCTCCGTGGTCAATCCGCGATGGTTTTCTTCGTGCGCCCGGCGGAGATTGATCACGCCTAGGAGCATGGCCACCGCGAGGCCTCCGGCAGCGACGAGCCATCCGCCATACGTACTGCCGAGCAGCGCCATCAGCGTGCCCAGCAACGTGACGAGGGCGAACGTGCGAATGCCGGCAATCTGCGAAGCAGCATGTTCGCGCTGCAGTCCGACCAGCAGGCCCAACCCCAGAGACATCCCCATGATCTTGAAGATTTCGAGCGGTTCCATCACGTCCGTCCACCTGAGCTTACGTACGGGAGGTCGCCACGGAAGTCGAAAGCGGAAATGCGAGGGAGGAGACTCAACGAGTATACCTTGCAGGCGGAGCCGGTAATTTTCGGCTCGACCGGGCCTCAATTGGTAGCGGGGCACTTGATTCGGCCGAGCTTGCGGAGCGTCGCCTCGCATCTGTCCCTAGTGCCGAGCGATCGCCGTCTTCAGCACGAGCGAGATCAGCGGCTCGATCCCAGGCAGCAGGCCGTACCCGGCGAAGTCTCGCCAATTGCCCAAAGCGAAGATGCGTTCGACGATCGCGCGCGGCGAAAGCTGAATCGTCTCCTGGCACGCAAATGCGATGGGATTCATGGAAGGCATGTCAGCAAGAGTGGGCGGGAGGGGCTTCAGAGTCTTAAACTGAACCCGACTTCCCCTGCGTCGACGTCCAAAACGTGACATTCCTGGCCCTAAGTCACACCCACCGGAGGGGGCGACGCAAGCTGGAGGGGCAGTGGCAGAAATGCTCGGATTGCAGCGGAAATCTGTCCATCATGAAGAGCGAATAAGCTGACGTTCGACACAAATGCAACGTCAGGGCCTGAGCAATGACCATGCCAGTCATTGACGAGACCCCATCAGCCCGCGATGATGAGCGGCACTCCGGCATGCAGATGCCAGCTGAGAATAGAACACTTCGAAAGGAAAGGTTTTTGTACAAATGGCTGAGGGTACGATCAAAAAGTTGATGGACAAGGGCTTCGGATTCATCAACACGGGCGGTCAAAAGGACTTGTTTTTCCATTCCAAGGCGGTTCAAGGCGCCAGCTTTGACGATCTGTATGAAGGACAGAAAGTGTCCTTCACCGAAGGCCAGGGCCCCAAGGGTCCGTGTGCTGAGAACGTCAAGCCAGTCTAGCAGCGCGGACTGACGTCGCATCTGCTGGAATCGACGGAGCCCCCCTACGGGACACCTTGCATGGGTATTCTGACGGTGCAACTCGACGATAAGTACGTCGTCTCCTCGGATCGCTGTGTCACCGATGCTCCGGTGAACCGGCCGCCGAAGGGCAAGCCGTCCGCAGACAACCTGGTCTGGACGGGAGGCGGTTGGTCGCGCGTAAGAGCCGATGCAATGACCTTTGGCACGTTGGACGAGGCCGATGAGTACGTAAAGGCGAACTATGCTCGCCTGAACAGCGGCTGAACCCACGGTTCATCGGGCCAGCAGGCCCCTAACGAAACCACGATGCCACCGACAGGTTGGGAGTGCGGATGTCTCGCAGAGATGTCCAGAGGTCCCCTGTCCTAGGCCGATTCCCGGCAGTTTCGCACTGCCCGGGGCGGCTCTGCGCGCTTACGGAGATTCGGGGACTTTCGCTGGGCTTTGGCCGCTGCTACTCGTCGCGGGCTATAATTCACCCGACGATGTTTCGCATCGATTAAGCAGCGAGGCCCACGATGTCCAAGCCGGTTACGATCACGATTCCCCACAAACTGGGCCAGGCCGAAGCGCGCCGCCGCATCGAAGAGAGCTTCGGCAAACTCCAAGACCAGATGACCGGCGGCCTGGGGGTCATGAAGTTTGAGCGAGCCTGGAACGGGGATCACTTGGAGTTCGTCGGTGGCGGCCTGGGCCAGACGATCAAGGGCCGTCTCGACGTCGGTCCCGAGTCGGTCAACATTCAGATCGATTTGCCCATGATCCTGGCCGCGATCGCCGAGAAGATCGTGGGCCGCCTGCAGCAATCGACGCAGAAGTTGCTGGAGTAGCGCGAAATTTTCCGCTTTTGCTTTGCAGCGGTGATGAAGGTCGATTCGTCGGGCATGCGCGTCTCTGCTTCCTACTGAAGACTCCCCACATGCTCTTCACCCGCCGCTCCGCCGCCGTCGCTGCAGCGATGTTCGTTCTGTGCGGTATCACGCTCCGCCTGATGGGACGCGTCGGCTGGTGCAAATACGGGTTTGCGATCTACAGCCCTGCTTGGAGCCATTGCACTTCCCAGAACATTCTCGACCCGTATACGCTTTCGCACGTGCTGCACGGGGTCATCTTCTTCTGGGGATTGGCCCTGCTGGCGCCGCAGATCGCGCTGGCCTGGCGACTGGTGATCGCGCTGAGCCTCGAGATCGGCTGGGAGATTCTGGAAAACACTCCGCTGGTGATCGACCGCTATCGGCAGGCCACGGCCAGCCTGGACTACGCGGGCGACAGCGTGCTCAACTCGCTCTCGGACGTCACGGCCGCGATGCTGGGATTCATCTTCGCTTCGAAGTTCGGCTGGAAGTCGGCCCTCGCCGTGTTTGTCGTCTTCGAACTGTGGGCGCTGGCCATCGCTCGCGACAATCTGACGCTCAATGTGCTGATGCTGTTCTGGCCGATCGACGCGATCAAAGAGTGGCAGATGCCGAGCTGATTCCGACACCGTGCAAGTGGTTTCATTCGTCGTGCGGGCTTTCAGCATGCACCGGTTCGCGCTGCTTCACCGGCGGCCGCTCGTCTTCCTGCGCCACGCTCGGCCGCTGCCGCTTGTGGAAGTGTTCGAGCTCAATGCTCCGGCCGGTCATTGCCGACTCGTAAATCGCTTCGATGATCCGTACGTCAGCGAGCCCCTCTTCGCCCGAAGCCTCCGGCTCGGTGTCTTTCAAAACGCATTCTGAGAACTTGTCGATTTCGACGGCGAACTGGTCCCGCTTGCGGAACTTCTTCTTCGTCGTCTTGCCATCCTTGGTGAGGTAGTGCGTAAGTTCGCCGTGGTAGGTGAATGCTGGATCGAGCCGGAGGTCTCCCTCGGCGCCGCATACCTGGTACGTCCCAACGTCTGCCGCGCCGAAGCTCGAGGTAAACGTAGCGATCCGTTCGCCCGGAAAGCGGAGCACGGCGCTCGTGGCTTCATCTACCTCCTGGAATCGCTCGTCGTTCTTGTCGGCGACGCTGACGGCCGTAACCTCGATCGGCTCGTCGCGGAACAGATACCTCGCGGCGTTGATGCAGTAGATACCGATGTCGTAGAGTGTGCCGCCCCCCTTCTCACCCTCGATGCGGATGTTGTCCTCTGCCACTGGCATGCTGAATAGCGACTGGAACAACCGCAGCTTGCCCAGTTCCCCGCTCTGGGCGATTTCGACCGCCTTCATGTTGGCTTCTTCGAAGTGCAAGCGATAGGCGATCATCAGCTTCACGTCCCGATCGCGGCAGGCGTCAATCATTTGCCGGCATTCGTCCTCGGTCACGGCCATCGGCTTTTCACAGAGCACGTGCACCCCGCGCTCCGCCGCCCGTACGGTGTACTCGCAGTGCAAGTGATTTGGCAGGGCAATGAATACGGCATCGACGTCACCGCTTTCGAGACACAGGTCGTAGTCGGCGTAGGTGTACCGGGCTGCCACTTCGAATTCGTCTCCCAATTCGTGGAGCTTGGTTTCGTCGCTGGACACGAGGGCAGCCAGCTCAGAATGCTTGCAGTTCTTGAACGCCGGCAGAACCGCCATCTGGGCAATATGCCCAAGTCCTACGACGGCGTAGCGAATCTTCTTTTTTGAACGACTGGCCATGGGTGAGGTCCTTCTGTCTGGGAACCTTGGCGGCATTGATTGAGCGAAGTGGTCGGGCGAAGTTGCAAACGGCGTGCCCCGCCGCATGGGATCGGCGACCGTTTGTGAAATCCGTCACAAGCTACCGACACGGACGTCGAAAAATTCCGCGTGACAACTCGCGCCTCTTCGGAATCGAATGGTTAGAATGGATTGAGCAGTCGCATCGGCTTCGTCATTCACCCCTTGTCACATCTTAAGAATGGCGGCCGTTGGCACTCAAAGTGCACGTTCCCTGCGTGGCGAGTTACTGCCTCCGGGGCGACGGGCGCGGTCCACGTCTGGTCCATCACATCTTGTAGCGGAACGTCCGGAAGAGGAGCCTCTCCATGTGCCCTGTCTTGCTGCGCGCTGGCCTCGCCTCGGCCGCGTTATTCGTGCCAACTCTTGGCTTGGCTCAATCACCTGCAGAGATCTCTGGCGAGGACGCTGAATCGCAGGTAGTCGAGGAACGCACTGAGGCCAACGGGCCGGTCGGGGAAGTTACCCCAGAACCGATTGCCACTCCTGCGCCCGAGGTCAGCCTGAACATTATCGATCAGAAGCTGGCGCTCAGTCTGGCGGTGGATACCTGGGGCCAGATCGCCGCCAATGAGCGTGCGCTGGAGTCTGCGGCGAGCGAACCACTGCGCACACTGATTGCACGACGCCTGGAAACGCAAAGGGCGTTTGCCAGCCTGCTCGATAGCCTGACCGGCGGGCGCACGACCGTCGCCATTGAGGACGCACGCCGCGAAATCGCTGCCGACGCTGCCACGACCAAGACCAAGGTGGTTCGCTTCCGCCCGCTGGCGCTGCATAAGAATGCGACCGCGATGATGGTCCGAATTCGCATGGAAATTCTCGAAGGCTATCTGGCCGAGGTACAGTCGGGACTGGCGTCGAAGACAGCCGGTGAATTTGATTGCCACTTCCTGCGCGGCGATGTGCTACATCAGATGCAACTGCTGGCGATGCTCGAGGTGTTCGAGCGGCAAGCCTCGGCAGACTTTGCCGGCGTCATCAAGCAAGAGATCGAAGCCGCCCGAGAGCACCTCGGCCGCAGTCGGCAGATGCTGGTACAACTGGAAACTGCGCCCCTGGCCGGTGCTCCCACGGCGGCAGTTTCGCTGGAACAGCGTTAGGACTCACCTAGCCAATCGTCCACGAACCGGAGCCTCCTTCGGCCGCCCAGGCCAGGAACCGCTCCAGTTCGTGGACCTCGGCTGGATCTTCATAGAGCACGTTGGCTCGCTCCCGTATCCGCTCGCACACATGCCCGCGAAAGCTCCGATCGGTTCCCAGGCGGACGGCCAGATAGGCATACGCCTGAGCCGAATCGACGATGCAGTCTTCGAGTTGCATCTTCTGGTAGAGTGCCCGCGTAATCCTCCCGCGCAGGAACTCGCTCGGAAGCGTGACGATTGGAGTCCCCAGTGCCAGCCCCTCGTAGCTTGTGTTGCCTCCGCCAAAGTGCAGACTGTCCAAGAGCACGTCGGCATGGGCGTTAAGCTGCAGGAAATCGGCATTCGGCATCGGTGGCAGGAATCGCACGCGGCCGGCCACATCCGGCATCGAACGGGCAAAGCGAGCTTTGAGCTGCGCGGTCCACACCGGCCGACGCCCTTCGATCAGCACGATGTCTGCCAGTGGATCGCGCCGCAGAATCTCCGCCAGAATCGCGTCGAAATCGGGATGCATTTTGAACAACGTCTGGCAACACACATACTGATGCCGGTCGGGGTCGAGCCCCAGCGCCTCGCGCGATCTCTTATCCGCAAGCCGCGGACGGAAGTAGTAAGTCCCCAGGTTCCCCAGGCGAATCAGCCGCTCGGTGTATTGAGCGTCGGATTGGTCCGTCTCCAGCCACTGGCTCGAAATGAAATAGTCCATCGAAGGATACCCGGTCGTTACCGGATGTCCCCAAGTTACGCACTGCACGGGCGCCAGCCGTGACATCGCCAGGCTGTACGTCGTGGTGTTCATCCCGATGTCGGCAAACAAGAGTATGTCGAGTTCCAGCTCCGCGATCTGCTTGCGAAGCTCGGCCAGGGGGGTGGTTGGCTCGACGAGTCGGTCGGCTGCCGCGCGAAAGTCATCGACCATCGCGTCGCGCTCGTGACCGAGGCGGATGACCGTGACCTCGAACCGCTCGCGGTCGAGTAGCTTGATCCGGCCCAGATTCAGCCGGCCGATCGTGTGATCGTGAAAGTGCGATGAGAGGAAGCCGACGCGAATGCGGCCCGAGGACGAATGACGACGCCCGCGTGCAACCAGTTGCGGAGCACGGTACACCTTCGCCAGTTGCCGCTGAACATGGCAATCGTCGTAGCCGGCATAGGCTGAGAAGAAGTTCGTTGGCACCGTGGAGTTCGTGGCGTCGATCGTCACTCCATCGGCGACTAACCGATCGACTCCTGCAACCAGTCGCGCGCGATGCCGGGCAACATCCTCTTGCGAGTCGTAAATCACCGGTAGCGCCGTTGCCAACATGACGCGGTTGACATCGGCAGGCTGGATCGATTGTGCTCGCTCGAGTTGGGCAAGACCTTCGTCCAGCCGACCGAAGTTGATCAGCAGATAGCCCAGGTTCTGAAGCGCCGGCGTGAACCGAGGGTCTTCAGCAATCGCCCTACGGTATGCCTGCTCGGCCAAGTCCTGGCGGCCTTCGTCCTGGTGGACGTTGCCCAGGTAGTTTTGGATTTGCGGTGAACCCGGGCGAGCCTGCGCCGCGCGGCCGAGCAGTTCGATGGCCCGTGGCAGCGCGCCGCAACGCTGGGCGTCCAGACCGGCGCGGACAAGTTCCGTGACCTCCGCATCCGAGACGTTCGCAGTCGCGGAACGAGCCGCCGCTGCCTCGGCGACGGGCTGCCCATGCAGTGGAGGTTCGCGCCCCGGCGGGGGAACCACCCACACGTCGATCGCTTCGTCCTCCTGCGGATAGGGCCCCGTGATCGCCGTGCAACGGGCTTGCGGAACGACCTGAACGTCGAAAATCTCCTCGACGCCGGATTCAAATTCGAGGAATGCGACGCTCTGGCCCGAGCGCAAGTCGACGACGACCACGGCACACTTGAGCTGCTCGCGATGTTCGGCGATCGGTATGCCGCTGAAAACCGAAGTCTCGCGAATCCGAGAGAGCCCGATAAACGCGTAGTCGCCGGCAAAGGCCAAGCCGCGAGAATATCCCGGCATCGGCGCGACGACATCGCGCCGGCCGTTCTGGGGGTCAACGACCTCCAGCGTGCCATGTCCTGAGTTGAGCACCCACAGCCG
>JBGSKX010000222.1:0-26930 GCA_041741015.1 Pirellulales bacterium
GCGGTATCGGCATCGCCGCGGCTCCATGAGCCGCGAACGAAAGCGCCGCGACAACCGCGAGAGCGGATATCATACCTCGGACTGATGCTGCAGCAGGCTTCGGCAACATGCTCGCGCCTCCTCAGGCCCGACGGTAAGCCGTCGAGTGCAAATGATCGAAGTCGAGATGCTCGTTGGCGTCAGCGGGACTTGTTGTGAACGATGGTGCACCAATCCGCCCGAACAACTGTTTGAGCGCGCCGGCCGGTGAGGTCGTGTGGCGGCAGATTTCCTGCAGTCGGGCGACTTCAGCCGGATCGCTGATTTCCGTGAGTGTTTCAACGCCGGCGCCAGTGGCGCTCAAGAGCACCAGTTTGTTGCCGCAGCGCACCAGGTGCACGTGCTGACGGCCGGCGATTGGCGCCCGACCCAGCACTTCGACGGCTTCGGCCGGAAGTACGCCAGCCCCCTTGGGCATGCCGCGCCGCACGGACCACACCACCAGCAGAAACAGCCCAAGCACAAGTCCCAGGCTCGCGGCCCCGGTGGCCAACGGTTGGAGATTCTGATTGCCGGCATTCACTCCACCCGCATTAGGCGCAGGTGTGAGCGGCAGTGGTTGCTGCAATGGCGCAGGAGCGGCGGCGCCTGCAACCGGCGCCTGATACGCCGTCGGCATCAAGCGGCGGGGCTCGGCCGCTTGTCCGTTGCCGCCAGTCCAGGGGACCTGCGGCGCGGCATGACGCTGCGTTTGATCCAGCGGACGCGGGGGAAGCTGAGCCAGAGCTTCCGTCGCCTGCAGCGCCATCCCGATCGCTATTGCGGCCAGGATTTTAGTGATGAGCGGCATCCTTGCCATCTCTATCGTCCTTGTTCAGATGTCTGGTTGTGCCCGCTTAGGAGGTCTTGGATTGTCGCGGCAGTTGTGTCACGCGGATGCAGAAGCAACCGTCGAGCACCAACACTTCGCCGCGCCCGATCAGCCGCTCGCCGACGAACAGATCGACAGGTTCGTCGACCAGGCTCTCCAGCGAGACCACTTTGCCAACGCTGAGTTCAGAAACCTTCTCCCACGGCAAATGAACGTGTCCCAGTTCGATGCGCAGATTTCGGTCGCCCCGTGCCGGCGGCATTCGATCAACCATGCTGTGGATCCTGGCTAAAACCGGCCGCGGTGGCGCAGTCGCACGGGCAGTTCTCGCGAGAGCCGCCCAACGTGCGTGAAAGTCCGCCCAGGCCAGTGCGATTGGTAGAGAAAATTAACGTGTCGAAGGACGCGCCCGCGGCAGAGATGTGTATGTGGGCCGAAGGCGGCGGAGTTGTCCTCGAAATGACTCTTTCAATCAAGAGCAAGTCAACGGAAATGCTAGTACCGATCAGTCCGAATTGATGCCATGGGTTGGCACGCTGGTTTTCGGCTAGCACTGCTGGCTCAAGCCGCGCGGCGAAAAGCCCTTCCGGCCGCCTCGTCGGTCAATTTCGATTCCTCGCGCACCACTTCGCGTTGGTGCTCCACAAGGCGAGAGGCTCGGAGCCTGGCCACCGCCTGGTACTCACACTCGGCGGTTGCCAGGCTCTGCTGGCATGCGTCGACTTGCAAAGCCATCGCCCGAGCGGCCGAGGTGATTCGAGCCTGTTCGGCCGCAAGTGACTGGCGGCGGGATTCGGACTGCCGCAGTTGTGCGAGCGAGAGAGTCAACGATCTTCGTCGTTCGCGGTCTTGCTGCCGACTCGCGGCAAGCTGTTGAGCAACTGCTCCGAGTTCGGCTCGCAGATGTTCTTGCGCGGCCAGCGACTGAGCCAGCTCCATACGACGCGAATCGCGAACTGCCTCGCGCAAACGCAGCAGCGACTCCAGAGGGAAGCAAAATGGCTTCATGCGGCGGCCTCGGCCATTCGCGCCGCCAGCCGCATAAAATCCGCGCGCGATTGGTGGATGCTCGAGCGCTGCTGGATTGGCTGACGCAAGAGCTCTACAACTTCTGCTTGAAAGCGGATGGCATGGTCGACCGCGGGATTGCTTCCCGCGCGATACGCACCCACCGAGATCAAGTCCTCGTGGTCGCGATAAGTCGCGAGCGCGCGACGAACCGCGGTTGCCGCGGAGCAATGCTCATCGTCGACGATCGCGTTCATCAACCGGCTGAGACTTTCCAGCACATCGATCGCCGGGTAATGCCCCCCGGAGGCTAGTTTCCGCGAGAGCCACACATGGCCATCGAGCAGCGAGCGGGCCGAGTCGGCAATTGGCTCTTGCGGGTCGTCTCCTTCCACCAGCACCGTGTAAATGCCCGTGATGCTGCCAGCAGTCGTGCGACCGGCACGTTCGAGCAATCGCGGCAGGACGGAGAACGTGGACGGTGGAAAGCCGCGCGTGGTCGGAGGTTCGCCCGCCGCCAGACCGATCTCGCGCTGGGCGAGTGCCATCCTGGTAAGCGAGTCCACCAGCAATAGCACATTCTTGCCGCAATCGCGAAAGTACTCGGCGATGCTCGTTGCCGCCAAAGCCGCCTGCACGCGGGCCAGCGCCGGCTCATCGCTCGTGGCGACAACCACCACACTGCTTGCCAGCGATGGTCCAAGATCTCGCTCGATGAATTCATTCACTTCGCGGCCACGCTCGCCAACCAGCGCCACCACGCGAACATCGGCCGAAGTATAGCGGGCGATCATCCCCAAAGTGACACTCTTGCCCACGCCTGCGCCGGCAAAGAGGCCCAGACGCTGGCCTTGTCCGCAGGTAAGCAGTCCGTCGATCGCGCGGACTCCAGTCGAAAGCGGCTCGCAGATCCGCGGTCGGCTCGTGGCCGCGGGTGCGGGCCGATCGAGTGGCACCCGCTGGGCAAGTGCCGGCTGCGCTCGGCCATCGATGCACTCGCCGCGGGCGTTGACGACGCGGCCCAGGAGTCCCTCGCCGACACGAATCGAGCGAGCCGTGCTCACGAGTCGCACGCGGTCTCCGTGTCGCAAACCGGCAGCCGGATCGAGCAGGTATACGAGCGTTAGATCATCGAGGAAGCCAATTACTTCGCCGGCCAGCGGTTCACCTGCCTGGCGATCGATGCTTACCAATGCTCCGACTGGTGCCGGAAAACCGGCCACTGCCGCGGTCACACCACTGGTTCGGACGACGCGCCCCCGAACGTCGGCGGGGAGCACGCCGCGAAGCCGGGCAGAAATATCTTCGCTGACTAGGGTCATGAGATCGGCCGGAGCCCCTGAGGTTGGTTCAACGAAGCTCTTCTTCGATCCGCGCGAGCTGAGCCTCGAGCTGTTGATCGATCGAGCCAAGCCGCGTGTCAAGCCGGCAACCGCCGCGCGTGATTGCTCCGTCGGCGATTAACGTAACGGCAGACGTGCGTCCGAGCTCTGCCAGCAGCGATTCAAGCTGCGAACCCAAACAGCGAATGTCCTCGGGATGCAGATGCAGTTTCGCATCTCCGGTCGTGGAGAGCTCCAGTGTCTCGCGAACCAACGTTAGCGCTACCTCGGGCGTGCGCTCGATCTCGCGACGCAGCACTCGCTCGGAAATCGCGATCGCCACACGCAGGGCCGATGTCTCCCACCGAGCGAGCCACGACGCCTTACTTGCAGCGACCTGCATGACCGCGGCCTGGAGCGTGGGAAGCCAGGCCTCGAACTTCAGCGTGGCTGCTTGCTCCACCAGGGCGTCGAATTCGCTCATGGCAGAGGCAAGTCCCTGCTCGCGCGCTTCCGCGCGAATGCGTTCGGCTTCGCAGCGTGCCGCGGCAAGTATCTGTTCCGCGCTATTCTGCGCCGCCGCCGCTTGCCCAGCGTCCGATCCCCAGTCGTCGAACGCAAAGCGTCCGGGCGGGGCCTGCGTCGACTCGGATACCTTTAGGATGCGTGACATAGGAAACTCGAGTTTTCAGAACTGCTACACCGCCACGCTGAGATGAGCCCACGACTCGGCCTGGATTTCGCCACGCTGTTGCAAGGCTCGAGCCAGATCGGCAAGCTGCCGCTGGGCCGCCTCGATTTCGCTCATGCGCATGGGCCCGAGCGTGCGCAGGGCGTGCCGCACGTCCTCTGCCCCCGCTCCGAGCAAAGCCAGTACGCGCCCGGCAAACTCCGCTGATGCTCCGGCCAGTGCCAGGATCATCACCTCTTCGTCGGCATGTTTGAGCAGCGTGGAAAGCGAAGCCGAATCGAGCGACTCTAGTTCCATCAAGCCAACCGCACCGGCTCGCGCGTCGAGGCCGTCGGCCAGTCTGCGATCGTGCCGGGCTAGATTCGAAAGGATGCTTTGCCGCGAGCGTGGATCGGCGGCGCCCAGAATCGCGGCTAACGGCGTTTGCGCGCCGGTCCGCGGCGCGGTGCGAGCCTGGGTCGAAAGCCACGACTCCAGCCCGCGCTCGACTTCACGCAATACCTCGGGGTCCGTCTCTTCGAGATCGACCAGGCGCCGTGCGACTTCAAGTTGGAGCCCTCCGGAAAGATGCGCCAGGATCTCGGCCGCGCGTTGGGCTGGAAGATGCGAAAGCACCACGGCCACGGTCTGCGGATGTTCGCGTTCCAGAAACGGCACGAGCTTCCGCGGCGCGGCCTCGTGCAGAAAACGGAACGGGGTCGTGGTGATTTCCTGTGCTGCGTTGGATCCATGGCCACCCGCCAGCGCAATACCTCGCGCGGTCGGTGCATCCAGCTCGATGCCGGCCACATCGGCAACTGGCGCCAGCGAAACAGCGCGCAAGAAGTCTTCGATTACTTCCTGGCGTTCGACTTCATCGACCGAGCCCAGCTGGTCGAGCATCAGGCGAACGCTGTGACTTTGCGCAGGAGACATAGTTCGCAAGAGGGCCGCGGCTTCTTCACCGTCGAGGCTGGCGAGCAGAATGGCCGCTTTGCGAAGCATGCGCGATGAGGAACCGTTAACTTGCATTGCCGATCCAATTCTTGAGAACACTGGCCGCCGCCTGCGGATCGCGACGAATCTGTTGTGCAAGCTCTCCGGACCGCGATGGCGAAGCAGGTGCGTGCGGCCGGTGCAGCGTTTCGAGCGGCTCATCCTCGGTGACAAGCGTCAGGGACTGAGCGATCTCCGACGCGCTGGACTCGGCGAGTCCAACCGGCCGGGGTGAGCGAAACATCGAACGCATGAGCAGAATGGCGATCACGACCAGGCCGCCCAGCACGACGTTTTGCCAGTTGGTCACCAACCACTCGGCCGCCAGGCGCTCGTAAGCGACTTCGGCCGCGGCAGTTTGGACCGCATGGAGCGTGCTCACCGAAACGAGCGATGCGCTCTCGCGTCCCTCGCCTGCCGAGAGCAACAGCGGCAAGATTGCCTGTTTGATGCGCTCGTGTTCCGCGCGTTCCAAATCGGCAAGCGCGGTGAGCTCTGTTCGAGCATTCGCTTGTCCGCCCCGGCGAGCCGTGAGCAGCGACCGAACGTGATCGCTGGGAATCGCAACGGCGGCCGAAACCACACGCGGCGTGTGTCCATCCGAGGCCAGTTCGATGTTCGTCGTCACGACCATGCCCGGAATGCCCACCAGCCTGGCAATCTTCTGCTGCCAGTCGGCTTCCAGTTGTTTTTTCGTTTCGGCGTAGACATCGGCCGAGCGATTGTGATCCAGTGGCCCCGTGAACATGCGGGCGCTTTGGATATCGACGACGGTCACGTTCTCTGGTTTCAGTCCGCCCCAGCTTTGTGCGACGATGCAACGAATGGCCGAAGCCGTGCGCTCGTCGAGAGGCTCGGCGTTGGCGGGCCGGACGCTCACCGAAGCGGTGACGGTCGTGATGCGTGGAAAGCTCTGACTCGTGGCTTCCGCAATCTGGACGGACGAGCTTTCGATCCCTTGAAACTGATTGATGACGGCTTGCAGCTCCTGCTGCATCGCGACTTTGAGCTGCGCTTCCTGCCGCGAGCCCGACAGCAAGAAACCGTTCTGTTCCACGGCCGCTTTCAGATGATCGCCGAAGTTGGCGGGCAGGGCGTGGGCTTCGGCCAGCGCGGCCATGTAGCGAGCTTGCTGGGCATGCGGCACGCGGATCCGCATCCCTTCGATCGTGTATTGCGTGAGCGCCGCCTGGCCGAGTGCGGCCTCCATTTCGCGAAGTTGGGCGGCCGAGAATGTCTGGCCGTTCATCAGATACGATTCGGCAGGTGCGGCGAGCTTGCCGCCAAATCCCCAGACGGCTGCCGCCACGAGCCCCAGAACCGTGGCGGCGGCGAGCACGCGCGCACCGGGGCCAAGCCCTCGGGCTGCCTCGAGCATGCGTAGGACTGCCTGGTTGAGGAGTTCCATCCGTGGAACCTGAAGCGTTCGAATTAAGTTGGCCGAGCGTGGGCGCGCGGCGGGCCGAGCGGGGGCCAATCCTGAGGCCCCACAGCAGGCGGCGAGACTTGTACAGAAAACGGCAGTTTGGGTCAATCCGGCGTTGTTTGCCGACGATCCTGGGGTACTTTTGCTGCCAGCGGCAGCTCCTGTCGGGATAGCATTTGGCGGAAGCTTTCCTATAATGAGTTGTTTCCCCTGTGTGAGCGGTCGCCAGGACCGCGCCAACGCGAGAATTGAGAGTCATGGCCAAGCCCCATCGCAAACTGAAGAAAGCCAACCACGGCAAGCGCCCCGCCAACAGCAAGGCCCGGCGGCTCAAGCGGAAAGACATCCGCACCTGATCAACCGCGCTCGCCGAGCTTGCGGGGCAGCCAGGAACCGTGGTTGCGCCCCACCGTGCGATCGATGGTTTTGCCCTGCGCGCAAATGGCCATTCGCCAAGATCATTCCTCAATGAGCGAAACAGCTGGAAACCGCTGCGCACCGATACATGTGCGTGCCCGCTGTTAGGAGTGCGCAAAAGCGGGTAGCCCCTGGTGGCGCGAAGTTGCCCGCCCTTCAGCCAAGGGCTAGAATCCCCAGGTGAACTGCCCCCTTTGGACGTGATGACCGCGCGGAGTTTCTGAAGTGTCGAAAGAGCTGCTGCTGGACTGGTCCGAGATCGACTTCGATCATGCCGTCGCCAATCTCGACGAAATCCGGAAGTACAATCCCCAGCGCTATGAGATGGAGCAGCTCACTGCAATTTGCTTCGATGACGTAGAGCGGATGATCTGCGCGGGCTACAAAGACATCACCGACCAGGAGTTCTGGGTACGGGGGCACATGCCCGGCATGCCGTTGATGCCGGGAGTGATTATCTGCGAGTGCGCTGCCCAGATGTGCAGCTACTATGCTCACAAGCACAAGCTGCTGGGCGAATGCAAGGTGGTCGGCTTTGGCGGACTGGAGGACGTGCGGTTTCGCGATCCTGTGCGCGTTGGAGATCGGCTGGTCGTTGTGTGCCAATTAATCAAGGTGCGAGTCGGCGCGATCATCGTTTGCCGGTTCCAGGCATTCGTCAACCAGGGCCTGGTTGCCGACGGTAGGATCAAAGGCGTTGCCCTCCCGGTCGAAGCCCTGACCGGTGCGCCCCCGGCGTCTTCCTGAAGCGGCAATCGTCCGCCCCAAAAGTGCGGCAGGCTCCAACACCGTGTGCTGATCCATGCTGCCGCTCAAAGACCACAACCCGACCATCCTCACGCCGTTTGTCACCTACGCGCTGGTGGTGATTAACTCGCTCGTGATGCTCTACGCGGCCATGCTCTCGCCGCTCGAGCAACAGACGTTTGCCATCCGTCACGGCTTCATTCCCGCACGCATCGCCCAGCTAGATACCCCGCAGGCCAAACTTGAAGTTGACTTGATGCAACTGGACGACAATGGCCAGCAGGCGCCGAAGAAGGTCGGCCAGGTCGTGCTCAACGCCAATCCCGGCACGATTATTCTCTCAGTGTTCACTTGCATGTTCCTGCACGGCGGGTGGATGCACCTGATCGGCAACATGTGGTTTCTGTTCATCTTCGGCAACAACATCGAAGATCGTTTGGGACATTGGCTCTACCTGGGCTTTTATCTTGTGGGCGGACTGTTGGCCACGGCCTGTCACTGGGCCTACGATCCCCACAGTACGATGCCGGTCATTGGCGCCAGTGGCGCCGTGTCCACCATCCTGGGCGCCTATGCCGTCACCTTTCCCAAGGCGACCGTCAGCACACTGATCTTCTTCGGCTTCATCACCATCATCGAAGTGCCTGCCATCCTCTGGCTACTGATCTGGCTTGGCGGCCAGCTTACTGACGCGTTCTTCGCCCGCGATCTTGGCATCGCCGTCTGGGCGCACATTGGCGGTTTCGCGGCCGGAGCGCTGCTAATGCCGATTCTCTCGTTCGGAGCACCGCCGCCCGGCGTGTCCTGGTCCGATGAGATCAAGCGGCATTTCGATTTCACCACGCCACCGGACGACCGGCACTAAGGCGCATCTCCAGAGAAAGTCTCAGACCGTGGGCCGCAGAGCACTTCGTCGTATTGATCCCGGGCTCGATCTGTCGGGCCATCTGCTGGAGCTTGAAGCGACGCCGCCCCAGTTCGACCGCGCTGCAATGTTCGGCCGCACCGCGCCGGTGGAGATCGAAGTTGGCAGCGGCAAGGGATTGTTTCTCTCCGCGGCAGCGGCCGGGGCCCCTGACGCAGATTTCCTGGGCATCGAGATCATGAACAAGTACGCCCGGTTTATCGCCGCGCGACTGGCGACGCGCGAACTTACGAACGCGCGGATCATCCACGGCGACGCGCAGGTTTTCTTTCGCGCGGCACTGGCGGACAACTCGATCCGGGCGGTGCATGTGTACTTTCCCGATCCCTGGTGGAAGGCGCGGCACAAGAAGCGCCGCGTGATGAACGAGTCGTTCGTCAAGGACGTGCAGCGAGTGTTGATCCCGGGCGGGCGGCTGCACTTCTGGACCGACGTCGAGGAGTACTTCCACACTGCGCTGGAAACACTGCGCGAGCACACGCGGCTCAGCGGCCCGCACGAGGTGCAAGAAAAGCCCGCCGACCACGATCTGGACTACCGCACGCACTTCGAGCGCCGCATGCGATTGCACGGACACTCCGTGTATCGCGCCGAGTTTGAGAAGACGGCCACCGCTTAGCCCCGGCGGCATCGGTACGGGCGCGGGTCAGAAAACGAGTGGTGCCCTACCCCGGCGTTCGCTCGGCGGCGGTCACAGGGACCTGGCTCTCGTAGGTCCGCTTCGACTGGCCGTTCTGATTGTGCGCGAGCGCGATCTGATAGAGGGCCCTGCCCGCGGGCGAAGGATACTCGCCGGTCAAACAGGCTTGGCAAAGTTGATCGCCGTCGAAACCGATTGCGCGGGCGATCGACTCGACCGGCAAGTAGCGCAGCGAATCGGCGCCCAGCGCGCGGGCCATGTCATCCTGGGCACCCTGGCTGAGCGGCTCACCGTTCAAGAACTTCGGGGCAAAAAGTTCGCTGATCGTCGACATGTCGATGCCATAAAAGCACGGTGCCACGATCGGCGGGCAGGCCACGCGAACGTGAATCTCGCGGGCCCGGCCCATTTCGCGAATCCGTTTGATCAGCACTTTCATCGTGGTCGAGCGAACGATTGAATCCTCAACCAGGAGCACGCGTTTGCCTTCGAGCACTTCGCGAAGCGGCGTGTACTTGGTCTCGACCTTGCGCTGACGGTTACCGCTGCCTTCAATGAAGGTCCGGCCCGAGTAACGATTACGGATCAAACCTTCGAGCGAAGGAATGCCGAGCTTGAAGGCCATCGAGTCGGCGGCTGCCTTGCTGGTGTCCGGCACCGGAACGACGATCGTATCGCGATCGATCGGCACCGTTTCCAGCCGGGCCAGTTCTTCGCCCAAGGCCTTGCGCGAGAGGTATACGCTGCGGCCGTCCATCGTGCTGGCCACATTGGCGAAGTAAATCCACTCGAAGAAGCAGTGCGCCCGGCGCGGGCTGCGGGCGAACGTCTGGATTTCCAGCTCGCCGTTCGTGATCGTGATGGCCTGGCCTGGCAACAACGATTTGACGTTCTCGGGCGAAAACCCGAGATTCACCAGGGCCACGCTTTCGCTCGCCGCGGCGAACAGCGGCCCTTCGATCGCGTAGCACAGGGGCCGCAACCCCAGCGGATCGCGCGCCACGATCATGTCGCCCACGGCATTGAGCAGCACGAGGCAATAGGCCCCGTCGAACTTGGCGGCAATCGCCCGCATGATTTCAATCAGGCTCGGCCGGTTGTTTTCTGAGAGCTGCCGGCCGATCTCATGCATGATGATTTCGGTATCGGTGTCGCGGGCGAGGTAGTTGTCGCCGCCTTCCAGGAGGCTTTGTCGCAGTTCCTGGTAATTCGCCAGTTGGCCGTTGAAGGCAAAGCTGAACCACTTGTGCTTCTGCACATGGTGCCGCTCGAACGGCTGGGCGTAGCTTTTTTCTTCTGGCCCGCAGGTGGCGTAGCGCACCTGGCCGATAGCCGCCCGGCCTGCGTACTTACGCATCAGGCTTTCGAACTTGCCGCGGTGGCTGAGTCGGAAAACCTCGCTGACGCTGCCCAGATCCTTATAGGTATCGAGCAACTGGTTGCGGCGCGGATTGTAGGTGGTGAAGCCGGCCGAAAGCTGCCCTCGATTTTGAATGTCGAGCAGCATCCGGGGAATGAGCCGAGAGACTTCCTCGGGCCCTTGATCCGGATAGAGTGAGTTTACGCCCCGGCCGGGGAGGTGATAAACCGCGGCCACACCGCATTCGTGAAACAAGTCACTCATGAAGATTTGCCGGTGCGGCGGAAGAGGGTCCGTGCCGCTAGTAGCCCCTGGGAGTTCCCTTCGAGAGCGTAACGCGAAGTGGCCGTAGGGATTTGCGGCCGCCCAACCGCACGAAAACCTTCCCGTTCGACCACCCGAGCCCTTATTGTAGAGAGGGCTCGTAGGATTAACAACTGCCGCAACGACGCGAGATGCCTCGGGCGACGCAATCTCGCCATAAATACGAACAAACCTGAGCAATCGCAACGATTGCGATGCTCCTTTCGCGGGGTGCGGCCAAGCGCGCCGCCTTGGAATAGCCTCTCGTCAGTTCACCTGATAAAATGGATGTATCTATCCATATATCACGGCGACTCCCCTGACATGATCTCGCAAACCGCTGAATATGCGCTGAGGGCGATCGTCTACCTGGCCGGTCAGGATACGCCGCAGACCACGCAGCAGATCGCCGCTACCACGCGCGTGCCGGCCGGCTACTTGTCCAAAGTGCTGCAAGCCCTCGGCCGCGGTGGACTCGTGCACTCGCAGCGCGGACTGCACGGCGGCTTCACGCTGGCTGCCGATCCCAGGAAGCTTAGCGTCTGGGAGGTCATCGAACTGGTCGATCCCATTGAAAGGATCAGGACCTGCCCGCTGGGGCTCAAGTCACACGGCACAAACCTGTGCCCCATGCACAAGCGGTTGGACGACGCGCTGGCCGCCATGGAAAAGGCGTTCAAGGCCTCGACTGTCGCGGAACTGCTGGCCGATCCGAACCCCAGCAAGCCGCTGTGTGACTTTCCTAGAGTGCCAGCGAAGAAGCGCTGACCACGTGGATTGATCGGCCAGCCTGCCCTGCCTCGCTGGGCTACCAGTCGTTATGATGCTGGGAAATCCCGTGCCTCTTGGTTGTACGCTGGGGCCGATCTCGAGTTAACCGAACGAGTCATGACCGATCTGGTTCGACAAGAAGTTGCCACCGCCGCCCACACGATTGTGGTTAAGGTCGGCACGCGCGTCCTCACCGGTGCCGGCGGGCTGCTGAACGGCGAGCGAATCGCGGCCCTCACAGAAGAGCTGCACCAGCTCATCAGCACGGGCCGAAACATCGTGCTGGTCACCTCCGGGGCTGTTGGCGCTGGTCTTGGTCAGCTAGGCCTGCCCAAACGTCCGGGCAATCTGGCCCAGCTACAAGCCGTCGCCGCGGTGGGCCAAAGCCATCTGATGGAGGCCTACGACCGCGGCCTGCGGGCGCACGGACGGCACGCCGCCCAGGTGCTGCTCACGGCTCGCGATCTCGACGACCGCACGGCCTATCTCAATGTACGGAACACGATTCGTGCCTTGTTTGAATTCGGCGCGGTGCCAATCATCAATGAGAATGATACCGTCAGCGTCGACGAATTGATGACGACGTTCGGCGACAACGACAAGCTGGCCGCAATGGTCACGAATCTGATCCGCGCGCCGCTGCTTGTCTTGCTCTCAGACGTCGATGGTCTTTACAACGGCGACCCGCGCGAGCCTGGATCCAAGCGAATCCCAATCGTCTCGAAACTCGACGAATCGATCTTCAGCCTCGTGCGAGACAGTCTCACCGGCCTCAGCAAAGGCGGCATGGCCAGCAAACTCAACGCCGCGCGAATCGCCACTACGGCGGGCGAGAACGTGATCATCGCCAACGGCCGCGTGCCCGGCAACCTCGCCAAGATCGTCGCCGGCGAGGACGTGGGGACGCTGTTCCTCGCTCAGGGGCAAATGCTGCGCTCGTTCAAGCGCTGGGTCGGCTTCACCGTTCAGCCGCGCGGCGTGCTCGTGCTCGACGCCGGCGCTCGCGAAGCGGTGGAGAAGAAGGGGCGCAGTCTGCTCGCCATCGGCGTTGCCAATGCTTCGGGCAGCTTTAAGAAAGGGGACGTCGTCTCGCTACAAGACGCGAGCGGAGACGAATTCGCCCGTGGGCTGTCGAACTATGCCGTGGAAGACGTGCTGAAGATCAAAGGTCTCAAGACCGAACAGATTGCCGGCGTGCTCGGTCGCTGCCCGTACAACGAAGTGATCCACCGCGACAATATGGCGCTGACGCGCGAAGCGTAAGCAGCCGCAGGTAGCTGTCCGCGGCCGGGCGTGATAAAATCGCGCCTTCATTGTCTTGCCCTCCAGATCGCCTCCGCGAGCTCGCCTGCCATGATCCGCTCCGTTTGCACATCCGCCGCCCTGGTCCTCGTTCTCACGGCGGCTTGCTTCGCCGCTGATTCCCCCAACTCGCTCACGCCCGAGGAACTCAATGACGGCTGGATTCTGCTGTTCGACGGGGAAACGACCTTCGGCTGGAAGGCCAACAGCGACGCCAACTGGAAAGTCGCCGACGGCACCATCTCAGTCGACTCGGGCACGAAAGGTCTTCTCAACACGACGTCCCCGTTCGCAGACTATGTGCTGAAGGTCGACTTCCGCGCTCCCAAGGGAACCAACAGTGGCGTGTTTCTGCGGACGCCCCTTGAGCCCAAGGACCCGGCTACGGATTGCTACGAGCTGAACATCGCCGATGAGTCGGTCAGCCCGTTTCCGACAGGCAGCTTCGTCGGCCGCCAGAAAGCGACCGGCACGCACGACACGACCGAGTGGCGCACATTCACCGTGAAGGCCGAAGGCGGGCACTTCACGGTGACGATCGATCGTGAGCAGGTGCTCGACTACGAAGATCCCCGGCCGCTCGGCCGCGGCTACATCGGCCTGCAGTTCAACCAGGGCAAGGTCGAGTTCCGCAACGTGAAGCTCAAGCCGCTGTCGCTCGAACCGATTTTCAATGGCCGCGATCTCACCGGCTGGAAAGAATATCCCGGCAAGGCGAGCAAATTCACGGTCACGCCCGAGGGCTGGCTGAACGTCAAGAACGGCAACGGTCAACTCGAGTTCGAACAGCCCGTGGCCGACTTCGTCTTGCAGACCGAAGTCTTTTCGAACGGCGTGTTCCTGAACTCAGGAATCTTCTTCCGCAACATCCCCGGCGAATTCTGGCAAGGCTACGAAAGCCAGATTCAAAATGGCCACTTCGGCGACCGCACCAAACCGATCGACTTCGGCACGGGCGCGTTCTATCGCCGCCAGAAGGCCCGCAAAGTCGTGTCCGACGACTTCAAGTGGTTTCACAAGACGCTGGTCGTCGCCGGCGATCACATGGCCACCTGGGTCAACGGCTACCAGGTGAGCGACTGGACCGACGACCGCGAGCCAAACGAGAATGCCCGCAACGGCAAGCGTCTGGAAGCCGGCACAATTGCGATCCAAGGCCACGACCCCAAGACGGATCTCTCGTTCCGGAACATCAAGCTGGGCGCAATGCCGCCGCGTGAGTGAGGCGGATGACTAACCCAACCGCGCGGCCCACTTATTGATCCGCGCGGCCAGCGTGTCGTAACAGCCGGTGTATTGATGATCGGCGCCGGCGATCACCGCGGTTTGCAAGCGGTTCTGCTCGGTCGCAAACTTCTCGACGGCTTCGGGCATGCCGCGGAAAGCATCGTGCGCCTGCACTTCGCTCGAGCCGTAAGTCATCAGCGTCGGACACTTCACCCGGTCGAGCATTCGCAGAATGTTATACCGCTCGACGGGCCCATAGCGATCGACGAAGCCGGCGGCTGTGACGTAATACGCAATCGGAAACTGGACGAGCATGAGCTCATCTGCTTTTCCAAGCGCGACGAGTTGCTCGGCTTCGGCAAAGTTCTTCAAAAACTCTGGTCCGCGGCGCGACTGGCTGAAATGTTCAAACGACAACCTGGGCGGCGAAGCGGCCACCAGGGCAGTGACCTTCGGCGCATCGTCCGCAGCCAGCGCATAGATCGCTTTGATCGCCCCCAGACTGTGACCCAGCAGCCCGATGCGCTGATACCCTCGCTCGCTCAAGAGCTTTAGCCAGGCTGCAACGTCGAGGGTCGCCTCGCTCACCCTTTCAAAGGCGGCGCCGAGCAAAGCATGCCCCGCGGAGGATGGTCCGGTGCACACGATGTCGTGCCCGCGCGTGTTCGCTCTTAGCACTGCCGATCCGGCCGCCAGCAGCTTCGGGGTGAGCCCGCCGAGCATCGCGCCGGCGTAGAAATTGCTCCCCGTGCCGTGCAAACAGAGCCAGGCGTCAATGGCGCCGGGCGAAGAACCTGCTGGCGGCGTTTCGAGCGCGCCGTGCAGACGGACGCCATCGGCAGCCGTGAGTTGAACGAGGTCGACCAGCATGGGCCGATCCGGTTACTGATGGGACGGTGCGGGAGCGCTGCCCAATTGGGCCAGGATCTGCAGCACACCGTTCAGATGGGCGAGCCTCGGGCCGAAGCGATCGACGAACTCGTTGAGCATGAACTCGCCATCCATCAGCACTTCCGCGTTGTCGCGAATCTCGTGCGTCATGTTGCTGAGGAACTCAACCTGCACCTGGCTCAAGGCCTCGGCCGCCAGCCGACAACTGCGCGCAAGTTCGGGATTGGCCTGCTTCCACTGGGCCAGCTCCTGGTTGCGCTGCTTTTGAGCGCCACTCATCTGATTCACGAGTTCCTCAAGCAGTTCGTTCTGCCGATCCTGCGCCGCCAGAATATTCTTGAGCAGGCTGGTGTGCTCCTCGGCCGCGGCATCGCCGGCGGCTGCCCGATTGACCTGGGCGCCGGCCGTAATGTCGACCTGTGTGAACAAGGCTGGCGTGGGACGGGAATCTTGACTCATCGAGCCGCTCCTTGAGGAATTTTGCTCCGTGAAGCTCGATTCTAATCAAAGGCCCAACGGGTTACCACCATTAAGGCGGCGAATGCCGGCACACTTCGATTGGCGTCCGTTTGTGACGGTTGGGAGACCTGCGGACCGATTTTCGCGCTCTGGGGTAAGTGATTCACCCTGCTGGCATTCCGCGAATTGGAAGCTGGGCGAAACGCACGAAGATTGCCGCCCGAACTGCTTTAACTCGCCTCCGGACCACCCGTTCCGTCGCTAAAGTCGCACGCTGGGAGGGCCCGATGCAAAGCGTGGCGGGGCGAGACCGAATCGTTCACGCCGACCAACTTTGATGCATGCATCTGGGACGTGAGCAGCCACACAGGAAAAGAGCGCATGACTCGTGCCGAGGGGACGACGCCTGGCCACTTGGGATTCTTGACCGTGCTCGAGCACGAACAGCTAGGGCTGGTCGGCGGATACCTGATCCTCAACGCCGCCGGGCGACCGCTCGAGTTCCACTGCACCGCGCCGGTCAAACCGAACCGTGCGCAGCAGATCCTGTTTGGCCCCACGCTCCCCGCATACCTGTATGGCGAGCAGATCGGCCAGACGTTGCTCGGCAAGGGTGCGCAAACGCCCGTGGCCGTGTTCACAGACGTCGAACGCGTACTCACCGTCCGCGACTTCGTTGAGCTGCCCGTGGCGCTGGTCCTGCCAGGTGAAGTGCCGGAAGGCGAGCAACCGAAACCGATCGTCGCGAGCGGAAGTAGCTGGCGAGTTGACGCTCCGAGTAGCCCGGGAAGTCACCTCGCGCAGTTCTCCGCCGGAAGAAATCGGCTGGCGGTTAGCTCGGTGCGCGGTGGTGATCGCGATGCGATATTGAGCCGCCTGGAAGAGATCGCCGCGTTCGATCTGGCCGAACCGTTCGAGCGCATTCGCGAAGCCGTGGAAGAAGCCCACAAGGGCGGCCGCGTCGACCAGGCGGCGTAAGCGTTCGCACTTTCCGTGTCCGCGTCAGCAAGGGTCCGCGCAATCGTGTCGATCGCTCCTGGCGACCTGCCGCATGTAACCAGCTGGACCGAGGGCCTTGCCTCGCTGCCCGCGGTCGTGACGTCGCGGGCCATGGGGAGCGACACATTACCCAACCTGCTGGCGCCGTTCGCGAACGAGATGCAAGCTTCGGCCTCTGTGACCAGCCTGCGTTTCGACGGCACGTTGGCCTCGTCGATCTCGGTGCCGATCATGCCACCGAAGCTCAAGGTGCTCAGCTACTCGTTCGGCATCACCGGCGCGTGGCGCAATCAACTTCCCAAAGCGCCTGTCGATGCGCAGCAGCCACCGGCGATTCTCCCACCCACCGCGACAAGCGACGCTGCCGCCAAGGCTCGGACGCGCATCCAGCCGCCGGGCGAAGTGATCAAACTGGCCGATCGGTTGTTCTATGTCCTGCAGCCCTCGCTCGAAGCGATGATTGGCGATAGCGCGCTGCAGTTTCCCGCACATCCGTTCCCCTATCAGTTCGAAGGGATCGCGTTTCTTTACCCGCGGTACTCGGCGATCCTGGCCGACGAGATGGGCCTGGGCAAGACGATGCAGGCGATCACCGCCGTGCGGCTGCTGCTGCATGCAGGCGAAGCCGAACGCGTGCTGCTGGTCTGCCCCAAGCCGCTGGTGACCAACTGGCAGCGCGAGTTCGCTCACTGGGCGCCGGAGCTCCCGGTCACGGCCATCGAAGGCGACGCGGGCCGCCGGCGTTGGCAGTGGCAACAAACCGACATGCCGGTGAAGATCGCCAACTATGAAGCCCTGGCCCGCGATCGTGAGGTGATCAGCGACCTGGGCCTGGAGTTCGACCTGGTCGTGCTCGACGAAGCCCAGCGGATCAAGAACCGCTCAAGCGCCACGAGCCAGTCGGTGAGAGGCCTCACGCGCAAACGAAGTTGGGCCCTGACCGGCACGCCCGTCGAAAATAGCCCGCAGGATCTGGTGGGCATCTTTGAGTTCCTCGCACCCGGCTATCTCAAGGACGAGATGAAGCCGCGGAAGATGGGACGAGCGGTGGCGGACTACGTCCTGCGCCGCACCAAGGACAAAGTACTCACCGATTTGCCGCCGAAGATGTTCCGCGATGCCGAGATTGAACTGAGCCCGGCCCAGCGAATCAGCTACGAGCTGGCCGAGAAGGAAGGCGTCGTCCAGCTCACGCAGATGGGAGACGAGGTGACGATCCAGCACGTGTTTGAACTCGTGCTGCGGCTCAAGCAGATTTGTAACTTCGATCCGGCCACCGGCGACAGCGCGAAGTTCGAACGGCTGGCCGCCGATCTCGACGAAGTCGCCGCCAGCGGTCGCAAGGCGCTCGTCTTCAGCCAGTGGGTGGGCTCGCTCGAAACGATGGCCGGCAAGCTCAAGCACTTGCACCCCCTGCTCTATCATGGTGGCGTCGCCCCGAAGCATCGCGACGACATTCTCGACCAGTTCAAGCGAGACAAGAAGCACAACGTCCTGCTGCTCAGCTACGGCGCCGGCGGTGTCGGCCTGAACCTGCAGTTCAGCGAGTACGTGTTCCTGTTCGATCGCTGGTGGAACCCCGCCGTGGAAGATCAGGCCGTGAACCGCGCGCATCGCATCGGCGCGGCCGGCCCCGTTACGGTCACCCGCTTCATTGCCACGGGCACGATCGAACAGCGGATCGATCAGATCCTGCGTGAAAAGCGCGAGATCTTCGATTCGATCTTCAGCGACGTCGAACCGACCGGCAAATCGGGCCTCACGCAGAGCGAAATCTTCGGCCTCTTCAAGCTCCGCAGCCCCAGTGGGCCGATCGAAGTCGCGGCGTAGGCAAGCGCAACCGACTCTTCTTTAAAGCCCAGGGAATGCCTTCCCTGGGTCCGCGCTACTGACCGATACTACGTCCGCTTCTCAGGCGGCTTTGAAAACCGCACCCGGTCGATCGCCTTCTCCACGCTTCGCCGCAGCTTGGAGTTCTTATCCTGGGCATAGTCGTTGAGCGCGTCCTTGGCTAGGTCTTCGAACGGGTGCGCGAGGTCGTTGTTGAATCGCAAGTCGCGGAGGTCGGATTTGAACCGCGTGACCTCGGTGTTCTCGAATCCGCCGCCGGCCATCATCGTCGAGCCCTCGATCTCGACAACTGCCAGCGTATTGCCGCCGACGCTGGCCTGACCGAGCTTGGGAATTCGGCCCCAAGCCTTGAAACGGGCCTGAGCGGTCGCCCTGAGTGCGAAGTGCGCTCGACCGTCGATCACTTCCAGCCGCGTGATCTCAAGCTGGAGCGTCTCTTCAGGATTCTCGAGCCACAGCCAGGTCTTCGACTTCTCGGTCCACGAGGCGAGTCGAATCTTCTTGCCTAGCAGTTTGCCGCTGGTCCAAGACTCCTTGTTCTTGCTCTTCTCGTTGACCCAGGCCGAGGGTTCATCGCGATGCTCGCGCATCTCGGCCACAAGCTGCTGCTCGAGCAACTTCCGCATCAGCGGCATGTCCTGGGCCTGCGCTGCAACTGCCGCGGCGCTCACCGCACTCAGGACAATCATGGTTTGCAGGTTCATAACTCGGAGCTATGGACTAGCTGGTATCAAGTCTCGAATCTCCCTCGCCAGGAATTGTAGCTCGCGCCAAGATTTTCGCGGACAGCGGTTTTGCCGCCATCAGCAGCGCCGCTAGCTAGCGTGGATTCGAGTCAAGAGCCTCGCTTGGCGGGCCCATATCCGACGTCGGTCGCCATATCGTCGAACAAGCCGCCGTTGTCTTTCAGATCTCTACCCACGGAATAGATGATCCAGCCTTCGTCCGTGCGTTTCAGGTTCAGCGGCTTGCCGTTGAAAGGATCAATCGTCACTTCGGGCGGCAGGCCGAGATCGCTGAGTTGCACCTCTTTTGCCTCACCTGCATCGCGAGCTAGCAGCGCGTTCAGAACGCGCAAGCAACGAAGATACGCTTCGTTACGTGTCACGGCCTCATTCGTCGCCTGGATGGCGGGGGCAAGCGTCTGAGTTAGAGGACCGGCACGATCCAGTATCCGCTGCATTTCCAGCTTCGCACGGCTGGGTTGATCGGCATGCTTGATCAAGGCGTCCATGACTTCCAGATAACTCAACTTCTCCGACTTGCCTTGTGGCAGGGCTGAATAGGTCGCCAGAAACTTTGCATCCTCGAAATGAGACAGCCCCACCGCCCGCTCCGTTCGGAATGAATCGCGATAGGCGCCACGAATATCCTGCCGAGCCAGTTCAGACTCCAGACACTGTCGTGCCTCGGGCGAAAGTTGGTCCGACTGCAAAACACGACTGCACGCTTCCAGCGATACGCTCCTAAGGGCGATTGTCACTAGCTGGCTGACTAAGGCCGGCGCTTGCGCACAGACGTTCGAGAGTCTCAACATCACCAGACACGTGTCCAAAGCTTCCTCAGCTTTCCCTTCGGCCATGAGGAGACGCACGCGATAATTGAGCGTGCGGATCGCAGCCCGCTCGGCCTGAATCTTCTTCAGCATTTCTTCGATAAACGCCGTCGGCGATTCATTGTTGTAGTTCAAAATCATGTGATATCGCGGGCACTCCGAAGCTTGAATCAGCAGCGGCACCGCCTTGGGATGCGCCGCTAGCGTCTTGCGATAGATATCGATCATGATGGGATCGTCATCGGGCAACGACTGAAGTTTCTCTCCCGCTTTCTCGCGCGTCAGAAGCTCCTGCTCCTCGACGGCGCTCACTTGCTTCTGAATCGCGAGGCAGTCTTTCTGAGCCAGGTCGAGGTACGTCGCCGCATTGTCTTTCGCCTCTGGCGGGTTCTTGCCCAGGTCAGCAATCGAAACCGATTCGCCCGCGGCCTGTAGCGCAGCGATGCGCTCCTTGAGCTGCGATTCGGCGGGCGCGTTGGCGATCGCCAGCCCGACGAGTCCGATACCGATCAGGCCAAAGAGGCCGAGCAAACCAAACTTGATGATCCTCAGCACGCGTCGCATTAATTTCTCCGATTCGAACAGGCAAACCTATTCAGCCGGCGGGTTTGGCCGACAGTTGTGCGAGATACCGGGCGTACGATGCTTCAAGATATTCTGGCAACTCCCTTTCGGGTGTGTCGTCGTGAGCCACTAGTGGATCGTGACGGACGTCACCATACGGCTTTCCTTCTGACACGATCAGGCCCAAACCGCTTCGAATGAGATTTGCGTTCAGCCCGACACCCAGCACGAACGTCGCCGCCACCGAAAGCTCCAGCACCCGCTCCCAGCGAGGTTTGCGGCGGACGGCGAGCGCGCGATTCACGGACGCCAGCGTGCGCTGCCGCAGTTCAGGCGGCGCCGCCCGCGGCGAAAGGCGATTTAAGGATTCCGGTAGCTCTTCATGCATAAAGTTGATTCCCAAACACCGCCCTCGGCAAAGCCGAAAGCTACTCTCTCCGGCAGCGATTATTCCCGGCAGCCATCTCGCGTCAGCACTTCGCGCAGCTTCACAAGCGCTGCACGGTAACGAGTGGCTACCGTTCCCGCAGGCAGGCCCGTCACTTCGGCAATCTCGCGCAGCGTCAGATCGCCATACAACTTCAGCTCGACTATCTCGCGTTGTTCGTTAGCTAATCGGCCAAGCGCTCGTTCGACAAGCTCGGCTTGTTCGACCAAGTGCGCTGTGTCGGCATCAGCTTCGTTAGACTCGCGCACCAGCGACTGCTCCCGCGACGCACGTTTCCGCAGCCGCGCCACTTCGTTCCGCGCGATCGAAAACACGTACGCCGTCAGATTCTCGACTCGCCGCAACTTCTTCCTGGACCGAGCCAGCCGGACAAAAGTCTCCTGCACGACATCCTCGGCGTCGGCCGCCGAACGCAGGTGAACCGCCAGCCAGCCAAAAAGCCGATCCGCGCAGGCGTCGTAGAGCTCGGCGAATGCCGCCGGCTCGCCCCGTGCCAACCGGTCGGCTAGTTCGTTCATGGCGGCTCGCTGCCCTGGTCCGTTTGGAAACATAGACCTCCGAGCGGCGCGGATTTATTGCGCAATTTCCTGCCGCTCGCGAAATTCTCCGTTATGCGTCCAGCTACGGGCAACAAAAAACGCCGCCGCCGAGGGAACCTCGGCGCGGCGTCAGTTTTCAAGCAAAGTATGAGCTTGCGCCCGCTAAGGGGTAATCGCGCGCAAGACATTGCGGATGGGTTGCCCAGCCACGAAGACTCTTGGATTGCCCCAGGTCGTCGGAGCGACAAACATCTGCGTGGGAGTCACCACAACCGGGGCAACCGCCGTTGTCACCGGCGAAGCAACGACGCTCGGTGCGAAAAACGTAGTTACCGGGGTTGTCACCGCAGGAGCGAAGAATGTGGTTGTTGAAACCGAACTCGTTGTCGGAGCAAAGAACGTCGTCACCGGAGTCGAACTGACCGTCGTTGGCGCGAAGAACGTGGTCACCGGCGTCGAACTCACCGTCGTTGGTGCAAAGAACGTCGTCACCGGAGTAGCCACGGGCGCGTGAAACGTTACCCACGACTGGGCAGCCGCGGGCAAAGCGAATCCGGCGAGCAGAAGCAGGCTGAAAGCAAAGCAGCGTCGCATGATGAAGTCCTCCTCAGAAGTCCACTCTAACAACGCGGCCTGGTGTTGCAAGTATTCTGAGTTGATTTCCTACGCAAGGACCAATCCAACAGCAGGAAATCCGCTTACGCAAGCGCGCGGCACCCCCAATTACCCCGAAACGCCGATCCATTGTCGGCGGGGTCCTAGGCCGCTAGCCACTCAACCCCCAGCAATCGGACCGCAGCTCTCGACAGCCACTAATAGCCCCAGCGAGCCCAGCGGCGGGCAACACGCGGGGGTACGTAGTAGTACGAGGCCGGAGCATAGGCCACGGCCGGAGCGTAATAGCTGGTGTAAGCCGGCGCGTAATACGTCGTGACCGGCACGCTCGGGGCGTAGTAGGTCGAGTATGTCGGCGCGTAGTAGGTCGTGACCGGTACGCTCGGGGCGTAATAGGTGACCACCGGTTCCGAGACGATGACTTCCTGAGCTTTGGCCGGTGCGGCCAGCGCAAGGCTGCTCAGCACGACAACTGCAGCGAGATACTTCATGATGCATGGCTCCACGGGTGCGGGTTCAATGGCGCCGAAGGGTTCTCTCCAGCATCAAAGCCTAGGTCACCGCCGCACGCTTTACAAGGATTTTGAGCGTCGGTCGCAAGAGACAATCTAGCGTGGCACCACCCGCAGATTTACCGCAGTTCTCGCGTGTCGCCAAAACACCACAAGTCGCCAATTGGCAACGCAAGTTGCGCAAGAGAGGTTATTTCAGCCGAGTGGGGCGGCTGACTGGCAGATAGATCGTAAAGACCGCGCCGGATGGCTTATCGCTCGAGCAGTCGGCATCCGTCACGTCGATGGCGCCGCCGTGCATTGTGACGATCCGCCAGCACTTCGAAAGCCCCAGGCCGAGCCCGCGCCCCGCTTCACGGCCGCTGTAGTACGGCTCGAAGATTTTCTCGCGCACTTCGCATGGAATGCCGGGCCCATTGTCGCTCACACGCAACCGCGCACGCGGCTCTTCGCCCGTCGGGGCGATCAGTTCGATACTGACGTTTCCGCCGCGCACGAGAGCTTCCAGCGAATTGACGCAAATTGAGCGGAGCGCCACGGCGATCTGCGTCGGATCGGCGTCGATCGTTACCAGCGTGTGCGGCAGTCGAACCGCCAGTTCAGTCTGCTGGTCAGTCGCCTGGGCGGTCAACTCGACACCGACAGTCCGCACCAGCGTGCCGAGTTCCACCTGCAGCAACTTCGGCTGCGGCGGCCGCGCAAACAGCATCATGTCGGCAATCATCTCATGCGCCCGGAAAGCCTGAGCGTTGATCGCGGCCAGCGTTCGCCTGCGCTCGGGATCCGTCTCTTCGGAAAGCAGTGTTTGGGCCCGGGCCGAGATATTCGCCAGCGGATTGTTGATCTCGTGACCCGCGCCGTAGGCGAATTCCTTGATCGCTTCGAGCTTGGCGTTCTCGAGCGTGCGATGAAAATCGGCTTCCAGCCGCTCTTTCACCGTTAGTTGCTCAACAAGCATTGCGAGCCGTGCGGCCCAGGGCCCACTGCTGGCCCACTCGCTGCCGAGCCTTTCCCAGCGACCGATCCAGTAACTGGAGTCACAGTCAAGGGCTCGCCATGTATCACGCTCGTGCGAACATATCGCGGACATCGCCTGCGCGACGCAGGCCGCTTCAATCGATTGCTCCGCTCGAGACTGCGAAAGTTGCACGGAATCTCGCAAGAGCCAGGCCGGCAGAATGTCACTTACGCGATGCGGTGCATCGACATCAGATACTTCTTGCAGCCACGCAGTTCCGAGATGAACGATGCCCAACAGATAAGCCCGGTCTTCGTTCCCGCGCGCGGCTCTCGCAAGTTGTGCGGCCAATTCGGCCACGGCTAGCGAACAGCCGGCCGGCTCGGCAAACTCCTCGCGCAGCGCTTCCTGCTCCGATTCCGCGAAGGCGAGCGTGATTCCCGAGAACAGCTCCAGTGGAGCGGCCGCCAACCAACCCGCCAAGCCGCTGAGATACGCCGTTACGTGCTCCGGCTGATCGCGCGCATGTACGAGCGCCCACACGGCCAGCGCAGGATCGCGGGCGAGCGACAGACGAAACGCCTCGCGCCGGCGCTCAAGTTGCGGCTCAAGCAGCGCGCCGACCAGCCGCTCCGCGGTACCATCGACCAGCGGCAACCGAAAGGTTCCCGATGTGGCGATCAACGGAGGCAGCGTGTGCATGGGCGAAAGCACCGACTCAAACCGGTAGCGAAACATAGGTGAGCCGCATCGGCGGCTACCTATGGCACCCAGTTCCCGTCGCACGAGAAACCTGCGCGACCGCAATTCAGCCTTACGATCGCGAACTCAGAGTTTCCATGTCGAGCAGCGTGCACATGCGTTCGATGAGCGTTTCCACTTCGAATGGCTTGTGCAGGAAGTCGGTCGCACCGGAGGCTTTGAGATCTTCGATCTTGTCCTCTTCGACCATGCCCGAGATGCAGATAATCCGCACATCGTCCATCGACTTATCGGTGCGAACCCGCTGGCAAACTTCCTTGCCGTTGATGTCCGGCAGCATGACGTCGAGGACGATCACGTCGGGGTGATACTCCTTCACCATCATGCCGGCGTCAAAGCCGTTGTTGACGGTGCGGATCTCAAAGCGGCCGTCCTTCTCCAGGACGTCCACGATCAGCTCCACCAGCTCCTGGTCGTCGTCTACGACAAGCACTTTCCGCTTGCCGCTTTCCAGGGCATCGGTCGGAATGCCATTGTCGCGCATGAACGCGTAGAGTTGTTCGCGGGGGATGCGGCGAAAGCGGCTGCCCGGCACCCGAAATCCCTTCAGTTGTCCGGAATCGAAGCAACGGATAATGGTCTGTTGGCTGACCTTGCAGATCTTCGCGGCTTCGCCTGTGGTGAACACAGTTTTCATAGTTGCTAACCACCCCTCTCCCTAGCCGATGGTAAGGCTAGTCTAAGCGGGACCTCCATGTGATTTCACGACGGCGGAAATCACCGGAAGCTCCTAGTCCTCCATGTCACGCTCGACGGAACCTAGCCCTTTTAGCTTGCTGCGTCCCTAGTGAATTGACCAATCGGTTTCAGCAGTGCGTTTGTTCGGTTCCTACTATTTTACCGAAGTTGCCATCGGGCCCTATTATAGCCCCGTGCGGGGCGCAGTCAATATCGATCTTCTACACGCAAACTAAATCACAATAATGACTTAGGTAAACAGTAACGTTTCCAGTGGAATTCTCTTGAACCCGACTAGCTAAGCCCCCTAAAGCTCTTGACCGCAACAGACTCGCGCGCGCAAAGTCCCAGAAAGCACGACAGAATTGGGAGCTCGGGGCCCTAGAGTGCCGCTGTCGCCCCGGTCTCCGGCCCGCGCCAGGACCTAATGACCACCCAAATGCACAGCAAGTAGCGCCATGTCGGCCGGCGTGATCCCACTGATCCGGCTGGCCTGGGCCAGATTCTCAGGCCGCACACGCGACAACTTCTCGCACGCTTCTGCACGTAAATGGTGAATCGCCGCGAAGTCGAAGGCCACCGGAATTCGCCGCTCGGAAAGCTTCTGCCGCCGCGTGATCTCAGCCTCTTCACGGGCAATGTATCCCGCGTACTTCACATCGTAAGTTACCTGATCGGCCACCTCGCGTGAGTACTGCGCAAGTCCCGGAAGCCACGTCGTTAGTGTCTGCCAATCCACCTCGGGTCGCTTCAGCCACTGAGCCAGCAGCGTGCCTTCATGTGCGTTGGTCTCGATCATTGCCAGCGCTAGGGCGATCTGCTGTTCCTTCCGCACCAGCCGCTCAGCGCGATGTTGATCTACGAGTCCCAGTTCCGCGGCCAACGGCGTCAGCCGGCGATCGGCATTGTCCTGCCGCAGCAAAAGGCGGTGTTCAGCGCGACTCGTGAACATGCGGTACGGTTCGTCCACCCCGCGCGTCACGAGATCATCGAGCAGCACGCCGATGTATGCCGCGCCGCGATCGAGCACCAGCGGCCCTGAGCCCGCAAGCTTCAGCGCCGCATTTGCGCCGGCGACAAGCCCCTGTGCGGCGGCTTCCTCATAGCCGGTCGTACCATTAATCTGTCCGGCAAAGTACAGCCCCTCGACCGACTTCGTTTCGAGCGTGGGCCGCAACTGCTCGGGCGGAGCAAAGTCGTACTCCACGGCGTAACCGTAGCGCATCACTTCGGCCCGTTCGAGCCCCGGCACCAGGCGAATGACGGCATCCTGCACGTCGCGCGGCAGGCTTGTCGAGATGCCATTCACATAGACTTCACGGGTGTTGCGGCCTTCCGGCTCGAGAAATAGCTGATGCCGGTCCTTGTCGGCGAACCGTACGATCTTGTCTTCGATCGATGGGCAATACCGCGGGCCGCTGGAACGAATCTGACCGCTGTACATCGGCGCCCGGTGCAGGTTTTGGCGAATCAGCTCATGCGCCGCTTCGTTCGTGTACGTGATCCAACAGGGCAGTTGCTCGACGTCGAGCCGTTCGGTCAGAAACGAAAACGGCTGCGGTTCGTCATCGCCGGGCTGTAGCTCCGTGCGAGTGTAGTCGATCGTGCGGCCGTTAAGTCGCGGCGGCGTACCGGTCTTGAACCGCGCGAGCTGGAAGCCCAGCCGATTGAGCGCGCCACTGATGCCGGCCGTGGTCCCCTCCCCTGCCCGACCACCGGGCGTTTTGGCCTCGCCCGTGTGCATGAGTGCTTGCAGGAACGTGCCGGTCGTGAGGATCACGGCCCGCGCGCGATAGATCGCGTCGCCGCGCACGAGCACACCGGACACGTGCGATTCACCGCCGATCTCTTCGGTCAGGATGTCCTCGACCGTCTCTTGACGCAGCGAAAGGTTCGGCTGCTCTTCGACAATCCGCTTCACTTCAAACTGATACGCCTTCTTGTCCGCCTGCGCCCGCGGGCTGTGCATCGCGGGACCTTTGCGGCGGTTGAGCATTCGGAACTGGATGCCCGTGGCATCGATCGCGCGTCCCATCACGCCGCCGAGGGCGTCGATCTCGCGAACGATGTGCCCCTTGGCCACGCCGCCGATGGCAGGATTGCAGCTCATTTGGCCGACGGTATCGCAGTTGGTG
>JBGSKX010000223.1:0-10304 GCA_041741015.1 Pirellulales bacterium
TCCGCGCCGCGACCCGCATGTCCCAGCGCCAGCGCCAGGTTGTTGCGGGCGGCCGCCAACTGACTCGGCATATTGGCAGCGCGCGGCTGCTCTGTGGCCAACTCCGTCAGCAAACGCACCGCCTGCTGGTGCGATTCAATAGCCGCGCCGGCCTCTCCCATCTGATCGTGCAGCGAGCCGATCTTGGCATATGTCGTGGCCAATTCCGACCGAAGCTCGGGACTATCCTCGGCCTGCGCCACGAACTGTTGATAATAGGCCAGCGTGCCGGCCAACATCTCGCGGCGAACGTTCTCGGCGCCCGGCACGTCGGCCAACTGCTCCGCCGAGAGCGATCCCAACTGGTAGACCGTATCCTGCGCCTGCTTCAGATATCGCTCCGCCCGGGCAAAGTCGTGTTCCGCCCGCAACCGAGCACGGCCGACGACGATCATCGCCACGGTAAGCGCGACAAATGCCGCCGCGGCTGCCAATGTTCCCCAGGCCACGGCGTGTCGATGTCGCCGAGCCCACTTCGCCGTTCGGTCCACGAGCGACGGACGTCTGGCAATCGGCGATTGCCCGGCGAGCAGCCGTTTCAGGTCATCCGCCAGTTGCTGCGCGGTCAGATAACGCTCGTCCCGCTGCACGGCCATCGCTTTACTGACGACCGTCTCCAGATCGAACGGCACTTCCGGCCGCAAGCTGCGCATACGCGGCGGCTCTGACCGCGCGGCAAGCGCCCCGGCGGCGGCCAGGTCTTGTTGCCCAAATGCCGGCCGCAGCGTCAAAAGTTCATACAGCGTCGCACCCAGCGAGTAGATGTCGGTCCGCTGATCCACGAGCGCCGCTTCACCGGCCGCCTGCTCGGGGCTCATATACTGTCGCGTTCCGACAACATCCCCGGTCTGCGTCAGCCCGGCATCCGCCTGCACGCGCGCCAGCCCAAAGTCGGTGACCCACAGCTTGCCGCTGGCGTCCAGCAGCAGATTCGAGGGCTTCACGTCGCGGTGCACCACGCCGAAGCTATGCGCCGCGTGCAGGGCTTCGGCCGCTTGAATTCCCAACCGCATCACGGATTCGAAATACTCGCGCCCACCGGACCACTTCGCCGAGAGCAATGATTCGCTCGCTTGCGAACTGGCCGTCGAGACTTTCGCTTGCGTGCCGCCCGCCGGAAGCGTCACCGTACTCTCGTCCGCCGCGATGGCCGCCAGCCCCGCCTGCCGACGAAGCTGGGCGATCGCCCGATCGAGCGGCTGGCCTTCGATGTATTGCATCGCAAAATAATGCACGCCGCGTTCCACGCCCACGGCATACACCGGCACGATGTTCGGATGCACGAGCTGGGCCGCCGCTTGGGCCTCGTTCTTGAACCTGGCAATCTGCCTCTGATCGAGCACGGCGGCGAAGGGCAGCACTTTGAGCGCCACGCGCCTTCCCAGCGACAACTGCCGAGCTTCGTACACGACGCCCATGCCACCGCGTCCGATTTCGCCCAGCAGCACAAAGTCTCCCAGCCGTTTCTCGTCGGGGCTGGCTACCGTCTCCGCAACCGAAACCTCGCCGCCGAAGGCCGCCGCGACGTCGTGCAGCCCGACCAGGCTCTCCAGGTACGCATCCAGGACCTCGGCCAGATCGGGATGCGCGGCGAGCAACGCCTCGCGGGCCGGCGGCACGCCCTGCTCGAGCGCCCGCAAATAGTCGTCCAATATGGCGCTGACGCGCGCCTTCTGCTCACGCGATAGGCTCGCCAGCACCGACGGCTCGACGCTCTCGGCAAACTCAAAACGATCTTCGGTCGATTCGAGCATAGCGTCACTCGGCTTGGGCCGACTCCTTGAGCCGCGCGATCGCCCTCAGCCACAGCATCCGCACCGCGCCGGCGTTTCGTTCCAGCCGCTCGGCAATCTCCTCAAACGACAACCCTTGCAGGTTGCGCATGATGATCACTTCGCGATACTGCGGACGCAACCGGGCCAACTGATTGGCCACGTCAACCGCGCGCTCGCGCGCGTGCAGCGGTTCGCTCGGCGAGGCCCCCTTACCGGCCAGCATGTCTACCAGGTTGATGGCCGAGCGATCGAGCGTGGCCGTAACCTGCTCGAGCGAGATCTCGCAGCGCATGTCGCGCATCTTGGTCTTCAGATGCGTCTCGACAGCCCGGTGCAGGCAATTGATCAGGATCTGCCGCAGCCAGGCCAGGAACTGCCGCTCGTTCTCGCCGTTGAACTGTTTGAAGTCACGATGTGCCGCCAGCAGCGCGTCCTGCACAAGGTCCGAAGGATTCAACCGTCTTCGCAAACGACGATCGAACTGGGTGCTGGCCAGAACCAACAGATAGTTGCGATACAGCGCGAGCAACTTGCCCATCGGCTCGGCGTCGCCCGCCTGAGCCGCGCGCAGTAGTTGCCTCACATTGCTGGATGGCGCATCGCTGGTTGCGACGCTGCTGTCACTCATCATGACCGCACCGACTTCAGAACCGAAGCACAGGATGCAAAGTGCCGCTTGTGAGGAGAGGAGCGCTGTTCCGCAGCACACGTCCATCTTAGCTGCCTCTCCGCCATCCGCAAATAGTCTCCTGGCCGGGATTTATGAACGATTAGCCGGCTGCCCGGTTCTTCATCAAATCTTCATCAAAGAAAGTGTGACAATCGCTCCCCGCCTTCTCCCTTAATGACTGAGGCGAGGGGAGGCAAACGCAGCAACCGGAGGCGACAACCATGACTCGGAAATCGACACAGCGGAGAAGGTTCTGGGGGTGCGAGGCACTCGAATTTCGGCGGCTCCTGACTGTCTCGGTCGAGATCGATGAGGACGACTTGTCGCTCACCGGCACGGCCGACGGCGCCGTCCAGATCACGGCCACCGACGACGCCGGCACCTTCGAAATCTATGACGCCGGCGCCCTGGTCACCACCGCCACGGGCATCACCGGCACGATCAAAGTCAAACTCGATGACGCGGATGGCGCGCCCGACCATTCACTGGCGATCGACCTCGGCGCTGCCGCGGTCGATCGCGTGATGGTCGATCTCGGCGACGGCGAGAACATCTTCACACTCACGGGTGGCACGGTCGAGCGAAGTCTCAACTATAAGGGTGGCGATGACGCGGATAGCGTCACGATTTCTGCCACCACCACAATCGGCCAGAATGTCCACGCCAACCTCAAGGACGGCGACAACACGTTCGTGCTCGAAGGGAAGATCGAGCGCGGACTCTTCGTCCAGGCCGGAGATGGCGACGACACGGTCACCATCGCTGCCGGGGCGACCATCGGCCGCGGCGTCGGCATCCATCTCGGCGATGGCGACAACCAGGTCTCGCTCGCCGGTCAGATTGACGGCTGCGTGATGGTCCGCGGCGGCGATGGTGACGACAACTTGCAAGTTCAGGCCGGCTCGCAGGTCGGTGGCTCGGTGAGTGTCGCACTGGGCGACGGCGACAACGGCCTGACCAGCGCTGGCACGATCGACGGTTCGCTGAACTACGATGGCCGCGATGGCAACGACACCGTCTCGCTCACCTCCGAAGCGCTCGTCGGCGGCAGCGTTCGGGTCCGCCTGGGCGACGGCGACAATACCTTCACGCACGACGGCGAAATCGAAAACAACCTGTTTGTCACCAGCAAGAACGAGAACGATACCGCTACGGTCGCCGACACGGCCATCGTCGGTGGCGAGACCACCATCACCCTGGGCGAACAACGCGACTTCGGCTTCGGCCGAGGTCGCGGCCCGGGGCATCACCATCCGTTCGGCGGTCCCGGTTTTGGCGGCTCCAGTGGTGGTGTCGCCGCTGCCATGTGGAACTCCAACGCCAGTGCGAGCGCCGCGCAAGAGCGCGGCTCGCGCCGGCGATAGTTGCGTCGAGAGGTGTCCCTGGGGGGACCCCCTGCGTCGTCACATCACCTCCGTGCGGGTCGACAGATTGGCTCTGTCACTCGGTGCCCATGGCGTTGGTGTGACACGCGGGCCCCCCATTCTCCACAACCTTCAGCACCCCCCATACAACCATGCGACGATTCGAACTGCTCGACCCGCGTCTGATGCTCGCTGGCGATTCGTGCCCGGAAGAGGAGCCGGTGCGCGAATCGCTGGCCGAGCTCGCGGCAATGATTGGCGACTCGATGGTCGCGGCCGACGCCGGCTCTACCACCAGCACGGCCTACGATCTGGGAACGCTCGGGAGCAAACGAGCTCTCGGCGGCCTGGTGGGCGGCAGCGATCCGAGCGACCTGATGAAGTTCACCGTTGACGTCGCTTCAACCGTTTCGCTCTCGCTCAGCGGACTGCGGGCCGACATTGATATGTACCTGTACGACAGCCAGGGCAATCAACTCTCCAGGTCGATTAACTCGAACACGACCGCCGAATCGATCATCGCCTCGCTCGGCGCGGGTACCTACTACATCCTGGTAGTTCCGTGGCGATCGGCCCAAAGCTATTACCAACTGTCGTTCGGCTCGCAAGCCATCGCGCCCACAACTCCCAGCAATCCCGTCACCGCTCCGCCGGCCGCGGATCCACCGTCGTCAAGTCCCACGAACCCGACGACCCCCGTCACCGCACTGCCGGACGTTGCCTATTACGGCGGCTCGAACGACTGGAACCTGAATGCCATGAACGCCCCCGAGGCCTGGGCCGCGGGCTACACGGGCGACGGCGTCGTCGTCGCGGTCATCGATACAGGCGTCGACATCAACCATCCCGACCTGATGAGCCAGCTTTGGGTGAACGCCGGAGAGATCGCCGGCAATGGCATCGATGACGACGGCAATGGTTACGTCGACGACACCCGCGGGTGGGACTTCGCTTCGGGCGACAACAACCCCGACGATGGCAACGGTCACGGCACACACGTCGCCGGCACGATCGCCGCGGCGGCCAACGGCACAGGCGCCACCGGCGTCGCGCCCGAAGCCACGATCATGCCCGTCCGCGTGCTCGGCAACAACGGTTCCGGCTCGATGAGCAGCGTTGCCGCGGGCATTCGCTACGCCGTCGACATGGGCGCCGACGTCATCAACCTCAGCCTCGGCGGCTCTTACAGTTCGCTGATTCTCGCCGCGATGGAGTACGCCGTGGCGAACAATGTGCTCGTGGTGGCCGCCGCGGGCAACGAGTATGCCAGCACGCCAGGATATCCCGCGCGCTTCAGCTCATCGCTTTCAAGCGTGATTTCCGTCGGAGCTTACAGCTCGTCTGGCGCGATCGCCAGTTTCTCGAACGATGTTGGCAGTAGCGGGGCCGTGCAGGTCGATGCTCCCGGCGTCAGCATCTATAGCACGTATCCCGATGGCCGTTATGCCACGATGAGCGGCACCAGCATGGCCGCGCCACACGTGGCCGGTCTGGCGGCGCTGGCGCTCTCGGCCAACAGCAGTCTCACCGCCGCGCAGCTTCGCAGCATGATCGTGGCCGGGGCGAACGATTCGATCAGCGGGTCCGACTCCGCGGGCGGCATCAATGCCGCGCTCACCGTCGCGCTGGCCGCCTCCGGTCAGACGTCGAGTTCCGCCAGCAGCATCTCAGCCACGGCCCAAACCGTGACGCAAGTCTCTTCGATTCGCCGGATCATCGCTTCGTCGGCGTTCACCTTCGATGCCCCGATGGGCATGGGCTCCAGCGAGGTCGAGTCCGACGATACCAACCAACCTTCGCAGTTTTCGACGCCCGACACGCAACTCGCCTCGGCACGTCTCATCGACGCGGCGTTTGCCGCACTGCAGTTTGCGGATGACTGGGATTCCGAAGACCTCTCACCTGGCGATTGGTCAGAAAACGAATCCGAAGACTGCTTCAGCGACCTGCTCGAAGCACTCGCCTGAACGCAGCATGGCACGATTCACACTGCCCCGGAAGCCGGGGGAATACTTTCCCCCGGAACTTCCGAGTGCATGTAAATGCTTACCGACACTACCACATCGTGGTATAGCTGTTCGGCTTCTTGCCGGGCTTCTTGCCCGTCTTCGGCCTGGCGACTGCCGACTTTGCGGCCGCATGCGGCGCCGGAACCTTCGCCGTCACCGCCTCGCGGCTCACCGAACCGCTGGCCACGACTTCGCCCGACGACTTGCTGAACTTACGGCGTCGCGAACGATGCCGACCATCGGCGGGGCCTTCTGCATGCGGCTTGCGCACGTGACGCTTGCCGCGAGCACCGCGTTCCGGCCGCTCCGATTCACCACTGTCGGCCGAACCTGTCGACTTCGGATACTCCGGATGGTCTTCCAGGATCGCGGTTTTCTTGCCTAGCAGCTTCTCAATGTCACGCAGACACGCACGCTCGTCCCGATCGCAGAACGAAACGGCCTTGCCCGCTGCGCCCGCTCGGCCCGTGCGGCCAATGCGGTGCACGTACGTCTCGGCCACGTCCGGCAGATCGTAATTCACCACGTGCGAAACCTCGTCGATGTCCAGCCCGCGGGCGGCTACGTCGGTCGCAACCAGCACCGGCGGCTTCTGCGACTTGAAGTTCGCCAGCGAACGTTGACGGGCGTTCTGTGACTTGTTGCCGTGAATCGCCTCGGCCCGAATGCCGGCTTTCGCCAGGCTGCGGGCAACCTTGTCGGCGCCGTGCTTAGTGCGTGTGAACACGATCACCCGGCTCATGCCGTGCTCGGTGATGACGTGCTTGAGCAGCGTCGGCTTGTTCCGCTTTTCGACGAAATACACCGCCTGCTCGACCGTATCGGCCGCGGCATTCTTGGCCGCCACCTGCACGCGCACGGGGTCTTTCAGTACGCTGTTGGCCAATTCGCGAATGTCCGCCGGCATCGTGGCCGAGAACAGCAGCGTTTGCCGCTGGGTCGACAGTTGGCTCACGATCTTGCGAATGTCGCGAATGAACCCCATGTCGAACATCCGGTCGGCCTCGTCGATGACGAGAATCTCGATTCCGTCGAGCTTTACGAGTCCCTGGTTCATCAGGTCCATCAGTCGCCCCGGCGTCGCAACCACAATATCCACGCCATCGCGAACGGCCCGGGCTTGCGGATGCTGGCTCACACCGCCGTAGATCACGGTCTGCCGCAATCCGGTGTGGCGTCCATAGGCCGAAAAGCTGGCCGCGATCTGCGTGGCCAGTTCGCGCGTCGGCGAAAGTACCAGCACGCGGGCTTTGCGACCGCGTTCTCGCTTGCCGACGGCAGCACCCAGGCGATCCAGAATCGGCAGGGCGAAGGCCGCCGTCTTGCCGGTTCCCGTTTGTGCGATTCCCAGCAGATCCTTACCGGCCAACACGTGGCCAATCGACTGCTGTTGAATCGGCGTGGGCGTCGTGTAGCCTTCGTGCTCGATGGCCTTCAGGAGCGACGCGTTCAATCCCATTTCTGCAAAACTCATCTAATCAATCTTCCTATTCAGGTTCTGGCGTCTGCTCCGAACGGCGCGCGTCGAGCGCGACATAACATTCGGCAAACGCTGGCAGCCCTCGCCGCAGCCGCTCCGCGCGGAAAACTGCGAGCCACCGCACAAAGGCGAGGCCGCTCCGCGCAGCTCTACCAAGCTGCAACGCATCTCGGGCGTTTGTTTTGGCCGCGGCTATCGCTTGCCGGAGTAGCTAGACTCCCAGCGCAGTTGCGGCATGGCGGAAAAGAATATCTCGTCTACCACTAAAGTGTGACGAGACGAATTCGACGGGGTGTCAGGTACTTGGAGTCGCCAATCCACGTCATTTCGCGGATAAAAAGCGGTCGACTCGACCCCGGAGCAATTGCAAACGGCCGACACTTGCCAGCCGCCCTCGCTACAACTTTACAGTACCACTATAGGTCGCAGGCTACTGGCGGACAATGCCAAAACTGCGTGCTGGCAAGCAATTAATAACCTAGAACCCCGGAATATTCGTGGGTTCGATGGGTTCATTCCGCCGCGCCGTCACAATCGGCATCAGCCCCAATTCGGTGATCGTGAGCTTCGCCCGATCCGGCCAGGCATAGAAGTCAGCTCTTCGGGAGTACATCGCCCGTTTCCAGGTCCAGCGCGATTCGCCGGCGTGATCGACGGGCCCCCAGTTCTTGATCAGTTTCCTGAGCAGCGATTGCGCGCCTCCCTGCTTTTCGAGCCGCTCGAGTGAGTAGCTCGCCTCGAACTGATACAGCCGATCGTCGCAGAAATAGAACCTGGCCGTGTCCGCGTTGGGAAAGTCCGTCACCAGGTAGCAATTCATCCCGTGTTTCTGGTCATCTTCCCGCTGCTCCGGCTTCGCTGCCGGAAACTTCTCGAGCAGCGCCTTGCTGGACGTCGGCAGTTCGATCCCCTCGAAGCTCAGCGTCGCCAGAGCGTCACCATTGAGTGAGAACGGCGTCGCGGCAACTACGTTCGTGGCCACAATCAGCAGCAGCGCACAAGCAACCGGACCTCGCGCGAATTTCAAGACACAACGATTCATGACCGCAAATCTCCGGCAAATCCGACGGACAAGAGCATCCCCACAAGCCTAGCTCGAACGACGATGCGAGCCCCGCGTACCAGTCGTTACTACGCGAATTGCCGTCGCTCATCCGGCACGATCGTTATACGGGTCACGACCGTCCGGTGAGCGCAGATGTGCACCGCGCCGCGCGTTTTCGCACTGCGAAAAAGTCGCAGCGAACCTGCGGCGAATGCTAACTATTGTTGTTGCGCCGGGACAGCAGAACGAATGGGGGAGCTCGGGGTGGTGTCGCTGGTCAGGAATATCTGGGGCCGACTCGTCGATGCCCTGTCGCGCGCGTTCGTGCCAGAAAGCATGTGGCAAGATCCTGTGCGCCTGCGCGAAGGTCAACGCGTTGTCGCGTTCCACTTCTCGCTCCTCGTCTGGTGCCCGCCGTTTGCCCTCCTGACCAAGGTCCTGAATGCGCACGCCAGCGCCTTTTTCCTGCTCCTCGGCATTCCGCTCGTCCTCCTGAGTCTGATCCTGCTGCGACTCTCCGCGAATCCAAAGCTCTGCGGCAACAGCCTGTGCTGCGTGGCCTTCGTCGAGTTCACGCTGCTGGCGATCGTCTCGGGCGGCGTGCACTCGCCGATCAATCCCTGGTTTACCTGCCTGCCGGTCTATGCGTTGTTGCTGTCCGGTGCCCGGTCCGGGGCGTTCTGGACCACCGCGGCGGCCGCCGCCGTATCCGCTCTCGTGATCGGCCACCGGCTGGACATCATGCCGCTCAGCGAGTTGACGCTACGGGCCGACGAAATTCTCTCCTACACGAGCTTCCTGGCGTTTCTCACCGTTGTGTTCCTGATGGTCTGGCTCTCGCAGGATTTCGAAAACCGCGAGCAGGAATCGCTGCGCGAAGCCAATCAGTATCTCGCCGTCGAAGCCACGACCGACACGATCACGGGCATCCCCAACCGGCGGTACTTCGATCGTCTGGCGGAGCAGGAGTGGAAACGCCACGACCGCACCGAGTTGCCACTCTCGATCGTCATTTTTGACGTCGATTACTTCAAGCAGTTCAACGACGCCATCGGTCACGCAGCCGGCGACCGCTGCCTGCACTCGATCGCGCAGGGCGTGCAGAGCATGCTCAAACGCCCCGGAGATTTCGTGGCCCGCTTCGGCGGTGAAGAGTTCGCCGCGGTGCTCCCCAACACGGGCGACCGCGACGCCGCGCGAATTGCCGAGCAAATCCGCCTCTGCGTAAAGGGGCTGCGCATTCCTCATCCCAATTCCTCGCTCAGCCCCTACGTGACAGTCAGCGTGGGTTCTGGCACAATTGTGCCCGTGCCCGGCGACTGTTATCGCGACTTCCTGCGCGAAGTCGACCGCGCGTTGTATCGAGCGAAAGCCGGCGGACGAGACCGCAGCGTTCACGTTGCCGCCGCGTTTGCCGACGCCTCGTTGCCTGCCTGAGCGACGTTGGGCCTTCGCTGATGCGTCGCGCTTCCGGGCAGTCATTCATAACTGCCCCAGTGGAGCTCGATCAACGATGCCCAGCTTTGCGCCCGAAGTTCTCGAATCCTTCGCCACCGGGCTTCTGCAGGCGGGCGGACTCGGCGCCGATGAAGCCGCTCTCGTCGCCTGCAGCCTGGTCGGCGCGAACCTCCGCGGCCACGACTCGCACGGCGTGATGCGCATCCCCAGCTATCTGGATATTTGCCGCAAGGGCGAGGTCGTCCCTGGCGCCGAGTTCACCACGCTGCAGCGCACGCCCACCATCTTCACCGCCGATGGCAATTGGGGCTTCGGCCAATCGCAGGCCCAACGCCTCACGCGCACGCTGATCGAGATGGCCACGACGTCGGGCCTTGCGCTCGGCACGCTCATCCGTTCCAGCCATGTCGGCCGTTTGGGCGAGTATTGCGAGATGGCCGCCGATGCCGGACTCGTCTCGATCG
>JBGSKX010000224.1:0-4682 GCA_041741015.1 Pirellulales bacterium
GCGATCTCGGCTTCGCTGAGCTTGCCTCCCTTGTCGCTGGGCGGCATCTCCAGCGAGCGGTAGTTGATCGCTTCGATCAGCGGGCTTTCGTCAGGCTTGCCTGGGACGACGGCAGCACCGCTATCGCCACCGCGCTGCCAGCCGGCGCGCGTCTCCAGCGACAGCCCGCCGCTCGTCTTCGCGCCACTGTGGCATTCATAACAGCGGGCGACGAGGATCGGGCGGACTTGCTTCTCGAAGAACTCGTGTCCTTCGTCGGCAAGCGCGGCTGCCGTGTTCAGGCCAAGCGCGCAGGCAACCGCACAGCAAATGAATTCGATGCCTCGGGGCAGTAGAGCCCTACGGTCCGCCATGCCGCGCACCTTGATGCAAGTTGCGGAAAATCAGACTTCGTCGAGCGGTTCGGTCGCGTCGCCAAACGTGCCGGGACGCACGCCGGTTTTATCCATCATCGAGAGGAACAGCCGGCACATCTGGCGGTTGGTTTTGTCGCGATAGTTGAGCACGCGGCCCGTATCGATGCGTCCGCCGCCACGTCCCAGCATCACGACGGGCAGTTCGTCGTTGTTGTGATTTCCGGTCATCATGCTGGAGCAGAACATGATCATGGAGTTTTCGAGCGTGGTTCGCTCGCCTTCGTTGATCGCGTTCAGTTTGCGAGCGATGTAACCCATCTGCTCCATGAAGAACTGATTCACCTTGAGCCAGTCGGCCGTGTCGGAGTGCGACAGCAGGTGGTGGATCATGTAGTCCACTCCCAGATGTGGGAAGCGGAGCGACGAATGATCGTTGTTTAGCTTGAGCGTGACGACGCGGGTCGTATCGGTCTGAAAGCCGAGCACCAGAATGTCGCACATCAGGCGCATGTGCTCGGCGATGTCCTGGGGGATGCCCTCGGGCGGACGAGGGATGTTCGGTTTGTCGAGCGTGGGACGCCAGCCTTGCAGTTCGCCGCGCTGGCCCGCGGAGTCGATGCGCTGTTCGACATCGCGGACCGAGTCGAGATACTCGTCGAGCTTGTGCTGGTCGGCGCTGCTGATCTTGCGACGCAGGTCGCTGGCGTCTTCAATCACGGCGTCGAGCACGCTCTTGTCGCCACGCTGGGCTTCGTCCTTGAACAGGCGATCAAACGCCAGAGCCGGGTACAGCTCCAGCGGCGTTGGCGTCGTCGGCGAGCTCCACGAAATGTGCGAGCTATAGAGCATCGAGTAGTCTTTGTGTACCGAGGGATTCGACTTCTCGCATCCCAATACGAGGCTCGGCACTTTGGTGTTACGGCCGACCGTCTGGGCCAGCATCTGGTCGAAGCTGGTGCCGGAGCGGATGTCGCCGCCCGAAGCAAGCGGTGCGCCCGAAAGGAGGTTGCCGGTTTGCGAGCTGTGGATATTGCCCTTCATGGCCTCCTGGTTGTAGAGGCCGCGGATGAAGAGCAGTTGTTCGCGGAACTCGGCGATCGGTTCGAGCACCTTGCCGACCTTCATGTTCGCGCCTTCGCCTTCGGCAAACCATTCCTTGGAATGGAAGCCGTTGCCGGCGAAGAGCACCGCCACGCGAACGGGCGCTTCGTTCGTGCTGTTACCGGTCGCCTCAGAGGCAAAAACCGGCAGCGACTCAAGCCAGGGGAGCGCCATCGTCACGCCCACGCCACGCAACATGGTTCGCCGCGAGATGCGATTGAAGTCCATCTTCGGATTCCTCGGTTAGCAATAATGTTGTGGCGAACGGGGGGATGCACTCATGATATCACCCGTCGGTATCCATCTTCCAGAAGATCATTCTTCGAAAGCGACGTCTCGGCCGCGTATTTCACGGAACTGCGGACTGAGGACGATCGTTTCAACGGCCGCCGACACGCGGTACTCATGTTTGGCCAGGGCCTCATGCATCTCGTCCAGCAGCGGTTCATCCGAAAGCCGAACGCCGCGACCTAGTGCGAAGCCCAGGAGCTTCTTATTGAACTGCCGGACGAAGTCGTCCTTGCGCTCACTGAGCAGATAGCTGCGCAGCCCCTCCAATCCAGCGATCGGCGTGCCGTCCTTCAATTTCGTGTTGGAATCGATCGCCAGGCCCGCGGTATCTTTCTCGCGAAAGCGGCCAATCGCGTCGAAGTTCTCCAGCGCGAAACCAAAGGGATCGATCCGCACATGGCACTTGGCACAGGCCGCAACCGTGCTGTGCTTTTCGATGAGCTGTCGCTCGGTAAGTCCCTCGGGCGGATTGTCGGCAAGCTGTGGCACGTCCTTCGGCGGCTTGGGAAGCTTCTCGCCGAGCACAACCTCGCTCAACCAGTTGCCGCGGAGGATGCCGCTGGTGCGTGAAGCGCCAGCCTGTTTAGCCAAAATTGAAGCCTGGGTGAGGATGCCGCCGCGACTTTGTTTCCGCAGGCCATCCACGCGCCGCCACTCCGGTCCGGTGACATCCGGAACACCGTAGAGCTTTGCGAGGTCCTCGTTGAGGAAAGTATAGTCGGCCGCGACGATGTCGAGCACCGAACCATCGCGCTGGAACAGATCGGCGAAGAACTGGATCGACTCCTCGTACATCGCGCCGCGCAGGGCGGCGAACTCCGGAAAGTGGCGTTCGCTCTTTTCGTCGAGCTGATCGAAGTCGTAAATGTGCAGCCACTGCGCGGCGAACTCGGTGGCCAGGCGGCGGGATTTCGCGTCGCGGAGCATTCGCTGTGTTTCGGAGCGGAGAACCTCGTCGCTGGTTAGATTGCCCGCCGCGGCCTTAAGCAGTGCTTCGTCCGGCGGTGATGACCAGAGGAAGTAACTCAACCGCGTGGCTAGTTCATAGCCGGAGACCTGTTGCGGCTTGGTGCCCGGACCGGGTTCTTCGATGCGATACAAGAACTCGGGCGAAACGAGGACGCGAGCGAGCAGCAGCCGCACGGCCTCTTCATGCCTCAACTCCTGCTCGCGAAGGCTGGTGTAGAACGCCCGTAGTTCTGCGGCTTCGCCCTGACGCAGCGGACGGCGATACGCCCTGCGGGCAAAGTCGACGGCGGCCTCGACTTGAACGGGCTCTAGCTCGATCATCCGCTGGCTGAACTTGCTGGCCCGCTCGGCGATTGCGCCCTTCATGGGCGTGAACTCTTCGACCTTGTCGGGGCGATCCTGCGTGGCAAACTGGATGAGTTGTTCGAAGGCCGTAGCCAATTGCAGCGGCTCCTGGGCCACGAAGAACAGCTCGTCCCACAGACGGTCGAGCTCGGCCGCCTGCTGATCATCGAGCATCAATCGCTTCAGATGATCGTCTTCGCGATAGAAGAGATTGAGCGTCACGACTTCGTCGACCGGCACGATCTTGGTGTAACACAAGGCCGCCGGAAACAGGTCGCGCATTTCGCCAAAGGCCGCATCGAAGCGCTGCCGAGCGGAGCCACTGTCGCCCGCGATAACATTCTGGCCAGGCTGCAACCCGGTTGGCTCGACTCGGGTCAGCCCCGCTTGAAGCTGCACGCTGCCGGAGTCGCTGGAATCGGGATGTAACATACCCGCGGTCACAAACTCGCAACCTTCAACCAGTTCGGCCGGCAGCCGCACTTCGACGACGGCCGGAGCTTGCACGCAAAGGCTGGCCGGATCGATGGCCGTACCCGAGGGGTGTTTGCCGAAGATCGCCGGATCCACACCGAACTCACTGGAAAGCTTTGCGTCGCTGGCCGAGTCGAGTGCCGCTCGAGCGGCTGAAGCAAAGGGCCCGGTTAGCGAGCCGAGCTGCCGAATAAGTAGCGCGTCGGGTGAGTCCTTGGCGAGACTCGCCGCACCCGTCTGCAGGAGCGTTTGCAGTTCGCCGGCCAGGCGTTGCCTCTCTTCGGCATTCGGAGCCGACTGCCAACGGGCCAATAGCGATCCGGCAGGAATTGCCCATTGCGAGTTCGGTCCATCCGGCTCGCTGTAGAAGTGCCATACTCCCGGGTGGCCGGCAGCATCTGGCGCGGGATTCGCCGCCAGGATGCTCGGCGACACTTCGCGCGCCAGATCCCAGTCGCCCGCCTTCCCCTTAAGTGCGAGATTGATCGTCGTGAGATCGCATGAGTGGTTCGCCTCGCGCGGGGCGATGATCAGCGCAATCACGTCTCCCTTGCGGACGGCAATATTCTCAACCGGTCCGATCGGGATCAGCGCGGCGCCGGCCGTGTTGCCACCGGCCAAGAGTTGGCGGGTTGTACCGCGGCGCAGCTCGACGCTCCAGGCCGTGCCATTGCCACATTCGGGATGCGCGTGCTGCACGATGCCGCCGATTTGCAGAGTGTCATCGACCGGGCTTTGCCAACCCACGACCACGCGAGTCGTCGGAGCCGGATGCACCGCCACGCTGTCCGGCGGCATGTTGCCAGGGATTCGCACATGCTGATCTGACGAGTTGGCCAGCACGCCGAGCGCATCGGGACCGGTCCAGCCCTGCACGAACTGATAGTCCCCCGACTTGAGCAGCTTCGCGGTCAGGTGGCCGTCGATCCGGGTTTCGCCGGCGCGAATGCCCAGCGTTTCAAGCCAGGCCGCGAGCAGCGCGGGATCGACTTCGTGCTTCGCGGCAAGAGCCTTGATGGCGGCCTCGTCCAATTGTCCTGTTGATTCAGCGGCAGCGGCCAGGCACTTGGCCGAACTTTCGGCAATTCGCTTCTGGTGCGCGGCCAGGGCCGCCGTCGCCGCGCGGACGTCGCGCAGCGGCAAGTC
>JBGSKX010000225.1:0-20687 GCA_041741015.1 Pirellulales bacterium
GGACGCTGCCGCGCATCGAACACCAGGATCGCGAGCGCCGCGGCCACCGCCAGCGCCGGCCACAAGATACGGCGGCCTTGCGAGCCGCGATTCCACCACTCGACGACGATGCTTCCAAGCGAAGTATCGCTGGCAGTTGTCGAATCGGCCGCCGGCGCCGAGCGACTACTGGGATCCGGCGCGCTGGCAGTGCTGGAGCGATGCATCACGACAGCTGCCAGATCATGCCCTACCTGGTGCCGCGGCAAGGCCTGCAGGTCCGTGCGAATCGACAGCAGCTCGTCGCGCATCTGCCGCAACTCACTGCTTTCCGCGAGCCACTGCTCCACGCGCGCACGCTCCTCGGGCGAAACCTCGCCGTCGAGATAGGCACTCAGCAGTTCTTCGCGTTCTGGATCGATCATGTTACGTCAGTGTTTGTGTCGCGGGGCCATCTCGGCTGCCCGCGCCTTCAGGTCACATCCTCGTGCATGAGTTCCTTGAGCTGCTCGCGCAATTGTAGTCGCGCCCGATGCAGGCGGCTGCGGATTGTGCCTACCGGCAAGTCGAGAATCTCGGCAATTTCCTCATACGACTGTTCGTCTATCTCGCGGAGCACCAGAATCGCCCGATGCTCGTCCGAAATCCTGGCCAATCCGGCCTGCACCTGGCAGGCCCGTTCCTGGCGCTCCAGGCGATCGCCGGGCGCCGCGGCACGGTCCACTGGCTCATGGCCCAGCGACTCGCGAGCTTCATCGACCGACACGGTCGGCTTTTGGCGCCTGCGCCGGGTCGCGGCCAGGTTAAACGCAATCCGGTACAGCCAGGTGTAAAAACCGCTGGCGCGCTGAAAGCTCGACAGTTTGACGAAGGCTTGCACCAGCGCGTCCTGCAGCACGTCGTAGGCCGTGTCCGTGGAGCCCACTACGTGCACCAGCGAGTTGTACAACCGGTCCTGATACCGGGTGACCAGCTGGCCGAACGCCGCCCCATCGCCCGCCAGGGCTTCGTCAATCAACTGAGCGTCGTCTTTCACAACCGCTCCTGAGCTTTAGACGCCCGCGGGCTGCCGTAAGTTCCCCGCTTGTGTGTAGGCGGGGACGGGAGAGCCGCAAGTTGGGGATTTCGCTACCCTTGGAGCATTTTCGGCCCTGGCGGCAGGGATGTCAAACCCGGCGAGCGCGGGCGACAGCCGGCCGGCGTGCCCGGGGTAAAGCGGGTCGAATTTTCAAAGAGCTTGGCGGGGCGTGTTCAGTTTTCAGTGTTCCGTTTTCAGCGAAGCGGAGCTGGCTCTCGTCCTGTTTGCTAAAAACGGAACGCTGAACCACTGAAAACGTCTCCGGCTGTTTCGGGCGGTCGCATTTTGCGCGCGTGTGCGCCGAGAAAGTCGTGAAAATGATGTTTCGGGCGCACACACACGCCCCTTTGAGCAGCATTTAGCGCTATTTAGCGCAGTGCGGTTTCTCCAGATTTCCAAGTGCGTCTCGATGGTCGTGATCATCGCTCGCTCCATACACATTCATCTGAACGTACCATATCCGAACTCCTGGCCTGATTTCTAGAACTTGTGGACATCTGGGCGATGTGCGCCGTGCGCACGCGAGTTCGGCTGGAGGAAAGGAGTTGCGCAGGCGTCGCGCCACACTCGCGGGCAAGAGCGATTCGGAATGCGATTTTTTCAGATGCGGAGCATCGGCTGCCCAAAACCTAGCAGGCACACGCCGTGTGCCGTCGCTGAACTCGAGAAGAGCCCACTATTATTGGCCGCTTCGCTTGTTGGAACGTTCTCGATGCTGGGCCTTGCCCGCTCCTGTTACAGCACACGGAGTGTGCTTACTACGTTCCGGCAGAATCAAAGGGGACGGCAGTCTCGAATCGACGGGCCGAGTCTTGCCACCGTCGCAAAAGGGTTGCTCAGCCATCCGAATAGATCAGCACCGCATCTTCGCCGGAATCGTCTGCGCCCTTTCCAAACATCTTCGCCTGAGAATCCCAAACATAGTTCGTCGTCGGATGGCCGCCGGTGAGGTTCGGCGACTTGTAGTTGGGCGGTGCAGGAGGCAGCCGGTAGACCTCGATGCGACGGGTTGGAAGGCCAGTGATACTGCCTGATGGCCGACTCGCCAATACATAGCAGATGCAATAGCAGGCGTTGTTCCAGGAATACACGCTGAACACCACTGCCTCGCCGGCGGGCGTACTGCCGGTCGCCATCATCCGCGTAAAGCAGGTCTTGTAGCGCACGAGATTGCTGCCCGCATCCTGCGTGGTCCCGGCTTTCAGCAGTTTTAACGATTCCTCAAAGTCGGCCTGCTCGCGGTGCAGGGCCCACCACGGCCAGCCGATCGCATACACCCACACCAACGCGGCGCATGCGGTCAGCAAGGCCAGCAGTGTCCGCAGTCGGAATTGTGGTCGCCACCGGCCCACAATCGTACCCTCGGTGGACTCGTAGCCGCTTTATTTCGGAGGATGTTTTTCGGTTCGCTCGTTGGAGCGTACTCAATTTTGGGCCTTGTTCGCCTCGCTTACAGCACACGGAGTATGCTTACTACGTAGCAGGCACACTCCGTGTGCCGTCGCTGGACCAGGAAGCGTTTGCGATCGTCAGTCGGCTCGCTTGTGAGGGCGACACACTGAACTCGAACTGCGACGCCACTCCGTGTCTAAGTTCCTATTCGGTGATCATCGCCTATTTCGCAAGACATCCAGTTTCCGCATGTCGACAACAACGAGCCGCCAACAGTCCTTGTCGATGAACAAATTTCCGCAGTCGCACCCTATGTTGTCATCTGGAACGGAAGGGATCGTCCTGCCGCAATTCGAGCACCGATACCAGATGTCGTCGTCCTTTGGAACATTCGCCGTGTCGTCATAGTTGTTCCCAATCAATTCGTATTCATATTCAGTCATCGAATCACTTCAAGACATTCGCCACAGCCAGCCGTGCGAAGGTGAACGCGGCAAAGTAAGATCGCTAGGCAGCTTGAATTGGAACACACGTTTCGGGAGAACTAAAGGGACGGGAGTCGTAAGTGCTGCTGATTTATCCAATGCCGCGATCAGAGTCCTATGGACTCATCCACCACGATGTGATATCATGATATCATTGCCGCGGGAGGCCCAAAAATGGCTCAATTCATCGTTCGTAACCTGGAAGACGACGTGCGCGACAAGCTGCGCGAGTTGGCCCGTAAACATGGGCAGAGCATGGAAGAGACGGTTCGCGACATCTTGCGGCGCGCGGTGATGCGGCAGGAGCAACCGCGCCCGCGGCTGGGTTCGCGGATCGCCGAGCGTTTCGCGTCGCTTGGCTGGAGCGGCGAGCTGCCCGAGCTACGGGGCCAGACTGTCGAACCGCCGAGCTTCGACGAATGACCGTCCTGGACACCAACGTGTTCTCGGCCTTAATGCGGTCACAACCGGACGAGCTGGTTGTGGCCTGGCTGGACGCTCAGCCTTCCGTCTCCATCTGGACGACGAGCATCACTTGCCTGGAGGTCTTGTACGGTCTGCGGACGATGGCGCGGGGTAAACGGCAGCTTGCCCTCGAAGATGCCTTTGAACGGATGCTCCAACATGACCTCGAAGGGCGCATCCTCGACTTCGACCTGGCCGCCGCGCGCGAAGCCGCTTTAACCTCCGCCGCGCTACGTTCTCAAGGCCGGCCGGTGGAAATTCGCGATGTGCAGATCGCCGGCATCGTCGCGGCTCGGAAGGGGACTTTGGCCACACGCAACACCAAGCACTTCGCCGATACCGGCATCGCTTTGGTAAACCCCTGGGAAACGAAGGGGTAGTGTCGCTTCCGCTGCGCTGCAGCGTATCCTCGCGCGCAGCGAAGAATTCGGGGGGACCGGAGTCTTTCTTCTTGCGATTAACTTCTCAGCAGCTTGGCGGCACGTCGATATTAGTAATGGGGAAGGAGAGTGAACCGAATCCCCCCTGCGGTTCACGTCTCCTCCCCGGCTGTTCGGCTCACACAGAGCCAAGGAGGTGTGTGATGAAACCGGTACGGATGCTGCTCTGGGGCTGGATGCTGCTGATTATTGCCGTGCAAGGTTGCTGCTGCTTCGGCGACCGCTGGCAAACCAACTGCTGCCATGCGGATCACAACGCCCCGGTGGTTGGCGCGTTGACACCGCCTGAGGTTACACTGCAGTAGGTGCTCAATCGGGAACGCAAAGTTGGAGGCGGAATTCAAGAGGACCTGAGTCTGGATTCTTGAGTTCAGCTCCAACGGCTATGGAACGGGTGACGAGCGTTTTGAAGAGCACCCCCGCTCATCCCACCAGGGATCGGGAGCAGAAACTTGTGAAGAAGCACTCTGTCATCAATAGCGTAGAAGCAGGAAGAAGGATCCCGCCAGCCAAGCGGGGGCTGCGAAGAGAAAGAGCGGTTCCGCAGAAGTCGCCCCCGGCTCTGCCGGCGGGGTCGTCCCGCTTTGATTCTGCCTCGGTTACAGCACACGGCGTGTGCTTACGACTAGGCCACTGCCAGGCGCCGCTGCCAGGCGATGCCGGGAGATTTGAAGCCGAGTAGATAGATCCACAGGCCGACGCCGATCAGGAAGATGCCAATGCTGATGTTTTGCGAAATGCTCATGCCGGTGTTGAGAACGGCCGATTCGTCGACGCGAATGATCTCCAGCAAGAAGCGCGAGATCGGATGCAGCGTCAGCACCATGGCCGCGAGCTCGCCGTCGCGGCGCTTGTAGGGTTCGAACGCCAGCAGCAGCCCGCACAGCAGCAGCGCGTCGATCAGGCTGTAAAGCTGCGTGGGATGCACCGGCAGGCTGCGCGGCGCCGGGCCGGCAATCTTCCAGGTGTGCGGCCTGGCATCGTCCGCCACGGAGATGCTGATGGGCGTGCCTTCACCAAAGCTGCCGAACAGCAGCCGTTGGGCGTGCTCCACAGTGCGAACTTCCTGCTTGCCGACCGCGACGACAAGGTCACCCTTTTCCAGGCCAGACTTCGCGGCCTGCGAGCCGGGCTCCACTGCGGAGATCACCGGCGGCGCGACCCCTTCGCCGGCAAAGCGGATGCCATGCAGAGACAACCGGCCATGCTCGACCTGGTCGATGTAGGCCGGCGCCTCGGGCGGAAATTGCACCGCCCAAGGCAAATCGCTTAGCCCGCCATAGCAGCAGCCGTTCAGGAAACAACCGAGTCGTCCCAGGCCAACCCCCAGCACGACGCCCGGCGCAATCAGGTCGGCCAGCGCCAGGCCCGGCAGGTGGTACTTGCGCACGAACACGATCAGCGCCACGCCGCCCGCGATGAGTGAGCCATAGACGACGAGCCCACCCTGCGTGAGGTTGAGAATCGCAAACACAGTCTCTGAAAGCGTCTCCTTTTGGAAGCGATCCCAGTACTCGATGACATAGAACGCCCGCGCGCCGATGATTCCCCAGATGAAAAACCAGGTCCCCAGCGACAGGCAGATTTCGGGATTCACTCCCACGCGCTCGGCGCGATACATCGTCAGGCCGACGCCGCTGCCGACGGCCACGAGCAATAGCGCGCCGTAGCCGCGAATCGCCAGCCCGCCGAGTCGCTCGTCCATCAGGTTCGGGAGCAGAAACGCGATGGCCAGTCCCACGATCAGCACCGCGCCAAGCTGGCTGCGCGTTTCACCGCTCCAGCCATGACGGCGATAGCTGATCGCCATGATGACCACCGCGGCGATGGCCCAGATGCCGAGCACCCAGCCGAAGCCGAATACGTCGATCCCGGCGATCTGCTTGGGAATGGTGAAGAGTGTCTGATACATCGGGCGACTATCCTTTCCTTGGACCTTCGGGGCCTTTCCCTGGACCGTCGGGTGTTCCCTCGTTCAACAGTTCGTTGTCGATCAGCCTGGTCTTGCCAATCCGCGCGGCGATCAGCGCCACGGCAGGGCCATCAATTTGCGTGAGCGGCGCAAGTGTCGTCGCGCTGCAGATGGCGACGTAGTCGATCTCGGCATCTGCCGCGGTGAGCACGTCGCGCATCCGCGTCTGGATCGTGGCGACGTTGAGTTCTCCGCCCGCGATCAATTGCCTGGCCAGCGACAGGGCCTGCGAGAGCGACAGCGCGCGACGGCGTTCCTCGGGCGAGAGATACACGTTGCGCGAACTCATGGCCAGGCCGTCGGGCTCGCGCACCGTGGGGCACACGATCACCTCGACCGGCACGTCGAGGTCGGCAACCATTCGCTGAACGACCATCGCCTGCTGAAAGTCCTTGCGTCCGAAATAGGCTCGGTCCGGCTGCACGAGGTTGAACAGCTTGAGCACGATCGTGGCCACGCCTGCGAAATGCGTGGGGCGAAAGTCCCCCTCGAGTGAGAGCGCCGGCCCGTCGAGAATCACCTTCGTGACGTGCTCGGGGCCATAGATGGCCGAGGCCTCGGGCGCGAACACCAGGTCGACGCCGCGCGGTGAGAGAAGTTCGACGTCTTTGGCGAGCGTGCGCGGGTACTTGCTGAAGTCCTCGCCCGGCCCGAACTGGGTGGGGTTCACGAAGATCGTGGCGACGATGAAGTCGCAATCCTGCCGCGCCGCATCCACGAGGCTCAAATGCCCTTCGTGCAGGGCGCCCATCGTGGGCACGACGCCGATTCGCCGTCCCGCGGCGCGCGCAGCCCGCACCGCAGCCTTCAGTTCGGCGATCTCGTGAACCACGCGCGGGGAAGTCTGTGAACTTGAAGTCGGCATTGGGATGAATTGATTTTTCTACTGCATTGCGACCATGGCCGCGGTGATTTCAGCGAGTTGCGCCGGAAATTCGTTGCGGCCGGCACACAGCACGGGCGTTTCGGAGGTCGATGCCGCGTACAGCGCTATTTGCCGCAGAGTTTTCCCAGGCTGCGGACGATCGCCCAAGTGCAGGGCCACCAGTTCACTCCAATCGTCCAGCACCACGAGCAGCCGGGGCCTCGTGAGTGGCCCAAGCGATTCGTTGAGCGATTCGTAGTCTGCCATTCGGAAATCGACGGGAACTGACGCGCTCGAAATCCTAGCAAGCCCCTCGGCAAATGCCTGTTGCGCGCTCAGCGCGCTCACGACCCACTCTGGCGTTTTCCAATCATGCTCAGACAGCAGCCGGGCGGTATCGTCCAGGGATTGTAGTGGGCCGGCCCGAGAGCGGCCAGACGAGTCGTCCGGCGTCGGCGGGCGATCGGCCTGCGGATCGAGGATGCATGCAGCGCCCGTTTGCGTGGCGACAGCCTGTGCCAAGGCATTGCGCTCGGCGGCAGTTCCGCCGAGAATCGCCACCAGCGGCGGCGAGTGATTCAACTGATCGAGCAACTGTTCGACGGTGCGGCCGAAGATGGGATGGATCATCTCCGCCGCCACCTCGGCGGCCGGTTGCAGCACAAAGCGGCGAAAGGCCATCCGCGGATGCGGGATCTGCAACTCGGCATCGGCAATGACAAGCGGTTTATTCGCCGCATCGTCGCCCGCCGTGCTCGGTGCATTGTTGCCCGCCGTCCTCGGCGCATTTTCATAAAGCAGGATGTCCAGGTCGATGAGCCGCGCCCCCCAGCGCTCGCCGCGAACCCGGCCGAGTTCGACTTCGATTGCGCGCAGCGCCGCGTGGAGTTCGTGCGGGCTGAGCCGCGTCTCGAACAGGGCGGCAGCGTTGAGAAACGCGTCCTGACCCGATGGACCGCCGGCAGGAGCCGTTTCGTAGAATTTGCTGGTGCTGACATCTCCGGTCGCAACATTCGCGATGCGCTCGATCGCCCGCGCGAGCATCGCGTGGCGATCTCCCAGATTGGTTCCCAAAGCTACGAGGGCGCGGGGCATACGGCGGGACGGCGTCAACTGGAAGATTGCGGATTGGTGTCGGTTACTCCCCGTATTCTACGCCCAAGGCCGGCCGCTGGCGCGAGGGATCGAGACCGTTGGCGCCGTGGAACGGGCGATCCGCCGGTCGCCCGCGACTAGAAGCAATATAAAAACCCAGGGGGGGCATCCGTTCCGCGAGTTTGATGTCGCCGACTGTCGATCCTTGCAGTCGTCGCCCCCCAAGCTGCATTGCCAATTTAACGATCGCTCGCCGAAAATAGGCCACGGCGAGCGCGACGGCTGGCAGACTGCACCTGTCGGCTGCGGAGAATTTCCGCCGCGGCCTGGTGGTCGATTGCAATCGAACGGACGCGCGCACAAGAGCACGGGTTGTACTCGAGCGTCGCCCCGCCCCGTTTATTACAGCAGTCCGTCGGATGAGGACTCCACGCGGACTGCCTAAAGCATCGAGAATACGATGCAAGTTCGATTCACAATCAAAGTCGTCAACCGTCAAACAGAGACACATTTTGCGTTCGCGATGGAAAATGTCAAGCAACAATTCCGCGCGCAAATTTTGGGTGGCAAATTTCGCTTGCAACTTTGCAAACAACTGCGCTTGCACATGCGCGGTGGATAATCACAAATCCGTACCGGCTGCTCCGCAGCGCAGCGACTGAAACTCCTTTTCTCGATGATTTCAGGTGAATCGCGTTCTTCTCGACGGCAATCCTGGCGAACTGCTTGATCCGGGAGTCCCGCCTGACTTACGATTTAATAAATGACGTATCCTGCCTCGCCATCCGATGGGTCTCCTGTGTCCGGTGCTAGCTACGAGAATCGCGCGCCCTCGGACAAGGGCGAGGTCGCCGCGCAGACCGCGGATCGCTTCGCCGAGCTCGAGAAGTTGCTCGGTGCGGCGGTTTGCCGACGGCTCGGCATCTATCCGCTGCCCGAGGGATTTCTGCTCTCGGTCGTGATTCCCGTTTTCAACGAAGTCCGCACGATCGATAAAGTGCTGGAGCGCGTGCGGAGCTGCGGGATTCCCTGCGAGTTGGTGATCGTCGACGACGGCAGCACCGACGGCACGCGCGAGCGCTTGAACTCGTATGCCGACGACGCCGACGTGACGTTGGTGCTGCATCCTGCCAATCGCGGCAAAGGCGCCGCCCTGCGGACTGGCTTCATGCAGGCCAAGGGAGATGTCGTCATCGTCCAGGACGCCGACCTGGAGTACGATCCGGCCGACTACGCGCGGCTGCTGCAGCCGATCATCGAGGGGGAGGCCGACGTCGTCTTCGGCAGCCGATTCATCGGCGACAGCCACCGCGTGCTCTACTTCTGGCACTCGGCGGGCAACAAGTTCCTGACGCTGCTGTCGAACATCTTCACGAACCTGAACCTGACGGACATCGAAACCTGCTACAAGATGTTCCGCCGCGAGATCATCCAGCAGATCGCTCCGAGGCTCCAGGAGGACCGCTTCGGCATCGAGCCGGAGCTCACCGCCAAGCTGGCCCGGATCCCCGGCGTGCGGATCTATGAGCGGCCGATCAGCTACTCGGGCCGCACCTACGCCCAGGGGAAGAAGATCGGCTGGCGGGACGGGTTCCGCGCACTGTGGTGCATTTTGAAGTACTAGGCCGCTCGGCTCGAGTCGCGGCCTACAGCAGGTGCCTGGCCTTCACTTCCAGGTAGCGGTTGACCAGCGGCGCCGTCATCTGTTCTGGAAAGACGTCGAGCGACAGCACGCCGCGCGATTCCATGTCACGAAGTATGCCGCTGCGCCAATTGATGATGTCGCGCGCGGCGACATCCTGAAACGGAGTGGCCGGAGTCTCGGCCGCGTCGAAGATCGCGTGGTCGCGCAGGAGCACGGCCAGCGGCAGGTGCCGGCCCGTGAGGCTGGTCAGATAGCTTTCGACCTGCTGCGCGTTCACTTCGTCGATCACGTTGGTGATCAGCACGACCAGCGACCGTTTGCGGCAGCGGGCGTTGAGATAGACGAAGGCTTCGTCGTAGCGCGATTCCACCAGTCGCGGAAAGCGATCGAACGAAGCGTGCAGCAGCCGATTCATCTGCGTCATGCCGCCCCGCGGTGGGACAAACGCCTGCACTTCGTCGGAAAAGCAAATCAGCCCGGCCGAATCTCCCTTGTTCAAGGCGACGTAACTGAGCATCAGGGCGGCGTTGAGAGCATGATCCAGCAGGCTGATGCCGCCCGCGGTGTTCGTCATCATTCGTCCGCAGTCGATCAGGAAGATCACCCGCTGGCTCTGATTGGCCTGAAAGTCTTTGACCGTCAGCTTGCCGCGACGGGCGGTGGTGCGCCAATCGATATGCTTGTAGTTGTCGTCCAGCGTGTAATCGCGCAGGCGTTCGAACTCGTTGTCCTGGCCGATCCGTCGCGTCCGCCGCACTCCGACCAGGTTCAGGCGATCGGTCCGCGCCAGCATCGCGTACTCACGCATCTGACGCATGTCGGGATACACGTGCAGCACACTCTCGACCGGAACGTGAAAGGACTTTTGCCACAGCCGGGCGACGCTCGTGAACCGCAGATAGACCTTTTCCAGCGTGAACGCTCCGCGCCGCTGCGCGAGCAGGTGGTAGGTGACCGAGCGGCGGCTGCGCGGTGGAATCGAGAGCAGAAACTCTTCGTGATCGACCTCGGCCTCATCTGGAAAGTCGTCGCGGACTTCGACCTCCACTTTCCGCGGAGAGCGATTCGAGATCGTGAGCTTCACGGGATGAGCGCTTTGCAGTGACGCCACCCGCTGCATTTCGCGCGTGGCGCTAAAGGCCGCTGCGCCGGGGAGCGAAACGAGGTCGGCCGCCAGCACTAGCAGGATCAACAGATTCATGCCGATCAGAGACAGGGCGAGCAGATCGACGTAAGGCGAGACCATCGCATCGAGCGCTGCCAGCGGCGGCAACAAACTGATGCCGACCGCCAACGGAACCGCAATGCACGCCGGCACGATCGCCAGCCACACCGCCGGGGCACGGGGATACACGCCCAGCCAACGGCCCAGGCCCAACAGCGCAAGCGGCAACAGCAGGATAAGCGCGAGCGGGTTCACAGCCGGGGTACCTCGATGCTTCGCACGAGCTCCCGCAGTTGGTCATCGGTCGTCTGTCCTTCGACCTCGGCCTCGGCCGTGAGCACCACGCGGTGCCGCAGCGCGGGCAACACCAAATCGGCCACGTCGTCAGGGACGACGAAATCTCGCCCGCGAAACGCCGCCAGCGTTCGTGATCCCTGCACCAAGGCGATGCCCGCCCGTGGCGAAGCGCCCAGGTGAAACTGCGGCCAGTCGCGCGTGATCCGCACGATCTTGTTGATGTAGTCGAAGACCCGATCTTCGATGTGTACGCCGCCGGCGAGCTGCGTGATCTCGACAATCTCCTCGGGCGAAGTGACCGTCTGCAGGATGCTGGCCAGCTTGGCATCGAGATCCTGCTGCTGGCCATGCTGCTTCAGGATCGCGACCTCTTCTTCCGCCGAAGGGTAGCTGGCGATGATCTTGAACATGAACCGGTCGAGCTGCGCCTCGGGCAGGTTGTAGGTTCCTTCCGACTCGAGCGGATTCTGCGTGGCGAGCACCAGGAACGGCCGCTTAAGCTTGTGCGTCGTGCGCTCAATCGTGACGTGATACTCTTGCATGATCTCGAGCAGGGCCGCGTGCGTCTTGGCGGGCGAACGATTGATCTCGTCAGCCAAAAGTAACTGCGTGAACACCGGTCCGGGCCGGAAACGAAATTCCTGCTGCTTCATGTCGAAGATCGGCGCGCCGGTGATATCCGAGGGCATCAGGTCGGCCGTGAACTGGATGCGGCCGAACTGGCAGCCGAGCACGCGCCCCAGCACGCGCACGAACAGCGTCTTGCCCAACCCGGGCACGCTTTCGATCAGCACGTGCCCGCTTGAGAACAAGGCCACGAGCGTGCCGAGCACGAGTTCGTCCTGGCCGACATAAATCTTGGCCACTTCGCCAACGACGCGATCGTAGAGCGTTTTGACGCGCGCCAATGCGGTCGGGCTGAGACGACTTTCGGGCGACGCCGGGGCCGGTGGCCGAGCCGCTACGGGCGGTGCCTGAGGGAACGGCGGAGGTGGCGGTGGTGTCGGTGAGCCGGGGTGATCTTGCATCAGTCTCTAGCGGCCTTTCTTGTTCGTAACGATTCGAATCGCACGGCTACCTTAACATCGAACTCGAGGAGCGCGGGTCGGTGATACCTGGTCTGGCAGCGGGCTGTGTCGCCTCGGTCGTCGGACTGGCGAGGTTTGGGTCGCGAGTTTTACTTAACAGCTCGCCCACCGCGGCCACATGGTACGAAAAGTCCGTCGTGGTCGCACCGGGCGGCTGTTTCGGCCGACCGAATATCGGCCAGCGTGCAAAGCAGAAGATGATGCCCGCCACGCCTAACTGCAAGAGAATCACCCCCAGCGGCCAGCCCTGGAACAAGGTCCACAGCGAGCTGTCCGTGGGCGGCGGATCGATGGGCGGACCACCCGGGCCGCTTTCCAGAAACACCACCGAACGGCCTTCGCCCACCGCGGCCACAAGCTTACCGGCCAACTTGCGGTGCTGGTGATTGATCAACGGCAGATTCAACAAGAAGGACCCGTTCTCGACCAGAATGATCTGGCTGTCCTCGGAATAGGGCGGGGTCAGACGCGACACGATGGGGCCAATCTCCGAGTTGAGCAGCGCCTCGAAGTCTTCCTGGGGAACCAGCCGCGTCGCGACCTCAATCCTCGCTTCCGCGGCGTCAATCCCGTCAGCCCATGGACCGGAGAGTTCGCGGACGGTTACTCTCCGGCCAGGCTCGTAGGTAAACCAGCGGCAGGTTGGCGAACGTTCGTCGTCCTCGCTCTCATCATCCTCATCCGGCTTGGGCGGCACGTCAGGATTGCTGTCCTCCGCGGGCTCGGCCTCCGGCTGTGCCGGCTCGTCGACTTTTTTCTCCGCGGGTTTGTCTTTCGAGTCTACGGACTTGGCTGTGTCCGTCTCGGCGCTGTTCGCGGGCTTACGGTTGTAATGGAAGTCCCAGTACTGTGGCTCCGCGTTGAAATCGCGTCCGACGAAAATCAGCGTTCGGCCGGGTTCCTCGACCAGCCACTCGTCAAACCAGTCGCAAACTTCCTCGCGTGGGGCAAACGTATCGTCCGGAAACCAGACCACGACGTCGGCCGCGGTCATCTCGTCGGTAACGAGCGTGCGGCGCGTGTGTACGTCGTGCCCGGCGGCTTCGAACATGGCGGCCAGAACGTCGGTGCCGTTGACGCTGCCTGCCGTGCCTGGCAGGTGCTGGCGACCGTACTCGTTCTCGATGTACTCCTGTCCGCAGCCGGAAAGTGCAACCAACAGCAGCAGGGCAATGATGCGCGGCGTCATGTGGCGCCTCGCAATTGAGCTTGAAACTGGGGTAGTTCCTGCCAACAAGCCTCGAAGCTGGCCCGATCGAGGTTTCGTCGGCCGAAGAACACGCTCTCGAAGGCATGCAGTGTTCGCTCGAGCGCGCTGCGCAGGGGCGCGGCATCCTTGAGCTCGCGCAGGTACTGCCGATTCGTCTTGCCTTTGGCCAGGTGGATCCGCGAGCCGCGGTCGAGTTCGACCAGCTCGTAACTGAACAGATAGATGATGGCCTCGCTATAGTTGCCCTGTTCGTAGTGCTTCCGGGCGAGACCGAGGAGATCGCCGCGCGGACGTTCCGCCAGGAACGGCAGGGCTTCAGCGTCGTCCACCAGCGGCTGAGATTTGTCGTCATCCGTGGCCAGCTTGCGAGACTTAAGCTGCTCCATCGCGAAGCGAACGAGCGCATACACGATCGCTGCGATCGCAAGCCCCAGGATCGTATAGACGACCCACTTCAGGAGCCAACCCAGCGGCATCGCGCGCCGCTGAACGCGCTCGATCTTGAGTTTTCGCAGCGAATCCTTCTCGGTGTCGTACCAGGGATTCGCGCCGGAGCCGAGCTCCTCCCGCGCCGATTCGATCGCTTCCTCCGGCGCGGGCGATTGGGCGGCAGCCTTGTGGTTCACGGATACAGCAGCGAGGGCAAATAGCCCGGCAAGCAGCGAGAGCGACAGATGGCAGCGGGATCGCGTCATGCGATTTGCCTCAACAATCGCTGCCGCTGGGCTCGGAGTGCAAGCTCGACCTCCCAGCCCTCGTTGCGTATGCGCTGGTCCAGGTAGGTGAGAAATCTCGCCACGGTGAAGTACATCACCACCGTCCAGATCGTGCACTGGAAGAGCACGATCTGGCCCAGGCGGCCCAATTGCAGCCCAAACAGCATGTTGAGCAGCATCACCGAGGCGGTCCAAATCGCGCCGGCTAGCAGCAGGGAAATGATGCTCGCGCCAATCGCGCGGATAACGTAGTCTCCGCTGCCCCCGGCGTGCAGCAGCGAACTCCGCTTGCGCGTCGAGAGCTGGCCCGGACGACTCACCAGCGGATTGCGCTCGAGCAGGATGATCTCGTTCAAATACGGCCAGATTGCGTACCCCAGTGGTAGCGTGACGACCGGCAGGATGCGCAACACGACCTGGTACAGCAGCAGCTGAGGCAGGCTCGACAGCAAATCGCGCATAATCTTGCCGGGGCTGGGCTGCTCGACAAACATCACTTGCCCGAGGAGCAACGTGAGCGGCGCGGTCGCCAGCGGAACTTCGAGGAGCACCAGCAGCGTGCTTAAGAAGAACATATCGAACTCAAAGCCCTCGCTGAGGGTATCTCCAAGCGCTGCTGCCACCAGCACCACGTTGATGAGGATGAATGGCGCCGCGCCGGCCACGGCCGCTCCCAGGCAAGCGCGAAAGTTCATCCGGATGAAATGCAGCGCCAGGTCCAAATTGTCGAGCCAGGTACGTTCGCGAATGGCCACTCGGGTTTGATCAATCCGCATCGACGATCCTCCCCCGCAGTCCCAGCACGACGATGTAAAACACGAGAATGGCCGTGCTGAGCATCGCAACACCCGCTTTGACGGCATAAGGTGCGTCCGACGGCGAGAGGAATCCCTCGATCACGGCGGCCAGGAAAAACAACACCACCGCGGCGGCCGCCGTGGGCATCGCCCGGTCGACTGCCTTGCGCAGCGAGGCCATCCGCGAGAGTCCGTTCGTATCGACGATGGCGAAGCCGAGCCGCATGCCGGCCCCTGCTGAAAGCACGATCGCGGTGAGCTCGAACGGACCGTGCGCGGTTACGAACTCGATGAAGTTACCGCGACTGGGAGTGGTGAATATGAAGCCGAAGACGGCGCCCAGTTGCAGGGCATTTGACACCGTGATGAACAGACCGCCCACACCCAGCAGCAAACCCGCGGCGAAGCATTGCAGGCCGATGCTGGCGTTATTGTAAACGTAGAACCCGCCCATCATCGACGAATCCTCGAAACTGCGGCCGCCAATCGGCTGCGAGAAGTTTCGTTGGTAGGTTTCCATCGCCTCTTCGCCAATCACTTCGAGGCTGAACTCGCGCGACGAATAGGCCAGCGCCATGGACGCGAAGAAGATACCCCAGAAGATCACGAAGGCCAGCCAGGCTGCCCGATCGAACAAGATCATTGTCGGCACCCGGCGGAACATTTCATGCGCCCAGGTCTGCCATTGAAACAGTCGGCTGCGATAGAGCTGGTTATGCGCGCGACCGACCAGGTCGTGCAGATACTGCACGGTGTGGGGCGGAAGCTGATAGGCGTCGGCCAGCGCCAGATCGGCGCAGGCGCTGCGATAAGCACTGGCGAACCTGAGCACGCCCACCGCCCCCAATCTTCGTGAGCGCCCGTTCTCCAGTTCGCGGCACATCGCCTCGAGCTCGGACCAGCGGACTTTGCGGCGTTCCAACAGTTGCGCGACTTTCATCGAACCGACGCCTCCGCCGCTGCCATCTCGGCGGCTTCGGACTCGGGCGACAGCACCGCGCCACCGGCGGTGTCCGCAATGAACGTGCGGTAGTAAAGAGCACACAGCATGAGATCGGGATTGATGTCCCTCGGCAAACCGAACCGCTCGGCCAAAGGCTCGCTCAGCGTGCGCGCGATCTCGAACCTGCGGGCCGGTGCGATTCGATCTCGCCGCGCTACGTACAAACTCAAGGCCTGGGCCATACCTCGATTCACCGCCAGGCTCCGCGGCAGATCGAGCGCCAAGCGAACCACGTCCGGATGGCTGAGTTGCGACAGGCCGCGCAGCTTGCTGCGACGTTCGACCACGACCATCGTTCCCGCCGCCAGATCACCCAGACGTTGATAGCGACTGTTCGCCGCGGCGGCCAACAACGCCACCATGTACAGCGGGATACCGATCGCCACGGACCCTAGGACCGGCATCGCATCGACCGCCCGCAGAATGTTGCGGAGGATGGCCTGCATGGCGTTGATCGGCTGACCGGTCACGCTCAGCACGCGCAAGCCCATCATCCTTTTGCCGGGAGTTTGTCCGTTCCAGAAGGTCTCGAACAGTCCGAAATAAAACCAGCTCACGGCGAAGGCGATCAGCAGCCAGATGCCGAAGCCGATGGCAAATAGACCTGCCGATCCGAAGGCGAACGAAATGCCGATCAGGCTGCCGACGAGCACGGTGGTGCAGATCAGGCAATCGATGATGTATGCCGGCAAGCGGCGAAACGGTCCCGCCACGACGTAATGAAACGCGATGTTCTCGGGCGTAACGATCTCGATGCGCGAATCGAGTTGGCGCGGGGGCTGCGGCATGCCACTCATTATTCGCGGCTGGGCGAACTGCCGCAAGCCGAGGGGGCCGGAGGACTACTGATTCGGTCGAGAATGATGCCGTAGTTTGTATTCGGGCCCGGGAATGACCATGATCCATCGCGCCTCGGGAAACAGTTCTGCTGCCCTCTGTAGTTGACTCGAGTCGAGCACGTCGATTCGCAGAATATCTTCATCGCCAAGCCAGCGACGATAGAACGGCACACCCGCTGGCTCGGGATAGATGTCCATGTTGCAGGAAGTGCTGCAATACGCCTCTCGGCGGAATGTACGCCGGGCATTGATGATGTTCACCTGCCAACCGAGCCATACACCGAACACCGTGAGGACCACAAACAGCGTCCGCAGTGAGATCCGGAACTGGCGAGACTTCGGGGCGGGACTACTCATGGGGCCATTCTAGCTATTGGGGCACTGCCGACAACGTCGGCCTCTTGCCTTGCGCCGGCCAGCCGCTTAAGTTTCAACTCTTGCGCCGGCAGCAAATCGATCGCCGGCGGTTCTCGAATCCAGCGGCGAGGTGGCAACATGCGACTGGCAGGCAAAACGGCAGTGATCACGGGGGGAGCAACCGGAATAGGTCAGGCGATTGCCGCCAGTTTTGCGGCCGAGGGTTGCCGCGTCGCGATCGCGGGCCGCCGCGAGGACAAACTTCGTGCAGCGGCCGATGCCTGGAAAGGTGATCCGCCAATTCTCACCCACACGGTGGACGTTGCCGATCGGGCCAGCGTGGCAAAGCTCTTCGGCTGGGCGACCGAGCAGTTCGGCCAGATCGACATTCTGGTGAACAACGCTGGCATCAACACGCCGCAGCGCACGATGGCGGACGTTCCGCCGGAAACCTGGGATGAGGTCATGAAGATCAACGCCACGGGCGCGTTCAATTGCATGCGGGCCGTGATTCCCGGGATGCGTGCCGCGGGCGGTGGTTTGATTGTGAATATGGATTCGGTCTCCGGTCTGCGGGCAAGCATTCTGGGTGGCGTGGCTTATTGCGCTTCGAAGTTCGCGCTTACGGCGCTGGGTACCATCACCGGGCTGGAAGAGGGCAAGAACGGCATTCGTGTGACCAGCATCTGCCCCGGCGAGGTGGACACGCCGCTGCTCGACGGCCGCCCCACGCCGGTCTCGGCCGAGCATCGCGCGAAGATTCTCTATCCACAAGATGTGGCCGACGCGGTGCTGATGGTGGCGCTCTTGCCGCCACGAGCTCACATTCCGGAGCTCGTGATCAAGCCAACCTGGCAGGACTTCGCGTGAGGTCTGTGGACGGCAATGGTGCTGCGCAGCAGTCACCCGTGCCGTTGGCGTATTGACGAGGCGAATGTTGGCTCGAAGCTCTTGCTGCGCGGTTTGTACTAGCGCATTCGAGATGTGGATCTGCAAGTCGAGATGCTTCTTCTCCTTACGCCGCAGGCGTGCAACATGTCAGCCCCGGGCATCGCCCGGGGTCGGAGAGTCCCAGCGAATTCGAAACGCCCTGTAAGGGCAGAACCTCAACGTGCCGCCAGACGAAGTGTCGCCCTTTCAGGGCTGGATATCGTGGTGGCACGATTTCCCCGGGCGATGCCCGGGGCTGACATGTTGCCGGCCTACGGCCGAGAGATACTCGACACCCGGGAGACCGCGCTGGTCTGTTGTGAAACGAACGCCAACCGGCGGGGTACCCTCGCTGGCGCTTCGGGTTGGGATACTGCTGCTACGCGCTGCGGGCCGCGTAGTCCGACTGTCGCCACGTGGCGAGCAGGTTGCGCACTCGCTTGCCGAATGTCGGCGCAGGCTGCTTGGGGATCAGGCGCTCGATCTGTTCGTGATGCTCGCTCGGCGCGAGCGCCTTGTAGGCCGCTAGCGCGTCGCAGGCCAGTTCCAAACCTGCCCGCTGGGGACCGTAAGCGAAGTGCGCCACCAGCGAGTCGCCCACAATGCAGCACGGTCGTTCGACTTCGCGCGGCACGATCTCGGTGACCCAGGCCTCATCGTCGCTTTCGAAACGCTTGGCCGGTTCGGCCAAGTCGCTCCCCAGCCAGCACATCGCATTGATGCTGAACCGTTCGTAGTCCTTGAGTACCCAATCGTCGAGTCGGTAGCGATCGAGCTCGCCGGCAACGTGCAGCCGGAAGAACGTCTCGTGACAATCGCGGGCCGTCTGCCAGCGGCTCCAGCTCACCTGGCCCAGGCATTCATACTCGATGGCCGGCGAATCGGGCAGCAAACCAATCTTCTGATGCAGGTGCGAGCAGAGCGAGTTGTTGACCGTGTTCGGAAATACGCACAGGTATTCGGGATGCGCCAGGCGAAACTCGAGCAAACGCTCGACCGCGCCGTCGGCGATCCACACCAGGTCGTCGTCGAACTTCAGATACAGCGAATCCAGTTCGTCGCACTTCTGCCAGAACCAGCAGATTCGCGGCACGCACTGCTTCTTGGAGTAGCGAGAGCTGTCGTACACCAGCTTGAAGAAGTCGGGATACGCGGCCGCTAGTCCTTGAACAAAGGCCAGGTCGTGCGCGTCGTCCGTGTTCACCCAGAAGTGATGCTCGTCGATGAGCGGTCGCAGGTTGAGCAGGTGCCGAGCAAGAATCTCGACGTAACGATGCCGGCCGTAAGGTGTCACCGACACCACGCGTCGTCCCTGATACATGGCACGTGCTCCCGTGCTGGTGCGCTCGCAAGCGAGAAGTTACGCCAGCATTCCTTGCTGGCGAAGTTGCGGAGAATTCTGGAACAATCGCCCAGTGGGGTCAATGGCAATCGACAGGTCGAACTCGGTTGATCCGCTACTGTTCGATCCCCTGCCGGCGATACTTCTCCTTGTACTTCTCCCACAGCCGCTTGTGGCGGTTGTTCAGATCGACCGTGCGCCCCTGGATATAGGCCGCCGTGATCTGTGTGGGGGTTTCGAGCGGATCGCCGGTGGTGACGATCAGCGTGGCGTCCTTGCCCGCCTCGAGCGAGCCGAGCCGGTCGGCGACGCCCAGAATCTGCGCAGGATATAGCGTGATCGCCTTGAGGGCCTCGTCCGCCGGCAAACCATAAGCCGCGGCAACGCCTGCATGGAACGGCAGATTCCGCACGTTCGAGGGTCCGCCGCTCGATGCCCCGCCAAGCTCGCCCGCGATGCAGAAGCGAAGGCCGGCTTCCTTCAGCCGCGCGGGCAGCGAATAGCCTGCGTCGTAAGCTTCACTACCGCGCACCGCCATCCGAAACACGCCGCCCACGATCACGGGCACATCGTGCTTCTTGAGCAGGGCGGCGCAGCTGGGCGCATCGTAGCCACCGACGATCACGGGCTTCAGCCCTTCGGCTTCGCAGAATGCGATCGCGGCTTGTATCTGCTGGATGTCCTCGGCCTCGATGAACACGGGCATCTGGCCTGCCAGCACCGGCAGCATCGATTCCCAACGCGTGTCGTATTCAGGTTGCGGACCCTTGCCGTCGGCATGGGCTTGCCGGGCCTTGGCGTAGGCCTTGGCATCGTCGAGCGCCGTGCGAATCGTTTTCAGTGCGCGATCCCGCTGCTCGGTCTGTTCTCCGGCATTCTCTTCGACCCACCAGGCTGCGACCGGTTGCATGCGTGGCCAGGTGATGTGCAGGCCCACGCCGCTCTTCAGGCACATGTCTTCCCAGCTCCAGCCGTCGAGCAGCATGCAAGCCGATTGCCCCGTGATCAGTCCGCCGCTGGGAACCGTGAGCACGGTGAGGACCCCGCCCGCACGCGCGACCGGAATCAGTTCGCTGTCGGGATTCACGGCCACTTCGGCCTTCACGTTTGGATTGACGAGCCCCGTTTCGCTGGTGTCGACGCTGCCGCGGACGCTGGAAACCTCGACCAGGCCGACCTGGCTGTTGGCGTCGATAAGGCCCGGATAGACGTGCTTGCCGGTGACGTCGACGCGCTGTGCCTTCTCAGGGATCTGCACGTCGCGACCCACGGCGACGAGCTTGCCGGCTTCGAACAGCACGACGCCGCCTTCGATCGCCGGTCCGCTCACGGGATGCACGGTTCCGCCGACGAGCGCGATGGGGCCGCTTTGCGGAGCGCCGGGTACTTCGGGCGAAGCGGCCGCGGTTGCTGCGAACAGCACGAGCGCAAGCAAACCGGCAAAAGTAAATCGATTCATGATCGTGGTCGCTTTATTGTTCGTTCTGATGATCGTGATTGTGTAGATGATCGCCGTGATCGTGATGT
>JBGSKX010000226.1:0-70998 GCA_041741015.1 Pirellulales bacterium
ACTCGATCGGCCGGCGCGTCGCTCGGGTCTCGTCGCTCCCGTTGCCATCTGGCTCGGACTGGTGGCGCTGGCCACGGGCGGCGGACTGTTCGGCTGGTCGGCGATCACCGACGAGTTCGCTCTGAGCCGTATCGGAGTTCCGGTTGCCATGGCCGGCGCGGCGCTGTTCCTAGTGGGCCTGGTGCTGATGCTCGAACGCATCTGGCGCAACAGCCGTTTTGCCGTGCAAAAGCTCCGACAGCTCGACGGGCAGATCCGACAGCTCGAGCAAACGACGACCATGATGGGCGTCGCGCACGGCTCGCCTTCGCAGGCGTTCTACTCGCACATGGCCGACGGTGCGAATCCGCAATTGCTGCTCGCCGATCTGAAAGGTCAGATCGACATGCTGGCGATGAACTTCGCCCGGCGCTGAGTCTTCGCTTGGCGCGGTGCGATAACTGCCGCGGCTACAGCTCCAGCGGGAACGGCGTGAGTAGCTCAACGCCGGTTGCCGTGACCAGGTAGTTGTTCTCCAGCCGGATGCCGGCCCGCAGATCGTCGCCATACAGGCCCGGCTCCACGGCGAACACCTCGCCTTCCTGGAAGGTGTCGTTCCAGGCGGGGCTCAAGTGCGGCGCTTCGTGCGGGAACAGCCCGATGCCGTGCCCCAGGTGATGCTCGAACTCCCAGCGCTTGGTGTTCAAGTGTGCGTGCACCTGCTTGAAGAGCTCGACGCAGCTCTTGCCGGGCTTCACCTGCTCCTCGACCATCTGGAACACGGGCAGGATGTGCTGCCAGGCTTCGAGCTGGGCGTCGGTCGGCTTGCCTCCCACGGCGATCACCCGCGTGTTGTCGGCAAAGTAGCCACGATAAGCCGGGCCGAGATCGAGAATGTAGAGCTCGCCGGCTTCGATCCGCCGGTCGCGCGGCGGACCGCCGCGCTCGCCGCAGGCGTAGTCGTTGCCCGTGCCGGTGAGCATCTCGCCGTACTCGCGCACGGCTGCGGCCTGCAGCTCGTTGAAGACGTGTAGTTCGTTGACGCCCGGTTCAACGATCTGGCGGGCGCGCTCGTGCATTGCACGGGTGCCGGCGATCGCCTTTCGCAGGCGAGCGATTTCGTCGGGATCTTTCCGCCGCCGCATGAAGTAGATGTCCGGCTCGATGTCGACGAGTTCGCCTGAGAGCCGTTGCGTGATTTCGCTGCAGGCCGTGGAACCCTCAACGCCGATGCGTTTGGCTTTTGAGCGGGAACCGAGGGCTTCGAACAGGACGCCGGTGGACTTCTCGCGCTGATCGTTGCGGAGAGTTGAAAAGTACGACTGAGCTTCAAAGGGTTGTACGTCGTCGGCCGCGGCTTCGGTTTGCACGAGTTCCGGCCGGATGAGCGTGACGTGGCCGTCAGCCGTGATGGCCGCCACGGGGGCGAACGCCCAGCCGAAGCGCGGTCCGACGAAATACTGAATATGTGCGTGTTGTGTGAGGATCAGCAGATCGATCTGCTTTTGTTGCATCAGCGCCAGCAGGCGTTTTTGCCGGTTGCGGACCGCGGCCAGGTCCATTGCACAGGGATCAGACATCGAGGGAGAAGCCTTGAATGATGAGATTCATGTTCAGATGGCTCCATTTTGGCGAGTTAAGTCCCGTGTGCAACGGGCAATTCGCCGGGTTGCGAGCTGCCGCACGGCAAACGAGAATAGCGTGCGATCGAATGCCCCGCACCGCGAATCCCACCCGTCCGAATTGGGAGTCTTTCATGAGATATAGCAACGTCCACCAGTTCGCATCCCTGCTGCTCACGCTCGCCTTCCTGCCGGCGGCCACGCTGGTCGCTCAAGAGACCACGCAGAAGGCTCGCGGCACGGTGTACCTCGACGCGAACGGCAATGAGAAGCTCGATGACGGCGAGAAGCCCCTCGCGGGAATCAAGGTCTCCAACGGCCGCGACATCGTGACGACCAGCGAGGCCGGCAAGTACGAGATTGCGGTGGACGATGACGACGTCGTGTTCGTGCTTAAGCCGCGCGGCTATCGGACGCCGCTCTCCGCGGACAAGCTGCCACGGTTTTACTACATCCATAAGCCGAAGGGTTCTCCGCCATCGAAGTTTCCCGGCGTCGCGCCCACCGGACCGCTGCCGACCGAGATCAACTTCGCGCTGTACGAGCAGCAGGAGCCCGATCATTTTCGAGCGGTGCTGTTCGGCGATCCGCAGCCGCGGAATCAGCAGGAGGTCGAGTACATCGGCCATGACGTGGTGCAAGAACTGATCGGCACCGACGCTTCGTTCGGCGTTACGCTGGGTGATATCGCGTTTAACAACCTGGATACGTTCGAGACGCTCAACAAAACGATCGCGCTGATCGGCATTCCCTGGTACAACGTGATCGGCAACCACGACATCAACTTCGAAGCCAAGCACGATGCACATAGCGACGAGACTTTTGAACGCGTCTACGGCCCGCCGTATTACTCTTTCGACTTCGGCCAGGTGCACTTCATCGTGCTCGACGACATCGAATGGTACATCCCGCGGGAGAATGGCGAAGGCGAATATCGCGGCGGGCTCGGCGACGAGCAGATCCAGTTCATCAAGAACGACCTGGCGATGATCCCCGAGGAGCAAATGGTCGTGCTGATGATGCACATTCCGATCGTGGGCGTTCGCGACCGCGAGCAGGTTTACCGGCTGATCGAGAAACGGCCGTTCTGCATCTCGATTTCGGGCCACACGCATCACCACGAGCATCGCTACATCAAGAAGGAGGACGGCTGGTTGGGGCCCGAGCCGCATCATCACATTATCAATGTCACGGTCTGCGGCGGCTGGTGGAGCGGCGCGCCTGATGAGCGCGGCATTCCGCACGCGAACATGGCCGATGGCGCGCCGAACGGCTATTCGATCATCAGCTTTGATGGGACCAAGTACACGCTCGACTACAAAGCCGCAGGCCGGCCCGCCGACTATCAGATGGAGATCGTGGCCCCAAACTCTGTGCCTGCGACGGACCTCGCCAATACGATGGTGTATGTCGACCTTTTCAATGGCAGTGAACGGTCGCGTGTCGAGATTTCGCTCGACGGCGAGACCTGGCAGCCGCTGGAGCGTTCGGTCGAGATCGATCCGGGTCAACAGGCGGTAGCCGACCGCGAAGCCGCGTTATTGGCCAAGTCGCCAGACGCCTTCCGCCAGCAGCCGCGGCCGAAGCCGTCGACGCATCTCTGGAAAGGAAAGCTTCCGGCTCAAGGCAACCTGCAGCCGGGAATCCACCTGTTGCGCGTGCGCGGCACCGACGTGAACGGGAAGGAGCATAAAGCTCAGCGAGCGATTCGCATCCTCGCGCCGCAGCAAGCTGCGGGTTGAACCTGATTCAATCAGAGCCTGTCAATCGCTTCGCGTGCACGTCTGCGACGTTCCACATGTAGTGGCCGATGCGGTGCGAACGGGCCTGGTTGAGATGTTTTTTCGCAAGCGAAGCGTCGCCCAATACTTCGTAGTACAGCCCCAGGTACAGATGCGCGTAGAATCGTCGTGCGTTGAGTTCGTCGGCTGTCGGCGAGCCAGCCTCGGCCGCGGCGAGCACGTCGCCGGGTTTTAAGCGGCCGGCGTACAGCTCGTAGATTTCCATCATTGGCACGCGCGGATCGCGGCGAATCTTGAGCAGGTCCATACGTGCGGCTTCGACGCCCGACTTCCGAGCCATGCAGAGGAACCGCCACACGGCATTCTCGACGTCGTTATCGTCAACCGATTGATAGCCTTCGAACTGCCGGCGGCCGTCATCCCATCGCTCGGCGTAGTAGTAAGAGATTCCCCGCTTCCAGTGCCACGGTTCCTCCTCGGGCTTGAGCTTAATTGCCCGATCGAAATCGGCGATGGAATCTTCGATCTTGCCGAGCTTGAAGTACTCGCTGCCGCGCGCGTCATAGAGCGCAGCGCTTGGTTTGCCCAATTCAATTGCGAGATCATAGTCCTTAATGGCGGCCAGCGAATCGCCAAGGGCGGCGTGTAACGCGGCACGCTGGGTCACGAACTTCGCGTCGCGCGGAGCGGCCGTGATTGCCGCATCGAGTTTTTTCAGTTCGGAGCGGAGAGTTGATTCTCGCGAGTCGGATTGCGCTACAGCAAATGAGTGGATGCTAACGATTAAGAGGAAGGCAAATAGTCGCTCCATGCTTCGCCCCACAAGCAGAACGTCCAAGAATGAGACCCGTGAAAGACCGCCATTCTAAGGGCGAAGCGAAGTTGCCGCATCCGCACCGATCCGCTGCGTTACTCAACGCGGTAACCGTGGCGTCTCGCGAACATTCTGCAGGGCCAGATCGATGAACCGACGGAGTGGCTTGCGACGAATCCTGACTCGAGCCTCCTCGGCCAGGCACCATAGCCGCCGGTGGCTCTTTCGCTTAGGCCATGCTTCTAGAGAGTCATCGACACGCATCAAAAAGCCAACCATGTTGCGAGTTTCGTTCTTTCGCGACGCGACGAACGAGCCGATCTGGTCCGCGGAGATTTGGCCTACTAACCCGGCCATGGCCGCCGCAGCGTCTCGCACTTTTTCGGCGACGTCATTCCGCCCCAGCTTAACTTTGGGAAACTCCCAGCGGTTCTCTGCATGGGGTGTGACGAGACAGAACTCTGGTCCGTAAGCCGTTATCCGGTAAGGGACTACGCAGCACTCGTTGAGTTGTGTCTCGGTCTTAGCCATGGTCTTCAGTATATTTCGGCCTCGGAACGTGTAAATGCACGCTTTTGGATTTCGTATTAAAAATATGGCAATTAGAAATCGCTTTGACTGCAATGGTTTATTGCCTGTCGAACTTGTCTCGTTTTTAGACGGCGTTCTCATTTTGGGATGCCAGCAGTGTACAGCGGGTCACGTTGAATGATGCGAGCCAGCGTGCGCAAAGCCATGCAGAAAAACGCTTTGCGATCGATCCTACCCAGACTTGCCTCGAAGCACATCGAATTGGCACTACACGTGCTTTAAATCGTCCCAACAAACCGCATGATTCGCCAGCTCAGTGAAGTTGGGGCGGGACACTCATTTAGAAGTGGGTCATCCAGGAAGGAAGCACAGCCATGCTCGTACTAAGTCGCAAAATCGGTGAAAAGGTGGTGATCGGAGATGGAATCGTTCTTGTGGTCAAACGAATCCTGGGGCAGCGTGTCACATTTGGAATCGAGGCCCCGGAAGAAGTGCGCATCGTTCGCGGCGAGTTGCCGCGGTTTGATGAGGCGCCCGAAAAGAAAGTTCCCAGTCCGAAACGCTTGCGAAACGAGCTGTGGGCCGCCCGTCCGCGCTAAGCTGAAGGGTCCGCGTCAGCAGCGATTATCGGCGGAATCGCGTGTAGGCCGACCGGGCTAATGGTGATCCGCCCCGCGAAGCATTGTTCGACATCGCGACCCATTTCGCGGCGCCGATCTTGGTAGTGGGCCTTGTAGTGCAGCTTGCCGTTGCGAATTTCATACGCGACTGGCAAAGGGTGAGGATCGATTTCACAGAATACGCATTCGGGGTAATCGTCCGCGGGGGCATCGGGATCGGGCAAGTTCACGTTCCAGAACGTGCCCGGTTCTGGCGGACGAACAAATAGCATCTGTAACACGTGGCGCGTCCAGCGAGCGGCCCGCTTCCAATCGGCGGGTCGCCGCTTCATGTATTGGCTGATTGCGATCGCAGGTTTACCCAAGAGGCAGGCTTCGCGAGCAGCCGCTACGGTGCCCGAAAGTAAAACGTCGGCACCAAGATTTCCCCCTTCATTGATCCCGGAAAGCACCCATTGGACCCCGGGAAACAACTGATAGAGTCCGATTCGGGTACAATCCACGGGCGATCCATCGACCGCGTAGCGGTTTTCTCCCTGCTCGCTCAGCACAAGTCCTCGGCTCGTGGTCGCCATATGGCTGCAGCCCGACTGGTGCTCTGCCGGCGCTATCGTGATGTGAGGTCCGAAGTCCGCACAGGCCTCGGCCAGAGCAGCAATGCCGGGGGCATCGATTCCATCGTCGTTGGTTAGCAGCAACTTCACCGTACGGCCTCCGCGTCCAGGTCGCTCTGAATCAGGGAAAACAAAACGGCATCGTGCTGCAGGTCGCCCTTGCGCAATCGCTTGCGGGCGATTCCTTCTCGGACGGCACCAACCCGGATTGCCACCCGCTGGCTGGCAACGTTGCCAATCGCGGCGACAATCTCGATCCGCTCGAGCTGGAGGGCATGGAATGCCCACCGAGCGACCATCAGAGTCGCCTCGGTCGCGTAGCCGTTTCCCGTGGCATCCGTTCGCAGCCAGTAGCCGAGATTGGCCCTGCGGCCATTCCGATCAAGCTGGTTCACTCCGGTTGCGCCGAGGAACTGCCCCGTTACCAGATCCAGAATCGCAAAGGCGTGCTCTCCCAGATCACGAAACGCAGTCCCACGTTGATTCAAAAACTCCTGCGTTTCGTCGCGACAGTAGTTGGCATGGCACCAGGGTAACCAGCGGGACAACTCCGGCAGGGATTGACTAACCGCGTCGAAGATTACGTCCACGTCATCCGGCTGAAAGGCCCGGAGCAACAGCCGGTCGCTGGTGAGTCGTACTTCGTGGTCGTACATAAAATCGGTAGTCATGGCAGTAGCAGGCGTAGGCTAGCAAAAGATAATCGCTCACTGGCTGCTAGCGATAGAGCAGCCAGTCCCACCAAAAGTTCGGCTTGACTGCAGAATTCACGCATTCTAGCGAAGCCAGCGATCGCGAAGCGGCATTGTCACCCGGATGCCAAGATTCTATCGTTCGCCGCCCGGCGGTCGCTGTGCGCGCAATTGCGTCAGGCGAACCGTCTAAGTCGTCTCCAAACCAACACTTCCGCAGGTAGCCGGTGCGCCGGAAGATGCGATTGTTTGCCTACGCAGATCGATGCCGCCACCGACCAGCGCCTCGTCGTGAGTGGTGGGCCTATGCGCTGATCGCGATGGCACTTGGTATCGGCTGCGCGCAAGAGAAATGGGTGCGTGTGCGCGAAGTCCCGGCCAATCCGTTGTCCGGCCCACTTCAACTCCTCTCCCCGTCGGGTCCGAAACCGACCGATCGCACCAAGCTACTGGCACGGCGCTACGATCTGGAAGAGGATCTCACCCCGGCTGGCAGCGATGTACTCGTAAAGCTTGCTCAATATAACGAGTTCGAACCGTCGACCGACAAGCTCTACGCGCTGGCCGAACTTTCGTACCTGGCGGGCAAATACTCTGAAGCGCGCAGCCGCAAGAAGGCTCTCGAGTACCACGGTCTGGCGGTGGTCCATGCCTACCAGTACCTGTTTGACGAGCGTTTCGGTCGCTACCGAAACCCGTACGACCCCGAGTTTCGTGGTGCGTGTGATCTTTACAACGGTGCGCTTGAAAGCGTTCTTCGCATCGTGCAAAAACAAGGCAAACTCGTACCCGGCTCGACGCAAACGATTGAAACGGCGAATCGCACGGTCGAGATCACTACGGTGATCCGCAGCCATCTTTGGCGTGCCGAGGATTTCGAAGAGTTCCGGTTCGTAAGCGACTACGAGATTCGCGGCCTCCGGAACCAGTACCACAACTATGGCCTCGGCGTACCGCTGATCGCGGTGCGAAAGCATCACGAGAACGCCAGTCCCGAGGAGAAGTTCTATCCACCAGGAATGAGCTTCCCCGTAACGGCATTTCTGCGATGCATGCCCAGCAGCGATCCACGTACCGGCCGGCATGTGGTTCATCTGGAACTTTACGATCCGCTCAACACCTCTGAGATCAATGTAAACGGCCGTCGGGTTCCCTTGGAAAGTGATCTGACGACTCCACTGGCTTACGCGCTGAATCAGAAGCAGCTTGAGAACCTCGACTCGTCAACCATGGGCCTGCTCAATCCGGCTCAGACGGCGAAACTGCAAGGACTCTACATGCTTGAGCCCTATCAACCGGGCAAGATTCCGGTGCTGATGGTGCACGGTCTATGGTCGAGCCCGATCACCTGGATGGAAATGTTTAATGACCTGCGTGGCTCGCCTGCAATTCGCGATCGCTACCAGTTCTGGTTCTATCTGTATCCGACCGGGCAGCCATTCTGGCTCAGCGCGTCGCAGCTTCGTCGCGATCTGGCCGAAGCACGCGCGATCATCGATCCACAGCATCGCCAGCGGGCAATCGATCAGATGGTGCTGGTCGGACACAGTATGGGCGGGTTACTGTCGCGGATGCAGACCGTCGAAAGCGGCCAACGATTCTGGCAAGTCGTTAGCGAGAAACCTTTCGAGCAGCTTTCCGCGACCGAGCAAACTCGTAACGAGCTGGCGGCAACCTTCTTCTTCCATCCGGTACCTGAAATACGTCGAGTCATCACGATCGCCACGCCGTTCCGCGGCAGCGAGTTTTCGAACGACGCCACGCGCTGGCTGGGAAGCAAGCTGATTCGCATTCCCAAGATGCTGATTAGCGAGCGGCAGGCGCTGTACCGAGAGAATCCCGACTTCTTCCGCAAAGACAATCTCCTGGACGTGAACACGAGCATCGATTCCCTCGCTCCGGATTCGCAGATTCTGCCCGTCCTTCTGTCGGCATCGGCGCCGCAGAGCGTGCACTATCACAACATCGTCGGGCGGTTGGGCGAGAAGGGCTTGCTCAGACGCGTGACCGGCGACGGCGACGGCGTGGTCTCCGTCTCCAGTGCTCGTTTCGAGAGCGCTTCTTCCGAAATCACGGTTGAAGCGGATCACTCGTCCATTCATCGCCATCCCCTGACGGTGCTCGAGGTCGAACGCGTATTGCTCGAGCACCTGCGCGAAGTTGACGCCCCTCCGCCCAGCAAGCTCCAGCGGTTGCCGTGGACCGCCTCGGCCAGCGACAGCCACACCTACGGAAGGCCTGAGACGCTTCCGCCTATCGTGCTTGGGCCGTCGGAGGAGGCGGCGCCTGCCAGCACCCAAAGCCGGTGATTGACTCGGCCGCCGCGTGCATTCAGAATTGAACCATGCGGTGACGCCCCAGCAGGCTTGGTGCACTCCGCTGCTCTCGCCCCGCAATTATTTCCTCCCAAAAATCGCCGTCCGGAGACCCGAGCATCATGTCGCTGCACTTGGAACGACGAGAGTTTCTCAAGCAGGCAATTCTCGCCGGCACTGCCACTGCGAGCCTCGGCAGCCTCAGCCAACTGCGACCGGCGCTCGCGACGGAGCAGTCTCCCAACGAGAGATTGAACCTTGCGTTCGTAGGAGTTGCCAACAAAGGGGCACACAATCTTGACCAATTGACGCACGAAAACATCGTCGCGCTGTGCGACGTCGATGAAGCGCACTTGGGACCCATGGCCGAGCGGTTTCCCAAAGCCGCGAAATACGCTGACTTCCGCCAAATGTTCGACAAGGAGAAGGACCTCGACGCGGTCGTCGTTTCGACACCCGACCACACGCATGCAATTCCAGTGATGTGGGCACTGCGTCGCGACCTTGATGTCTATTGCGAGAAGCCATTGGCTCACTCGGTGCACGAGGTCCGCGAGATGCGAAAACTGGCGGCCGAGAAAAAAGCCGTCACTCAGATGGGGACGCAGATCCATGCCGGCGACAACTATCGCCGGGTCGTGGAAATTGTGCAGTCCGGACAACTTGGACCGATCGGTCGCGTGCACGTTTGGCAGGGAAACACGAACCGGCCTGGAGTGCGCGTCGCTCAGGGCACACCGCCAGCAACGGCCGACTATGACTTGTGGATCGGCCCCGCGCCAATGCGTCCCTATCATCCGTCGCACTTCCATTTCAACTGGCGCTACTGGTGGGACTTCGGAAACGGCACGCTCGGCGACTTCGGCTGCCACTACATGGACTTGCCGTTCTGGGCACTCGACCTGCGCGATCCGACCACGATCGAGGCCAAGGGCGAAAAGACAATCGGCGGCGACAACGAAGTTCCGGACAACATGCGGGTGGACTATCAATTCGCCGCCAAGGGAGACCGGCCGGCCGTTCACCTGACCTGGTATCATGGTGAATGGAGTCCCAAGTGGGCTGCGGAGTACGATAAGCGGGGTGCCGTGTTGTTCGAAGGTCCAAAGGGACGCCTATTGGCGGACTATGGCACGCTCAAGTACTTCATGACTGAAGGCGACGCCCCTGCTGCTCCGCCACAAACAATTCCCAACTCGGTGGGACACTGGAAGGAGTGGACCGACGCGATTCGTTCGCGCGGCGAAACCACCTGCAATTTTGACTACTCTGGCGCCCTCGCCGAGGCGGTACTGCTTGGAAACGTGGCCTACCGTGCCGGCCAAGCCAAAATCGCCTGGGACGCCGAAGCGTTCAAGAGCGATACGGCCGCGGCCGACCAGTACCTGCAGCGGGCATATCGCAAGGGCTGGACGCTGTAAGATTCACGGAAGCCGTACATGATTTTTTCCTGGCTGCGCGAGCGGCGACGAAGGAAACTGCTTGCCCGGCCGTTTCCGCCCGAGTGGCAAGCCTTCCTCGAGCGTAACCTCGCGCACTACCGATACTTGTCGGTCAATGAACAGGCAACGCTTCGTGATCGTACGCGGGTTTTCGTGGCCGAGAAGAATTGGGAGGGCTGCAACGGTCTCATCGTCACCGACGAAATGAAGGTGACGATCGCCGCGCATGCTTCGCTGATGACCTTGGGTCTTGCTGGCGAGTCGTTTGGCGGCCTGCTCTCTGTCCTCATCTATCCTGTCGGCTATCGAGTGCCGGAAGAGCGTTGGCAAAGCGGCTTTTCGATCTACGGCGAATCGAACCGGCTCGGCGAGTCGTGGTATCGGGGACCGGTGATCTTGTCCTGGGACGAAATCCAGGACGATGCCCGGCATCCTGGCTATGGCAACAACCTGGTGTGGCACGAATTTGCACATCAGATCGATATGCTCGATCGGAGCACTAACGGCACGCCACCCTTGGCAACCCAGGAGGCCCGCCGCCAATGGCACGAAGTAATGACCGCCGAGTTTGAGCAGCTCAGGCGCGACGCTCGTGCAGGCCGGGAAACGCTGCTCGATACTTACGGCGCCGAGAGCGAAGCCGAGTTTTTTGCCGTCACAACCGAATGCTTTTTTGACGCGCCTGTCGAGCTGCGCGAAACGCATCCGCGGCTGTATGACCTCCTGGCGGGATACTATCGCCAGGATCCAGCGAAGCGTATTGAAGGCTCGGCCCAACCGTCCCGGTTGCTCTAGCTCAGGCCCAGCACGCGATTCATGCGTTCGGCGATTTCCATCAGCTCCTTTTGTCCGCCACCGGATACTTCGCTGGTCGCCCAGCCGCTGTAGCCGATCTCGTCTAGGGCTTTCAGAATCTCCGGCCAGTCTTCGTCCCCTTCACCGATCGGCACCCATTGCCGCTCGTGGCTGTAGCCTTTGAAGTCGAATTTGAGCATCCGCTTGTTGAGTTGGCGAATCCACGTGGCCGCCGGCACGCCGTACTTCAGCATGTTGCTGCAATCGAAATAGGCGCCGACCGTCGGCGTACCGAAATCGTCAACATACTGCACGAGCTGCTCGGGCTTGGTAATGAAATTGTTCCAGACCACTTCGATGCCGATTTTCACGCCGGCGTCGTCTGCCTGCGGCAGTACCTTGCGAATCTCTTCCTGGGAACGAGCATAGCACTGGTCATAGTTTTCCGACTCGGGATCGGAAACCTTGCCGGGCACAAGCAGCACCGTGTCAGCGCCGAAGAACTTGGCATCCTCGATTGCCGTGCGCAGCGCTTCGACTCCTTTAGCCCGAACTTGCGAATCGGGATCGGACAGACGGATGCGCCAGTGAACTGAATCGATGACGCCATGAATCTTGATGCCGGTGGCCTGCGAAGCCTTGAGTGCCTCATCGCGATCGAGATCGCTGGGACTGTCGACCTCAACGCCTTCGAAGCCCAGCAGCTTGATGACGTTGAATTTCTCCTCGATCGAGACGCCGGGCATCTTGATCATCCCGTACTTCACGGCTTTCTTGAACTTGGGCTTCGCTTCGTCGGCCAAAAGTCGTTGCGCAAGGGAACTGTTCAGTACGGCGCCGAGAGTGAGCGACTTCAGAAACGTCCGGCGGCTAGACGCAATCAGATCGAACATAGTAGCGCACTTTATTCGCAAGGATGGAAGGTGCGATCGCCCCAGCTTCGGCGCGACGCTGAGTCGGATTATAGTTTGCCGACACGATGATGGCCAATGTTTGAGTGACATCGCTTTCCGTCGCTGGAATGCGATCTGCCCCGCGGTTAAGCTTGGCAGCATCATCCCTGCCAAGCCGCTCCCACCCATTTTGCGGATTCACCATGTTTGCTATACGAGTCTTTGCCGTCACCCTGTGCCTACTGGGCTTCGCGACGGTAGTCAACGCCGAGCCGCTGCCAGGCACCCTGCCACTCCAACTGGAAGGCGATCTGGCCGAACAGATGGTCGAGGGGATTGATCGCTTTCTTCTACGCGAAACCGAAGAGTCGCTCTCCACACGCGATCGCCACTGGAAACGCGACGTCACCAGCGTTGATGCCTATAACACTTCGGTTGCCTCCAATCGGGCACGACTGGCGAAGATCATCGGAGCTCAGAATAAAAGAACGGAAGTTATTGATCTCGAACTCATTCAGTCGTCGTCGCAACCCCCGGTCGTCGCAACCGCCGATCGATTTGCCGTTCTGGCAGTGCGCTGGCCGGTCGTGCGTGGAGTGCAGGGCGAGGGTCTACTGCTGTATCCGGATTCGCCCAACACAAAACTTATTGGCAACGTGGTGATGATTCCCGATGCAGACCAAACTCCCGAACAACTCGCGGGATTGACGAGCGGGCTTCCGCCCGAGCGGCAGCTTGCTCGGCGGTTTGCAGAAAGCGGCTGCGTTGTCATCGTCCCCGCGGTCATCGATCGGCGCGACGAGCTCTCGGCGATCGGCGCTCGCAAGACAAATCAGCCGCATCGCGAGTTCCTCTATCGCCCAGCGTTCGAAATGGGCCGCCACATCATTGGGTACGAAGTGCAAACTGTCTTGGCCTGCGTCGATTGGTTCGCGAACCAAACTCAGATGCGAAAGGGAGCTGTGAACTACTTTTCCGACAATCCCGAGGCCTGGAATCAGCCGCGACCGATCGGAATAGCGGGATATGGCGAAGGCGGACTGGTCGCGCTCTATGCCGCGGCGCTCGACACCCGTATTGAAGCAACGCTCGTCAGTGGCTATTTCGCCAGTCGCCAGCAGCTCTGGCAAGAGCCGATTTATCGCAATGTGTTCGGGCTGCTCGATCAGTTCGGCGATGCGGAACTGTCCAGCTTGGTGATGCCGCGAGCGCTGATCGTCGAAGCCTGTGAGGTTCCGGCAGTCTCCGGTCCGCCGGCGGCTCGAGATGGGCGCAACAATTCGGCCGCTCCTGGTGTACTGGTTACGCCGGCGGCAAGCGCCGTGCAGGCCGAGCTCGATCGGGCGGTGGCAATGGTGGCAGGACTCAAACTCAAACATCCGCCCAAACTGGTTGTAAGTGGTGAAGGTAACGGGCCGGAGGGTGGTCCCGAGGCGTTGGGGGCGTTTCTCTCTGCACTCTCCGCCGATGCGAAGGTGAGTTCGGTCGGCGCAGCGCCGCAATTGGTTCGCAAGGATGCCGATCCCGCCGCGCGACACAAGAGACTTTTCGACGCCATCAACGCCGACACGCAAAGTCTGCTTCGCGAAAGCGAGCAGGTTCGCAATGATTTTCTAGCCAAGGCCGATCGGGCCTCCCGCGATCCTGCCAAGTTCGCCGCGTCGACTGAGCATTATCGCAAACACTTTTACGATGAAGTCATCGGGCGTTTTGATGACGAGCCCCTGCCCGCCAACCCGCGATCGCGGCAGGTCTATGACGAAACGCTGTACACTGGCTACGAGGTCGTGCTCGACGTCTTTACCGACGTCTTCGCGTACGGCATCCTGCTGGTGCCCAAGGGCATCCAGCCCGGCGAGCGGCGCCCCGTCGTGGTCTGCCAGCATGGCCTCGAAGGCCGGCCGACCGATGTCGCCGATCCGAATGAGGTCAACGCAGCTTACAATCAGTACGCGTGCAGGCTCGCCGAGCGCGGGTTTATCACCTTCGCTCCGCAGAACCCTTACATCTTTGCCGATCGTTTTCGCAGCTTGCAGCGGAAGGCGAATCCGCTCGGCAAGACCCTGTTCTCGATCATCGTGCCGCAGCATCAACAGATTGTGAACTGGCTTGCAACGCTGCCCACTGTCGATCCCGATCGCATTGCCTTCTACGGCCTCTCCTACGGCGGCAAAACTGCGATGCGCGTGCCGGCGCTCGTGCCGCAGTATTGCCTCTCGATTTGCTCGGCCGATTTTAACGACTGGATCTGGAAGAACGCCGCGACCGACTCGCCTTACAGCTACGTCACAACCGGCGAGTACGAGATCTTTGAGTTCGACTTGGGCAATACTTACAACTACGCCGAAATGGCGGCGCTCATTGCCCCGCGACCGTTCATGGTCGAACGTGGTCATCATGATGGCGTTGCTCCCGATACCCGCGTAGCTTATGAGTACGCGAAAATCCGACTGCTCTACGCGGACCTCAAGATTCCTGAGCGGACGGAAATCGAGTTTTTCGACGGACCTCACACAATCCATGGCGTCGGCACCTTCGACTTCCTGCACCGCCATCTCAACTGGCCACAGCGGTTGAATCGATAGCGGCCCGGTTTGCAGTCTTTCCTGGCGGAGAGTCGCCTTTCAGAACGAACCGGCATATAACGCAACTCCTGCTGGGCCTTGCGGTTGCTCATCGGCCGGAGCCGCTTCATACTAGGTTAAGGTCCGGCCTGCTCCACTGGACTGATCTGCTAAACTTGATTGTCGTTCTGCGCTCCTCCCTCCCACACCACCGGGCTTTGGCGATCCAGAGCACCGCTGGCCACCAGCCCAAGCAGCCCTATGTCGGACGTCCGACCACCTGTGACCGATGCCACCGACGTCGACCTCTCCGGTCGCCAATTGGGCGGCTATCAACTGCTGCGGCGTCTTGGGCACGGCGCGATGGCCGAGGTCTACCTGGCCGAGCAGCTCTCGCTCTCGCGACAAGTGGCCATCAAGGTCCTGCGGAGCAATCTCGCCAGGGACGCAACCTACGTCGACCGCTTCCAACACGAAGCACGCGCCGCCGCTCAGCTCGTGCATGCCGGCATCGTCCAGATCTTCGAAGTGGGCTATGCCGACGGCTGGCACTTTATCGCTCAGGAGTATGTGCAGGGACTGAACCTCGCGGAACTCATCGCCCGACGCGGTTCGCCGGACGTCGCTCGCGTTGTGGCGATTGTTCGGCAGGTCGCCGCAGCGCTGAACAAAGCCGCCGAGCACGGCATCGTCCATCGCGACATCAAGCCCGAGAACATCATGCTCTCGGCCGGCGGCGAGGTGAAGGTCGCCGACTTTGGCCTGGCCCGTCTCTATCGCGAGGAAGCCCAGAACCTGACGCAAGCCGGCATCACCATGGGCACGCCCCTCTACATGAGCCCCGAGCAGGTCGAAGGCCGGCCGCTCGACTCGCGCAGCGACATCTATTCGCTCGGCGTTACGACCTACGAAATGTTGGCGGGCGAGCCGCCGTTCCGCGGCGAGACCGCGCTGGCGATTGCCGTGCAGCATCTGAACTCACAGCCAGAACGTTTGGAAAACATCCGCACGGACGTGCCCGAACCAATCTGCCGGATCGTGCACACGATGCTCGCCAAGGATCCGGCCGAACGGTACGCTTCGCCTCGGCAGCTGTTGCACGAGCTGCGCCGCGTGTCGATCGAGTTGTTCGAAGACGATCCCGGTGAAGAGCAGGACGCCTGGAAGGACGACCTGGTCAGCACAGTGGAAGCCCGCCGCCTGGCGACGCAGCGGCTGGCCGTTGCGATGCGAACGACTTCGATGCCTGCACTGCAAAGGCGAGGCGCGCTGCGCTGGGTTGCCGCGAGCTTCGCGTGCTTGCTGGTCGGGGCGGCCGCAGCCTGGCTCATGCGACCTTCGCCGTTGCTGATCGCCGAAAGTGAAGATCCGACAGTCGTTGCTCGGCAGGCCACGGCTTTCGATCAACGGCTGTTTGCCTCGCTGGTGAATAGCGAGGCCGGCTGGAAAAGCGTGGGCTACTACTACCCCGAGAGCCGGCTTGATGTGCAGCTCGCCAAGCAAGGTTTGGCTTTGTTGTACCTGCGCGATTATGACTACGCGCGAGCAATGGAACTCTTCAACGAGTTTGCCGCTTATAACGACGCTGAGGTCGAGTTGCGGGCGTTTGGCCTGGCTGGCCAGGCGGTCGTGCTCATCCGTCAGGATCAGTTCGAGGAAGGAGCCAGCAAGCTGACGCAGCTCTGGCCTGCGCGAGACAAGCTCGACGGCGAGATGCGCGTCCTGGTCGGGTTGGTGCTGGCCGAGCGCCGAGTACCGGGCGACGTGCGTAGTTTCCGGCAATGGCGCGAGTGGCTGCGGAATGCTCCGCCTCCGCCGGCCGCTCCGGAAGTGGGCTAGCGGCCAGGTCGCGATCGGCTGTACGCGAGTCTTGGGTTGAGCCGCGAAAGGCTGGATTTTTCGGGCCTTTCCGTTTGCGCCAAACCACGGCCGGTTGACATGCGTAAACCATTGTTGTACTTGTAGGTTTCCGTCGCCGGGCCAGCCGATATGATATATCGCTGGGCGCCGCCGCCAGAACCGGAGACTCCCCGAGTTGCCGTTTGGCCCGCAGCCCAAAACCCGCCCCCATCGTCTAGTGGCCCAGGACGTCGGGTTCTCAGTCCGAAAACCGGGGTTCGACTCCCCGTGGGGGTACTGAACGAGTGTTCACTGTATCGCAGGAAGACGCAGGCCCCGGCAATCCCGGGGCCTTTGCGTTGGTGTGGCTCACCGCGTGCTGCTCCCTGCGGCTACCCGCGTGCGCATGCTGCGCCTCTTTTTGAGCGCCGTTTTCGGTAGCCCCGGCCTCGCCGTTGGCCTCCGCCTCGCCCCGCACGGCCCGTTCGAAGTGGTCGTCGGTGACCTGCAAGTAGTGCTTCAGCGCGATCGCCTCGCTGTTCCCGATCCAGCCGCAAACAACGTGGGCCGGAAACGTCTCCATCAACTCCGTCTCCCTGGTGCTCCGCAGATTCTGGAACGGCTTGCCCCACGGCTTTAGCCCCGCCCGCTTGATGATCCGCATGAGCTGGGTCCGCAGGTTGGCGTTACAACTGCGGTAGCGATTGATGACGAATTCTGTTCCCGGCTCGGCCAACTCGAACGCCTCCTCGAGGTACGGCTTGAGCTCCGGGAACATCGGGATCATGCGCGACTCCTTCCCCTCGATGTGCTCCGTCTTCGGGCTCGGTACGCGGATGCGGCTGTTTGCCCAATCGATGTCGCCCCATCGCAGGCTAAGATGTTCGCTTGGGCAGCGCAGCCCGCCATAGCGGCTCAGCGCGAATAGCAACCGCCATTCGGCGTCGGGACATGCGTCCAATACCTTCGTCGCCTCTTCCTGGGTCACGAAGTAGAATCGACTCGGGTTGCCGCGCACGGCCGACACGAGATCTGCGAACGGATTCTCCGAGATCAGCTTCCGTCGCATCGCCGCCTTGAAGAACTGCTTGGCCCGGCCGCATAGTCGCCGTACTGTGTTCTCGGCGAACCCCTGTCCGATCAGCCAGACGCGAAAGTTGTCGGCGTCACCGACCGTAAAGTCCTTCAGTACACGGTCCGGCCCAAAACACTCGACGAGCTTGACGCCCGCCGATTCCAGGCGGTTTGTGGAACGCGGCTTGATGTCGCTTCGTGCAGCGATGTACTCGGTGATGAAGTTCTTAAGCGTCGGACCCACTGATTCGCTGGGCATTGCGATCAACCCGACCGCCGCGAATCGCTTGGCCATGCGAGGGTGCAGCTTCGCGACCCATTGAGCCAGGTCAGGCTCCATTGGCCGGTTCAGCATCTTGCACTCGAGCAACTGCTCAACGCGATACTTCACGCTCTCCGCCGTCCGCTGCGAAACCTTGCCAAGCCGAATCGCCGGCCGCCGACCATCCGGAGCCATAAACAGAATCCGCCGCCGGCCGTTGGGGTCATTTGCGATACTTGCCATCGATCATTTTCCTTCAGGTTTAAAGTGCCCTTGGTCGTGCGAGCAACACGCGCGCACCCTACCGGCTTACTCGCAATCTTGTAAAGCAACTGCGTCGTACCAGCGGGAGAAGTCAATAAACCGCCCACAACGGGCGCAATCCCGCCGCGTTGAGCGCCCGTCGTGAATGGGCACATCGTGCCAGGTCGTAGAACCGCAGCGGCAAATCGCGACCTCTGCGCCGGTCGTTGAAGAGACCGTCTGGATGTCTGGCGAATGATCTGCGGCCAAATGCGTAAGCAGATCGGCCTTGTTGGCGACCAGTTGCTGAAGCAGTTCCGGTTTCAGTGCATCTTGTGGTGCATCGATGCTCAGCCCGCCGTCCACATCCGGCAGCAGTCGGATACCCAGGGAGTCACAGGTGGCCAGCAGTTGAGAGAATGGATTCAGGTCGTTCATATCTTCACCTGAACCCGATCGGCCGAATCGACTGGCTCGGAAGCGCTCCCAGTATTCCCGAAAACGTCCTCCTCTGACTCCTCGTCCCAATTCTGGGAATTGTGGGAACGCTTTTCCGCCGTGATACCGCTGAAGACCGCTGGATTGGTCAGGTAGGCCGGCGAGGGAGGACGCCCCGGGCCAGTGGTCTCGGCTGGTCTTGGTCGGATGTAGGCCCTCCGCGTCAGTTCCGCGAGCGCCGGATCGATGTCGTCGGCCTTCGGAAACCGCCGCTTGCCGTGATGTTGAGCTTCACTCTTGGTGAACTCATGCCGACCGTGCCGGCGGATCCATCGGAGCACGTATCTTGCATCCTCATCTCCAGACCCGTCCTGCGCCTGCATCAAGTTCAGCACCGCATCGGCGTGTGGGATCAGGTAACGGCCAATCTCAATCGCCGAAGTCAGGGTTTCGCCGTCGATCTCTCCACTTGGACCATACACGACGCAGTGCAGCACGCCGGCCAGGCGCAGCGTTGCGCCGGCCAGCTTTCCGCCCCAATCGCGCATGGTCTCCAGGCACCCTTCATCCCCGAGCATCGATTCGACCTCCGTCTCCCAGGCCTCAAAGTGCGTGCGAGTCGATGGTGCCAACCTCAGCGAGACTTCACCATCGAACTCGAACAACGCGCGCACGAGGTCGTGATAGGACTGGCTTACGTCGTCCGGAACGGCTGGTGGCGCAATCTTGCGCCGGCCGATCCAGCTCCGTGGAGCCGCATAGAGGAAGCGTCCCAGCAGGCCCCGACCGCGAAATGCCGGATTGGATGCGAGCCCACGAATCACCTGCGGCTGCATCGCGTACGCACAAGTGAGAGCAGGCCGCTCAACGTATACGGAACTGCGCGAGACACGATCCGATCGCAGGTCGTCGCCCGAATGGCCTTTCAGGTAGACACCGAAGTTCGGCAGGCCGTTCTTGGAATACAGCCCTGCCATCAGATCGAAGACGCCACCTTCCGGAGACATGCTGGCGACGCGACCGCCCTGCTCGTCGAGAACCATGCCGAGTTTTTCGCACGTCGCGTCATCCACGATCAGTCGCGGCAACACAGGCTCCGGCTGCTGCGCCAGCTCCTCCGCAATCCGGCCAGCCTCGTGCCGCGCTTCCGCGTCTCCCTTTTCGGCGGCAAGCTTCTCCAGCTTTCGCAAACGTGCTTCTGCTTGCCGGCGTTCTGACTGGGCACGAGCGATACTTGGCCGAGCGGCCTCGATCAGCTCCGCCTCGATTTCGCAAAGCGGCCGCGTGGCATCGGAGAACACAGCCGATTTGCGGTTACCAGGATCCAGCAGCACGGACACGTAGAGATTGACCGGCTCCTCCCAGCCGGGACGAGGTTCCACCACCACGCGTCGTGCCAACGTCGACGAACAGACCGCCAGGGCCAGCAGCGCGGGTAAGTCGGCTGGAGTCTGCGTTGCCAGCGACTCGGCTTCCACCCACTCGCCTAGCACGCCGGGAAGGGCGCGTGTAGGAAACTCGGGCAGGATCACCGTGTCGAGCGATTGAATCTCCGGCCACCGCAGTTCCGTCGGTGGCGCCCATGCGGATGCCACCCTGACCAATTCCTCCAACGCGGCCTTCGTTCCACCGGCGGCGATCCAGTCGCTCACGTCCCCCTTCTCCGGTAGGCCAGGTAGGTCAACGACGCGCACGGATTCGGTAATGCCCTCGAGCGATCGCACGACCTGTTCGACATGCTCGCGACCCTTGCGGTCATTGTCGCCCAGCACGACCACGTTCCGTCCCCGCAAGAACTGAGCGTGGCGCTCGTTCCATTTGCAGGCACCGCCCGCATTGCATGTGGCCAGCACTCCGATGCGGACCAAGCTGTCCGCGTCCTTCTCGCCTTCGACGACGAACACGGGGCTCGTCGTCTCGGCCAGAAGTTCCGGGAGCCGGTATGGGATCGTTCGTACTCCTTTGACCGACCAATCCCAGCCTCCCTCAGGTCTTGGCCGCCGCTGGCGGAAATCCTTCGGCTCGAACCGAACAACCTGGAACAGAAGGTCGCTCGCTTCGTCGCGGTACTCGTAGGTGGCGACGATCTGACGCTTGCCGTTCACGCTCCGATCGGATGCAGGCATCAGGTCGGACAACTGCAGATCGATCGCCGCACAAATCTCCTCCGTACTACAGCCAGCATGACATTTGAGAAGGACCCGGCCGTCCTCGCCCTCGGCGATCGATAAGCTGGGCTGCCGATCGTCGTGGGCAGGACAGCAGGCCGACCAGCCGCTGCCCGACTTCTTCGCGCCGGGCAGCTTCGCCAGTACCAATTCAATGGGGCGCCTCATCATGGCCTCCCTTGGCAGCCGCCATTTGCTGATCAAGCCAAGCCATCAGGTCGGTGATCGGATACAGCACGGTCCGGCGTTTCCCGGTGCCGATCCGGACACACGGAATGTGGCCGTCGTGGGTCAGTTGCCACAGCAGACGGGGAGAGATTCCGAGCGCCTTTGCAGCTTCACGCGGCCGCATCGCCAGAGGCATTTCGTTCGGTTCATATGCCATTGCAGGATTGCTCCAAACAGCTCGCTTGCCGCCGACCATCGCAGCGATGGTGAACAGCGGCTCGCATAACCCCGAATCCCTTCGCGCCAACCAAATCCGGTAACTCTGCGCGCATGAAGAAAGCCGCAAGGTGTTGCGCCATGCGGCTTAGAGAAGTTTGGGAAATCTTGGGGCGGTAACTCGATGGCAACCGCGGTAACCAAGGTTACCGTCAGGTTACCGAGTCATCGAACCGATCCGGCTCGTACTCTTCGGCCCGTCCCCGGTGCACATCCCGCCGTCGGCCTACTTCGCTGGCCTTCTCGCCTTTGCGATGCTCGGACCACCACTTGGATTTCAACACAGCCTGCTTCGAGACACCGAGCAGAACCCCCAGTTGCTCTGCTGAGGCCGTGGCGGGAAAGGGCATTACTGCATCAATCTGCATCAGCTTCTCGTGGACGGTCAACCTCGGGGTGTTTAGCACTGCTGCCGCCTTTGCGATCCGGTCATCGACCACACCGTTCGTAAAGACTCGCAATAGCTGTTGCACGGCGCTCGAATCTTTGTCAGTCTCCACCGGAAGCTCCTCGCCGGCCTGGGCCGGGCTATCAGGTGCATCTGTCGATGCTGATGGTGGTTGGCGGCCGGCATCAACCGCGGCGGCTAACACGTCCCAGCCGAGCCACTCCACATTGCCTGGCGCGGGGAAGAAAGATCCCGAAACGGCCATGACCAGTTCGTGCCTCGGATCGGCTCCCTCCCGAATGGCCTGTCCGCGTGCCGTAAGCCGAATGGCCTCGAGCTCCAGCTCTCTGACCGTTGTCACTTGGCGACCACGGCCGAAGTGAATTAGGAGTTGCGCGCCGTACTCTGCCTCCAATTGCTCGGAGCAATCACCGCTCAACACGACGCGCAGGACGTGTTCGGCTCCATCCACGCCGAGCGTTTCCCGCATCCGTTGCTGAGCCGCGCCGCAGAGGCACAAGCGGTCCAAGGCTCGCTGCTCCGCATCGCTCAGTTTGTGCCAATTGACCGGCGTCCACTCACGCTCATCGAGACGCGCAAACCAGTTTCTCGCCTTACGTTCGACGGCCGGTGGCAGCGGCCCGAGAAGAAACGCCATCGACTCACCTTTCCACTATTCAGGACGACCAGGGCCTACTCTGGCGGATTACCGTGATGACTGCTTTCTGCAGCCATCTACGCTTCGCTGATTCTACAATCAACGAGACTATGCGACACGGCGCGAATACCTGCCGTACCTGACGGCGACCCAGGCTCGCTCAACGGTCAGGCGCTAATGCGGCGACCTCGTGAACGATCGCCCGCAGCGTTCTGGGAATATTGGGAACGTTCTTCAGCCCCCCGGGGGGGCGCTTAGGTACTTCCTGGCGCATTACAGATGGTTTCCCACCCCCGCCACGGCCCCGCAAGGTACAGTCCGTCCAGCGGACAGAAACGGTCGCCCGCGAAATCATGCGAGGCACTGCGAACGGTTTGGAATTGGAAGGCCATGGCGGCGGGTTTGCGAGGTGGTTTGGGCAAGGTCGCCCAGTCAACGCGACATTTCGCTCGTGTCGCGGCCGGTGGGCCGCCTTGGCCAAGTGCGCCACAAGCGAGAAAACGCCCCGACGTTTTGAGCGTGGGGCGTTGGGGCGGAACCGGGGGCCAGGCCTAGCCGACGGCGGTGAAGTGGCCTCGATCGGTCTTCTTGAAACGGGCCTCCTTGCCCTTCGTGCCGATCTCACGGAGGATCGCGCTGTACAATGTCGCGTGCGGCGTCTTGCCAACGGGGCTCGTCCACAAGCCCTTCGCAGCCATCGCCTCGATCATCCCCTTGGCATTCATTGGCTCCTTCGATGCGGCCAGGACCTGGGCGGCGGCGTCCAGGGCGCTGAGCTTCTTCGGCTTCTCGGTCTTGGGTTTGGCCTTCTTGGTAGGCGTAGCCTTCGGCTTGGACTTAGGGGCGGGCTTCTTTGGGGCTGCTTTCTTAGCCATCATTCTTCTCCTCGGAAACGGGTGCGATGGGTTGGCTGCCATCATCAGGCTCGCGGAACCACCCGCAAGCGACGCCGGGCGTGCCGGCGTTTCGGCTTAAAGGCCCAACTCTTCGAACAAGCGGCTGACCTCATCAACGCCCAACATGTCGGTAAGAGTGTCGGCCAGCCATTCGGCTTGCTGCAGCCCGCGAATCGCGTCCTCGTTAGCCGGCTTGTAGAACGCGGCCGGTTGCAAGAAGGCGATGATCGTCGCTACGCCCTCGGGCGAAAGGTTGTCGCGGATCACCTTCTCAAAGGCCTCCTGGTCTACCGCCCCGCTCATTCGATCGTCGTCGTTCGCATTCATGGTTTGGCTCCTCTGCGTGGGTGGAATGTCCCGTTCGGACAGTCACACAGGAGCCATCGGCCGCGAAGAACATCAAGCGAATCAGGCCATGCTTACACCACAATTCCGCAGGTTTCTTTTCATCAGAACCCCGCGGGCTTTTGCTTAACTTTGCCCGAATCGGGACTAGTCCCGTTTTCGTCCGCACGTGTGGCGAACGTGGCGGCGGGCGGGACCGGTGAGCCCCAGTGGCCGGAAACGCGGCAGGGCCGCGACGTGGGCCAACGTCGTGCGTTTGGGCTGGCCCTTGGGCGGAACTAACGGGGAGAAACGCGTGTGTCCGATCTTCGCCGCGAGGCCAAAGAGAAAGCCAAGTCGCTGCGGAAGCAGCTTGCGGTGCTCCACAAGCTCACCGGCGGTGGGTCGGAACGCGAGCGTGATCTTGAACGCAAGCGGCCAAATAGTTTGCTACCGAACAGGCCTTACAATGCATCGGCCAAACGATCGTGCTAGGCGATTCGACGTCGCCTGCGCCAATAGATTACCGCCATAGTCAAGCCGGCAGGAAGTAGGATCGCCATGGCGAACTGCAGCCAGGCGCTCATCAGAAGAACCTTGTGAAGCAGGCTGTTGTGCTGCTCCGTGGTCTCTGGCAGTTGACCGGAGTATTTGGCGACGTGGTGGAGAAAGCTGACGGCCAGCGACTGGGTAGGGATTTCCTGATGGCACGCCAGGCAGGTGCCTTCGCGACTAATCCGTTGTATCTCGGCTTGATTAAACGCGCGAGATAATTGGAAATGATGGCCAACCGTGGCAACCTGGTTTCCCTCCTTGTCGACGATCTGTGACCAGTCATGGTCGAGATTCTTGATGGGCTCCATCTGAGGTTGCGATTGCTTTGGAAGGATAGTGCGATCGGCCGTTTCGAGGTCGACTGTGTGTTGCTCGTTCCAGGGGCGAGTACCTTCGATACCAAGCCCGAGTGCCTTTTGTGAAGCATGGCACGATTCGCAACTGCGGGCGTTCTTGGTGGTCGTGTGCGGCTGGGTGGGGCTCATGTCGATCGACAACTGCCCCTGATCGCCGCCTTTTTCCAAATGTGGGTCGGTTTTGAAGATGTGGTTCAACAGGAGCGGTGCGCCATCCTCACCGATCAGGGTTACCGCTACCTGGCAACCAGGGGCCAGCGGTGTCACTCGCCCCTCGCCATTGATGCCGAGCATCGGTTCTTCCCAGCGGAGGTAGGATCGCTCCTCGGTGATTTTGCCGGGGATCATCGTGTCGTAGCCCTCCTCGCCACGGTCGGCGCCGAAGTATTCGTTGAGCGAGTGCATCCGGCCGGCGGCCACCCAGTCGAAGCCTTCGAGCGATTCTTTGCACTCAGGGCACTTGTCCTTCTGCGAGTAGTCGATTTTCACATGGCAACCGTAGCATTGTGGAGTCCAACTGGAATGACAGGCGTAGCACTCCATGCGATTGAGGTGTTGGGAGACGCCTTGCATCGCGACCCGGCCTTTCTCGCTGACCAAGTTGGCCTCGAAAAGGCCCTTGAGCGTTTTCATGCGGATATCCTTACCGGCTGCCGTATGCACAACTACCTCGTCACCGTCGCGAACGACGTTTTCGTAGGGATTTCCCCTAGCCGTAAGCAGGTAACCATCGCGCGGCTCATGAATGTATCCTTGGCGGGTATGTTCAAGCTGCTCGCGTGCAACCCCGCGCGGTGAACCGGCGGCGGGTTCCATCGCGTACTCATCCATGAATCCGAGCGGTAGTTCCCAGGGATGTTTGTCGGGAGTGCCATGACAGTCGGAGCATTCGATCTGCACTGCCGCCAAGTTGGCAGCCGCCAGAAATCCATCACCATGCACATCATTCGAAGTGTGACAGTCCTGGCAGAGCATGCCCTTCTGATAGTGAACGTCCTGCTCCATTGCGATGTAGTGCTTGGTGTGTAATTCCGGCTGCGGCCCACCGTCGGCGGCGTACGGTGAATGGTAAGGAGTCTCCATCAGCCCTTGGAATGAGACGCCAATTCGTTTGCCACGATCGTGGCAGGTCGTGCACGTTTCGACGGGAATGCCGCTATAGGTGGTGTCATGCACAGTCACCTTGGCTTCACGCGTGCCTTGGATCGAATGCACGAGCATGTGCCCGGGTGCGGCTTTGTCGATCGTGGGATCATTGCCCTCGTAGAAGCCCTCGTTGCTGTACGGCGTATGGCAAGAGGAGCAGCCGATTCCGCGGAAGTCGCCGCGTTCTTGACGCCCCTTTACCGCATGGTGGCAGCGCTGGCATTCCTGGCGAATGTAAGTGAACGCGGCCAACGTCGGATCCTCGCGAAGGCGATCGAGCTCGTTTGCCTTCAAAGCCTCGGGCAGCGGTTCGTGCTCGTCAACAAACACGTTTGGTTCAAGTTGCTTGAGTATTTCCATGTACTCGCGGTAATTGTCCGTGCCCAATCGGTCCGCCAAGTTCTCCGGGTTCTTAACCGCATAATTCGCCCAACGGTGCTTGTATCCCGTCAGCGAACCGAAGGCCCAGCAGACTCCCTGGATTTTGCCGGCTTCGGTCATCATCAAGCTGGCCCACTGCACATCAACGTGCTTCGGATGGCACTGCCCGCAGGTCTTCTCGTTAATCCAAGAGCTGCCTGGCGCGGGATAGAAATCTTCTCGCTCCGTTCCGCCGTGGGCCGCGACTTTATCGTCTACCTGGCTGGCATCGCCGCCGTGGCAAACCACGCAGCCGGCCGGGTCGCCAATCTCGCGGCCACGCGTCATGATCTGCTGCATCATTTGCGAGTCGGGCTCGCGTATTAACTCGATTCCGGTGTGGCATTTCATGCAGCCGGATTTGGCAGCTTCCGGAAAGTGCTTCAACAGCGGGTCGCCCGTCGCCGGCGCGGCAGTTCCCGCGAGATACGCAGTACACATTAGAATGGGGAGCACGATTTTCGGAAATGGCATGGCATCAATGTCGAAGGGTTCGCACGAACGAGGACAATACTGGCAGGCTAAGTGGCGTCATGCGGGAGTGTGTGAGGATATGTTCCATAGGCTCGCACGACGCGTTCAAGACGCTTGGGCGACTCTTGGCCGACCACGACCACGATATTGCGATCGATGGCGGACAACACTGTCTCCAGCTCACCGTGGCGACTATGCACAATCTCGGCCCGCTGTAAGGCATCTCGGTCGCGGCTAAATTCGCCTAGGCGCTCAAGTGGCAGAATAAAGACCGAGACCTTATTCATGCCCACCAGCCCATGCACATAGGCGACAGGTGAGTTGCCAACGCTACAGACGCCCCCGCCGCGCACTTCAAAGCCGGCGTCTTGCCGGGGCGGACAGCGAACGGGAAACGCTACCCGCTTCTTAAGGTAGGCCTCGACTTCGAGATCGGAACGGCTGGCGAACTGCAGTTGCTCCTGGCCGGCGACGAGTCGCTCGTGGCAGCCTGATACTCGCTCCGCAAGTTCAGAATTACCCTCGGCCGCAGGCATGTACTGCCAAGCGGCCACCAACACGAGGATGGCTGCCGCAACTCCCAAGAGCGGCAGAATCAACGTCGAGCGGCGGCTGATCAAGCGGGGCGTAGCAGGGAGCTGTGCTTCAATCCCAGCCCAGAGTTCTTCATTCCTCGTACCCTCGCGCAGCTTTTCCGCAAGGTCCACCTCGAACGACTGTTGGCGGTCGAACCAGCGCGTGCACTCAGGGCATCCTGTCAGATGCTCGTTCACCTGCAAATAGAGTTGGGCATCCCCCTCCGAGTCTCGGTAGAGTTCCCACAACTGTCTGGTTCGTTTGCAGTTCATGACGTATACCTCAGGCGCTGTCCGGCTTGCGCTTGGCTCCTCTTTTCTGGGTTTGAGCCCATTCCGAAAGGCGCTCGCGCAGTTGCCTGCGCGCCCGTGAAAGATGACTCATGACCGTACCGATCGGCATCTCAAGAATCTCCGCGATCTCTCGGTACTTGAAGTCGCCAATTGCGTGCAACAGCAGCGACGACCGTTCCGCATCGCTCAAATCGCGAATCGCACCAGCAAGCTCCGACTCGCAACGATCGAGAACCAGCTCCGGGACATCGACCATTTCGCGAGATCCCATGTCGCAGGCGGCGTCAGCAGCCGCTGGCATCGGTAACGAGTCGAAGGGGATCAAGTGCCCAACCATCACTCGTGAGAGCAAACGATTGCCCGCCAGAATCTCCAGGTTCAAGTACTTGAATATCCAAGCTTTAAAATTTGTTCCCTCGGAGTAGCGATCGAAATCTCGAAAGGCTTTTAAGACGGCGTTTTGAAGGATGTCGTCAGCGTCGCTGGAACGGCGCACTCCACGACGGCAGTACGACTCCAGCGCCCCCTGAAGCGGCTTCAGGTGCTTGATAAATCGTTCACGTCTTCCTTCAGCATCGCCGGGCACTGCGGTGCCATCCTCCCTTCGCAAATGGAAAGAATCGAGCGGGCTAGTTTATTGCAGCGGCAGTAGATTCGCTGCAATTTAATGGACGTCAACTGTCGTCGATCCACGCCAAGGTGGGTCACACCGCCTTAGTTGCCTGGGCATATCTGCAAAAACGACGAGGGGCGGCATCAGGCAGAAAAGCACCCCCCGCGCCGCCAGGCCTATTCGAGAGTTCGCCTGACGGGAAAGCGCTGCAGCACTTTGCGGATCACGAGCGGGACGATCCCGAGCGCCGCAAGGGACACAAGCACCGTCGGTGAGAGGGCATCGGCGGGGGACTCGATTGTGGCAATCGCAGTGCCAGCATTGACGTACAGAAATGTGCCTGGCAGCATCCCGATCCAACTGGTCAGGGCATAGGTCCAGACGCTCATCGGGGAAAGTCCCATTCCCAAGTTGATCAGAAAGAACGGGACCAAAGGCACCAGGCGCAACATAAACAGGTAATAGGCGCCGTCTCGCTCAATGCCCTCGTTGATCGTACGCAAGCGATCTTGATAACGGCTCTGGACCCAGTCGCGAAACAGATAGCGGCTCCCCAGAAATGCCAGCGTGGCACCCAACGTCGAGGCCGCGCTCACGACGGCTGTCCCCAGCAGCCGTCCGAAGAGCGCGCCACCCAGTAATGTCATCGCGGCAGCGGCCGGCAGAGACAGCGCTGTAATGATCGTATAAGCGAGAAAATATGCGGATAACGCAGTGACCAGGTGTTCGGAAACCTGCATCTTCCAGGCGTCGACATTGGCGCGCAAAGAGTCCCAGCCCAGGTAGTCGCGCAGGCCCGTGAAGTAAAAAACCGCGATCGCGGCTGCAACCATGGATACCAAAAGTAGCCGTGGCCACAGCCGACGCACCACATTCACTTTTGGCCCTTGGTCAACTTCCATGCTCATTGGCGCATTCGAGTCAGCTAGTTTCATGCGAGTTCGCCGATTGCCGTGTCGGAAACAACTTCGTTCAGAATCTCCTCTCGGAAGACGCGGACCTGACGCGGAGCATCGACTCCAACCCGGGCGCGGCTTGCTGACACGGCTAGCAGTTCAATGGTTGTCCGCTCGCCACCCACGATCAACACCAGACGTTCGCCAGCTTTGCGTGACAGCACCAACATCGCAACCTCCCTGTGTCCATGTTCGCCGTGGAAACCGCACGGCTCCTGAGACGCTCGTCTCGATGCACCCATTCAATCACAGGGTGCAGTTGCAGTCTGTAACGCGGCACACACTTGGCGGAAGCTTGTACCGCTGCGCTAATTCCCCGCCAGTCTTTGCAACAGGAGTTCCTTGAAACCGGGCTTCGGCGTGTGGCAGTAGGTAGCTCGCCGCGCTGAAGCGGTGGACGATCGCGCCACCAGGTAGGGTTTGATCTTCGCGTCTTTCCCAGGTGGGGTTCGATCATCCGGCCCCTCCTCGATGGTGATCGCCAGGTCTTCCGATTCGATGAGCTCTGGGTGCGTGAGCCAACCGACGGCCAGCGTGTCAAAGGGATTGAAGCCGCGGGGATCGATATTCTTTGCCCACCGTTCGATCCAGTACTGCGACGACTCCGCGATCCAAGCACCCGAGGGACTGGCCGAGCGGAGGGTCTCCAGATCCTCGCGCGAAATCCAGACATGCGAAGAGACCTCCCAGGGTGCGAACACCAGCGGAATCTCCGTTGCCAGAATTGCCTTCATGGCTGCGGGATCAAGTTCGAAGTTAAAGTCCCGGTGCGGAATCTTCTGATCGTCGTTCGCGACAAACCGTTGATCCGGCCTGCGACCGGCTACCATCACGATTCGCTCGATTCGCCCTCGAAGTTCGGGGTGAAGCATCACAAGCGTTCCCACATTCGTCACGGGGCCGACAGCCACAATGGTCAGCGGCCGTTGCTTGAGTTCGCGGGCCATCGCGGTTACGGCATCGTTCGGCTTGCCCAAGTCCTCGGCCGACGCGGCACCCGGTACCGGTGACAGTTCGCTCGGTCCGAATTTGCTGGTGATCGAGCGCGCAATTGGCGCCGCCAATTTCAGCGGCGCATTGCCAAAAACCACGCTGATGCCGCGAATGCAGATCTCGGGCGAATGGAAGCTTTGGATCAACATCAATCCATCGTCAACGTCGCCGATGCCGGTCGCCGTATCCACATCCAGCCACACGTCGATCGGCTCAGCGGCCGCGCAAGGTAACGCGGCAGCGAGAAGGAGTGACACGCCCAACACCGTGAATACGAACCTTATCCCCATAATTTCTCCCAGTTCTGCGCGAGCATTGCCCGCCGAGATTGCTCGAGTAGTTCAACGCGATTAACGTTGCCGGCCAGCGGTAGTTGAGCGACACCCATGATTCGCCGCATGACTTCTGTCGCAGCGAAGCCCGCAACCAAGTGTCGCCGTGGGCCCTCGTGATTGGTTGCGTAAGCGCGCCACATGGTTTCCGCGCATTCCAAAGGTTGCTGTGCCAGTCGAAGATGCGCGATCGCACAACCCAGATCGAATTCGCGATCCCCATAGAAGCAGAACTCCGGATCGATCACGAAGATCCCTCCTGGCGTTCGCAACCAACTGCCAGGAAAGTAGTCGCCGTGCAAGAGCACGCTGCCGCTCGCGAGATAGCGATCGCCGAGGTCCTTGACGATTCGACAGTACTCTTGATCCTCACGAAGGCGGTGCGCGGCCGCTGCCAACCCAGGGGCCAGGTGATCCAGATCGATTCCGTTATTCGCTGCCAAAGGGAGTTCGAAGATGTGCTCATGATTCAGGCGGCGCATCTCAAAATTCTCAAAACGCGGGTCGGCGTCTCCCGCGGTGTGGTCATGAAGCGCGCCCAAACACCCACCGAGTTGGAGAGTTTCTTCTGCGGTCAGACTCGCACCTGCGTACAGCGAGGCAAGCGACTCGGCATTCGTCTTGTCCTCCAGCACCAGAACTTTGGCATCGTTGTCGAACCCCAGCAATCGCGGCATTCGATCGGCAACCTCCGCAATCGAGGAGATTCGCTGGTAGAACCTCGCTTCGAATTGAATTCGGTTCCAAGGTGCGGGAATATGATCGTACTTTTCCACCCAGGGACGAGCCTGCTTGACGATTATGCTCCGTCGATCCGTGCGGACGCGAATCGTAAGATTCATATTGCCCTCGCCGGGCTTTTCGCACGATTGCACCCGTTCGTCAGCGGCGAGCAAACCGCGCTGCATCAGCAGGCTTTCAACGGCGCGTGCGTCATCGAGCCGGAGCCAGGGAAAATCGGGGTGGCTGCGAATCAGTCCCTCTTTGCTCATCGAGTATTTCTTCGCTTTTCGCTCAGGATGTGGTCCGCGCGCGTTTCACAGGGAGTAGAACTCAGGATAACAATCTCAAGCGGATTCGTCCCGCTGCGGTATTCAAAGTGTGCGTCAGCATACAGAATGGCTTCGTCAGCGTGGCTAGGCTTACACTGCACGACTCTATCACCCGTCTTTTGGACTCCCTGACGGTCTCACGTTAGATTCTTCGTTGACTCTGAGAACGCTGCCATGCGGAACGGTTTGCGGGTGTTGGGAGGCATCTCGTGCGCGATTTATCTGGCGATCGCGATCCTGAGCCTTTCGTTTGGCGACTCAATCCCCGGACGTGAACGACCGCTGCTGGCGGTACTGGCGCTGCTTGCCACCGCCTGCCTGGTCTATTTATTCGCCCTGGCCTGGATCGCTCGACGCGGTGGGCGCTCGGCGGCCGGCCGATCTGCCAGCAGCATGTTTCGCGAGGTGCTGCTGTTCTCGATTGTCTTCCGACTGGTGTTGCTGCCGTCGATTCCGATTCAGGAGGTCGACTTCTATCGCTACTTGTGGGACGGCCGCGTGCTGGCCCATGGGCTAAATCCCTATGAATTCTCCCCAGCACAGATCGATCACGCGGGGCCGGGCAACCAACCTCAATTGTCGAAGTTTGCTGCCGTGCGCGATGCGTCCGTGACAACTCGAGCCATCTTCGAGGGCGTTCATCATAGGCACGTGGCCACGATCTACCCGCCGCTGGCTCAGGTCTTTTTTGCTGCGTGTGCCGTGGTCACGCCGGCAGCGGCGCCTCTATGGATACACTTACTGGTATTAAGGTCGCTTCTGCTTGCGGTGGATATTGCGATTCTGTTTGCGATGCGCGCGCTTCTGCGACATGCCGGTCTGGCTGATGCCTGGTGCCTTGCATACGGCTGGTGTCCGCTGGCTGTTAAGGAGGTTGCGAACTCGGCCCATTTCGACGGACTGGCAGTGCTCGGCACATTAATCGGCCTGCTCCTTCTGTTGAGATCCGCACCGAACCGCTTCACGACCAGGGCGACTGCGCTGTCCCTGGCATCTGCCGGCACCTTCCTTGGACTGGCAATTCTCACGAAGTCCTATCCAATTATTCTGCTGCCACTGTTCGCGGCGTATGCGCTCGCCTGCGGTCGCATGCGAGGTCTCTTGACGACCGTAGCCAGCTGCGTCGTGGTCGTCGTGGCTGGATATGCCTTCCTCATCGGGAGCACTTCATCTGGAGAACTCTCCGATAAACCGCAGGAAACCACCGCCACCGCTCAGACGCAGGGGCCGCTAGCAGGACTCACGGTGTTTCTCACACGTTGGCAGATGAACGACCTGTTGTTTATGGTCGTCCACGAGAACTTGCGCGTGCCCACCGACGAGCCGCAAGATCGCTGGTTCGTCCTCGTTCCGATGTCCGCACGTCATGCCGCCAATGAGCATGCCCGTGACCTTCTCCGTGCCATGGGGATCCGGGCAGAGGTCGACCCGGGATTTGTGACGACGCAAGCTGTGATGGGAATCTTGCTGGGTGCCATTCTTTTCTGGCAGGCCTACCGTACATTCAAGCAGCCGGAGCCAATGGTACTCTTGCGCGGCGCATTCCTGGTACTCGCCTGGGCATGGCTGGTCACGAGTGCACAGAACCCCTGGTACGTGCTTTGGTTTCTGCCATTGATACCTTTTGCGCGGGCCTGGAGCTGGTATCTCCTGCCGTGCCTGGCACTGATCTATTACTTGCGATTCTGGTTGGTTTTCCAGGGAGAATGGATCGCGTCGACGGGCGAGTGTCCGGCTTTCGATTATGGCTGGGTGTGGGCAGAGCACGGCATCGTGATCTTGGCCTTAGGACTGGAATCTCTCGCGAGGCATCTGTCCGGACCGGGACGCAATCATTCAGGCGTCTCGGCCGCAGCCTCGTAAGCGCTCGTCGGCTGATCGCCATTGGCCGCATTCTCCAGGTCCTTCCGGAACTTCTCTTCATCGAGGTTCTTGAAATCCTTGAAGACGCTTCCGCTGCCGCGGGGGGCGGGGCGGCTTTGATCCTGAGTCTCCGCGGGTCTTGTGTCGCTGCCGGCGGGTTCCGGATAGTCTTCTCGCTCGGCCGCCGGATTGTAATTGGGCGCCGGTTTGGTAGCGTCGTTGGAGCAGCCGCACAGGAAGCAGAATGCTAGGGCCCCGATAGCTAGATATTGCATCCGCTTGGTCCTGCCATTTAGACGGTGATCGGTGAGAGAGCTGATTTAAAGCTAGCAGGGCCTCCCATTCGGCTTAGTGAGACAGCTCACAAATCGAGTGAACTAGGGATGCGCTTTATTTTGAGCCAGATCCCAGAATCGGCTAGTCCGACGCTTCGATTGAAAATGCAGTCCACTTGCGACAGGCATGTTTTCAAACATCCCCCGGCAGTTGGGGCAGAGTTCGATATGCCGACGGACCTGCGCATCGAGTTCCGGCGGTAGTTGCCGCTTCATGTACTCGTCGGAAACTTCCATCACCCGCTCGCAAGAAATCCCGGCGAAATCGGGTCCTTGGTCCGCGCGCGGGAAGAGCCACATGCCCAGCAAAAGCACGGAGACGCCCACAAGCAATGCAGCGCCGCCGAGTGCCCGGCGCTGGCGGCGCGCACGCACCTTACGAGCCAGACTCGTTATCTCGCGGGAGTCGCAGGGGGTCCAAGTTTCGGTGTCGTTCTTCATCCCTCGAATTCCTACGCCTTAGGGGCGCCTGATTTATTGCGGTGCGACACGGGGCTCACGTTTGCCCGTGTTTGATTTGGTGGAAGTCATCGGAGCCGCGCCGTTGGATTCAGACAGCAGGCGTGCGCGATCGAGTATCGTCAACTGCCGACGACGTACTCGGATCAGCTTTTCTAACTGGAGTTGGCCCAGGATCAACGTGACAGACTCCCGGGTCGCGCCGATCAGGCTCGCCAAGTCCTGGTGTGAAAGCCGCAGACTGATCTGCCACTGTGCGCCATCCTGAACACCGTGCGACTCGGCCAGTTCAAGCAGGAGATGCGTGACGCGCTCGCGATTCGAGCGGAAAAGTATGTTTTGAAGCCGGTTCTGAATTCGCCGCCAACGCAGCCCGACGAGCCGCGATATTCCGATGGCAACATCCGGGCGACGCTGCATGACTCGCTGTAGCTGTGAAGCGGGAACTGCGATGATGTGCGAGTCTGCTACTGCCTCGGCAAACTCCCCACGAGGAGCTCCGTCGAGCAAGGCGAGCTCCCCGAACAGCTCGCCTTCATCGATAAAGGCCAGGATTGCTTCCTTGCCATCCGGCGTCACTGTTTTCAGCTTGATGCGTCCCGCAGCCAGGAGCAGAACAGATTCCCCTGCATCATTGGGGAAATACACCATTTCGCCCTTCTTGAACCTGCGTGTGAACGCTTGCGACTCCAACTCCGCCGTTTCCTCGGCGGTCAATTGGCTGAGCCAGTCTACCTGTTTCAGGTACCAGAGCTTTTCCGCCATGAACTTGAGTGCCTCCCGGCAACGACAGGCGTCAGAAACCGCTAGATGTGCTTGGCGGATGCTGACCAGCAACACGGGGTACGAGAATGTACCCTTGGTGCGTCAATCATGGCGCGCCCGCTGCGGGCAGGCAAGAGGCGGGAAAGGAAAGCGCGGGTGCCCCGCTGAAACTGTAGTGCAGCTTACAAACCTCGGGGCCTCCTCCGGCTAGAATTGTTGGGTTAAGCCGCAATCGACAGTCAAGCCCGGGGCCTCCCATGCTGAAGCAATTGGGCAATGAGAAACACGGTGCGGAATCGCACCATCCGATCGGGGCAGATATTTCCGAATCGCATGGAACATCGCCCGAGAAAGGCATTCACCTGCCTCTGGCATGTGTGGCGGTCATCATCCCAGCCTTGAACGAAGCACGCTCGTTACCGTTCGTGTTGGCGGCATTGCCGGACTCCGTTCGCGTCGTCGTTGTCGACAATGGCTCGACGGACGAAACTGCCGAAGTTGCGAAACGTCACGGGGCGACCGTCGTCCGGGAGCCAACTCGCGGTTACGGGTCGGCCTGCCTTGGAGGTTTGTCCTATCTCGAACGCGCGGTCTTGTCGGGGCAGTTATCCGAACCGCGGGTCGTCGTCTTCCTCGACGCCGACTACAGCGACCACCCGGAACTGCTGCCAAGGCTTGTTGAGCCTGTGCTGTCGGGTGCAGCTGACTTCGTAATCGGCGCGAGATTGCCGAGCTTGCGGGAATCTGGCGCCATGCCGCCTCAGGCCGCGTTTGGCAACTGGCTTGCCTGTCGCCTGATGCGAATACTTTTTCGAGCGACCTATCACGATCTAGGCCCCTTCCGAGCTATCGAGTACGGAGCGCTACGGCGCCTGAACATGTGCGACCGGGGGTTTGGTTGGACGGTCGAAATGCAGATCAAGGCAGTTCGGAATCAACTGCGGTTCCTGGAAATACCGGTTCCGTATCGCTGCCGGATTGGGAAAAGCAAGATCAGCGGCACCTTACTTGGAACGATTCGTGCGGGCAGCAAAATCCTGTATGTCATCGCCCGGCACGGTATCACAAACTTCTGGGGTGCGCGCGGCAACTCCTAGAAAGCGCGGCAATGCGGCACCTACTCAAACCTTGGCTGATTGTCGTCCTGTTCAGCTCGCTGCTAGGCCTGGGGGCAGGATGTAGCCGTCGGCCGGAACTCACTGATGCTGAAAAGTTGCGGCAAATCGAAGAGCAGTACGAAAAGTACCGCGAGGAGTTTCCGGAAGTCCAGGATACGTCGGTCGCGGAATTGCTGCCGCTGCTGGACAATCGTCCGCTGGTGATCGTTGACGTTCGCGAACAGTCCGAGCGACAAGTGTCTCAGATTCCAGGAGCCGTTTCCTCGGAGTCATTCGAGAAGAATCGCAATGACTACCGCGGGCACCTGGTCGTCACCTACTGCACGATTGGAGCGCGAAGTGGCCGCTTCGCCGCCAAGCTAAGTCGCGAAGGTTTCGACGTGGTCAATCTGCGAGGGAGCATTCTCGCCTGGGCTCATGCAGGACAACCGGTAGTCAACCAGCAAGGCCCAACGAATAGAGTCCACGTTTACGGCCCTACCTGGGATTTATTGCCGGATGGATTCGAGGCGGTGTGGTAATTCGAACTGTGATTCAAGTCACAGACGCAGATTTCGAATTCGACGATAATTTCAACAGTGACAGGGGGGAATGGCCCTGCGCATCGAGCCAGGGCCTAACAACTCTATCCTGTTTTATTGAGAGGTCGAACCTTGAACGCATCTACTCGATCGATGGCTGCTGTCATGCTGGCAAGCTTTCTCTGTGCAGCGGGCAGTTCGACTGCCGTGGCTCAGAGTGGTACGCGTCGACCCAGCTATTCGCCGCAGCCGGCGCGAAGCTCGGCTCCCGCTCGAACACAACTAGAACCGACCACCAGAGACGCGCCACCCGAAATGCGCAGTGTTTCGCGTCCGGTGCTGGCTTTTAACGGCCATTGTGCGGTTTGCCTGATCGACGGCAAGCAATGGAGCATGGGCTCTGAGCAATACAGAGTGGTTTTCGACGATCGCGAGTATCGCTTTCCCAGCGAGGCAGAACGAACGATGTTCTTGGCCAATCCAGATAAATATGCTCCCGCACTGAACGGCAACAGTGCCGTGGCATACGTTAATTCAGGACAGCAAGTTGCTGGCGATTTGCGCTACGGCGCGTTTCATCAGGGTCGGGTTTACCTCTTTCAGAACGAGCAGGAAAAAGGCGAATTCCTCGCCAACCCTGCTCGCTACGGCGATGCCGACTTGGCCCATGGCGGAGTGAACGTGGTCCGAGTCGTCGATCAGGGACAATCTGAGCTCGGCAGCCTTGAGTTTGCCACCCGACATCAGGGATTTCGATATCTGTTCAACTCCGCGCAAGACCGCGAACTGTTTCTCCGAAACCCGGGCCGCTACACCCGGCGCGAGGCTCGCTCGCAATAACCGACCCGCTCAGCGAATTACGATCGTAACCATGCCAGCTAGACGCCTGACCTTGATAAAAGGAGTTATCATGAAATCCGCTGTTCCACTAGTTCTCATGGCTGCCGCTTGGCAGCTCTTCTTTGCCGCGAACTCCGAATCCAGCCTGGCCGGCACCAAGGTGAAGCTAGGGCAGACCGTGCCGAGCGCCAACCAAGTCTCCATGGACCAGGTGTCTCATGACATTTGGAACACCTTGCTGCAACGTTATGTGGATGGCGAAGGTTTCGTCGACTACCAAGGGTGGAAGGCAACCGCGGCGGACGGTCAGCGACTGGATCAGTATCTGGCGCAGTTGTCTCAAGCCAGCACGAGCAAGCAGGCCACCCCCGCCGCGAAGCTGGCGTTCTGGATCAACGCCTACAACGCGGTTACCGTCCGAGGCATCCTGCGCGAGTATCCAACCTCGAGTATCCGCAATCACACAGCCCGATTAGTTGGATACAACATCTGGGATGATCTCCTGCTGAATGTCGGGGGGCGGGAGTACTCTCTCAACCAGATCGAACACGAGATCCTGCGCAAGATGGGCGAGCCTCGAATTCACTTCGCGATTGTGTGCGCATCGCGTGGGTGCCCGAGGTTGCTGAACGAGGCATACACCTCGCAGTCGCTGGAAGGCCAGCTAACTGCGAATTCGCAGGCATTCTTCGCCAATCCCCTGAACTTCTCGTATGACCCGGGTCAGCGATCACTGAAACTGTCGTCAATTCTGGACTGGTTCGGCGAAGACTTCGGCGGCACCGAAGCCGAACAGTTGAAGCGGATTGCAGCTTACCTGCCGGATGGCCCTGCCAGGCAACTCGCGCTCAGCGGCACGGCTCAAGTCAGTTACTTGGACTATGACTGGAGCCTGAATGATCAGGCCGCGGCGCGGACTGCTCGGGCACGCAAGTAGTCGTTGTGGAGACGTAAATGAGATGGAGCGAGCACCGCCCTGCTTTCCAAGAACGAAAGGAATCGTCCATGAGGAATCGCATTATCGGGTTAATCTTTGTACTTATAGGACTGGGCTGTGGCTGGGCGTCAACTGACGGCGACCGTAGCGAGGGCGATCGCCAATCAGCAATGCCGGTTCTCGACTCTGAACCGGTCAGTTCCGTGGATCAGCCAAACCTCAACCAGCAGTATGCAGGCTGGACGTTTGGCCGGATCCTGGGAGTGTCGATCGGCCCCAAGGACGCCCCGCCTCCGCCTGTGTTCGGCTCGAGGTGAGGCGCGGCTGAGGTGTTGGAATTGTTTAGAACTGAAGCTTAGGTGGATCGCGAGTCCCCTGTGTTGGCTGCCTCACAGACTCGTCGGACATTTGTCACGACAATACCTGAAGTCCAGAGTGTGTTCCTGCGAACCTGATCGAGATCCCATGAAGCTATCTATCTCGCTGGTCGTCGTTGCTCTCACCTGGGGCGCTCTGCTGTGGACCGTCCTTCAAGGAGCACACCTTCGCACATCCTGGGATCATGTACTGTGTGGACCGTGGGGATGTGGCCCTCCGTTGCCAGCGGTCATTTCTTGTCACCTCGCGTGGTTAGTCGTTCTGACGCCAATTGCACTGATTGTGAGACGGTTCGTGACGCCACAATGGATCCAAGCAGTCGGGCTAGCCGGCTGCATGATCGTTTTCGCTGCCTTGGTAGGACTCGTCAGTCGCGAAGCCTTCAGTTGGTGGCAGCATGCTCCGTCGGCCTACCGACCCTATGTCGCACAACGTTGTCTGACTCAGATCGCTGGTTGGACTGACTATCCGCTCGTCGAGCTCGGAATCGTCAGTCTCATTTGGTGGTGGACGCCGATCCGATTTCGAACTTGGGACACCAGGTACCTTCTAAACCGAAGTAGCATGAGCGGCGATTTACAGCCCATCGAGATCACAAATGACCGTCTCTAACCGCAGCACATCCTGGGCACCATGTCCGGCTGGCTCGTTGAACCAGCTCGATCGCAATCTGCGCCGCAGAAGACGGTCGAAGTTGATGCGTGAATCGGCGGCTCTGGTCGTGCTCGCGACGTGTATTGGATTGACTGCGGGCTACCTGGCGACTCCGGGAATCCCGCCAAATGAACCAACAATCCAGAACTACTTTGCCGGGTTGAGCTGCGATGACGTGCGAACCGCCATGCCGGCGTTCGTCGGCCATCGTCTCGATGCCGATACTGCGGCGCGCGTTCAACAACATCTCATGGAATGTCCGAAATGTCAGCAGCTCATGCAGCGGATGCAATCGATGCAATCGAGCAACAGGAATTCTACTGAACAGAATCGGCCGCGAATTCAATCAATCGCGCCGGAAGCATCCTGAAGTGTGTGACAGAGCACGGACGATCGGTTCGGGCCTAACCGATACATGGATGTGTCGGTAATGTTTCAAATCTCTTTCGACAAGGAAGTATCTCATGGGACGATCCATTCTGGCGTGCGGAGTTGTCGCCGCTCTTATGCTCACGAGTCAGGCCGCTACGGTGCTGGCCGAAGACATTGCCTGGAGCACGGACCTGCGAACTGCGTGGCAGTCGTCGCAAACCACGAATCGCCCGCTCATGGTGTTCGTAACTTCGTCGCATTGCTCGTACTGTCGCAGAATGCAGGCGGAGACGCTCGCCAACGCGGCCGTACAACGCAGCGTGCAGGATTCGTACATTCCGGTAATGCTCGACGCCGAACGCTCGGCCGATCTAGCGAGCCAATTAAAAGTCTCTGGGGTTCCAACCACGATCCTGGTGTTCCCCGACGGGCGGATCGCGGATCGAGTCAGCGGCTATGTCTCTCCCGCAAAGCTGCAAGCCAGGCTGGAAGCCGTCGTCCGCCAGGGCAACGAACGCTAAACGAGCGAAATCGGAAGCCCACGGTTAAGTGTTGTCCGTCGCGGTCTACAATTGGGGAGTCGTGTTTGATGAGTCATTCTGTAACGCAATTGCGACAAAACGGCTACCAGGTGCAGCCCATGTCCAGTGAGAGTGAATTGGCCACGACGGTCCTTCCCCTAGATGCTCACAATCAAAAGTTGGTGGACCACGTTCATCCGGCAGGTTGGGTGAATCCCACGCCCAGCGGTCGGTACAACCTGGTGGTAATCGGCGGGGGCACCGCAGGCTTGGTAGCCGCTGCTGGCGCCGCCGGACTTGGCGCTAAGGTTGCACTCATTGAAAAACACCTCCTGGGTGGCGACTGCCTGAACTTTGGGTGCGTGCCTTCCAAGGCGCTGATTCGTGCCAGCCGAGCCGCGGCGGATGTGGTCCGGGCGAGTGACTTCGGGGTTCGTGTGCCAACGGGCGTCAAAGTCGATTTTGCCGCCGTGATGGAACGGATGCGGCGCCTGCGGGCAGACATCAGCCCGCATGACTCAGCGCGGAGGTTCAGCGACCTGGGCGTGGACGTATTTCTTGGTTCGGCCAGCTTTACGGGCCGTGACAGAATTTGCGTCGATAATCATGAGTTGCGATTTAAGAAGGCACTTATCGCTACCGGCGCTCGAGCCGGAGCGCCGACGATTGCCGGACTGTCTGAGGTCGGCTACCTCACGAATGAGAGCGTGTTCTCGCTTACCGAGTTGCCGCGCCGACTTGCCGTCATTGGATCGGGACCGATTGGTTGTGAACTGGCACAAGCATTCGCCCGCTTTGGCACGACCGTGCATCTGCTCGAAGTTGCTCCGAGAATCCTCGGTCGCGAGGATCGTGATGCCGCAGAGATCGTCGCGAGCTCACTCGAAAGAGACGGCGTTCAACTCCACCTCGGGGTCCAGATCGAGCAGGCGGCAGGCAATGGTGAGGGAAAAACGCTGACGCTACGCGGCCCTGGCGGACCAGTGGAACTGAGCGTGGACGAGATTCTGGTAGGAGTTGGTCGGATTCCCAACGTCGAGGGGCTCGGACTTGAGGCTGCGGGCGTCAAATACGATCACCGTGAAGGCGTGCACGTGAATGATCGGCTGCAGACCAGCAATTCACGAATCTATGCCGCTGGAGACATTTGCTCTCGCTACAAGTTCACCCATGCCGCCGACGCGATGGCTCGAATCGTGCTCCAGAACGCTTTGTTTCTAGGGCGGGCGAAGACGAGTGCATTGACAATTCCCTGGTGCACTTACACCGACCCCGAGGTGGCCCATGTTGGCCTTTACCCGCACGACGCCGACCAGGCTGGGCTTCATTGCGACACCTTTCAGGTAGCGCTGTCTGAAGTGGATCGCGCCATTCTCGACGGTCAGACTGACGGGTTCGTCAAAGTGCACGTCCGAAAAGGGACCGATCGGATTCTCGGAGCGACGGTCGTTGCAGCCCATGCTGGCGACATCATCTCAGAGCTGACGCTGGCAATGACAGGTGGGATCGGTCTGAAGCAGATTGCCAAGACTATTCATCCTTATCCGACTCAGGCCGAGGCAATCAAGAGAGTGGCCGACGCATATAGCCGGACTCGCCTGACGCCATTTGTCCAGCGGATATTTCATCGCTGGCTGGCCTGGACGCGATAGAATTACAGGCGAGTCCGCGCCTTTTCAGGTTGAAAGCATGACCCTCCCATTCGAGCCGAAAACGATTGTTGCGGCTGTCACCCTCGCAGCGCTCTGGCTGGCCGAACATCGCTTTCCGTTCTTTGTCGAGTCGTGGCCGAACCGGCGGGAGCGATTTCGACATGATGCCAAGAACCTGGGGATCGGCATCATGAACTCGATCCTGTCCATCGCTCTGCTGGGAACGCTGTTGGCCGTCGTTGAAGTCTCCTCCGAACAATGGGGGTTGTTGCGCTTGTTGGCTATGCCAGCGATTGCAACAACGATCGCCGCGCTATTGATCCTTGACCTGTGGATGTACGTCTGGCATCGACTCAATCATGCGATCCCGCTGCTGTGGCGGTTCCATCGCATGCATCACAGCGATCCCGCGATGGATGCTTCGACCGGAGTCCGCTTTCACACGGGCGAGATCATGATGTCGGGTTTGGCCAGAGCCGCACTGCTCCCGATCATTGGATTATCGCTGTGGCAGATGGCGTTGTACGAGTCGATCCTTTTACCTGTCGTGCTTTTTCACCATTCGAACGTACGACTACCCCGCTGGCTGGACTATGGATTGACCGTCTGCGTGGTCACTCCGGCGATGCATCGTGTCCATCACAGCCGGTGGCGACCGGAAGCGAATTCGAACTTCGCCTCGGTGTTGCCGATCTGGGATCGACTCTTCCGTTCCTTTCGATTACGTGACGATGCGCGTACGATTCATTTGGGACTTGCCGAGTTTGACGACCATCATTGGCAAACCCTGGCTGGCATGCTGCGAACTCCTTTGGCTCAAGTAAATCAAGACGCGGGCCCACGCGAGCAAGATCCGCGAAATTCGCCCGTATATACGCAATGACGCTCTCACTCCTTCGACAACACAGCCCACTCGCGCTTCCCTCGGAACAACGACGGGTGCTGCAGGCCTCGGCCAGCCCGCCACTCGCTCAGTTTGACGCTCTGCTACAAGAGCACGGCCTGGCGCCACTCCGTGCTTCAGCCGCAAGCGTGCTGCAGGTCAATCTCGGCAAACTGTGCAATCAAACCTGCAGCCACTGCCACGTGGACGCAGGCCCCGACCGCCGCGAGATCATGTCTCGCGAGACGATGACCGATTGCCTGCGGTTTCTGGAGCGGAGCGAGATTACGACGGTTGACATCACCGGCGGTGCTCCCGAGATGAACCCTCATTTCCGCTGGTTCGTCGAAGAGCTGCGGCGGCTTGAGCGGCACATCATCGATCGCTGTAACCTGACGATCCTCGTCGCGCCTGGGTATGACGATCTACCGAGATTCCTGGCGGACAATCAAGTCGAAGTCGTAGCCTCGCTGCCCTGCTACCTGGCTGACAATGTCGATCGTCAGCGTGGAGATGGTGTCTTCGAGCGATCCCTGACTGCACTGCGGATCCTGAATCAGCATGGTTTTGGTACCGCGGGCAGCGGCCGGATCTTGACACTGGTCTACAATCCCGTGGGACCGGTGCTGCCACCGGAACAGTCGCAACTCGAGGCAGACTATCGCCGCGAGTTATCCACGCGGTACGGCATTGTCTTTACGCGGTTGCACACGATCACAAATATGCCCATCAGCCGCTTCCTTGACGATCTCCTGCAGTCTGGCCAGTATCAGGCGTACATGGACAAGCTGATCGGTGCATTCAATCCAATGGCAACGGAATCGCTCATGTGCCGTAATACGATATCGGTCGATTGGCAGGGGCAAGTGTTCGATTGCGATTTTAATCAGATGCTGGAAATGGGCCTGGCTCCGGAGTTGCCGCGGCATCTAAGCGAGCTCGACGCTGCTCAACTCGTGGGGCGACGAGTCAGCACGGGGCGCCACTGTTTTGGGTGCACGGCTGGCGCCGGCTCGAGTTGCCAGGGCGCACTGATCCGATAGCGCTGCTGGGAGTGGTGCCATGCGTTCTCTGCTCGTGTTCTTAAAGGCTCCGGTTGCCGGCCAGGTCAAAACCAGGCTGGCCAGCTCAATTGGGGCGGAACAGGCCGCCGCCCTCTATCGCCAATGGATCGGCGTAGTGTTTGAAAAGCTGCAACCCATTCGTGGTCGGACCCGTTTGGTTGCCTGCTACGATGGCGGCCCGCTTTCAAAGTTCGCGCCTTGGCACCACCTGGCGGATGAGTGGTGGCGGCAGCCTGCAGGCGACTTGGGACATCGACTGGATGCAGCCTTCCTGGATCGGAAATCTGCCGGCTATCCGGCAATCGCCCTGGGCACCGATTGTCTCGACATCAGCGATACGTTGATCGAAGCCGCGTTTGACATGCTGACGGGTTGTGACGCGGTATTTGGGCCGGCTGACGACGGCGGATACTATCTAGTGGGCCTTTCCAGCTATCGACCAGATTTCTATGACGGCATTCCTTGGTCAACATCACGCACGTTGGCCGCTCACCAAGCCTGGTGTGTACGCCACAACTGGTCGTTTGAGGTCTTGCCAGTTCTTCAGGACATCGACACATTGGAGGACTGGCTAGAATACCAAGGGCGAAACCGGGCTTGATCATGAATTCGGACGACGGCCAAATTACGATTGCCGTCGTCGTTCCAACATTGAACGAGGCCAAGACGCTAGCCAAGACCTTGGACTCTCTCCGACCGCAACTGGCTGACGGCGATGAAATCGTCATCACCGACGGCGGTTCAAGCGACGGCACGCTCGAAGTGGCCCAAAGCTACGGCGCACGAGTCGTTCAAGTCGACAAGCCCGGTCGCGGCAGTCAAATCGCTGCAGCACTGAGCAATCTCCCGCAGTGCGTCGTGCTCATCTTGCATGCGGACATGATCGTCGCCGCAACGGCTCTGTCAGAAATACGCCGGGTCCTCAAGGACAAGCCGAGAGACTTCGGCGGTTGCCTCGGGCATCGCTTTGACAGCCCAAGCCGCTTGTTGCGTTCCACGGAATGGTGGGATGAACGTCGCGCCCGGCGCGGAATCTCGTATGGTGACCAGGGACAATTCTTTCGCCGCGAGTGGCTGCAGGCGCATGGCGGATTTCCTGACCAGCCGATCATGGAAGACCTGGAGCTGTCGCGACAACTCAGGAAACACGGCAAACCGCTCTATCTCAATTGCCCTGTGCTGGTCTCACCGCGACGCTTCGAACGGTTGGGTTGGTTCCGGACTATTGCCGTCAATTTCCTTCTGCGAGTGATCTACCTCGCTTGCGGCTTGCGAACGTGCGAGTCGGTCTATCGCTGCTATTACGGCGACTAGCAGTTGCTAGGCGCGGTGCTCTTTCCGGCCGCATCAGGGTGTGTGAGCCACCTAACAGTGGTTCGGGCGCTCCTGCGGTAGGCTGGCTCTAGTCGTGCACGCCGCGTTTCTTGGCGAGGCACACCGAAATCGAAATAGGGGATCCCAGATGACATCGAAAGATATTCGCCGTCGTGACTTTCACCAACTAGCAGCCGCCGCATTCGGAGGGCTTCTGGCTGGCGCATATGTCTCCGACCGCGCGGCCGCTGCCGAGCCGAAGAAGAAAAAAGACCCCGCTAAGCCGCTGCTGCTGCAAGAACCGCATGTCTGTCGAGGAATGAACGCCAGTTGCAAAGGAGAAGTCGGCGGGATGAAAAATGATTGCGCCGGCAGGTCGCACTGCGCCACCACTGGGCATCACGCCTGCAATGGCATGAACGACTGCGCCGGACTCGGCGGATGCGGGGCGCACCCTGGGGAGAACAAGTGCAAAGGGATGGGTTCTTGTGCGGTTCCGCTGGAAGCGCAGGCCTGGAAGACGGCTCGCAAGAATTTTGAGGCCGCGATGAAGAAGGCCGGCAAATCGTTCGGACCAGCCCCCAAGGCGACGTAGGGCGACATTTCTGCAACTGCCGCGAGCCGGCGGGATGCCGCCGTGTCGAGCGTTCCTTGGGGGGGCGTAGGCATTCCGCCGCTCGCATTTTCTTGACTTCGATTGGGGGCTTATCATGTCTGCCCGATTGGGCTATGCGAACCTTGGCCTCGGAGTAGGGCTGAGAACTGTACACTTTCCGTTCATTCTCGACAGTTGGCCTCAGGTCGATTGGTTCGAGATCATCTCGGAAAACTTCATGGACTCAGGCGGCAGGCCCCGCTACGTGCTGGACCAGATTGCCGAGCGCTATCCAATCGTCATGCACGGGGTCTCGCTCTCAATCGGCAGCAGCGACCCGCTCGATCGTGACTACCTCGCAGGGCTGAAGATCTTGGCTAAGTCCACAGGCGCCCGTTGGATATCCGATCACCTGTGTTGGACAGGGGTGGCGGGGATCAATACACATGATCTGCTGCCCATTCCCCTGAACGAACAAACGTTGCGGCACGTCGTCGATCGAATTCGAATCGTCCAGGACATCTTGGAGCGTCCGCTGATCGTCGAGAATCCTAGCACCTACGTTGGCTTTGCCAGTTCGACACTCAGCGAGTCGGAGTTCATCGGCCGCATGGCTGAGGAGGCCGACTGCGGGCTCTTGCTGGACGTGAACAACGTCTACGTCTCCAGTGTGAACCATGATTTTGACCCTGTTGAGTACGTCCGCTCAGTGCCAGCGGAGCGAGTGGTGCAAGTTCATCTTGCAGGACACACCAGATACGAAACCCACGCCATCGACACCCACGACGGCCAAGTCATTGATCCGGTGTGGGAACTCTATCATCTCGCGCATCGCCTTACCGGGGGCGTTTCGACATTGCTCGAATGGGACGCGAAGATTCCTGCATTCCCGGTCGTGCACGCCGAAGTTCTAAAGGCCAAGTCGTACATGCGGGAGAATCTGCCGACACCTAATGACCACTCGAACGCGGTCGCGCAGCCATCCGACGAACGATCGCTATCCAATCCAATCTCGTTCCTGCTCCCAGAAATGGGATCTGCGCGCACTTAAGCATGCATTTATGAGGGCGCGATGACGGAAGAACCACTATTTGAGCTGGGGCGAATTCAGCAGTGGATGCAAGCGGCTATTACGCATCCAGAAGGTGTCGCTGGCGGAATCCGATCTCCAGCGGCGCAAGAGCACCTGGCAATTGATCTCGCGCAACTCGAAGAGTTTGTCACTCGCTCGAGCGGGATGTCCGCCATCGATCGACTACAGATCTATGGAAACGCCTATTTCGCGCGGCTCATCGAATGTTTGCGAGACGGGTTCCCGGTGCTGCGGCACGCAGTCGGAGACGAAGCGTTTGATGCCTTTTCCTTCGGCTATCTCCAGAGCCACCCTTCGACGACGTACACGCTGATGAAGCTCGGCCCCAGGTTTCCCCAATACCTGGCGGACACTGTCCCAGCCACTGACGACATGCCAGGGCATTGGTTCGATTTCGTCGTGGAGCTAGCTCGGTTCGAATTGGCTGTCGGACAGGTGTTTGATGGGCCGGGTTCGGAAGCGGAGCCGCTACTGTCTGCGACGCACCTGCTCGCCATTCCGCCAGAACAGTTGCTAGAGGTCAGGCTGGCAACCACGCCCTCGCTGCAACTGATGGTGCTGAGGTATCCGGTTCACCGCTACTATGAGGATCACCGACGCGGCGTCGACGCGGTGCCACCTGGGCGAGAAGAGATTCACCTGGCGCTTGTTCGGAATCGATTCATTGTCCGTCACCACGAACTTTCGAAGGCGGGCTACCAGTTGCTGACTCGCCTGGCCGCCGGTGAATCGCTGGGCAGTGCCCTCGCGGGAGTTGTCTCCGACGGCAGCGTTTCCGCGGGTGCGATCTCCCAAGGCCTTCGATCCTGGTTTCAGGAGTGGGCCGCCGAAGGATTCTTTTGTCGGGTAGACTGCTAAACGCACGGGCTTATGGAACCGTCTTGGCAACTATCGACGAGAGTCGGTCCTGCCGTAAAGCTCCGTGTGGGGTCGAAATGCTGCCCAGGCAAACCAGAATGAGTACATCCACTGGACGCCATCCGCAGCATCTATGACCCTCAGCGTTCGCGATTTCGCGTCGTACTCTAACGTGATGCTCAACCCATCGATTTGGTCGGGAATCTCTTTGGACTCGCCGTTCAACTTGGCTATCGGATAAGCCTTCGCCGCGTTTGCCGTCCAGACCCCCAGAACAGGAGTCTTCGCTGGGAGCCGTCGATTGAGCGGTTTGACGGGAAACATCAATTCAGGAGAGGCGAAGTAAGCGGCATAGAGCGGCCGATCGTAGTTCCGTGCGTGTCCCGTATCTGTGGACAGCACCGTAGTGGCGGGATTTCGGGACAACCAGTCCTGCCAGGTCGTTAGCTCAAGCGGCAAGCACTTGAGTCGCTGTTTCGCGCCGGGACCGGAAACACCCTCTGCCATGACCTGAGACCACAAGCTTTCAGGTTTCCCGCGGCGGTCGTACAGCAAGACGTTGCTCTTATAGAGCAGGCCTGACACGCCGAACTCCTTTTCTCCGAGCTCCGTTCGCCGATCGAATACCACCGCGGAATCGCACAGCGGGCAGTACGTCACGGCAAACGGAACGTCACCAATCCGGTCGTTCACAATCTCGTGGTAGTCGAGGATGCGCAGCGGATACGCTCGCGCGACACCCTGCATGTTAATGCCAATCACTCGGTCGACTGCTCGCAAGTAGGTCGCTTGCTCAGCCGCAACTTGTTTGGGCTCCGTCAACGCGGGTATGCCGTCTTTCGGTGGACCGCCGCCTAAGATTTGGCGCGAGGGGATTGTTAGCTTTCGCAAATCAAACGGCTGAACCGGTTGCTGAAAAGCCGTCCGGATGACGACCGCGTTCCCTGGCAACTCTGGGAATGCCGTTCGTTGTAACCAAGCGTTCCGCCAAAAGCTGATCGTTCCGTCGTATCGCAAGACAAGTATGGCGCACTGTCCCAGCAGTACCAGCGCGGCTATCCTTCGAAAATGGGAGTCCTTTCGAAAGGACGCGGTCGACGGCCTACCCGGGGCTCGGTCGCTCGTGTCGCGCTGGTTTTCCATGTCCATCTCCCCCAGAGTCGCTGTGAGTTGAATGCCATTACCACTGGCAACTTACCACCGCAGGACTCTTGCAAACTGTGTGAGCGCTCACAGTTTGCTCTTCTGACTATCGCAACAATGACGTTGCAGGTGGCGCGGTTTGCTCCGCCGGGAGATGCTACTCCATCGGTGTGCGGCACGGCGGCCTCGGCATCGGGGGTGGTTAAGCGGTGTCACTCAACCCGGCAGTAAGCGCAAGTCATCGTCGACACGGCAGACACTTCGCTGTGCATGGTCGCCGCCGCCGCGCGATCACCTTGCTTGAAGTGCTGATATCCATGTTCGTTCTTCTGTTTGGACTGCTGGGTGTGGCCTCGCTCATTGTCGCCGGACGTCACGAGGTTCAGATCGCTGAAAAACTCGATACTGCGGGCATGGTAGGCCGGGCCGCGTTTCGTGACTTGGAGATTCGCGAGCTACTTGATCCCTCTACCTGGGAAACCTTCGACGAGTCGGGGAATGTTGTCAGGATCTGGCAGCCCGATCCCGCAAATCATCCAGGGCGCCCCTTCCTGATAAAGGGGGTGCACGTTGATCGGTTTGGAGTGGTTCTCGATCCGCTTGGACTTGCGGCACCTGCGGGCACGTTCTCCAGATCGTTTCCGGCGAACGCATCCACTTCACTCTATCTGCTGAGAATCTCACCGTTCCCCATGGCCGATCCCCAGACCACCTATCGAGTGGCTGAACTGATCTTCCGCTCCTCGCAAGATCTGGTGTTCGTCTCCAACCCGGTGGATCGGGAATTGCCACCGGCACCGCAGATGCTTGGCGGCGCACGACGTGCCTCGCTGGGCAACTATAGTTGGATTGCCACTCTGAAAACTGCACCGACCGACTCGCCGTTACATACCCAAATCACATGTTCGATTGTCGTCTACTACAAGCGCGATCTGAGCAGCTCGCAAGCCGCAGAGGGACGGTCGACGAACGTCACAGTCCGAGGAACTGGCGAGTTTCAACTCGGCTTGCCCGTCCATCCAGTGACCAACCGAGCCTGGTCCGTTTCGCCGGGGCAGTGGTTGATGCTCTCCGGCAGCCTGGGCGCCGGGAACCACTTTCAGTGGTATCAGGTGTTGATGGCCAGCCAGCCAGAAAACATGAGCCAGCTTGTCACACTGGCCGGCCCCGACTGGAGTCCGACCACCACGAATACCACGGTGTATTTGATCGACAACATCGTCACGGTCTACGAAAAGCATCTGAACCTGAAACTACCGCCAGAGCCGTACTGAACCAATCTTCGAATGCGATGCTGCTCAATCGGTTGGAACTGTATGCTGCCGCACACTTTGAAGTCGGTCAGAATGATATCATCCAACTGGAGTGTTTGATGATGAAGTTCATACGGCTGTCGGAGCCACACCTACGATGGCGGAGCGAGTGCTACTAGCTTTCTTGCTGCATGCGCTGGTGGTTGCTGGAGCATCCTTCGCAAGTGAGTCGGAACCCACCGAACAACGGAACCTGCCGGATCGAGCTGACCTCGAGCCAAGCGGCCAGGCTCAGACACAGTCCGAATCCGTGGAGCCGTCGATCCAGGACGTCCTTAAACGGATTCGTGCCCATCAGTTCCACCCGATTCGAAACGGATTTACGTTCGATGCGCAATTACAAGAGCAGGGTGTAGCAAGCCTCGACAACGACGACTGGCGTGTGCGGCTGCTGGCAATTCGGGAATTAATAGGCTTGGGAACGCCAGCGGTCGATGGATTGATTGCGCAGATGGACGATCCCTGTGAGCACGTTCGCCAGGTGTGCGCCATGACACTCGGCCAGCTACGTGCACACACCTCCGTAACTGCGCTCATGAGAGTTCTGCGTACTGATGGAGACATGGTGGTGCGAAGTACCGCAGCGATTTCCTTGGGAGAAATCGGCGACCGTGCTTCGCTGGCGGTGCTGAAGGATCGCAGCAAGACGGATCCAAGCCGCGACGTGCGTCATCAATGCGAGATAGCCGCTTACCGGATTGAGAACAGAGCACCAAGTACCGACGATTCCGGGTTGTTCGCTGCGCTCGACAGCTCGCAATTCAAGCAATTAAGGGTTGGACAGCCGGCGATTGATTTTGAACTTCGTGACACGGACGGAGAAATCTGGCGCCTTTCCGAACATCGCGGCAAGGCAGTGGTTTTAATCTGGATTTTCGCCGACTGGTGCCCGGTGTGCCATGGAGAATTCCACGAACTAATTGAACTGCGAGATGAATTTCGATCGCGGAACATCGAGGTGGTCACAATTGAATGTCACGATCGCTTTCGAGCAAGACTGATGGTGGGAAAGGAGCTTAGGCCTAAGTACTGGTTCTCAACAAAAACGCCTCAAAAGAGCTACCGAGATGCCGTCTGGTGGCGGCACCTGGCTGACCCGGCAGGTGCAGTGGGCGCGAAGTATGGAGTCGATCCGCTAGCCTTCGTTGTGCATTCGGAATGGATTAACAGGCCGACGACAGTCATCGTGGATCCCCGGGGTATTGTGCGATTCGCATACTACGGAACCTATTGGGGCGATCGCCCAACGATTGCAAACACGCTTGAGATGCTGAGTACCGCTCGGTATGAGTTCACTCACCCGAAGCGGCTCGTTGCTCGCGACCCCTAAGCGGATCCTTGCCGAAAACCAACCTCGATCCATTCCACGATCAGTTAGCCAAGAGCACTGCCATGCACGGCGGAATACGCACAGTTCGACTCACTCAACAAAGCCGGCCGGCCGCCTCGATTCGCATACTCGTGGGAGTTCTCTTTATCATGACCGGCGTGATGAAGTTTATCGTTCCCGATTTGCGTGCTGCGTTCGCAGGACAACTCGCGGCTGCGGGAGTCCCGCTACAGCCTGTCAACATGTGGTTCGTGCCAGCTCTGGAGATCGGCTTAGGGATGCTGCTATTGCTGGGGCTGTTCACTCGAATCGCCGCCACATTTGCGATCGCAGTCATGGGCATTGCGACCTACGTTCACCTGGTTGTACACGATCCTGGACTCTTCCCGCTGCAACCCCAGGCGCCGATCATTCCCGTAATCGTGATCGTCATGTGCCTATACCTATTGCGCTCGGGAAGTGGGTCATTGAGCTTAGACCTCCATGCAACACCCGCAATACGACGGCATGTTTCCTAGGCCGGGCCCGCAGCGAGATTCGGGTCTCGCAGTGCCGCCCCCAGAGCTCGTGCGTATGCCATGCTAGTCCTTCGCCGACAATGCCTGCAGCACGTCCTTCGGATTCGCACGATCGCCGTGAGTCTTGCTCACCTTTGCGAAACGAATAACTCCCTGTTCGTCGATAACGAAAGTCGATGGATAAGCAGTTTCCCGAGGGGCGTCCCAGCGAAGCCCCCAGCTGTTCGTGAACTTGTAGTCCGGATCCGTGGTCAGGTGAAAGTTTTCCGGAAGCGGCTTTCCCTTCATGAACTCCGTGGCCCGACCAGTCAAGTTTTCGGACGGACCGGGATACACCAAAACAACTTGCGCGCCGGCATCCTTGAATTGCTGGGCTTTCGAGATCAAGCCTCCAACCTGGATCGAGCAAATCGGACACTGGTAACCCGGGTATCCTCGCAGTACGACCAAAACGACTTTCGACTTGCCCGTAAGTTCGGAGAGCGAGGTTGCGTGTCCTTCAAGATCGGTTAGTGGTGAAGCCGGGGACATCTCGCCGACACTTGGCGTTGCTCCCGTACCATCAGCTTTGGCAACTGCCTGCGCACTATCTGCCAAAACGACTGCAGTTAACGCAAGGCTAAGACTGACAAGCGGCAGCAATACTGCGGATTTCGACTTCATCTCACGTCCTCGCAATAATGTGGGAGTTCGGGAATCCAGAGCCTCAAATTCCGACGGTGCAGTCACCGCACAACGGCTCTGAGCCGCAGATTATAACTCCGCAGCCTTTCCGGCGATTGTGAGCAGTCGCACAGTCGAGCTCAGTGGAGGGCGCCTTGCTGAAATGCCTGGAGGTCACGGTTACCTGCCCAAGCGATGCCGCGCAGGACGAGGATGCGGTACAGGGGATCCTTAAGAGTCGCGCTGTAGTGCCCCATCACGCTGGCCCACACTCTTCCTCGCCCAGGCTGATAGGTCCAGATCATGGGCCATTCGGCATCTTCTTCAACCGCGGTCGCCAACACGCTGACTCGCAGGCGATCATTAATCAGGGGCGAGCATCCTCTACCTATGGCGACTGATTATCGTGGGAGAACTGCGGCGTGACGGGACTGTGTGTTAGTTATGGGTCGCGCGGCCAACCTCAGTGATTCGGGACCGTAGATCGGCGCCGCATGAATTAATCCAAAGACGCCGGTGGGAGTCGAACCCACTTAGAACTGCTTTGCAGGCAGTTGCCATGCCGTCTGGCTTCGGCGTCACAATGTCCTCGCCAGGAATTGAACCTGGTCCTCGACCTTCGCAGGGTCGTATGCGAATCCAGCACACCCCAAGGACGTATCAATCTCAGTGCCTCGCCGAGGAATTGAACCTCGTCTTGCAGTTTCGAACACTGCCGTGCTCATCCGGCACACCCACGAGACGCATTGCTTCACCAGTATCCCGACCTGGATTCGAACCAGGGCCCGGACCTTCGGAGGGTCCGATGCAAATCCGCTACACCATCGGGATTCAAACTCTCTCAAGAGCCGACGACTGGATTCGCACCAGCATCAACCTGTTTACAAGACAGGCGCCTTTCTCAGTCGAGCCACGTCGGCAAGCACGAGTGCGAGGAGTCGAACCCCGTAGGGCGGTGTTGGAAGCCGCTTGCTCTCCCAGGAGCACACTCGTGTAAGCCCACGGGCCGTATGCGCATTGCGCACAACAGGCCTCGTGGGCGACTCAATCCACTACTTCACCAGCGGAACGTTCCAGTACGTCTCGCTGATAAACTTCGACCAGCTTTCGATCCGCACGCTGTCGCGGGCGTAGATCGGCTTCCACGTCGGCCGCATCGGCACCTTGTGGAGCCGCATGCCGGCCTGGTGCGGCGTGCGGTCGGCCTTGCGCTTGTTGCAGCCGATGCACGCGAGCACGCAGTTCTCCCAAGTCGAGGTGCCACCGTGCGACCGCGGAATCACGTGGTCGATCGTCAACTCCTCTCCGCCGGGCTGGCAGCCGCAGTACTGGCAGGCCCAATGGTCCCGCTTGAATACGTTGCGGCGGCTGAAGCTCACGGCGGCAGTCGGCAGACGGTCGTACTCGGCCAGCACGATCACCTCGGGCACGCGCAGCCGCAGCCGCACAGCCTGAATGAACCGCTCGCCTTCGTCCGGGCGCAGCTCCGACCAGTCGGCCCAGGTGTAGAGCCGGTAGTCCACCGGGTCCACCACACGAGCCGACTCGTTCCACAACAGCACCAGCGCCCGGGCCACCGTGGCCACGTTCACCGGCTGCCAGTTGCGGTTGAGCACCAGCGTCGGATCTTCCAGTACCTTTGCGGCCATGATCCACTTCCTTTTATCGCCAGCAGCTATTGCTTCGATTGTTGACCTATTTCAAATTCATCCGGTTCGGCGGATTGCTCTCGAACTTCCTGCTTGTCTTCAAGCCTGCGACGCCGCCGCGCGGCTTCCTTGACCTCGTCTGTGAATCCCCAGTGCTCCATGCCGGAGTGTCCACGCCCGCCACCGCTGCCACCATTTGTTGGCCCTCTAAAAACTCCCAAGATGGTGACCTCGCTGTAAGGGTGTCCGAGCGGAGTTGAACCGCCACCTTCTGGTTCACAGCCAGACGTGCAGAAACCGCTACACCACGGACGCCATATATATTGTCACTTTCCTCACAAATGCCCCGACCAGGATTCGAACCCGGAATGCCTTGTTAGAAGCAAGGAGTGATCATCCGTTTCACCATCGAGGCGTGTGCCCCATCGTCACGAGCGGAAGGCAAGGGATTAGAACCCTCATCCCGACATGCGGGAACCGCCTTAGCAGAGCGGCCCGGCCAACCGTATCCGGCTACCTTCCGTTTCAGTGGACTCACCGAGAATCGAACTCGGATCCTCAGACTGCCAGCCTGATGTCTTCCCTTTGGAACATGAGCCCTTTGATATTCAGTGGACCGCCGGGGAGTCGAACCCCGATTTCCTGGTTGCAAGCCAGGCGTCTTCCCGTTGGACGAGCAGCCCAGTTGTTCTCAATGTTTCACGCAATCGGTGAAGGTCCGTCCGGGAATCGAACCCGGCCTTCCTCCTTACCGAGGAGGTGTGCCGCCGAAAACACCTACAGACCAATCTTCAAGTGATCCCGGATGGAGTTGAACCATCTGCCTCCTGGGTGTCATCCAGGCGTCTTAGCCGTTGGACCACGGGATCGAACGAGTGACCGGGGTGAGAGTCGAACTCACAAAATCACGAGGCTCTCGACCTCGTCGCTTTGCCAGTTTGCGTACCCGGCCTTAAATTGCAGGTTCGGGTGTCGCACCCGACGGGCTGAGCTTATGAAACTCGGCTGAGCACTGGCTCACCTGCTTCAATTCAACATTTCAGTGACCAAGGGGAGACTCGAACTCCCACGCCTTGAAGGCACGACGTTCTGAGCGTCGCGTGTTTACCAATTACACCACTTGGCCGTGAGTGACCCGCACGGGAATCGAACCCGCCCTTCCAGCTTGAGAGGCTGGCGTCCTCAACCAATAGACGAGCGGGCCTCAATGGGTTGTGAAGGAATCGAACCATTCGTCGCCCACCTCGCTTGTTTTGTGACAACGGCTTTACAGGCCGCCACGAGGAGCACAACCCGAAAAGTGGCACAGGCGGGATTCGAACCCGCAGACACGAAGGTTTGAATTTCGCCGCTCAGCCAGTTGGCGTACCGTGCCGCAAGCGTCCCCGACGGGATTTGAACCCGTGATCTCCACCTTGACAGGGTGGCGAGCACTCCAGGCTGCTCCACGAGGACGAGTGATTTGTTTCAAATGGCTCAGGTGGGATTCGAACCCACAGCATCCCTGGGTCTAAGCCAAGGTGGTCTGCCGTTGCCTACCGAGCCGATCAGTGCCTAACTTCAATTCAGATGGCTGCCCGCCGATTTTTAAGCAGCCAACGTTGGCTATACTGCCTTTCACTTCAGCGAGTCCAGAAAGCCGACTGGGAGAGCTTGGGATGACAGTGCCGCCTAACCTGAGTCAGTATCCATGCGCGGATTACTTCAACTCCAGTTGGGTTGACGCCGGGTTGTGGGAAGAAGAGTCACAGAACATGCTCATCCTTCCCTTTTCTGATATTGTCGAGCATCTGAAGACTGGCTTTCTTGAAGTGGGACGTCCCGGAGTTGATGGGATCCTATTTGGCTATCGTGCTAATCTACCTGGAGTCTGGGCGTACTATCCGATCGATCAAGAGTTCGAACTAAAGGCCAACTCTATTGCCGAACTCGTCTCCGGTTGGCTTTCTGGACACATCACAGTCTAGACATCGGAAGAACAGTCACTCGCCATTGTCGATATTCGCGACGACACACTGTGCCGCTAGGTGCCCAAGGCCGGTGTCGAACCGGCATCCGCGCGGGTTTAAGCCGTGCCGCTCTGCCAATTGGCGTACTTGGGCATCGAGTAGTCCCGGATGGAGTTGAACCATCGTTTCCTGGATGTGACGCAGGAGTCTTGCCGTTGGACCACGGGACTGTGTTGTTGATCGAATCGACCCGCTGAGCGGAAGCCGTGGGACTCGAACCCACAAGCGGCGCGAGGCCGCCACCTGTTTTCAAGACAGGCTCCTCATCCAGCCGGATGACTTCCGTTCGTGTTGCTCGAAAAAGCTCCGGGAGTTGGAATCGAACCAACGACCTCCTGGTTCAGAGCCAGGCGCCACTACCAGCAGCAGCTACCCCGGAATGTGTTTCAGGGAGTTCGGGGAGAAGGAATCGAACCTCCATAGCCTGATTCAAAGCCAGGCGGCCTACCGTTAGCCGATCCCCGAATGTGTCATCAATGTTGAGAGTGCTCTGCGGGAATCGAACCCGCCTGTTCAGCTTGGAAGGCTGACGCCTAGCGCCGATCGGCCAAGAGCACGAAGCGGAAGGAGAGGGAGTCGAACCCTCAAGGCTTATCGCTCGACTGTTTTCGAAACAGCTGCCATCGCCCATTGACTTGCCCTTCCGTGTTCACAAAGCTGCGGCGGCAGGAATCGAACCTGCGAAGCGGCGCTTAACAGGCGCCTGCCTGTACCAACACAGGCCCCACCGCAAAATGTCAGGATGGCAGGATTTGAACCTGCGATCTCAAGCTCCCCGAGCTTGCGCGATACCAGGCTTCGCTACACCCTGCCAAGTCAGGGTGGTCGGATTTGAACCGACGCTCTCCTGCTCCCGACGCAGGCGGACTACCAGGCTATCCCACACCCTGAAATTGAAGCGCCCAGCGGGAGTTGAACCCGCACTTCCGCCATGGCAAGGCAGCAGGCTACCGCTACATCATGGGCGCGTCGAATCGCTGGTCGAATTGTCAAAGATCAGAGCACCGGGTGGGACTCGAACCCACGTCGCCGCATTACGGGTGCGGGGTCCTCGCCGCTGGACGACCAGTGCTTTTCATTCAGTGGGATCAGAGGGACTTGAACCCTCACCGACCTGGTTAAGAGCCAGGCATGCTGCCGCTAGCACCTTGATCCCGTGTTCGTGTTTTGCTTTTCGTTGCTCTGTCTGCGCGCACAGTGGGCGCGGAGGGAATCGAACCCTCGACCTGGTCCTTATAAGAGACCTGCTCTCAACCACTGAGCTACGCGCCGCCGCGATCGCTGGCCGAAGCCAACGCAGTGGGGCCGAAGGGAGTCGAACCCTTACCTTGCCGCTTAAAAGGCGGAAGCGCTGCCGTTACGCCACGACCCCAAATGTGGAGTGTGCGTATGCGTTTGAGTGGCGTGGTCTGCATCATGTGAAGTCTCCTGTGTTCAGTTGTCCGAGGTGGAGTCGAACCACCGCCGGCGACGTATCAGATCGCAATGCTTCCGTTACAACACCGGACAGTGTTTATTTCTGCTACCGCCCTGCGCTCGGGCCACGCCCGTGGCCCGTGCTCGGTTGCTAGGCGGGAGTCGAACCCGCGGTCTCGTGCTCCCAAGGCACGCGAGGCACCGTGCCTCTTCCTCCCGCTCTTGCTTTCCTTCAGTAGCTCGTATGGGAATCGAACCCATCTCTCCGCCTTGAAAGGGCAGTATCCTGAACCGATAGACGAACGAGCCGTGTTGTGTCTTTTGTCAGCGCGCACGCCGAGCGTAGTGGGTCGGGAGGCGCTCGAATCCTCGTCTGCGGCTTTTCAGGCCACCGCTAAACCGTCTCAGCTACCGACCCATATTTTTCGTTGCGTGAGTTGCTCCACCGCGTCCGCATCAGGCCAACAAAAAAAGCCCGATGTCCTTGTGACATCGGGCTTTGGCAGCCAGCAGACCGTAAAGGCCAAGCGTCACAAGCGCAGAGGATGCGGCAGGGTATTCTGTCGGGAGAGAGTATCTCTGCCCGCGGAATAACCCTCCGCTATGCATTCTTGGAACAGACTTGGCTGTAAAAACATCATTGCAGGAACAACCTGAACTAGGCGTGTCAAATCTGGGATCGGACGCCAACATGGCTCCGCCCCCTATATACACCTTAGACGCCGGAAGGGTTTCGCGGGTTCATGGGAAATCTGGAAATCTTTGGCCGGCGAATCGACCGGTTAGGTCCCTGCGTCCTTCGAGTGCGTCAACGCCCTGGTCAATTTGCAGGCCCGCGAGACCACTCCGTAACACGCCCAGATTCTCACCCGCATCGACGCCATGATGACCGAACAAAGCCAGCTTGCCTGGCCTCGGCGCCGGCACGCTCGCCTTCAACAACATGAGCGGCATCGGCCGTAACGGCACGGGAGTGCTCAAGGTGGACGGTAAAGAAGTCGCCACTCGGAAAATGGATCGAACCTTACCGCTGATCATGCAATGGGACGAGAGCTTCGACATCGGCTCCGATACCGGCACCCCTGTTGACGACGCTGACTACCAAGTGCCGTTTGCCTTAACAAGCAAGTTGAACAAGCAATCGTTGAAGCTCGACCGTCCCCAGTTGACGCCGGCCGATGTCAAGCTCCTCGAACGTGAGGGCCAGCGAAATAATCGCGCGAGCGAGTGAAGGTGATGTAGTGTTAATAACCGTCGACTTGCCGAGTCTCGGCGAACCACAAGCCTCACGACAACGCTGGATCCAGTCACTCTGACGCTCGCACTAACGCCAAGATCCCCGTCCGGATCGCCTCGGGCAGGTGGGGCCAGGCTTGGATGACGACGACGAGGGCGACATCGATTTGGGCTTGGCTCAAAGCACTGCCCTGGGAACTCGTTTCGGCGTCCAGTTGGCCCGGTGCGGCGAGTGCGCCGTTTTGTGCGCCGCGTGGTTGGGAATTGGGAGTTTTCCTCGGAAGTTGCGCTGGGGGTTCGACTCCCCGTGGGGGTATTGTGAGCGGAAAGCTCTGGCAGGCATCTGCCAGGGCTTTCTGCATTTCTGGGCGCTCTCGTTCCGCGCGCAAGGTGGAAGGATGAACCGCTGAGGGCTCACCTGTTCGCCGCGGTGGTTCGCAGAGGCGAAGGCAGACGGGAGCTGCCGAGGGTCGAATTTTCAAAGAGCGGGAAGAGGTGCTTACTACACCTTCAGAAACGAACGCGGCCACTGGCCGTCATTAGAAACCTCACGTCCCAGTAGAAACCTCTCGTCTCGGGTCTCAAGCCTCACGACGATTCGGGTGGCTGTTTTTTCCAGGCGCATTTTTGGGGTGTGTGGATTTAGAAATGCGCGCAAAGCATGTTTCGGGCGCACACACACGCCTCGGCAAAGGCTTTCGGCGGCCCGAGCGCGGGCACGCGTGCTGCGCGGCTTCTCCAGGTTCTCAAGTAAGCGGGCATTGGCCTTCGACATGTTGTGGTCTCTACCTGTTGTCGTGACCTTACCCTAAACGAAATCCTGGCCTGATTACTAGAGCTGGTGGACACGTGGGCGGTGTGCGCTGTGCGCAGCGCTGCGCGGCGAGCGGCAACAACTTGCGCGATGAGCCAGCCACACTTGTGGTCAAGCGCCTGCGAAGGGGTGATTTTTTCTCATGCATCGACAGACGCTGGGCGCGCCGCCAGGGTAATGAAGCTCGTGAAGCGAGAATGGCGCTTCAAATGCCAGTTGGCTCAGCGGCGGCACCAACGCAATTCGTAACCACAAACATCGTCGGTGTGTCGGACCGAAGCGTGAACGTGCGGATGAATCCGCCATCTCAGCATCCTTGCTTTGGACGAGTTCTCGGGAATGACGTTAGATGATGTTGTCCCGGAGAACCAACGATTTTCCGGCGCCGAGTTCAAGCTCAGTCACACGATCCGAGCCAACGACCCAAGATTTGGTTTGGCCACCCTTGGCGAATGCTCCGCCGTTATAGTCGAAAAAACTTGCAATCCGTGGCCGAACCAATAGACTGCCGGGGGGTTTATTCCCCTCGACATTTCCAATGGTCCAGGGCGCTAGTCAAACGATCCAAGACTCCAAGACGGTTTGATTTCCTTTCCGTGCCCAGGGTAACGCACGATTTGCCGCGTTTCCATTGTTTCCGTGCTCATTCGTTTCCCCCATTGGATTCTGATTCTCTGACCACCTATTCGGGAGTAGCCACATGAGTTTTATAAAGATGATCCGCGCGTCGCGTTTCATTTCCTCAGTTGCGCTGTCGGTCCTCGCCACATTGCTGTCGCATCATGTCGTCCGCGCGAACATGCTCCTAAACGGCAGCTTCGAGTCGCCAGTCATCACGACGGGAACGTATCTGGATATTCCCCCGGGGGGCGAGCCTGCCGGGTTTGATTGGAAAGTCGGAACCGGCAATATCGATCTGTTCGGACCGAATCAGTTCGTCCTCTACCCGCCCTATAATGGAGTGCAGGCGCTCGACCTCAATGGCTTTGTTCGCGGTTCGATCTATCAAGATTTTCCGACGGTCCTCGGCCAACAGTACTCGCTCACCTTCGCCTACGCTGATAATCCCCTAGAGGGAGGAGTCAGCTCGGCCGATGTAACGGTAACTGATTTGGTGAGCAATGGCACACTGCTGGCGACCAGTGTTTTCCATTCGACCTCGACCAATGGCCCGCCGCCAAACGGCGATTGGATACTCTATTCCGGTACGTTCGAGGCAACAGGCACGAGCACCCGGTTGCTCTTTGCATCGACGTCCGCGAGCAACAGCGCAAGCGGCGGAATCATCCTCGATGATGTGATTGTGCAGGCGATTCCCGAGCCAAGCGCCTTCGTCTTGACTGGGCTGGGCCTCCTGGGCATGGGCATCGTTGCCCGGCGGAGCAAGTATCGCCGCTTGCACACGTTTTCTGAATTGCCTCGAAAATGGACCCATTGATGCGAGCCACCGCTTGGCTCGTCCCCGAATTCTCATACGATTTCTGACGCACGATTGTAATGCCGAGAACTCAAACGTTTTGTGAAAATCGCTCTTGACTGAACGATGGCCGCCGAAATGGCTTGAAAGCCAGCGCATCAAACGAACCATTTACGGGAGACCCAAAGCCGAGGCTTGAGCAGGGCAGAAAAGCACCTTTTGGGGCATGACTCCGGCGGCGGCAACCCAGAAACCGCAGCGGGAGAAAAAATGGAGAATAATTCATTGCGCGCTAGACGCGGGGGCGGGGGGCGCGTTGCTACAATAGCGGCTAGTCCCAGCCCGGATGGGTTCCAGGCCATCTGAGAAATGTCGTTTAGGTGTCCTGATTCGACAACTTTTTGAGGAGAAAGCTCATGAAGAGTTGGACAAGAATTTCGGCCCTAGCCTGCGCAGTTTCGTGCGCGGTCAGCGGACAACTGATGGCGGCGGCGATTACCAGCACGTTCGACGCCAACGATGAGGGCTGGACGGCGATCGGCGACGTGGCCGTGCCGGTGACCTTTCACCCCTTGGGTGGCAACCCCGGCGGTTTCGTCGACGTCGTTGATTCGGTCACCGGCGGCGTCATGTACTTCGTCGCGCCCGCAAAGTTCCTGGGGAATCAGTCCGCAGCCTATGGCACGAACCTGACCTTCGATTTGAAGCAGATCTACTCGGGAAGTCCCAGCCAATTCGACGCGGACGACGTGATCCTGACGGGCGCTTCTCTAACGCTGGCCTTCGATACGGCGTTCAACCCGGGCAATGACGTCTGGACTTCGTACAGCGTGCCGCTGGTGGCATCGACCGGCTGGCACGTTAACAACATTAGCGGCCCTCTGGCCAGCGAGGCACAGTTGCAATCGGTCCTGGGAAGTCTGTCATCGCTGCGTATCAGGGCGGAGTATCGCACCGGGGACGACACCGACTCGCTGGACAACGTGGGGTTGGTGCCCGAGCCGTCGAGCATCGCCCTCGCCGCCTTCGGCCTCACCGGCCTCGCTGCCTGGGGCTGGCGACGGCGGGAACAGTTGCGTGGTTGATCGCGCCGTCGTTGAAGCAACTACCTGTTAAAGCCCCGCATGGCCACACTGGTCTGGCGGGGTTTTTTGTTTTGCAGATGCGATTGACTCCCTGGGCTGTGTCATCAAGTCATACGTATGAGGACACTCCGAGAAATCGACCGTTTTGTGGGATGCAAACCGACGTAGCGGTAGTTGACTATTGCGCGCATCGGTCACATCGACCGAGGCAGCACCGTGCCCAATGGTACGCCCGCTTCACCGCCTCTACTCATACTGGCTGCGCTTCACGGCGAACTGTTCGTCAAGTTGATCTCATCCATGGGGCTCTGGCGCTCGGCGAGCTTGGGAATTCATTCAGGCCCGCAGGCAAAGCCTGGAGCTGTAGAGACGAGGCGTTGCAGCGTGAGGGCATCACTCGTCTAGTAATCGCAGAGTTAAACCAGCCCCCTCCCCGGGCTCTCCTCACAAATATGGCCCGCGAATGGCGGAGGGAGCAGGAAATAAGAAGCTGAGCACGCAGCCAACAGGGACCGCATGGGTGAACCGATCGCGCGGCCAACTATGGCACCCGTGGGGACGCGCCGCCACGGCAGTGAAGCTCGTGAAGCGAGAAAGGCGCTTCAAATGCCGATTCGCTCGGCGGTGGCACCAACGCAATTCGTAACCACAAGCATGCGCCGGTGTGTCGGAGACCTGTGCAGGCTGGCGGCAGAAGCTTGCGAACAAGGCCACGCCCACCTGAGTGATTCGGGCAGGACTCTTGAACCCGGCGGTCAATCTTTGATCCCAAGAGCTTTGATTCGAGAGTTGAGAGTTGTGGGTTTCATTCCAAGCAATGCTGCTGCGCCATGGGAGCCATAGACCTTGCCGTTGCATTCGGCCAGGGCGGCTTTGATGTTGTTGGCCTCGAAGGCACGCAGTTCCGTGTCGGTTAGGATGTGCCTGGTTGAGTTTGATTCCAGCGGCTGCGTTCGCTGCTTCGACGGGACCTCATGGAAATCGAATCGCAGACGTCCGTCGGCAGCAACGATGCAGGCTCGTTCCAGCACGTGCTGCAGTTCGCGGACGTTGCCCGGCCAGTCGTAGCCTTGCAGCTCCTGCACGTTGGCCAGCGTCAGGCGGAGCCTTGGCCGTCCAAGCTTTCGCGCGAGGCGGCTGAGAAAATGTTCGGCCAGCAGCGGAATGTCTTCGGCTCGTTTCCGCAGCGGCGGCAGTTCCATCGGAAACACGCTCAGTCGATAGAACAAGTCCTGCCGGAAGCGACCGGCTTCGGATTCTGCGCGCAGATTTCGATTGGTAGCGGCGATCACGCGCACGTCGATCCGCCGAGTTCGCTCTTCGCCGATGCGTTCGATTTCCCCTTCCTGAAGAACTCGCAACAGCTTGGCCTGAAGGTCCAGCGGGATCTCGCCAATCTCATCGAGGAATAATGTGCCGCCGTCGGCCAGTTCGAACCTGCCGGCTCGATCACGCAGCGCGCCGGTGAACGCACCTCTGGCGTGTCCGAAGAATTCGCTCTCGTAGAGTTCTCGCGGGATGGCCGCGCAGTTGACTTTGATCAATGGTCGTTCTGCTCGACGACTGTGACGGTGAATTTCACGGGCGACGACTTCCTTGCCGGTGCCACTCTCGCCGAGGATCAAAACTGCGGCGTTAGTTGGCGCCACGAGTTCGATCTGACGAGTCACCGCTTGTAGCGCCGGAGCCTGTCCGATCAAATCGCCAAACACCGCCGCCTGCTGCACTTCTTCGCGAAGATACTCGTTTTCCTGTTCGAGCCGCTTCCTCAGCGAATTGATCTCGTCTATCGCTCGGGCATTCGCGATGGCAGCCGCAAGATGATCGGCAATCATCCGCAGCCACTCGAAGCAGGAGACGCTCGGCCGTTCGCGGGCGAAGAGACCAAGCACGCCCAGCACTTCCCCTCGGTGGATTAAGGGATGACCGACGAACGACGTGATGCGCTCGGCCGCGATCCAGTCCGGCGCGGCAACCCAAACTTGGTCCTGTTCCACGTTCGCGACTTCGAGCGACTGTCCCGTGGCAGCGATTTGCCCGACCTTTCGCACGCCGATGGGAAAACGACGAAATGCTCCATCCAGTCGTTGCCAATTCGCATTCGTGTCGGCGACCGATCGGCCGGAACTTGCTACCAGATGCAGGCAGCGTTCTCGGCTTGAGCACTCACTCGCAAAACGGCAGGCCGAACAATCGTTCGGCAGAGGGGGCAGTGTGAGCCAAATCCGAACGAGCGCCACGGAGGACGCTTCCGAGAGTCGCTGAGCCGCTAGCGGAAGTAGTTCCGTGAATTGGTGCAGCGACGCGAGTTCGAGGAGAAGCCGTTTTGGGTCACCAACGATCCCGGAACTTCGAAGCTGGTTCGCCATACGGCCATTGTGACGAATTTACGTGAACAATCAACGAAATATCGTTTTTCAACGATATATCGTCGCCTCGTCGCATTCATCGATATTAACGTAAGTCAATTGATTGTAATGTCTTGCGTAAACCTTACGAGTGTGGCACGGAAAGTGATTTGTATGGGTCCGACGCCGGCTGAACTCCTCGGCTGGCAAAAACAGGTCCTATTTAGTTCCGCACTCGAAAGGTTTTGCACATGTCACGAATTCACCAAATCGTTCCTGAGTCAGCTACTGGGAAAGCCAAGGAGTTGCTCGATGCCGTGAAGGGCAAGCTGGGACTGGTTCCCAACATGACCCGCGCGATGGCCAATGCTCCAGCGGTCCTCGACGGGTATCTCTCGCTCAGCGGCGCGTTGGGCAAGGGAGCGTTGTCAGCCAAAGATCGCGAGCGGATCGCGCTGGCGGTGGGGCAAGCAAACGGCTGTGAGTATTGCCTCGCCGCACATTCGACAATCGGCAAGATGGTCGGACTTACTGCAGATCAGATTCTGGATAGCCGCCGTGGGACATCCGTCGAATCGAAGTCCGCCGCGATTGTTCAGCTTGCCGGGCTGGTGTTGACGAAACAGGGGCGAGTGACCGATGCGGATCTGGCGGATGCGCGCGTCGCAGGTTTGGATGATGCCGCGATCGCCGAAGTCGTGGCCAATGTCGCGCTCAATATCTTCACCAACTACTTCAATCATGTTGCCGAGACGGACATTGATTTCCCGAAGGCCGAACCACTCGTCGACCACCATGACGTGTGTGCGACGATCCCTGGCTGTGATGAGACTCGCTAAGCACTTTCACCGCATCGTCTGCTGAGCATCGCTTCATGCAGAACACAAACTTTACCCCTGCAGAGTGAATCCATGAATCTATTCCGCAAATCCGTCGTCGCGATGACGCTTACCACCATCATTGCGCATGGCTTGTCCGCTAGAGCCGATGAGGCGCAATCAACGCCGCCGACGCAAGTGCTGCACCGTACGATCAAGATCGACAACCTCGATATCTTCTACCGGGAGGCCGGTCGAAAGGATGCACCGACCCTGCTACTGCTGCACGGCTTTCCTACTTCGTCTCACATGTTTCGGAATCTGATTCCGGCGTTGGCGGACAAGTATCACGTTGTGGCACCGGATTACCCTGGCTTCGGCAATAGTTCGGCTCCCTCGGTCGATGAATTCGACTACACCTTCGACAACCTGGCGAACGTGATCGAGACGTTCACCGAGAAGGTCGGACTGACAGATTATTCGATCTATCTGATGGACTACGGCGCTCCGGTTGGGTTTCGTCTCGCCGTGAAGCATCCGGAACGAGTTCGATCGCTGATCGTGCAGAACGGCAACGCCTATGACGAAGGGCTCGACAACGACTTCTGGAAACCCATCAAGGCCTACTGGGGTGACCGCAGCAAAGAAAAGGGCGACGGGCTGCGTTCTCTGCTGACCTTGGATGCGACGAAATGGCAGTACACCTCTGGCGTCCGCAATGTGGAAACCATCAGTCCCGACACTTGGGGGCATGTGCAACCGCTGCTGGATCGCCCCGGTAACCAGGAGATCCAACTGGCTCTGCTTTTCAGCTATGGCAGCAATCCGCCGTTGTACCCTCAGTGGCAGGCGTATCTCCGCAAGCATCAGCCGCCCACGCTGATCGTCTGGGGTAAGAACGACCCGATCTTTCCTGCCGCCGGTGCGTTTCCGTACAAGCGTGACCTGAAGAGTCTGGAGTTTCATCTGCTCGATACAGGGCATTTTGCCCTTGAAGAAGACGGAGCGGAAATCACTACGCTGATCCGTGATTTCCTCGGCAAGCAACCTGCCAGGTAGCAAGACCATCTGCAACCGCACCATACAGAGCTGTCTGTGTTCCCCGAATCTGGAAACGCTGTGCCGAGCCGGTTGCTCGGCGCGGCACACTCAAAAGTCCCTGAATGACTCTGGAGAAGATCAATGCAACGCCTCGATTCCGTCAATCCGCAAGTCGCCACGGGTCGCACGAAAGAATTGTTCGACACAGTGCAGCAGGCCTTCGGCATGATTCCCAACACTGCCAGGGTTATGGCGAACTCGCCCGCGGTGCTCGACAGCTTCCTTGCCAACTTTCTCAACAACTTGGCTGATACGGATCTCGATATTCCCAAGGTCGAACCGGTTGAAGCCTGCGCGACTTCGACGTGCGGCACGGAAGCTTGCTCCGCCCATTAATCACACAGGCATCCGGTCTGCTTCGATCGCAACTGATTACAAGGGAACTGCCATGAGGATCATTCGGCCACCATTTACCTTGGAGACCGCGACGGCCAAGGTCCGAGCTGCTGACGATGCGTGGAACAGTCGCGATCCGCAGCGAGTGTCGATGGCTTATTCCGAAGATTCGGAGTGGCGCAATCGGGACCGGTTTCTGCGTGGTCGCGATGAGATTCGAGAGTTACTGACAACCAAATGGGAACGAGAACTCGACTACCGCCTCACTAAGTCATTGTGGAGTTTCACAGAAAATCGAATCGCCGTTCGATTTCAGTACGAATACCACGATGTGCACAATCAGTGGTTTCGGGCCTACGGTAATGAACTCTGGGAGTTTGACGATGAGGGGCTGATGCGGCGGCGGGAAGCGAGCATCAACGACGTGGCGATCCACGTCGACGAACGCAAATTTCACTGGCCCGCTCCGGGGCCACGACCTGCGGACGACTCGGGAATTCTCACCGTTCGCTGAAAACAGCGCACCATGTCATTCGGTAAACCATGTCATTCGGTAAGCGGTCCTCGCCCCGAATCACCAACAAACAAAGGCCCCTTCGATGCGTCAATTTTCCAGTGACATCGCCTTCACTCCCGCCGTGAAGGGAATTCAGGCCGAAAAAGGCTCTCGCGCCAGCTACGCCCGCATGGAGACGGGAGGAAGCTGGGAAACGAGAGTGACCCCGGAACTCGAAGCGTTTTTGGCCGATCTGGATATGTTTTACCTGGGAACGGCGAACGTTGAGGGGCAGCCATATATCCAGTACCGAGGCGGTTCACCCGGCTTCCTTAAAAAGTTAGATGAGAAGACGCTGGGATTCGCCGATTTCGGCGGCAATCGCCAGTACATCACGCTCGGTAATATTTCGGAGAACCCCCAGGCGTTCATTTTTCTGATGGACTACGCCCACAGCCGGCGCATTAAGCTCTGGGGCAAGGCCCGTGTCGTGGAAGCCGATCCCGCGCTGCTCGACAGGCTGCGTGACTCAACCTACCCGGGGAAGGTCGAACGGGTCATCCTGTTCGAGATCGACGCTTGGGATGTGAATTGCCCGCAGCACATCCATAAGCGGTTTTCGCAGAGGCAGGTTGCGCCGGTGATTGAGAAGTTGCAGGCCCGCATTACTGAGCTCGAAGCCGAACTTCGGCAGTTGAAGGGTGATTAGCAATGCCGTTATTAGCAATGCCACAGTCAACTCGCCACACTCGCACCGGTTATTAAGTTGATGGCGAGCCACGCCCGTTTTTTGGCGCAGCCCGCGAGTGCCCAAATCCGGATCCCGGGACAACCCCAGTGGAGGATACTCCCAATGTATCTGACCGAACGGTCGAGTCGTCCTTGGTCAGCAAATCGCAAGTTGTGCGGCCACCCATGGCACCCGTGAGTTCCCTCGCTCACGCGTCGGGCTACCGTCGAGAAAGAAGCGGCATCGGATGAGTTTAGTACAGCCGCCGATCGCAGCCGGAAGCGAAGAGTCACCGCGACTCACGCATCCGGAATCCCTAGCTGCGAGAACCAGGTAGCTCGGTCCCAGTAGCCGCGCTGGGTCTTGATCTTGCCGCCTTCGATGTGAAAGAAGCCGCAACCTTCCAGTTCGAACGATTTGCCATTCGGCGGCAGGCCGGCGAAGTCTCCTCGCCAGGTGCCGCGGCCGCGCCACTCGGCGATTGCCCACGGGCCATCCTGGAACAGGTTTTCGAGGTGCGTCTCGCTGTCGGGGAAGGCGGTAAAGAAAGTCTGCAGGTCGTCCTGGATGGCCTGTCGGCCGACCGCGGGCGACCTGATCGCGACCTGTAGATTAGTCGCGTCTTCGTGGTACAAGCTCGCCGCGTGCTGCGCGTCGCAACGATGGATGGCATCGATCCATTCCATTAGCACGTCTCGGGGCTCTTTCATACTTTGGTCCTCAGTCGTTGTTTGTCATTTGCACTCAGATGCGCCGATCAACCGAGCACGGCTGCCTCGCGACGGCAGCCGTGCGCAGTTGACTCAATCTGCTAGAAGCTCAAGCGACTTGTTGACGGTCGCTTTCGCAAAGCCTTCCAAACCGTTCGGGCGTAGCCTTTTTCCAAGCGGGCCAGGCTGGCCAGCCGCACATCGATCGTCTCGTGCTTGCCGCAGGGTAGCTTGACGAAGATGAACGGCAGGCAGATCGCCTCGACCTTGAGCGGCGCGCGCTCGTCCGTCGGCAGCCGGCGCAGGCGGACCAGTTCGTCTTGCCCGCGCGGCAGCGTTTCGGACCACAGGAAGGACGGGAGCTCGATGATCTCGCTCAGCACGGCAACGAAGTCGCCGCGGCGCAAGTCTTCGGGCGCAACCCGAGCGGCCAGCAAGCTAGCGTCTTTCTCCTGCAGTTGGGGCGTCATAGATCACATCGAAACCGTATCGAAAATCGGGCAAAGGTTCGGGGCTTGCGGACGTGTGCGGTCCGGGCCTTCGGATACAGAGAGCGAGCGGGGCAAAAATGTTCGCGCCCCTGATGCTACAGCCGCTGAAGTCGCGGGGCTGGACTACACGCCGCTTTATGCAGAGGTAGATGTCGCTTGCGGCAGGTGAGGTGCCACTGGATCGCGAGTGGGAACACGATTTGGCACGAACCACATGAGCATGGCCGGTAGGATTACAAGGTCGCCGACGAGGGCCGCCGTTACGGAGGTGACTGTGAGCATGGCGAACAGGCGGCTGGGCGGCATCTCGCTGAGGAACACGCTGCCGAACCCGACGATCAGGATCAGGCTGGTTGAGATGAGCGCGGCGCCGACCGCGGCGAAGGCCCGCTCGATCGAGGCGCGCACATTGCCGTCGACCTCCATTTCGCGCTGGAAGCGATTGACGAAGTGAATCGTGTCGTCGACGGCGATGCCCAGGCTGACGCTGAACACGAGCACGCTGGTCAGTTGCAGGTAGTTTCCGGTCGCCCAGAGCACGGTTCCCGCGACGGCGAGCGGAAACGTGTTTGGGAGGATGGCGATCAATCCCAGCCGGAGCGAGCGAAACAGGATTGCCATGCTGATAAAGATGATGACGCTGGCCATGGCCAGGCTTTCGACCAGGTCGCGGATCATCAAGAGGATGTTGCGCGAAGCGACGACCGCCGTGCCGGTCAGCTTGAGCTCGACGCCGGGGTGCTGCTGCTCGAGCGCGGCCAGAGCCGTCTCTAGCGCGGCGAACGTGGATTGATGGGCGGCGGTTCCGCGGTCGTCCAATCGCAGCGAGATCATGGCGCGGCGACTGTCCGGGCGGACAAACCGCCGCGAGACATCCGCGGGCACGAGCGGCAGAAGTTTGAGCTTCGCTTGCAAGTCGCCCCCGCCTGGCAATGTTGAGAGCAGATCCACGAGCGACAGCGGATAATGAACCTCGGGAATCTCGCGCAGCCGCGACTGTGCGTCGACGAGCGCACGGAGCACTGCGGGCGAATCGAGCGAGAGCCGATCGTCCCACTCCACGAGCACGAAGACGGACATCGTGCCGCCGAGGGCTTCGTTCAGATGTCGCGCCGCCTGCACAGATTCGTTCGAGTCGGGTATCGACTCGGTCAGGTGATGATCGGGATACAGCCGCAGGCAGGACAGCGCGAGGATGACGGTCAGCGAAATTCCGAGCGTGGTAATCAGGCGCGGGCGATCGAGAATCCAATCGATGAACTTCGTGCTTTGGCCAACGTGCCAGGCGAGCGGATCGAAGCCCGAGGGGACTTGCAGGCGGCCGCCGATGCGAGAACTGCTGAGCAGGGGAACGATCGTCATCACGCCGATGAACGCCAACGCCGCGCCGGCAGCACACTGCACGCCGAACCGCGAGATTACGCCGACGTCGGCCACGACGAGCGAAAAGAAGCCGACCGCGGTGGTGAACGAGGTCATGAAGCAGGCGGGTCCGAGGTGGCGGATGGCGAGCTTCGCGGCGGTGAGTGGCGGAATGCCGCAGCCGATCGAATGCCGGATGTCGACCATCAGGTGCACCGCGTCGGTGAAGCCGACAACCATCACCAGCGTGGGGAGGATCGTGTTGATGACATTCAGCTTTGCGCCGAACCAACCCATCGCGCCCATCAACCAGAGGGCCGAGGTGATGGGTGCTCCGGCGACGATGACCACGGCCCAGAACCGGCGAAACAGCAGCGCGGCCATGGCGATGGCCAGCACCACGCCGATGAGCACGAAACGCCGCCCATCGCGCTTCACCGCGGCGAAGATTTCGGAGCGGATGGGCGGCACACCGGTGAGCCTGATGCGGCTGAGGGGCAGTTGCGATTGGGCGCTGGCGATTTGCGCACGGAGCGGGGTCAGCACGGCGTCGACCTCGTTGACCGAGATCGAGTCGCCTTGCAGCCGGGCCAGGACCAGCGTTGTCTGCGCGTCGGCCGACAGGACCTGGCCGACCAGCAGCGGGTTGGCGAGCGCCTCGCGCAGAT
>JBGSKX010000227.1:0-43264 GCA_041741015.1 Pirellulales bacterium
ACCGATTGCGAGACCGGCCCGCGATCGAGCGTGCGGCAGCCGGCCAGCGCAGCGGCGCACAGCGACGCAGCCAGCGCCACTCGGCACGGTCGGTTGCAGCACGGTCGAGGCATACGTTTGCCCACGATAAAGGATGCGGCCAGCGGAAGGACGGACCGAAAAAGGGCCGCGAACGATAGCAAATCGAGGTCTCGCCGGCAAGGCGGCAGGCTGGCGAGCGGTGCTGGCTGATCTCGACCGTGAGCTCTAGAATGACGCTGGCGTGTTATGAATTCAACGATGTCCCATGGCGAGAGACAGCAGTGCCGGCCGTATTCGACAAGCTGGGGATACGCTTTATGTATCCCGACAACTGGACGCTGGATGAGCAGGAAGCAATTGCCGGCAACAACTCGGTTACGGTCTATAGTCCGGGCGGGGCGTTCTGGTCGGTTGTGCTTCATGACCGATCTGCCGACCCAAAGGAGCTGGCGGCCGAGGCGCTCAATGCCCTGAAGGCCGAATACGAAGGTTCCGAGGCCGAGCCGGCGAGTGAGGAGGTGGCCGGACGGGAGTTACGAGGCTACGACGTGAACTTCTTTTACCTCGATCTCACCAATACTGCCCTGATTCGCAGCTTTCGCACAGCGGATGCAACTTGCCTCATCCTGTGCCAGGCCGAAGATCGCGAGCTGGTGACGGCCGAGCCGGTGTTTAGGGCGATGACCATGAGCCTGCTGACGGGCAAGACTTAGTGCTACCACGCGGCATTCTGCAATTTTTACAAGTCGGTGCTGGCAGGCCGACGGCGCGACTGATATTGGCTGCTAAGAGTTGAACTCATTTGCGGCTGGCGACTTAGAGCGGCTGTGGAAGAAACTGCGATTGCGGATCGCTACTTCGGCACGCGGTGTGCTTTTACGATCATCGCAAACGCGTTCGACCCAGCGTGGTTCTGAGGAGAGTGGGACGACTCGCCTCGAACTGCGAGCGAACGCGGTCAGCGAACACGAATGACGAGCCGTGAATCTTAGCGGTGGTCGCCGGGGTATGGCGACTATTTTCCCAACTCGGGACGCACCTGTTTTTCACGGTCGAAGGGCCCGCCTGGCACATCGAGTTGCCAGGCGGGCCCTTTTTTGTTGACAGGCCGCCTCGGCACGATCCGTGCCAGCGGTTCTGAAGTCCAGTTCTGTCCGGCACTTTCGGAATAAGCGGTCCGTGCCTGGCCGCCGCGGAATTCGGGAGACGTCCTAAGCTTTTGGTGTGCTCAGAAGTCGGGAGACCGCGCGCTGGGGCTGGGGACGATGATCCTTGGTACTTGAGTCGTGGCCGCTTCGGGCGATATACTTCCGCCAGTCGTGGGCGGCATGAGGGCTGGGATTTTAAAGTCTCGATCGTTGAGGAGCAAACGAACATGGCCACCGCTCAACATTCGGTTCTGGAGCAGATTGGCGATACCGCTGGCGTGATCTGGCACTATCTGAACGAAAACGGCGCGTGTAGCATGACGCAGGTCGCCAAGGACATCGATGCGCCGCGTGACGTGATCATGCAGGCTGTCGGCTGGCTGGCTCGCGAGGGCAAACTGGCAATCGAAGAGTCGCGCAACAAGAAGTTGCTCTCGCTGCGGGACTAGTCGGCTGCTGCCCTCGATATTGACCGCTCGTTAGGGACCTTGGGTTTGCGCCCCTCCCTCGCTTCCCAGGTGGGGTCGGTAAGGTCGCTGCGCAACTCCAGTTGCGACGTACGCGCATGCGGCGCGGTACCGGTTCGGCTTACGACACCAGGTCCGCCCCGGGCACGTTCATATGCCGTTGCTCGGTCGCCGGGGCACCTCTATGATTGAACGCTTGCGAGCGTTTGCAAACAGGGCACCACAGGCGATCTGGGGGGCCTGAGAGCGAGTTTCTAAGCGGGACATCAAGGCGTTGGAACTTTCCACTCTTACCTCGGCTACGGCGAGCCTGTTGGCTCAGGCGCCACCGCAGCTCGGCGTTTCCGACGTGCAAATCTGGCACTGGTTGGCCTTCGGGGCCTTTGTCGTCGTCGTGCTGGTGCTCGATCTGTTTGTGTTCCACCGCGACTCACACGAGCCCACGCTCCGCGAATCGGCCCTGTGGACGGTGATCTGGTGCTCGCTGGCCCTGGCCTTTAATGGGCTGGTCTGGTGGTGGCGGGGTAGCGAAATCGCGATCCAGTTTCTCACGGGCTACCTGGTCGAATGGTCGTTGTCGATGGACAACGTCTTTGTGTTCGCCGTGGTCTTCAGTTTCTTCGGCGTGCCGCTGAAGTATCAGTACCGCGTCCTGTTCTGGGGAATCCTCGGCGCGGTCGTCATGAGGCTGATCTTCATTGTGCTGGGCGCCGCGCTCATCGAGCGGTTCGATTGGGTGATGCCGATCTTTGGTGCGTTCCTGGTCTATACGGCATTCAAGCTCGCGACGCACGGCGACTCGGATGTGAATCCCGATAAGAATATCCTTCTGCGGATTGCGCGGAAGCTGTTCCCGGTTGCCAAGCAGACGCACGGCGAGAAGTTTTTCGTCGTGGAGAACGGCAAGCGGTGCATAACGCCGCTGTTTCTGGTGCTGCTGGTCGTCGAGAGCACGGACGTGCTGTTCGCGGTGGACAGCGTACCGGCGATTTTCGGCATCACCCAGGATGCGTTCACCGTGTTCACATCGAATATCTTTGCCATCCTGGGCCTCCGAGCGCTGTACTTCCTGTTGGCCGGCGTGATGGACATGTTCCGTTACCTGAACTACGGGCTGAGTGCCGTGCTGGCCTTTGTGGGGTTCAAGATGCTGGGCGACTGGTGGACGGGGCATCACATGTTCGACCCCGCCGTGTCACTGCTCATCATCCTGTCGCTGCTGGCCGTGTCGATCATTGCCTCGCTGATTGCCAACCGCCGGGATGCGGCCCGGGAACTGGCAGCCCTGGCCGATCCCGAGGCGAAGCCGTCGGACGTGAATCCCGAACTCGACCAGCGTGACCCGGTCGGGCACTAGGTGGGTGGAAATCCCCGGTGGAGCTTCGAAGGAATGGACGGAAGGTCGCGGTTTGGCTTGACGCGGCCGCCTGTGGCGTACACTTTGTGGGTAGGCGATTCCTGCTTTAGAAGCCCTCGGCTCCAGCGCACGTGAAACACGCACTTATCACCGGCGGCGCCGGATTTATCGGCAGTCACCTCGCGGAAGCTCTGCTTGCGCGCGATTATCGCGTCACGGTGCTCGACGACGAATCGACCGGCACGGCTGAGAACCTGGCCGCGGTGCGCGACCATTTCAACTTCAGCTTCGTGGTCGGCAGCGCCGCCGACAAGAACCTGGTGCGGCAACTCGTGGCGGATGTCGACGAGGTGTATCACCTGGCCGCGGCGGTGGGCGTGCAGTTGATCTCGACCGCGCCGATCCACACGATCGAAACGAACATCTATCCTTGCGAGCTCGTGCTCAACGAACTGCTGCGCCGCAAGCGCGACGGTTACGCCGTGAAGTTGTTCCTGGCCAGCTCCAGCGAAGTGTACGGCAAGAACCCGAAGCCGATCTGGAGCGAGGACGACGATATCGTGCTTGGTCCCACGACCAAGGCCCGTTGGTCGTACGGCGCGTCGAAGGCGATCGACGAGTTTCTGGCACTCGCCTACTGGCGGCAGCATCGGCTGCCGGTCGTGATCGGGCGGTTCTTCAATGTGGTCGGTCCGCGGCAGACAGGTCGCTACGGCATGGTGCTGCCGCGTTTTGTCGAGGCGGCGCTGGGTGGCCGGCCGCTGGTAGTTCATGACGACGGACGGCAGGTGCGCTGCTTCGCGCACGTGAACGACATCGTTCGCTCGGTGATCGAGTTGATGGAGACCGACTCGGCCATTGCTGGTGTGTTCAACATCGGCAGCGATCAGCCGGTGAGTATCTTGCAGCTCGCCAAGAATGTCGTGGCCCAAGTGAATCCGAGGCTGGAGATTCAGTTTCAATCGTATGCCGAGGCCTACGACGCGGATTTCGAAGACGTGCGGTCGCGAATTCCCGACCTATCGCGGTTGCGGCGGACGATCGCCTATCGGCCGCAGTACGATCTGGAAACCACGATTCGCGAAGTCATTGAAAGCACCCGGGCGCGTCAGATACGCTGACGCTGGCGGTGGATCCTCTGTTCTCGAACTGTCACGCGCAGGTGCCCTGATGTTTGCTCAGCGAATTCGCTTCTCGATGGTGCTTTCACTCGTGGTGGCGGGCGTCCTACTGGCGAGCGCGACTGACTCGCGAGCGGTCGACGTGGGCTTTGCCACGGTGGACGTTACTCCCAAGCTGGAAAAAGGGCAGCCGATCTGGCTGGCGGGACTGGAGAAGAACCGCGCGGCGACCGGCGTTCACGACCCGTTGTTTGCCCGGGCAGTGGTGCTGCGCGATCGGGGCAAGAAGGTGGCGCTGGTCTCGGCCGATTCGATTGGCCTGCCGTACCCACTGGTGCAGAGCGTACGTGGGAAGTTGAAGGACTTTGCCTATGTGCTGGTGGCGGCGACCCATTCGCATGCCACGCCGGATGTGATCGGAATCTGGGGACCGTCTGACGATAAGTCGGGTGTGGTTCCGGCGTATGTCGAACAACTGGAGGCGGGGCTGGTCGCCGCGGTGCGGCAAGCGGATGCCGCGAGTGCGCCCTCGGCCGCTGAGTATGGCACCGCTGAAGATGAAACGCTGTTGGGCGATTTCAGGCTGCCCGAGGTTTACGACGGCGTGCTGCGCATCCTGCGATTTCAGCGCGTGGGCAAGAAGCAACCGACCGGGATTGTGGTGCAGTGGAATGCGCACGGCATCGAGCCCAGCAACAACCCGCTCGTGACGCGCGACTTCATGGGATCGATGGTCGACGCGCTCGAGAAGCGGCACGGCTGCCCCGTGATTTACTTTCAAGGCGCCATCGGCGGTCTGATGGGCACGCCCAAGAAGCTGGTCGAGGAAGCCAAGGCAGGGCGGCTGCCGACCGAGATCTTCGCCTTCATTGACGCGGTGGGTGCGGCGACGGCAGACCTCGCCGATCGAGCTCTGGCCGCAGCCCAGCCGATCGAGCTTTCGCCGATGACCGTGCAGACCAAGCAGGTTCAGCTGCCGCTCGACAATCCGGGCTTCGTACAGGCCCTGGCGATTGGCGTGCTCAATCGGCCGGCTTATGAGTGGACCGGCGATAAGTACCAGCGGGGCGATCAGGTTGCTCCGCACGCGGCCACGGGGCGAATGGCTCTGGAGACGGAAGTCGCTTACCTGCAACTGGGCGAGCTGGCAATCGCGGCGATCCCGGGCGAGATTTACCCCGAGTGCGTGTACGGCAAGTATCAGGATCCGATCGATCCGGGTGCGGACTTTCTGGATGCTGTTCCGGAGCCGAGCATTGCCGAGACGCTGCCATCGAGCAAGATCATGGTGATCGGTCTGGCCAATGACGAAGTGGGTTACATCGTCCCCAAGCGTCAATGGGACGTGAAACCGCCACATGCCTACGAGCGCGAGAGCGCACAGTATGGCGAGCGAAACAGTGTCGGGCCGGAGACGGCGGGCCTGATCTTGAACGCGCTGGCCGAGCGCGTGGCCGACGCCCAGGCGAAAGCCACTGACGGAAAGTAATCCGTCGGAAAGTAGTCAGTTTTCCTGCAAGGTCGACGGCTCGCGGCAGAGCGGCTCGTAGACTGAATCGATTTGAAACCGGGTGACGCCCAGCTTTTTCAGCCGGGTGATGTCGGCTGCGGCATCTTGCACGTTCGTCTTTGCCGGGTAGTGGAACGTGTTGATCGACGGCACAATGTCGACGCCACGGCTGCGGGCCAGTTCAATCGCTTCTTGTTCGAAATCCTTGGCGTGGGCGAACAGGAAGTAGCGCCGGCCCACGTCCTCGCCGCCGGAAACATGGTCGACGAGCTTGCGGGGATTGATGCCGATCTTGGCGCGATCCAGGAGCAGCTTCCGCGACTGCTCGGTGCCGATCACGTAGGCCGAGTCGAGGAGGTCGTTCTCTTCCAGCGTGGCAATGAGTGAGTTGAAGAAGGCCTGCGAGTGGTCAGGCCCTTTGATATCGAGCATCAAGCGAATCCGGCCTCGACAAGCTGCGGCGTACTCGGCGAATTCGAGCGGTCGCAGGTCGCCTGGCGTGCTGCGGAGCAGCTTGATCTCGTCCCAGGTCATGTCGGCGACGCGGCGCTCGTCACCGTAGAATCGCCGGAAATCGGCATCATGATGGACGACCAGATGACCGTCCTTGCTTTCCCGAATGTCGACTTCGAGCATCCAGTACCCGCGGCGGATGGCTTCTTCGATTCCGGGCAGATTGTTCTCGATCAGTCGCTGGTCGACGACACCGCCGCGGTGCGCAATGAGTTCGATTGGTGGTGCGTCATCGGCACTCGTGGCCAAGCCGCAGCATAAAAGCAGAAGTGAAGCAAGCATGGCTGGCGATCCTCCGGGAGATTGTGGAAGACGCCAGTGTATGCCAGCAACTGGGCCGCGTCATCCGCCTAACCCGCGAGCAAAGGCAATTAGCTCCTGGCCGGCGAATCGCTGAACTTCTCAAGTTCGGCGCGGAGCGTGGCCTCGGGCGTGACGCCCAGATGGCTGGCCACGACTTTACCCCCCTTGAAGATCATGATGGCTGGAATCGAGGATACGTTGTAGGCGCTGGCCAATTGCGGATTCTTGTCGACGTTCACCTGAGCGACTTTAAAATCCTTGGCCAGCGATTCAAGCGTGGGATGCATCGCGCGACAGGGCCCGCACCAGGGCGCCCAAAAGTCGACGAGCACCGGCTCCGCGGAGAACATGACTTCCTGATTCCAGTTGAACGACTTGAGCAACATGATGACACTCGCGATTCAATAGCCTTTGGTTAATGGCGCCATTCTTCTACGGCGGTCAGCAAGCGTTGGATCGCCGGCTCGAGCTTGTCCACCGTTCGCGGCGAAAACCGCTGCACCGCCCTGCCCTGTCGATCGACGAGAAACTTGGTGAAGTTCCATTTGATCGTTCCGGTGCCCAGCAGGCCGCGTTGAAGGGACTTCAGATAGGCGAAAAGTCGATGCGCTTGCGGTCCGTTGACATGAACCTTGGCGAACAGCGGAAACGTGACGTCATAATTCAGCGAGCAGAAGTTCTTAATCTCGGCTTCATCGCCCGGCTCCTGGTGCAGGAACTGATCGCACGGGAAGCCGAGTACCGAAAAACCTTGCGCGTGGTACTTGCGATAGAGTGCTTCAAGCACGGCGTACTGCGGGGTAAACCCGCAGCGGCTGGCGACGTTCACGATCAAGAGAACCTGGCCGCGAAACTCGGCCAGCGAAACGTCGCGACCGTCGATGGCCGTGGCTGTGAAGTCATAGACGGATGTCATCGCTGGATTGCTCGCACTACTGGCTTCCATCGGGCGCACCTTCGGAGAACGGCGCTTCGGCCGGCAACAGGAAGCGCAACCGACGCGGCAGGATGTCTACCTCGAATCGGTTGGCGTGGATCGGCTCGCCATCGAGGTTCATGGGAATCTCGTGGCTCGATTCGATTGTAAATGAGGGGAGCTGCCGGTAAACGACCTGTTGAGGCTCTTCGGTCTCAAGGCGGATCATCTCGCTGACGATCGAACCGGTTTCCGGGATGCTGACGTCGGGCACGATCACCAGGTCCAGCAGGCCGTCGTCGAGCAGCGCCCGAGGCGCAACGCGAAAACCACCGCCGGCCAGACGCGAGTTGCCAATCGCCATCAGCATCATTTTGCCGGAGTAGGTTCCTTCGGGCGTGATCAACCGGCCCTCGTTGGGAGTCATCGTGAAGGCTTTGAAGATTCCGACCAGCGAGTAGGCGGCGCCGCCGAGCATGCGTTTCATTCCGGCGGGAGTCTCGGCCGTGATCTGGGCTCCGATCCCGGCGCTGGCCACGTTGATGAACGGCCGATCGTTGACGGTGCCGACGTCGATCGGTCGGGGCGTTGCTTGGACAGCAAAGTTGAGTGCGGTCGTCATGTCGCGGGGAATTCCGCAGGCCGTGGCGAAGTCGTTCGCGGTGCCCAGGGGCATGATGCCGATCGCGGTTTGAATGCCTTCGCCCGCGGCGATTACGCCGGCTGCAACATCGCTCACCGTGCCGTCACCGCCGGCGGCAATCACGATGTCGCGACCCTGGCGGGCCGCTTCCTCGGCGAACTCGGCGGCCTGGCCACCCTCCCAAGTGACGCGGACCTCGACATCGTGCCCCGCCTTGCGGCAAGCCAGGACTGCGGCGCGCACTTCGGGCAGTTCGGCAGACTTGCCGTTGAGCACCACGCGGATGCTGCGACTTTCACCGTTCGACTTCTTGCTGTTCATGCGACGGAGTGCTTTCGAAAGTCGCGAGGGTGAGAAAAGCCGATTTTCAGCGAGCGGCATTCAGGCGAGCAGCAACTTCGAGAGCCGCGCGTTCACCCGACTGTATGGCCCCTTCGAGATAACCCGTCCACTCTGTGGCGGTTTCCGTGCCAGACCAGTGCAGCCGGCCGCAAGGCTCGCGGAGCGCCTGTCCGCAAGCAGTCAACACGCCCGGTCCGGCGACTCCCACATAACAACCGCGACTCCACGGATCGTCGTTCCAATTCTTCTCGGCAAAGTCGATGGGACGGGCCGCCTGGGGGCCGAAGAACCTGACGAACTCGCCGAGCACCGCTGCACGGCGCTCGTCTGGCGAGCGATCGGACCAATCGCGCGCCGCCTGGCCGTCGCTGAAGGTGACCAGCGCTGCATGGCGGCCATCGTCCGAAGAGTCGTCGAACGTGGTGACCGTAATCCCTGTGTCGCTGACGACTTCGCCGGAAAGACCCGCTTCGCGCCAGAACGGGCGCTCATAGACGGCAATGTACTTGATGACCGAACCCATTGGCATGCGCGTACAGAGCTGGTCGCGGCGTGCAGGAAGCGGCGCCGTGTAGTGTATACGGCCGGCCAGGGCAGGCGGCAGCGCGATGATGGCGAGTCTGGCCCGATAGGTCGCACGCGCGGCGCGGATGGTGACGCCGTCAGCGTCCTGCTCGATGGCATGCACCGGCGAGCTGAGTGCGACGTTTGGCGCCAGCCGATCAGCTAGGTGCTGGGAGATCTGCTGTGCTCCGCCAACAAACCGGTCTTGCTGAGCACCACGCGGGATCGAGATGAGCGTTTCGAGCCCCTCGCCCCAGCGCAGGTAACTGAGAAAGTACAGCAGCGAGACATCGCGCGGTTCGCTGGTGAGCACTGCCCGACAGACGGCGTCGATAAAGAGTCGCGCGCCGGCAGAGCGGGTATGTCGCTGTTTCCAGGTTTCGAGCGTCATCGAATCCCACTCGGCAGCCCGGGGCGCGAGCCAGGGGGCATCGGGCGGAATCTGGCTGGCGAACTTCTTCCAGCGACGGTCGGTTTGAAAGAGTTCGAGTTGAGCCCAGAGTGAAAGTTTTGGCAGGTCGGCGTTGTAGCGCTGGAGTTTGCCTTCCCAGCTCAATAGCTTGGTCCCCGCGTGGAACTGAGGAAACGTGGCGACGCCAAATTCCTTGGCCAGCGCTGCCAGGCGATGCTGCGTCGGTCCGATCCACTGACCGCCCAGATCGATCATTCCGCCGCCAAGTGATTGGCTGAGCGTGCGGCCGCCGACGCGATCGCGGGCTTCCAAAACGACGTACGACATTCCTCGTTCGGCGAGGCGACGCGCGGCACATAGTCCAGCCAAGCCCGCACCGACGACGATGACGTCGAGCGGTTGCCCCGATTCTGCATGTGCGGCGGTGGGTTGCAATTGCAGCATGGACTTCAATCGACCTGCGGCAGAAGTTGTGCTCCCTGATCGTATGCGTTAGCGGCATGGCGAAACAAGCGGCGGGACTTCGAGGCCGTCAGAATCGGTCTAATGCTTAGCAGCTGAGCGACTTAGCACGGGAGAATTGGGTTTACGGAAGCAATCTGGGCCGTTTGCACTCCGCACACGCGGCGGAGGAAGTTAAACTTTTGGTGTACTGCGGTTTATCGCACGGTCCCCCCTTCCCACCTGAGCACCCCAGCGACCATGACCCACCACGACCACGACAAGCACGGTCACGATCAGAAACATCACCACGGGAAGTCGAAGGCGAAGACCAGTTGGCTGGTGTGGATCGGCGTGGTTCTGATGCTGGGGGCCATGTTGATGTACGTGCTTAGCGACGACGAGGCGATCCAGCCGGGTGGGCCGCCACCGGGCGCCATCGACAGTGCGCCGGTCGAAGCAGCACCCTAGGCTCGTCCCGCATCAGTCCGTGACTCAGCAGGCTGCTTGTTGGCCGCAATTCCTCCAGCGCAACCAGCGCAAGTCGAAATGCGGGCTCAGGGCCATTTGACGCAAGTCTCGGCCTCTTCTCGTGATCGCATCGTTCGCGCCCATTTCGGCGCAAATGGCATGCTCTGTGCACCTCATCTTCACTACAGGGCGCTTGCCGTGCGTGATTGACTTACCGTGGCGCGTCCAAGCACGTACACATCGCCTTTGCCCGCAAGCGCAAGGCGATTGTTCGATTCGACCCTCTTTGCTGGGTCCTTCGTGACTGGATGGCCGATCGGGTCGGATGCCCGATCGGCCACCCGGGTCGATTTTCTAACCTCAGGAGTTCAACCATGAATTCGGATACGGTCAAAGGCACTTGGAAGCAGTTCAAAGGCAAGCTGAAGGAAACGTGGGGCGATCTGACGGATGACGAGTTGGATAAGTATGAAGGCCAGCGTGAGCAACTCGTCGGCGCTTTGCAGAAGAAGTACGGCCAGTCGAAAGACGAAATCGAATCCCGGCTTAGCGGCTATGAGCGAGACGCGAAATACGACTATCGGCCCGCACAGCCGAGGTAGCTCTTGCCATTTCATCACGAGCACCCTGCGGTCGCGTCCAAGGCAACGATTGGCGCGGCCGCAGGGTTTTTTTGTGCGTCGCCGAGGTGCCAGATGGGGCTAACCTGGTTGAGCGGAGGGCCAACCGGGGGTAGGCTGGCTAAGGAGCCAGACGGCGGTCATGCTTCCTGACCGCCGTCTCTCCGGCCATCCGACCGAGAGCACCGCTTGCCGTGGAAAAAAGCTCCGAGCGATCTCGAACGTCCATACGTGCGTGGGCGAACCGCGCTGGTGCGTTGTCAACTACGCGCGGCATCGCACAACGCCATCTGTGGATCGTGCCCGTGGTGGCCATGGTTGCCCTGGTGATTGCCGGGCTGTGGGTCCGCACACACATCGAAGATGCCATTCAAGAACAGACGGCGGCGGAATTGACCACGGTGCTGCGGGCGGACGTCGAAGCGCTCAAGCTCTGGATGCGCATCCAGGAAGAGAACGCCGCGGTGATTGCCGGCGATCCGGTGATTCGGAAGCTTGTACTTGAACTACTCGATTACTCGCGCACAACGGGCGGCAAACCTGCCCAACTCGATGATGCCCCGCAACAGTTGCCGCTGGCCGCGGAGCTGAAGCCCTGGGTCGATCGTCAGGCGTACACGGGCTTTGTGGTGTTCGATCTCGACGGCCTGATCATCGCGACGGACGAAGAATTGCTGCTGGGCCGTAATGCGATGATGTCGGAGCAGCACAAGTTTCTGGAGAAAGTACTGGCCGGAAAGCCGACTGTCTCGCATCCTTTTCCCTCACGGATCATGCTGCCCGGCCCGGATGGTGTGCCGATGGCAGGCGTACCGGTAATGTTCGTCGCGGCGCCCGTGATTGGTCCCAACGAGAAGCCCGTAGCGGTGGTGGCGCTGCGAATCGACCCGGCCCTGGAGTTCAGTCAGATCTTGGGAGTGGCGCAACCGGGGGCGACCGGCGAGACCTACGCCTTCAATGAGGAGGGAGTGTTCCTGTCGCGAAGCAGGTTTGACGATCAGCTCAAGCAGGTCGCGCTCTTGCCCGATCGTCCGCAGGCGCAGAGCGTGCTCAACGTGGAACTGCGGAACCCGGGGGTGGACCTCAGTACCGGCGCGAGGGCGGCGCTTTCACGCGACAAGCAGCCGCTGACGGAACTGGCCGAGGACGCGATCCATCGCAAACCGGCCATTGCCACCCCGGGCGTGAACGTGGACGGTTATCTCGACTATCGTGGCATCGATTCGGTCGGGGCCTGGGCATGGTTGCCGGAATTCGACCTGGGCGTGGCCACCGAGATGGATTTGGCCGAAGCATATCGCCCCGTGTACGTGCTCAGGTTCGTGTTCTGGGTCCTGTTCGGACTTCTGGCCGCGCTGGCCGCACTTTTGCTGGCGCTCACGCTGCTGGCCGGTCGATTGGATCGCCAGATGCGAGATGCCGTGATCGCCGTCGGGCAACTCGGACAGTACGCGCTGGAGCAGAAGATCGGCGAGGGAGGAATGGGCAGCGTGTATCGCGCGCGGCACGCGTTGCTGCGGCGGCCGACTGCGGTCAAGTTACTCGAACCATCCAAGACCACGGACTTGTCGGTCGCCCGTTTTGAGCGTGAAGTGCAGCTGACCAGCCAGCTCAACCATCCCAACACGATCACGATATACGACTACGGCCGTACGGCCGAGGGCGTGTTCTATTACGCCATGGAGTTTCTCGACGGGTATTCGCTGGACGTGCTGGTGCGGCGATTCGGCCCGCTGCCGGACGGTCGCGTGATCAACATCCTGGCGCAGGTGTGTGGATCGCTGCATGAAGCGCATGCGGCGGGGCTGATGCATCGCGACATCAAACCCGCGAATATCATGATCACGGCCCGGGGGGGAATTCCCGACTTCGTCAAGCTACTGGACTTTGGACTGGTCAAAGCGGTCGACAGTCACAAGATGCAGACCCTGACCGCGGCCGATACCGTGACGGGCACCCCGCTGTACATGGCGCCCGAGACGGTTCGCGATGCCGAAGGTTGTGACGCGCGGGGCGATCTATATGCGCTCGGCGCGGTGGGATATTTTCTGCTGACGGGGCATGCGGTGTTCGAGTCGTCGAGCGTGCTGGAAATCATGCGTGCGCATGTCGAGTCGAAGCCGGTGCCGCCCAGCGAGCGGGCTGGACGGCAGGTTTCGCGTTCGCTGGAAGCGGTGATTCTGCAACTTCTGGCCAAGTCGCCCGGCGATCGCCCGCAATCGGCGGCAGAGCTGATTTCACTTCTTGAGCAGTGTGTGCCGCTGGAGTCGTGGGGGCAGGCCGAGGCAGCCGCGTGGTGGCAACAGAATCAGGAAACGCGGGAGATGCCGGTCGATTCGATGGCTACGATCGAGCACTCACTCGGAGCGACCAAGGGTTATTCCGAAGTACGTCCCGGCTCCTGATGTACGGCACGGCCATCGAGTTGGCTTTGCAGGCCATCTGAATCTGTCGAGTGTTGACCGGTGTCGGGCATCATGGCGCCGTCGGTCCAGGGCGTTTTCATCTGCAGTGCCAAATGGACGAGTTGGACGTCGCTCGTGAGATTGAGCTTCTCCAGGACACGCGAACGGTGTTTAGCCGTCGTCTGGACGCTAATGCCGAGCGTCGTCGCGATCTGCTTTTGCGACATGCCGGCCACGATCAAGTCCATGACTTCCGCTTCGCGCGGGGTGAGCTTGTCGCGTTGGATCCGGGCATGCAGCGCCGGCCCAATGATGGCGCTGACGCGGATCAGGAGGTCACGATCGTCCTCGTCATAGTCATGAGGAGTGTTGCCGACGGCAAACAAGCCGCGCGGCACACCGTCGTGGACGATGGGAGCGGCGAGCCAGTTTCGAACGGGTGTGCCACACTGCAGCTTACTTTCGCCGCGGTCGATGATGCCCGTTCCGGTCAACAGAGCCTGGCGCCACGAGTCATGAGCATCGGACAGCCGGCAGCGCACTTCGGCTGTCTCTTCGAGCGTCACATGCAGGCCGACCAACTCGTCGCTGCCAGTCCGGCGCAGGAAGATTCCCAGCGGACTGCCAAAGGTTCGCATCACCACCCGGACCACCGAATTGTAAAGCTGGTTGCCTTGCTGCTGCGCGACACACTGCAAGATGGAGCGCACGGTCTGCGTCAGGCGATCAATCTGCCGCAGTCGGCGGGCGATCTCTTCGGCTGCGGCTTTGCGATCGGAAATGTCCTGAATTTGCGAAACGGCGAAGCAAGCCCGGCCGGCTTTGTCGCGGGCGATGGAAGTGCTGAGCAAAATCCACACGACGTGTCCGTCTTTGTGGAGATAGCGTTTTTCCATGTGGTAGTGTTCGATCTCGCCCGCCATGAGTTGGCGGGCGAGCGCCACGTCGGACTCCAGGTCGTCGGGGTGGGTGATCGACTGGAAGTCGGTCGCGAGTAACTCCGCCTCGTGATAACCGACGATATTGAGCAGGGCGGGATTCACCTGCAGGAAGCGGCCGTCGAGATCGACGATGGCCATGCCAATGGCCGCGTGATCAAACGCCGCGCGAAACGGCCCGGCCTCGCCCGTGAATTCGCGCCAAGCAGCGCTGCGTTCGACTTCGCTAGGGTAGTCGCGCGCGGGATCAAGCAAAACACGCTGGGAGCTTTGATCCATAACACCTTATCCAGGGCGGCACAGGCCCCCATCTTAGCCGGTACGCGCTTGTTGTCACGCGGGCAGGCAAAACTCTCGATCGGGCAAAACCGTCATTCAATCACCGATGAGGGACTTACGTAGGTGAATGTTGATCTGATAGCCTCTGCAAGTAACTTCGAGTCGCTTAATCAGTTACATTGCGGAACTACCTATCTCTACTTTCACCAATTGATCTTTGTTCGTTCAACAACGGTCGTTTCAAGGAATACGCTTGTTTTTGGAAACCACGAATCGACATCTTGTTAAGTGGCAAATGGTTACCGTAGCCCTAATGGTCTTGGGCTATTCGGGTTGTTATCTCTGCCGGTCCAATTTTTCCGTCTTTCTGGGGGCGATCGCCGATGAGCTGACCGCGGCGGGACTTTCACCGCAAGAGGCTCGAACCCGCTTAGGATATGTGGCCTCGGCTGGCGTCTTCGCTTACGCCTTAGGTAAGTTCGTAACTGGCAGCATCGCCGATTTCCTGGGCGGGCGCAGAAATGTCCTTTTCGGGATGTTCGGCAGCGTCCTGTTCACGATGCTGTTTGCCCTGGGTGGTGGACTGCCGGTCTTCACGCTCGCTTGGTTTGGCAATCGCGCCGTGCAGTCGCTGTGCTGGACAGGCATGGTGAAAGTCACCGGCCGCTGGTTCAGCTATAGCGCCTACGGCACGGCGATGGGGGTGGTGAGCCTCAGCTATCTGTTTGGCGACGCTGCTGCCCGCGGGTTCATGTCGCTGTTGATTCAGTGCGGGCTGGAGTGGCGCGAAGTATTCTTTACCTGTGCCGGTGTGCTGTTCTCGCTGACCGTTCTGTGTTGGTTCTGGCTGCGCGAAAGTCCGCGCGATATCGGGGCAGTCGAGCCGGTTGCAAATCCGCTGAACGTGTACGGCACTACGAGCGCGGAAGACGAAGATCCGCAAAGCTTGCGAAAGCTACTGCTGCCGCTTCTCACAAGTCCCGCGTTTTTGACGGTTTGCGTCCTGTCGCTGGGGTTGACGCTTCTCAGAGAAACCTTCGGCCTCTGGAACCCGACTTATTTCAGCGAAGTCGTGGGGGCCACGCCGGCGCAGGCAGCGGCGCAAAGTGCGTTGTTTCCACTGCTGGGCGGTGCCTCGGTGCTCGTCGCGGGCTGGCTCGGAGACCAACTCGGTAAGACGGGACGAGCCATCGTGATTATGGCCGGTTGTGGGCTGGCCGGCATCGTCATGTGGGTGCTGGGAAGCTTTGACTTCTCCGGCCAGATGATCACGGCGGCGACGCTGATCGCACTCGTGAGTTTCTTTATGCTGGGGCCGTACTCGTATCTGGCAGGTGCGATTTCGCTCGATCTGGGCGGAAAGCGAGGCGCGGCCACGGCGTGTGGAATTATCGATGGCGTGGGGTATCTTGGGAGCATGCTAGCCGGCGGCCCTGTCGCCAGCTTGACAGACAACTACGGTTGGGGCACTGTGTTTCGTGCGCTTGCTCTGGTGGCCTTCGCAACCAGTGTGGCCGGACTGGTGTTCTATTTGCTCGAACGAAAGAAACTGCCGGGTGCGGGGATGGATGTATGAACGTCGTCGATGAAGTGATCGAGCTGTTTGCCACCAGAGGGCACGATGCGTATGTGGGCGAGCCGGTCTCGCAGCTCGAGCATGGGTTGCAGGCCGCTTACTTTGCCGAGCGCGAGCGAGCGAGCGATGAGCTGGTCGTCGCGGCGCTCTTGCACGACATCGGCCACTTGATCCATAAGCTGCCCGAGGACGCAGCCGACCACGGCATCGACACGCGACATGAGCACCTGGGCGGGGCGTGGCTGAAGCGTTACTGCGGGCCCGAAGTCACGGAGCCGATTCGCCTGCACGTGCCGGCCAAGCGGTATCTGTGTGCGACGGATGCTGAATACCAGGCGCAGCTTTCGCCAGCTTCGGTTCAGAGTTTGGCACTGCAAGGCGGACCGTTCACGGCCGATGAAGTTGCCGAGTTCGAGCTGAATCCGCACTTTTGCGCCGCGGTGGCGTTACGGCGGTGGGACGATCTGGCGAAGATTCCGAATCTGGAGGTGCCGCCGCTGGAGTCCTATCGGCCTCGGCTGGAGCGAGTATTGCGCGACGCTTAGTTCAAGCGATGCCGAGCACCGCCGGTAATTCGGCGACCGTGCCGATCAGATGTGTATGCGCGTGTGGTTTAAGTTGAGCCTCGGTGTGCGATCCGCGTGTGACGCCCACGACCATTCCACATCCGGCGGACATGCCTTCTTCCAGATCCGACGGGGTGTCGCCGACCTTGGCGACTTTCTTGGAGTCCGTGATCCCTAGCTCGCGCATCGCTTTCTGGATCATGTCGGGATGCGGGCGACCGCGAGGCACTTCGTCGCTGGTAATGGTCGTGTCGAGCAGCGAGCTGTCCTGCCAGCCCAATCGCTCCAGGAGCACGTCGACGATGTTGCGACTGAAGCCAGTATCGAGGGCGGTTTTAATGCCGGCGGCGCGCAGCCGGCGGAAGGTATCGGCCGCGCCTGGAATCTCCTTGACCGAAGGGTCGGTCCGGTAGAACTCGATCATGCGGCGGACGAAATCGGCGTGAATGGCGTCGAGTTGCGGCACCAGGTCCAGGCGGCCGGACGTTTCCAGCAAGTGTCGAATGGCGGCAGGCTTGGGGATGCCCATCACTTCGTTGACTGCGTCGCGCGTGACGGGCACGCTCACCGCGTCGAGTGCGGCGCGAACAGCTCGGTTCACGCCGTCATCGTCGTGGATCGTGGTCCCGGCCATGTCGAAAACCACCAGTTCAATTGCCATTGCGTGCTCCCCTACCCTGCTAATTAACTCTCTCCAACGATCTGACTGACGACCTGATCGGCCAGGCCAAACGACAGCGTCATGCCCGCGCCGCCGACTGCCGTAACGCACGTTGCGCCGGGCGCGGGCTGCCGCACCAGGTAGCTTTGCTTCGGATGCTTGGCATAGGTGCCGTGCCAGCGAGCGGCGATCTGGAGATCCGGCACGTTCAAGAACGTGTGCAGATACTCCAGAATCAAGTGGTCGATCCGCGGCTTGTCGAACGGCTGGATCGCGTCATCGTACTCGTGCGAATCGCCGAGGATGAGTTCGCCCAGGCCGTTTTGTGAGGCCATCACGTGAATGCCGAACTCGTCGAACTCGGGTGATTCGCGCGCGACGCGCTCTTTGACAGCCGCGAGTGTCGGGCAGTCCTGAAAGTTCTTGTAGTGCCGCAGCGTAAGGCCGCCAGCGAGCATCGGGCCGAGCTTCAAACGCCCCGCATAGCTTTGCGAACGCATCATCTGAAGTTTGCAGCGGAGCAGACCACAGCCTGCGTAAGCTTCTGGAAAGAGCGACTGAAAGTCATCGCCCGAGCAAACGAGGAGCTGTTGTGACGCGTAGGTGCGACCGCCGGCGGTGATGGTAGGGGCGTCGTATGCAGAGACCGCGGTGCTAAACTCGAACTGAACGCCATACTGCTTGCTGAGCCAATCCGGAAGCTCGGCGATGACTTGCCTTGGGTCGACGCACGTTTCGCTAGGGCTCCACATGGCTGCCTTGAGGCCGGCCGTTATTACCGCAGGAGAGCGCGAGCACACTTCGGTCGGCGAAATCAGCTCGGCAGCGCCCTCGCTGCGCTCGACGAACTCGCCGAGCACCTGAGCTTCGTCGTCCTGGTAGGCCAGGTGCAACGAGCCGGTGCGCTCGTGCCAGATGCCGGCCTTGGGAAGCAGTTCAAGCCAGAACTCGCGACTGCGGAGGGCGATCTCACGCATGGGGCCGGCCGGTTGACCAATCGGCCAAAGCATGCCGAAGTTGCGAATCGAAGCCCCGCAGGCCTTCGGGCTGCGCTCGAAGACGACGATACGAAGACCGCGGCGGGCCAGATGATATGCATGCGCCAGGCCGAGCACTCCGGCCCCGACGACGGCAGCATCAAAAACGGGGGGCATGGCTATCCGAGACTTTGTGAGCCAGAAAACAATCAAAGCGGCGACCCCAGTTTTAGCTGGAATCGCCGCCCGTTGCTAGGACTCTCGAATGCGTGCAGAGGGACTACGGTGCGGCTTGTGTGCCAAGACGCTCGACTGCTCTCGCCCGCCGTTAGCGGGCCAAGCGGTCAGCGTCCTTCTTCGACGACGATCGGTGCTTCCCACAGGTAAACGGTGTGCTCGCGATTCAAACCTTCGACCTCGGTGCCATCTTCCGCGACGGGCTTGATGGTCACGACCTTCTTCGGCTTGACGCCAGCCATGGCAAAGTCGTGCGAGACGATTTTCGAGCCGGGCTTGAGTTTCTGCAGCTGGGGGATCAGCTTCTCGTTGAGCGACGGCAGCAAGTACAGCGTGACAACGTTGGCCTTGCTGAGGTCGAGCGTGAAGATATCCTTCTGCATCACGGTGGCCCGTTCGCCGACGTTGTTCTGCGCGATGTTTTCCTGCGTTTCCTTGATTCGCTGCGGATCGACATCGAATCCAACGGCCTTGGCACCCCGCTTGGCGGCCGACACGACGATGATGCCGTTGCCGCAGCCGAGGTCGTAGACCAGGTCTTTGTCATCCACCTCGGCCAGTTCGAGCATCTTGTCAACGACGGCCTGAGGCGTGGGCACGAAGATCACGTCGGGCGTCTTGGGCTCCGTTTTCGTTTCCTGACAGGCAGCGACGGTGGGGAGCAGGAGACAGGCGAGCACGGCCGGCAGCACGTAGCGAGTGAAGGCAGTCATGACGAATCTCTCCCTCAGGTATGATGAAATCTCGATGCACAACTCGGGTAATGGAATTCGGAATGCAAAACGTATGCCTGGGGCCTATTCGGTGCGTCTCGTCACCAGGCATGAAGCCACATACACCGGTACGCCGGCCAGGAGCAGCGAGAGTCCGACCCAGCCGAGGCTGCCGGCGTATTCAATGCCGCCGTACAGCATATAGGCGCAAGTGAGCGAAAACAAAATCGGGCATAGCGGATAGAGCGGCGTCCGGAATGGCCGTTCGACGTAGGGTTCGCGAAGCCGCAGGATAAAGAGTGACATGCTGGTCAGCAGGAAAAACAGCCAGAACACGGGGGCGGTGCAGCGGAGCAGCGTGTCGAAACCGCCCTTTCCGGCCCAGCTGACTTCTTCAATTCCCAGGGTGCTGAACATTCGATTGAGCGCCTGCTGGCCGGCCGCGGTGCCTACGACCAGGATCATGGCCGAGGTGATGGCAGCCTGAACCGCGATCGACCAGACTGGGGATCCGAACCGGGAACTCTTTCGCGCGAGCCGGGCGAACAGCAGGTGGTCCTCACCCACTGCGGCGTACACGCGTGAACCGGCGAAGATCAGCCCATTGACGGCGCCCAGGGCCGAGATGCTCACCAGCAATGCCACGCCAGCCGCGGCGTAATCTCCATAGCTGGCGCCGAACGCGGCCCGCATCGAGTCGGCGGCAATGGCCTGCGACTCCTTGACCGCGGGCCAGCCGAGCGCACGCAGGTACGCGGCATTGATCAGCAGATAGACGAGCGTAATGATCAGAATGCCCAGAGTGAGTGCGCGAACGATCATCTTGCGGTCGCGCATGTCGGCGACGAAGAACGCGGCGTCGTTCCAGCCGCCATAAGTCAGGAACACCAGGACCAGCGCCGAGGCAAAGGCGGCGAGCGAGAAGCCGCCCGCGACATCCGTCGTCACGCTGCTGGGAGCCACCTCGGCTGCGCGCGACACGAGCAGGCCCGCGAGGATTACCGCGGCTAGTCCGAGGAGTTTCACCGAGGAGAGCACATTCTGAATGTGTTTTCCAAGAGCCACGCCGCAAAGGTTGGTCAGGCTCAGCGCAATGACCGAACCAAGCGCCAGAATGAGCGGTGTGTACGAGCCGAGGTCGATGAGCGTCGAGGCATAGTTGGCGAAGACGTAAGCCATCATGCCGATCGAGCCGGTGAGGATCACCGAGATCTGGGCCCAACCGAACAGGAAGCCCAGCCAGCGGCCGAACGCGCGAGTGAGGTAGATATAGTCACCGCCAGAGCGAGGATAAGTGCTGGCCAACTCGGCGTAGGTGAATGCGCCATTCAAGCACAGCAGGCCGCCAACTGCCCAGGCGACCATGGCCCAGGTTCCGCTGGTGACGCTGCTGAAGATCAGCGGCGGGGTTTCATAGATGCCGGCCCCGATCACGATACCCACGATTACGCTCACCGTGTCCCAGGTGGAGAGCGTGGCGCTGCGCGATTCGCCGGAGATGGCTGCGGTGGTCATGGTCGATCCTTGCCAGCAGAGTCGGAAGGCGAGAGCTGCCCCAGTTTGGCGCAGTTGCCCCCCGCGATGCAAATTCTTTGCCCAAAGTCGAGCAGACCGCGGGGCGAACGGCCGCTAGACCGTCGGCGTGGCGATTACCCGGTGGAAATGAAGCTGGACCTCGCGGTCGACGACGCGTCGGACTCCCTCGACCAGGCAATGCGGTTCGTTGTCTTCCTGGCCGCGGCGAATGATCTCGTCCAGCTTCGATGCGTGGGGGACGGTGAACGTCGACTGGTAGATGATCTGGTTGCCAGCGTCGAGCTCGGGAACGATGAAGTGGCAGGTCGCTCCGTAGGTCAACATCCGGCTGGCATAGGCCTCGTGATAGGGCCTGATTCCGGGGAAGCTGGGGAGCAAGCCGTGATGGAGGTTCACGATTCGCCCGCCGGCATACTTCCAGCAACTGGCGGCCGGCAGGATGCGCATGTAGCGGGCCAGGATCAGGTAGTCGACATTGTACTCGTCGCAGATCTGCATCATCTGGTCGTCGTCGGCAGCGCCACGATCATCGCCGACCAGGTGCCAATCGACGCCAAACTGTTCGGCCAGCGAACGACAGTTCTGGCGATTGCCGATCATCACAGCGGCCTCGGCGCGGATCCGGCCGTCACGAATCGCGCGGAGCAAAGCCAGCGCGGGTTCGGGGCGGTACGTCGTGCAGATCGCCAGACGCGGCTTCGCGCGACGCTCGTCCGGCGACCAGACGCGCACGCTGAGTCCCTTGAGCTTGCCGATATCGAGCAACTGGGGACGCAGCCCCTGCCAACTCGCCTCGGGCAGATCGATGCGCAGCAACATCGCAAACAGGCTCATCTCGTCGTGATCGTACATCTGGATCTCGGCGATGTTTGCATCGAGTCCAGTCACGTGATGAATGATCGGGTCGGCGAGGCCACGATTATCGGGGCCAACGGCGGTGATGACAACTTGCATGGGCGGGGTGGATGATTGGCCGATTTGGACGAGGAACAGCGTGCAGGAAGTACGCAAACATAGGATACCGCGAGGGCTGGCTGTATCGAGAGGGGGGATCGCGCGGCGGGCTTGTGAATTCTTTCACAGCTGATGGCGAAAACCTTCCGACCGGTCGGATTGTAACGCAGGCCGGGGACGCTGGCGGTCGCAACGGAAAGAGCTAGCGGGCGGCGCGAATAAGAATTGCGAGAACGCGCGAAATGGTTTGTGGCTAATTGTTGGGCTCCCTGCCCCCCGTTATAACAGTTGGTGGATTGGGCTCGCATTCACGGCACACACATCTCCGATTCGCCCAATCTTCGAAGCACGTCTTAGAGAACGGAACAGCGTTGTCAGCCGAACAGCGTTGTCAGCCGAATAGCGCGGATAAGCGGAACGAGCCTGCGGTCAGGCGACAGTCTGCCGACGGGCACAGACAGCGGAAAAATTTGGGTTTTTCGTGACCCAGGTTTTCCGCCGCAGCGTACTAAAGCTTGTTACGTCGGAAGCAGAGAGATTCGCCTCGCTTCGGGGGCCGCTACCTAACGGTGGCTCGCGATGCCAGGTCACGTCTGGATCGATTCCCATCTCTTATCGCAGAGGCACTTCGACATGATACGCAAAGCACATCCCACGGACATGTCGGCCATGGATCCCACCCCCGAGCAGATTCGCGAGCGCAGCCTTGAGATCCGCAATCGATGGTCTCCCCGCGAACGCGCCCGACGACTGGGCGTCAAGCGAGCCAGTTGGATGCCGCCGACGATCTCGGAGCTCGAGTTGCCGGGGGGAATCGGCGAGTACGAAGTCAACTGATCCGGTTTGTTACCCCTTCACTCAAAATACACGCCTCGAGCGCCGGCGGTCTTTCCCCGCGCTCGGGGCGCCACCGATCCTGCCGCGTGACACGCCCGAAGGGAAGCCCGCCTGGTTCCATGCGGCGCGGGCGTCGACATAACCACCGAGAGGCTGCCCCCAGAGCGTAACCGCCGGGGCGGCCTCTTTGTGTTTGGGGACGCCGGCATCTTCTGGGATGCGGTGAGCACGGCGAGCGGTTAGACTCGCGGGTTCCATGAAACCGGACTCCGCTTCGTCTGTACCTGTCGAGCACCGTGCGCTTTGGCTGCGCCGAGCGGTGGCGTTGTTCGGGCTCTTGCTCGTTGCGGCGACCTGGCCGCTTTGGACGCCCGAGGCAGTGTTTCCTCAGGTGCCGCTCGTGCCGGGGCAATGGCTGCCCGGAGACTGGGCGCAGTGGCTGGTGTCTGGGTTGCTCCTGTCGGCGCTGGTGGCGATGTTTGTGCTTCCGTCGGGACGGCTGGCTCGGATTGTCTGCGCACTGGTGGCGATCGGCTTTGCCGCGGGCATGCTCTTCGATCAAGGAAGGATGCAGCCCTGGGCGTATCAGTTTCTACTGTTCGCGGTGCTGTTGGCCAGTTGCGGCCCAAGGATGGCGATGACTTTGGCGCGGGTACTCGTCATCGCGTTCTATTTCGAGTCGGCTCTGACCAAGTTTGACTATTCGTTCGTGCACACGCTGGGGCAGCAGTTTCTGGCGGCGCTCGCGGGGCTGTTCGGAGCGGGCGTGGACGGTTGGAGCCACTCGGCGCGGCTGGCAGCTGCGGCCGTGTTCCCAGTAGGCGAGGCGCTGGTTGCGTTGGGACTGGTGTTTCGAAAGACGCGCACGATCGCGCTCGCGGCCGCGGTGTTACTGCATTTGCTACTGCTCGCGATTCTGGGGCCGTGGGGGCTCGCGCATCAGCCGGGCGTCTTGCTCTGGAATGCGTACTTCATCGTCCAGGACCTGGTGCTGTTCTGGCCGGAGCGAAGCCTGGCGGAGACTGATGATGGCAGGCTAACGCCGCAGCGAGCGCCCTGGCCGGTGCTAGCGCTGGTGCTGGCGGTAGTTGTCCTGCCGCTCACCGAGCCGTGGGGTTTGTTTGACCTGTGGCCAAGCTGGGGTCTGTATGCTTCCAGCGCCGAACGGGTGTCGTTGCAAGTGCACCGGGTTGCGCAATCGCAGCTACCAGATTCGCTGCTGCCGTTTGTCGAATCGCCGGCCGATGAGCACGATCCCTGGCTCACCGTGCGGCTCGATCGCTGGGCATTGAGTTCCAGGCGTGCGCCGATCTATCCGCAGGTCCGGATGCAACTGGGCGTCGCGATCGCCGTGGCCGAAGGCGCGGGTCTGGCCGAGCGAGCGCGGTTCATACGCTTTGGCCGTGCCGACCGCTGGACGGGGGAACGCGAGGTGACGATCGATCAGGGCTTGCCCGAGGCGCGGACCGCGGCCGAGCGGTACTTTTTGAACGCCCTGCCCCGGCGACCGTTAAGGTGACGTTATAACCGGCTCGTTACTTCCCGCCGGTTAGCTCCGCCACGAGTGCATCGGCACCATAGACCTTGCGCAGCGCTTCGAGGATTGCCGAGGAGTGCACCGAGATGGCCCGGGCAACTTTGTCCGTGTAGACGAAATCAAGCACCAGCGACTGCATGTTGCCGTCGAAGATCAGGCCCACGACTTCTCCCTTCTGGTTTACGACGGGGCTGCCGGAGTTGCCGCCGATGATGTCGGCCGTGCTGACGAAGTTGAACGGCGTTTCCAGGTCGAGCTTCGACTTCTTTTCGAGCCAAGACTTTGGGAGCTTGAATGGCGGCAAGCTGCCGTGCTCCTCGGCATGCGGATAGGTGCCACCGATCGTGGTCCAGGGCTTGTAGGTTTGGCCCTGATCTTCGTAACCCTTCACCTGGCCAAAAGCCAGGCGAAGCGTGAATGTGGCGTCGGGATAGGTGCTGGTGCCTTCGACGGCGAACTTGGCCTGCGCGATCTTGGCATAGGCCTGGCGCAGCGGCTCCTCGACCTGCTCTTCGTACTGTTTGCGAACCGCGCGGGCCTTGGGGTCGATTGTGCGGGCCAGCACAATCATCGGATCATCCGAGGCCGCAATGGCGCCGGTACCACCTTCAGCCAGTTTTTTGCGTACTTCGACGTCGGCCAGCTTCGAGCCGTTCACAAGCTGGGCGGCTCGATCGGCGGGTGACATGTTGGCCAGCAATTGGAGGGCGAAGTCGCGGTCGGCCTCATTTTGACCGGCCGATTGTTCGAGCAAATAGCTGAGCGAGTCGGCGAATTTGGAAGTCTCCAGCGCGGGATAAATTGGCGCTTCGGAGAATAGCTGCTGTTTAAGCGAGTCGAGACCCGCTTCGGCGTACTCACGGAGACGTTCTTCGTTGGGCTTGGCGGTTTCTTCGGCCAGCCGCACCAGCCCACGTGCAACCGAGTACAATTCACTGTTGAAGGCCATGGCTCGCTCGTAGAGCGTGTAGTTCACATACATTTCGCGCCAGGCAGCCAGAGCGGCGTCAACTTCTTTCCAGGCGCCAGCGGCGTCTTTCAGCTTGGGATCCTTCGCGACCGCTTCTTGCAGCGCCTTCTCCGCCTTGCGCTTGGCGTCCATGATCGAGGGGGTTTGCAAGCCGAGCAGGCCGCCGAGCCGGGCCTTACGCGAGTTCTGGTAGCCGAACAATTCATCTTGCGCTTGGCGGGCATTTTCCAGCCCGCGGTCGGCGTAAACGCGCAGGTTCACCTCGCGGCGGCGAATGATGTTCAGCAGGTCGGGGAACGAAACATCGCGGAGGAACTCCAGGTGCGCGACCGTGTTCAAGCGATTCGTGCGGCCGGGATGACCGGCGACGAAAATCAGCTCCTCGTCCTGTGCGCCGGACTTGCTCCAGGTGAGGTGATCGGGGGGCGTGGCCGGTTTGCCGTCTTCGTAAATCCGGAAGAACGCCATGTCGAGATCGTAACGCGGGTACTCGAAGTTGTCCGGATCGCCGCCGAAGAAGGCAATGTCTTTTTCCGGAGCAAACACGAGCCGGACATCGGTGTACTTCTTGTAGCGATAGAGGTTATAGCGGCCGCCCTGGTAGAGCGTGACCACGTCGCTGCGAAGGCCGGTCTTTTCCAGCGATTCCTTCTCGATCGTGTTGGTGACTGCGCGGCGGGCCTGCTGGGCTTCGGCGGCGCTCATGCCGGGTTTCACGGCGGCGTTCACGCGTTCGGTGACGTCTTCGATGGACATCAGCACGTTGAGCTCGAGGTCGACACACTTCAGCTCTTCTTCACGCGTCTTGGCGTGGAAGCCTTCTTCGAGCAAGTCGCGATCCGCGGTGCTGAGCTTGTGCAAGGCGTCGGCCGCAACGTGATGGTTGGTCATCACGAGCCCGTCCTTCGAGACAAACGAGCCGGAACCGCCGCTGTTGAAGCGGACCGCGGACTTCTGCAGATGCTCAAGCCACTTGTCAGACGGCTCGAAGCCGTAGCGCTCTTTGAGCAGTTCGCGGGGTGGGTCGTTAAACAGCCACATGCCTTCATCGGCGGCGGCATGCGCGGGGCGACTGAGTGCGGCGGCGAACATCATGAGGATTCCGAGCCAGTTGCGAGCGAATGACATGGGACGACCTTTGGAAAGGTAAGTATTGATTCGATGGCAGGAGCGGTTACTTTCCGCCGATGCGTTTACCTAGCTTGGCATCGCGGAACAACACGCCCACGCCGGTGAGGAACAGGATAAAGATCAAGAGCGAGAACGTGCCGATGGCAGGCCAGACGCTCCCGGTCCACCAGGCAGGCAACTTCGAGGACAGATTCAGAGCATCCGCCCACGATTGACGGAAGGCCAGGAAACCAATCAGCACGCCCGCGATCGAGCCGCCGGCGATGTAGCCTGAGCTGAGCAGCACGGCGGGACTGCTGTCGGAATCGTCGGTTCTGCCGCTCAACTTGTCCGCGACCCAGCGGACCATGCCGCCGATGAAGATCGGCATCGATGTCTGGATCGGCAGGTAAACGCCCACGGCGAAGGGAAGCGAGGGTACGCCGGAGAGTTCGAGCACGACCGAGATCAACGCCCCCAGCAGTACGAGTTCCCAGGGCAGCTTCCCGTTCAAGATGCCATCGATGATCAAGGCCATCAGCCTGGTTTTGGGGGCATCAAACTTGTTGGTGACGACACTGTCGTCGTCGCGCACTTTCACGCGGCCGTTGATGGCCGGATCGACCAGGTAGACCAGCAGCCCGGTGTCGTCAACGAGGTACTTTCCTTGCGGGATGCCGACGTAAAGTCCCTCTCGCGCATGCAAGACGTGGTACTGCTTGTCGTCCTTGCCGGCATACTCACCTCCAGGCGTTTCCATTTCGGTCAGGTCGGCGACATTCGAAATTCGTACGTTGGGCACGTATTCGGGACGCGTGGTATAGACCGTGCCCGACGCGTTGAGCAGTTGCAGCGTGACGCCGATCACGAGTGCCGAGGTGAGCGCGCCAACCAGGATCGCGACCTGCTGCAGCCAAGGTGTGCCACCCACCAGATAGCCGGTCTTCAGATCTTGCGAAGTCGTGCCGCCGTTCGATGCGGCGATGCAGACCACGGCGGCGATGGTGAGTGCGGTCAGTGTGGCGGCGTGCCCCGTGCGACCGAATGCGACGAAGACAAGACAGGTCAGCAGCAAGGTGGCCACCGTCATGCCGGAGATCGGATTGCTGGAGGAGCCAATCTCGCCCGTCAGTCGCGAGGAGACCGTGACGAACAGGAATCCAAACAGGACGATCAGCGCTGCTCCGAGCAGCCCAAAGCTGTTGAAGCCGAGGCCGAGTTGCGGCAGCGCGGCCATCGCGATCACAAGTCCGAGACTGCCGACGAACACGATCCAGAGCGGCAAATCGCGTTCGGTGCGGGGCAGCTTTGCACGCGAGGCACCCTCGCCACGCGATGCGATCAAATCGCCCATCGCGCCGCGAATCGAGTGGAAGATCATCGGCAGCACCTGGAACATGCTGATGATGCCGCCCGCCGCCACGGCGCCCGCGCCGATATAGACGACGTACTTGTCGCGCACATCCATCACATCCATGTCGCGAATAAGCTCGTCTGTCGCGGGCGCGAGCGGCTGGGTGAGCCCGTCGCCAAACATTTTAATGAGCGGCACGATGATCAGGTATGCGAGCACGCCGCCAGCGATCATGATCGACGCGATTCGCGGACCGATGATGTAACCCACGCCAAGGAGTTCGGGGGCAACTTCCGACCCGATGACGCCGCCTTGCAGGCCGGCCCCGCTCTCGGTGTAAAGCGGTTGTTCGACGTCGCGGCGCCAAAGGCCGAGCGCGTCCATGCAGAACTTGTGGACGGCGGCGAGGCCAAAACCGACGAACACCGTTTTGGCCGAAGCTCCCCCCTCTTCGCCCACGATCAGCACGTCGGCGCAGGCGGTGCCCTCGGGATACTTCAGCTTGCCGTGCTGCTGGACGATGAAGGCCCGGCGGAGCGGGATCATCATCAGGATTCCCAACAGGCCACCCAGGGCGCCGACAGTCATCACGCGGATGATTGTCATGTCGTGGCCCAACAGCAAGAGCGCGGGGATTGTCACGCCAAGGCCGAAGGCGATCGATTCGCCGGCGGAGCCGGTCGTCTGGACGATGTTGTTTTCCAGAATCGTGGCCGGCCGCAGGCGAAAGATTTTTGAGAGCAGGCGGAACAGCGTGATTGAGAGCACGGCCACAGGGATCGAGGCCGAGACGGTCATGCCCACCTTGAGCACAAGGTACAGCGAGGATGCGCCGAAGATGATGCCAAGAATTACGCCTGCGGTAACCGCTCCCCAGGTGAATTCCGGCATCGTAACGTTGGCCGGAACGTAGGAGTCATGCGCGCTCTGAGCTGCGGATGCAGCCGCGGGCTTCTTTTCCGTGGTCGGTGCTGCCATGCCAGAAGTTCCGCCTGTCCTGTGGATGCGGCCTCGCGCCGTGCGGGGCGTAATTCGAGCCCACATTCTATCGAGCCAGGGCCGGTGAAGCCATTGGAGTCGAGGTCGCAACAAGCCTGATCGCGTCGTGGCCACCCTTGCCTGCCGCTCGGCGGGCGTTATCCTCAGAGGGCGGCTCCCGGCAGCGGGCGCCCACTCGCACGGAACCGACTGAACGAGGCCTAGCGCGTGATTCGCTCCACCGAACCTGCCGACACTCAATCGCTGGTGGCACTGGCCGCCTCGACCGCAGTTTTCAAGCCGCTGGAACTCGTTGCGCTGGAAGAAGTGCTGTGCGATTATTTCGCCACGAACAAGGCGCTCGGCCATCGGGCGCTGACAGCCGTCGACGGCACGATCCAAGGGTTCGCTTACTTTGCGCCCGCCGCCATGACCGACCGCACCTGGTATCTGTGGTGGATCGCCGTAACTCCTGGCACGCAGTCACGTGGCATCGGCAGCGAACTGCTCAGGTTGGCCGAAGAAGAAGTGCATCAGCAACGCGGTCGGATCCTGCTCGTTGAGACGAGCTCACTCCCGCATTATGAGCCCGCGCGAAAGTTCTATGCGAAGCACGGCTATTCACAAGCCGCCACGCTCGCGGGATACTACGCCGCGGGAGACGACATGGTGGTGTTCAGCAAATCGATGGAATGAGCGCAGGCTGCGCTGGCGAGCGCGAGGGACTGCAGGGGAAGGTATTCCCCGGGCTTTAGTCGACGATTTTCAGCCCGGGGATGGCTTCCTGCAGCTTCTTGCGGCCTTCGGGCGTCGTTTGGGTGAAGCTGAGCAAGAGCTCCTTCAGCTTTTTCAACCCCGTGAGTTTTTCGAGGCCGGCGTCGGTGACCTGCGTGTTCGAGAGGTTGAGCGTCTCGAGGTTCGTCAGATTCTTGAGATTGTCGAGGCCCGCATCGCTGGTGCGGGTGCTGTCGAGGTTCAAGTACTTCAGGTTCACCAGATCCTTCAGGTGCGGCAGCCCTTCATCGGTGACTGGCGTGTTCCAGAGGTCGAGTTGCGTGAGTGAAGTGAGACCCGAGAGCGAAGCCAGGCCCGCGTCGCCGGCAACAGTTTCGGCCAGGTCGAGCACGCCGAGCTTGGACATGCCTTTGATGTTTTCGAGGCCCGAGCCGTCGATGGCGGCAGCGCGAAGTTCAAGCCGCTTCATTTCCTTGAGATCCTTAAGATGAACGAGGCCGGCGTCGCTGATGTTGGTGCGCATCAGGTAGAGCTCGTCGAGCTTGGGCATGCCGGCCAGATGGGCCAGGCCTTCGTCGCTCACCTGAGCGGCGTCTTCAAAGCCGATGCCACGCATCTTCGAAAGGCCCATGAGAGCTTCGAGTCCTGCATCGGTAACGTTCGGGCTGCGGAGCTTGAGCCGCTCGAGGTTTTCGAGTTTGGCGAGGTGGCCAAGACCGACGTCGGTGACCAGCACGCAGCCGCGGAGGTCGAGCACGCGGACCTTGGACATGTTGGCAACGTGCTCCATGCCCGCATCGCCAAAGTTGTTATAGAGGAGAATCAGCACTTCGACGTTCGGTAACTTGGTTAGATGCTCGAGTCCGGCGTCCGTCAGGTAGGACGAGCGACGCAGGTTAAGCGTCTTAAGCGTGGGGAACTCGGCCAGCTTGGCGAGCCCTTCGTCGGTGAGTTCGGTATTTTCGAGAGCCAGCTCCTTGAGCTTCAGGCCCTTGAGCTTGTCGAGCGTCTCGTTGTTGATTTCCGCGCCCCAGAGCTCGAGCGTGTCGAGGGCCGGCAGCTTGGCGAGCATCGCGAAGTCGAGCTCTTTGACTTGCGGAGTGTTGAACGCGACGCCCGTGACCAGTTCGTCCTTGTTCTTGGTGAGTTTGCCACCGGCGGCTTCGACGGCCTTGATCGCTTCGGGATCATCAGCGGCGACCGGGTTGGCTGGTACGTCCTTGGCGGGTTCGGCTGCCGCGGTTTCGAGTTCGCCGGCGTCGGACTTTTCAGCCTCCGCGGGAGTGTCCTTGCTTGTAGCCTCGTCGCCAGCCGGCTCTTGCTTCTTGGTACAACCACCCGCCAGAGCAATAGCGAGCATCAGAGCGACGAGCGAACACATCCAGCAGCGGCACGACATCGAACCAGTCCTCTTAAAATGTGGAGTCACACGCGAAGCCAGTTCAACGTCGCTTTGCGTGCCAATAAGAACGGCTGCGAGAGGTCCGCTTCGCAGAGCCTCTCGCAGCCGGTTCATCTTAACGGAGCTCGCTTAGAGCGTGTAGCCCTCGCGATACGTCGGCTTAACCACCAACTCAACCTCGGGCGCGTTCGTGGCCTTCAGATTGACGGCGTCCCATTCGATCTTCTTGCCCGGGGTTTCCGCAGCGGCGGCAGCCCACACGGCCAGGTTGCCGAGCAGAATCGTCTCGGTCAGCGGCACCGCGTAGTTGGCGAAGTTGCTGCGGGCCTCAGGACCGCCCTTGATTGCGCGGGCGAATTCCTGGAAGTGACCCGGCGAAGCTTCGAACTCGACGTCGCCCGGATCGGTGGCGCCGGCCATCAGCTTGTAGCCGCGTTCGCAGTAGTCGCCCGGAGCGAAGAGCTTACCCTTATCGCCGATCAGCAGCACGCCGGTCTCGCTGACTTGCTCGCCTTCGAACAGGTCAGACGAAGGCTTCTTGCCGCCGTCGTACCAGACCATCTTGAGGGCTTCGCGATCGTCGAGCTTCGGGAAGTCGTATTCGATGACCGACCACTTCGGGTAAGTTTCTTGATTGTGGCCCGAGGTGGTGGCTTGTACGCCCGAGGGGTCGCGGAGGTTCAGGGCCATGAACGGCATGTTGACCGTGTGGCAGGCCATGTCGCCGAGCGCGCCCGAACCGAAGTCCCACCAGCCGCGCCAGGCGAACGGGTGATAGCCGGGAGCATAGGGACGAACCGGAGCGCAGCCGAGCCAGAGATCCCAGTGCACGTTTTCCGGCACGGGGGCTTCGGCGGGACGACCACCACCCTGCGGCCAGATTGGCCGGTTGGTCCAGACGTGAACTTCCTTCACGTTGCCCAGCGCGCCCGAGCGAACGACGGCAGCGGTCTTCCGCAGGCTGTTGGCGGCGGTGCCTTGGTTACCCATCTGCGTGGCGACCTTCGCCTCGGCGGCGATCTTGCCCAACTCGCGGGCTTCCCAGATCGAACGGGTCAACGGCTTCTGGGTGAAGCAGGCCTTGCCCATCCGCATGGCCAGAGCCGAAGCGGGAGCGTGCATGTGATCGGGGGTGCTGACGGTGACGGCGTCGATGCTGCCGCCCATCTCGTCGAGCATCTTGCGATAGTCGTTATACTTGGCGGCCTTGGGATAGAACTTGCTGGCCTTCTCCAAGGTCTTGTCGTCGACGTCGCAGATCGCGACGATGTCGCCTTCTTTCGAAGCATCGCTTGAATCGCTGCCACCCTTGCCACCGACGCCGATACAGGCGAAGCGAATTCGCTCGTTGGGCGATTTGCTGTCTTCGGCCGCGGCCTTGCCGGCGACGAACACGCCGACGCCGGTCAGCGCCGTGCTCTTCAAAAAGCGACGACGATCGGTCAAGTACGACATGGATTAATACTCCTTGATGTGGTTGGATTTAGGGCGAGGGATCGCAAGGCGGGATTAACACGGGTGCACCCTAATTGAAACGATAATCTCTGGCTGCGGAGGCCGCAATTAGTCTGGGGGCAAGTTTTGCGCGAAACGCCGGCATTTACCCCCACTTTTTGGCTGACGCGCCGGCAGATTCCCGCGATTCTGGAAGGCCGCACAATTGATTACGTGCGCCGGGGCGGACATGATCATGGGAATTTCCAGCATCGCCGAATTCCAGCGTCGACCGGCACCCTCGACCGCAAACAACACCCGACGGCAATTAACCCCGCCCCCGAGGTTTCCAGCATGCTCCGCCAGCTTCCTTTGCTCACGCTTGTCATCTGCCTGTTAACTTCACCGTCTTTGGCCGACGGCCCAGGCTACAAGTCATCGCTCTTCAGCGGACAGAATCTCGACGGCTGGAAAGTGAGCGGATGTGAGCCGGTCGTCGAAGACGGGCTGTTGGTTCTGAATGGCCCAGACGGTTGGCTGCGGACGAATGAGAAGCACGGCGACTTTGTGCTTGAACTCGATTGGAAAGCGCGGAAGTCCGAGGGGTATGACTCGGGCATCTACATCCGCGCGGCCGAGCCGGCCGAAGGCAAGCCGTTCCCGGCGCGCTACCAGATCAATCTCAAGCAGGGTGCCGAGGGCAACTTGCTGGGGCTGGACGGTGCGACGACCAAGGGCCTGATCAAGCCGGGCGATTGGAATCACTTCAAGATCACGGTAGTGGGCGATACGGCCGAACTCGAAATCAACGGCCAAAAGGCGTGGAAGGCTTCGGGGCTGGAAGCGGCGGATGGTTACGTCGGGCTGCAATCGGAAGTCCCCCTGGGCGGGCAGTTTGAGTTTCGCAATATCGAACTTACGGATCTCGATTACACGACGCTGTTCAACGGGCGCGACCTGGCCGGTTGGACTGGCGACACGCGCGGCTATGCGGTCGAGGATGGCGCGATTGTTTGCCGGCCGATTGGCGGACGGCTGTTCACGGCCGATGAGTATGGCGACTTTTCGTTCCGCTTTGACTTCAAGATGACGGCCGAGGGGAACAACGGCGTCGGCATCCGTACTCCGCTGAAGGGCGATCCGGCCTACGTGGGCATGGAGTTGCAGGTGCTTGATGATCATTCGGAAAAGTACGCCAAGATGATTCAGCCCTGGCAGGCCCATGGTTCGATCTATGGAATCGTGCCGGCGAAGCGCGGCTTTCAGAAGCCACTGGGCGAGTGGAACCACGAAGAGATCATTGCCAACGGCCGACAGATCACCGTGATCTTGAACGGCGAGACGATCGTCGACGCGAATCTCGATGAAGCGACGAAGGACGGCACGCTCGACAAAAAAGAACACCCAGGTCTGGCCAATGAGCGGGGCCACATCGGCTTCCTGGGGCACGGTGCCAGGGTGGAATTCAAAAACGTGCGGATCAAACCGCTGCAGTAGCGGCCGGTTCTGGCGAGAGCGCCGGTTCGTGCATGTGCAGGAACCAGTTCTCGATCACGACGCGGCGAGCGAAGTGGCGCGAGGCCATCAGCCGGGCGGCCACGAACTGTAGCCAGCTTGCGGGGAGCCAGTCGCTGGCGGCATTAGATCGCGGCGCGCCAAGCCGGGCGGTCAACGCCTCGGCATAGGATTGCAATCGATCCCGATCGTAGCATCCCTCGGCTTGATGAATCGTCCGAGCTGCCAGCAGGCCGGACTCGACGGCCGGGCGAATCCCCTCGCCACTCTGGGGATAGGCAAGACCCGCGGAGTCGCCAATCAGCAGAACCTGATTGTCGATGAGTCGCGGCACGCTGCGCTCGTAGAGCTGATAGGCGTGGCCGTGAAAGCGGCCGCGGAACTCGCCAGCGATCTTGCCTCGGTCGCGCAGGAAACTGACGAAGGCTTCGACATGCGTGCCGAGCTGTTCGCGATCGGTGCGCCCGAGGCCAATGTTCAGGTACGGCCCTTTGCGGAAGCACCAGCCGTAGCCGGCCAGGTCCGGACAGAAATAGAGTTCCGGCACCGCGGCGTCGACGGAACCGGCCGCCAGTTGCTCCTCGGTCGCCGCGAACTCGATCTCTTGCGCGGCGACCACGTGCCGAGCATCACTCGTTCGAGCGCCGAGCAATCGAGCAATTGGGCAGAAATGTCCGCCGGCGCCGACCAATAGCTTGGTCCGCAGTGAGCCGTTCACGATCCAGTCTTCCCCAGCCCGCTCGAGTGATTCGATCGACCAGGTTTCATGGCATGCGGGAGTGCGATCGCGCAGGTAGTGATCGAACTCACAGCGCCGAATGCCGTAACTCACCGGATGGTCGTAGCGGTTCTCTACTTCGCGGCCACCGATCATGCCGGTCCGGAACCCGGTAATCGGCTGGCAGACATTCTGTCGGGCATAGTCGGCCAGGTCGAGCTGGAGCGACTCGACAACTTGCGGTGTGATCCATCCGGCGCAGACTTTGTCGCGTGGGAACACCTTCCGATCGACCAGGCGGACGTCGAGTCCAGCGCCTGCCAAACCCCAGGCGCAGGACGATCCAGCCGGCCCGCCGCCCACGATGAGTACATCGCAACTATCCATTGCGGTCCGTGCTAACCTCCGGCAGGAGTTGCGGGCAGCGCTGCACGCGGTTCGTCCAGATACAAATGTGCGCGGGTGCGCGCGAGATCATTCAAGTCCGGCCGGGCGAATACCACTTGGAACAGTTGCAAGTCGCCTGTTTCGAAGGCTGCCACCGAGCCGGCTAGATACAGTCGCCAGGTGCGGACGAACTGCTCGTCGAACATGCGGCGGACGGCATCAATGCCGCGCTCGAAGCGTGCCAGCCAATGTCGAAGCGTCTGGGCATAGTGAAGCCGCAGATTCTCGACGTCGAGTATGGAAAAATTCTGAGGCTCGAAAATTCGCATCATCTCCGAGAGCGACGGTGGATAGCTGCCCGGGAAAATGCGACGCTCGATCCAGCGATCGACCGGCGCCGGCTTGTTGCGGCCAATCGAGTGCACAAGCCCGCGGCCGTGCGGCTCAAGCGAACGATGGATCACTTCGCCGAGTTTGCGATAGTTGTGTTTGCCCACGTGTTCGAGCATGCCGACGGAGACGAACACGTCGTGGCGACCGACGATGTTTCGCCAGTCGTCCTCGATGAACTCGACGCGATCGGCGAGCCCTTCGCGGGTCGCCCGTTGGCGGGCGTAGGCAATTTGTTCGCGCGAAACATTGTAGGCCCGGACCGTGACGTCGTAGTGACGAGCCATGTGCAGAGCGAGGGCGCCCCAGCCGCAACCGGATTCGACCACACGCTCGCCAGCTCGAAGTTGCAGCTTGCGGCAGACGTGATCGAACTTGGCAATCTGAGCTTCTTCGAGCGTCGCTTCCGGGGCCGGAAAGTAAGCGCACGTATAGGCCAGCTGGTCGTCCAGCCAGAGCTGGTAAAAGTCGTTGCCAATGTCGTAATGGTGATAGACATTGTCGCGCGACTTTGACAGTGAATTGAAACGCGGGAGTCGAAACCATTCAGACGAAAGTCTGTACAGCAGACCACCGGTGGCCGACGCTTTCAGCGATCGATTCACAGCCACCATGGCTTCGACCAGGTCGCCCACGATATCGAGCTGGCCGTTGGCGTACGATTCGGCAAATTGGAAAAATGGGTCGACGGCGATGCGGCGCAGCGTGGCGGCGTTGTGGATGATGATCTTCGCCAGGGGCGACTGCCCACTCGTGGCCACTTCCTGACCGTCCCACAGTACCGCAACCAGTGGTGGCCGGCCCGCCATTGCCAGCGACTTGGAGAGCAGGTAGCGGTGCCAGGGGCGGACGACTGCGGCAGGTTTGTTGCTACTGGCAAGCGCCGGCAGATCGACGCGAAGAGCGGTACTCAGGCGGCCATCCGTGACTTCCGAGCCGGTGGGCTGCGCGAGGGGAACGAGTTTAGCCTCGTCAGCTCTCGCGCGGTCGGCTCCAGTTGCGTGATGCATGGAACGAACCCTCCCGAAGGTTTTTTCGGGATATCGCGGACACGGCGCCGCCCTGGTGAGGGAACCGGTCTTGGCCGTGCCCTGCAAACCCCCCGACAACATAACAGAAGGCCACCCGGCGCTGCAAAGTTTTGCTCGGCAGGCTGGGAAGCTCTTCCGGCGAGCAGGTTCGCACACTCGCGCGGCTGATGCACCGGGCTCCCAGGTGGTTGCATCGCGACCGGTCGAAGTCGGCCGAATCGCGAAATCGAGCCTCGAACGGGCCCTTCGCTGACTGGGCACGGGCTTTGCTCTTCAGCTGGGAACTAATCCAGTCAACCGGAGTTCCCCTCATGATTCGAGTTTCTCGCGAACAACTGGCAGAACGCTGGGCGCTCACTTACGCCCAAGACGGATACCGAGTGCGGGCAACGGGAGTGCCTGGCTTGGAAGCAGCACGTGCGGTCGCCGGATTTAACCCGGACATCGAAGCGACTAAGGACGGTGAGCAGGTGGTCGTTCGGATTGTCGCGTCGCCGGAGGCCTTCGAAGGAGAAACGCTGAAGCGCGAGCTGGCGGCGTTGGAAGAAGCGCGCACGGAAGGACAAAAACTGCACCTGATCGTGGCTGCCGAGTGCGCCCACGATATCAAGGAGCGGCTTGATGCGTGGCACGTCCATGCCGACCAGGTGCACATAACCTGACCTGATTGCGAATATTGAAACCACCCCAATCCAACGCAACGGATTTGAACCCCTCACAAAAGGATCGAAACCATGGTCAACCAGCAAATACTTGCCCATCACTGGGATGAAGTTCGAGACAAGCTCTGTGAAAAGTGGGATCGCCTCGCGGAAGACGACCTTCCCACGTTCCCGGGTAACGTCGATCAGCTCATCGGGCGGATTCATCAGAAGACTGGCGTTTCGCGCGAGGCGGTTGAAGCCTTTTTGAGTGAACTTACTGAAGAAGGCAAAGGGATGATTGAGCAGGTGCGTGTCAAGGCTTCGCAAGGGGCGGCCAAGGTAGCCGACGTTGCGCGGCGGCGGGCCGAGACGATTCGCGAGTCCGTCGAAGGCGCGGAGGACATTATTCGCGAGCGGCCGGGGCAATCGCTTGTCGCCGCCTTCGGCTTGGGCATCGTCTGCGGATTAGGTGTCGCACTGCTGGTGCGTAGCAAGCAGAAGGCCCAACCGACGACGATTGAGCGCGGCCGCCACATGCTCGACGACGCGTATGCCCGTGGACGGGGTGCCTATTCAGTGGGGCGCGACACGGCGGGCCGGTTGAGCCGGCAGCTTCGCGACTCGCTGGATCACTACCTGAGCGGGCGGTAGCACCCCACAAGCACTTTCAACTGATTCCCTCACAGGCCGCTCGCGGCTGACTACACCCAAACATCGCAGGAGCAAGATCGTCATGGCAGCCAATGCAAAAACTCAGAACTCGCGCCGTCAACTCGAAAGGTCTGCCGAGGAGACATCCGAACAAGCCAAGGAAATGACGCACGATGTCATCCAGTATCTAACCGACTATGCACGGGAGAAGCCCGGAACTGCCGCACTATGGTGCCTAGGCATCGGCTTCGTGTTGGGCTGGAAGCTGAAGCCCTGGTAATGAAGAGGCGGTTGGATTGGTCGCTTGCTGGTCGTGGTATGCAGAGGGGCATCCTGCGGCGAGTGAGCGGCCTTCAAATTTAATCGCTTCTCACGTTGGGGCCGGGTTTGGATTCGTTCAAATCCGGCCCCTTCCTCTTTTCCGCGCCCTGCCGACGAGACACTTGGCGTTGTCTATGCGCCCGAGTTTGAATCCTGAGTGTCCACATCGAAGCGACCGCAGGCAGGCCGTTACTCCGCTGGCGGCAAGTCGACGTTCGCCGGACCGACGATGACCTGACCCTCGGGCGAGAATCGTGAGCCGTGGCAGGGACAATCCCACGAGCGTTCCGTGGGATTCCAGGCCACGATGCACTTCATGTGCGGGCACACAGCCGACAGGCGATGCAAGGTGCCGGATTCGTCGCGATACGCCGCAATCTTCTGCAGGCCGCTCCGCAGGATTGCCCCGTGACCGGGCAAGATTTCGGCGACGTCGCTGACTTCGCCGGGCGTGAGCCAACTCGTGTATTGTGCCGCGACGTTCAGGTTTTCGCCGGCAAAGTCGCGAACAGACAGCGGCTTGCGGGCCGGATCGTAGAGTTCCCGCCAGGGATTCTCGCGGCCCAAAATCAGGTCACTGATCAATATTCCGGCGATCACGCCATGGGTCATGCCCATGCCGGAGTCGCCGGTCGCAATATAGACGTTCTCTTCGTCCAGTGGATTGCGGCCGATATAGGCCAGGCCGTCGAGCGTTTCCATGACCTGGCCGGCCCAGTGATACTCGACGGGGCCAAGTTGCGAAAAGCGTTCGCGGGCCCAGGTTTCGAGGCGGGCGAAACGCTCGTCGCCGTCTGTGGCCTGGCCCGTTTTGTGATCTTCGCCGCCGATGATTACCAAGTCGCCTTCGTCCGATATTTGGGCTGGTTGCAGGCGTACGTAGTGGTACGGATCGAGAGTATCCCAGTAGAGCGCAAATGGCACGCTGCCCCGGGGAACGCGGGCGGCGATGACATAGCTCATGTACGGTGCCTGCTTGGTATGAATGGCGACCATATCGTTAATCGGGGTGTTGGTCGCGACCACGACGTGCTTGGCCGTGACAGTCTTGCCGTTGGTCGTCTCGATAGTTGCTTGCGATCCCCCTTCAACACTGCGGACATGTGTGCCCGAATGGATCTCTGCCCGTAGTTCGACGATTGCCTGTGTGATTCCACTCAAGTACTTAAGCGGATGGAATTGTCCCTGCTGGGCGAAACGGAGAGCTCGGCCTGTATCAAAATCAGCCCAGGGAACTCGCGCAACCTCTTCGACGTCGATGGCGCCGGTACGGCGGGCAGCAGCCAATTCATCGTCGAGCGTGCAACGGGAATCACCGGGCGGGGCGAACAGGTAGCCATCCACCCTGCGGAAGTCGCAGTCGATGTCCAGTTCGCGGACGTTTGCTTCAATGCGATTGATGGCGGCGGCGTGGCTCTGGGCGGCCAGGCGCGCGGCATGCTCGCCGCGGATTCGTTCGACTTCGCAGAAACGATCGTCGATGGCGCCGGCCAGGTGCGCCGTGGTGACGGCCGTTTGTCCACCGCCGAGTGGCCCGTCGTCGAGCACGATGACCCGCCTGCGAGCGCGGGCCAGCTGGTGAGCGACTGAGAGTCCGGCGATACCGCCTCCAACGATGCAGACGTCGCAAGTAGTGCTGGCGGTTAGCGGCGGGAATTCAAGCTTCTGCTGGGTCTCTGCCCAGATCGTGTCGGTGGATGGCTGCTGGGGTGCAATTTGCCGTTTCATCGCAGGACCTCGCACTCAGATTCAGGTCAGTCGACCGCCACGCGGATCGAACGACGATCAGCGTTTTCGACCAGAAGCGGTCAACGAGGTCCGGAACGCAAACGCTGTGCCTGCGTGTTCTCCTATCGCTGCGTTAAACAGTTGATGGGGTCTCTGGTTGGTCCGAGCGGAAAATACTGATCGAGAGTCTGCTGGCATCGGACTTGCAATGTTCGTTCGGTCGAAGCACAAACGCCGCTCTCGTCGGTCGGGAGCAAGGCGAAACAAATTCGGCCCATGCCAAGCCCGCCTACTGATCGGAGGCGGGAGAGGAGACGACGATGAAACTGAAGAGTCTGGAAGACCTGTTGGTGAAGGAGCTTCGCGACCTGTATAGCGCCGAGAAGCAATTGATCCGCGCTTTGCCGAAGATGGCCAAGGGCGCGCACTCCGAAGCGTTGCGCGATGCCATCAATGAGCATCTGGAAGTCACGAAAGAACAGGCTGAGCGGCTGGAGAAGGTTTTTGAGATGCTTGACGTCAGCTCGCGCGGCCCAAAGTGCGCCGCAATGGAAGGCTTGGTCGAGGAAGGATCGGAAATGCTCGAAGAGGACGGCGACGAGGCGGTCATTGACGCCGGCATCATTGCCTGTGCACAACGTGTCGAGCACTATGAAATTGCAGGTTATGGCGTGGCTCGGACGTTTGCCCGACTTTTGGGGCACAACAAGATCGCCGACCTGTTGCAGACGACGCTGGACGAAGAAGGCGAAACCGACAAGAAGCTGACCGAGCTTGCCGAGTCGGAGATCAATGTCGAAGCGGCGAGTGGGGCTACCGAGAAGTAGGCTCGCTGAAGCAGGCCAACGATCGCGAACCTTCGCTGTCGCACCGCCGGAATCCTGAATACTTGGGTTCGCCGGCGGTGCGATTTTTCACGCGCTTTCCGACTTGCTGGCAGGCAGCAGTCACTCAGTAACCGTAGTGAGCGGCCGCGTGCAGCTTGGCTTGATCGGGGATGTCTAACCCTTCGATTCGATCAGGGCTAAACGAATGATCGCGCGTCAGATGCGTCCAGTAAGTCATGCCCTCCACGCCGGCCTCGGGCACGTCGATCGTCTTCAGCCAGACGTGTAGCTCGTCGGCCCTCAGACTACGAAGCCAGCGACTTGGCGGGCGGCCGTGACGAGCGCGACGCGTCGGGCTGGCTTTGCCATGGTCATGTTCGAAAGGCGCATCGGCAACGTCGCCCTGCGTTGTTTCCCAACCTCGCTTACGCATCGACTCCGGGACCAGCGACTCGTCGAGATAGCCGCGGCCCTTGGCGAGCTCACCGGTGTCCTTGTGGACTGGCGTCGTGATGCCCGTGACGCGCCACTGATCGTCGATGAGTTGTTCACGCTCGAACCAGCGCCAATGGTTGTTCTCGCCGGCGGTCCAATGTTCGGGGAGCTTAGTTGACCGCGCGTCCGCGGAACTTGGCGTGGCTTTCTTTGCTTCGGTAGCCCGCATCGTGGCGGCGGCGAGCGTATCAAAGCCCTTGGCATGCAGCTTTTCGCCGAGTGCGAAGATGCCGAAACCAACCCAAAAGGCGAAGCGGCGGCGTGTGGTGCGACAGGAAGTTTGCTGGCCAGGCATGCGGGGCCTCGCGAGGAAGTAGGAACGAGGATCCGGTCCTCCAACTTCGTAAAGCCTCCGGCTTACGACAATGATAGACCACCGCGGCGGCGAGGCTACCCGTCAGAACGAGACCAATCGGCAGATTCGGACCGTTGTTTGGCCGAGAATTTCGCTTGCGCATCACACTGGCGTGAGGCTAGAATGGCCGCCGATGGACGCCCCCCCTGCCCGCGACACTTTGTGGGCAGGTCCAACTTCCCAGGAGTCAGTGGCGATGCTACGGATCCTCGGTTCCCGAAAGCGGCTATGCGATGGAGTGTCGCGGCGAGATTTCCTCTCGGCGACGTCGCTCGGAATGTTGACTCTGGGCGCTGCAGCGACGGCACCGAAAGTTGCCTCGGCGTCGACGACGCTCCCTTCTTTCGGCAAAGCGAAACGCTGCATCTTGCTGTATCTCTACGGGGCCGCCAGCCAGATCGAAACCTTCGATCCCAAGCCGGAGGCTCCCAGCGAGGTGCGCGGCGAGCTTGGCGCGATCTCGACCAGCGTGCCGGGCATTCAGATCGGTGAGCTGCTGCCGCGCTTCTCGCGAGTAGTCGATCGGGCGACGATCGTGCGGTCGATGACGCATCCCTACCCGCTGCACGCCTCGGCCTACACTCTGACTTCGATCCCAACGATCGACGTACCGCTGCAAATGAGCCCGCGCGATCCCAGGCACTGGCCGTTCATCGGGTCGGTGGTCGACTACCTGGCGGACCAGCGCGGCGAAGCGGAGCCGGCCGTCGCGCGGAATGTCGGTTTGCCATGGCGGTTGAGCTCGCGACGTCCGTATGCGGCGGGTGACAATGCGGGGCCGTACGGCGCCTGGCTCGGTCGCGCGTACGATCCGTTATGGACGGACTTTCAGGGCACCGGCACGCGCGAGAGCACCTATACGTTTGGAGAACAGACGGTTCGCTGCCACGATCCTTATGGGCCGCTTGCGGAGGATTGCCGTTTTGGGCTGTCGGCCGATGCGCAGCTTCCCGGCGAGCTGACGCTCGATCGGTTGAATCGCCGGCGGTCGTTGCTTGGCCAAGTGGAGGATGCACGACGATTGGCCGAGGCGAACGCATCGACTAAGACCTATGCCGACTTTCAGCGGCAGGCGTTTGACTACCTGACGACGGACTCGCTCTCGGGGGCGCTAGACGTTTCGCGCGAGCCGGCCGCGATTCGCGAACAATACGGCATGACGTTGTTCGGCCAGGCCTCGCTGGTTGCCCGACGGCTGCTGGAGGCCGGCAGTCAGTTCGTGACGGTGCTGTGGGACGAATTTGCACTCGTGAACAGTGCCTGGGACACGCACTACTATCACTATGAATTGATGCGAGAGCAACTCTGCCCGGGGCTCGACGGGGCGCTGAGCAGCCTGGTCCTCGATCTGGAACTGCGCGGGATGCTCGACGAGACATTGATCGTGGTGACGACGGAACATGGTCGGACGCCGAAGCTGGAGAACGTCGCCGGCGGTGGGCGCGGTCACTGGGCCCGGGCTTACTCGACCGTGCTGATCGGGGGCGGGGCGGCGCGGGGAAAGGTCGTCGGCCGGACGGATCGCATCGCAGGTTCAGTCGAGGAGACACCCATCTCGCCAAAAGACATCCTGGCCACGATGTATCACCTGTTGGGTATCGATCCCGAAACGCTGATCCGCGATCGGCTGGGACGGCCACTGCCGGTGGGCGGCGAGGGCCAGGTGCGGCAGGAACTCTTGGCGTAGTTGACAGGCAGTCGAGGCAGGTTCCCTCTGGTTCACTAGGCGCGAATGAAAACCTCCGAAACGAATTCTGTGGCTCGCGTCGTGCTGGCCAGCTTCATCGGCACGACGATCGAGTGGTACGACTTCTTTCTGTATGGGACGGCCGCGGCGCTGGTGTTTGGCGAGCTGTTCTTTCCGACGCTCGACCCGCTGGCCGGCACCATGGCCTCGTTCGCCACCTACGCGGTCGGATTCTTCGCGCGGCCGGTGGGCGGGATCGTGTTCGGGCACTTTGGCGATCGGATGGGCCGCAAGTCGATGCTCGTCACCACGCTGATGCTGATGGGCATGGCGACGTTCCTGATCGGCGTGCTGCCGACGTACGAGCAGATTGGCGTGGCGGCGCCGGTGCTGCTGGTACTCTTGCGATTCGTGCAAGGCTTCGGCGTCGGCGGCGAATGGGGCGGCGCCGTGCTGATGGCCGTCGA
>JBGSKX010000228.1:0-16801 GCA_041741015.1 Pirellulales bacterium
GCCGCCGAGCGCCCGGCCGCCGGTCACGTTCATGTTTCGCAAGGCGACCGTGCCCGAGTTGACGACGAACAGTTGCCGGCTGTTTCCGACGATCCTGGTCCCGTTGCCCTCGATTGCCACGTTCGTGCTGATGACGGGCAAGTTCGCCGAGACGCTGATCGTCGTGACCGTGGCGTTGACCGTAATCGTGTGCGGCCCCGCGCCTGCGGCGTTGGCGCTATTGATTGCCCAGGCGAGCGAGCCGGTGCCCGTGCCGCTACCGGTGGTGACGGTGTAATTTGCGGCGTTCGCAACAGGCGTAAGGATAGCGAGCGCGATCAGACCGATCGCGCAGCGAGAGATAACAGCCACTGATGTCGTTCCTGAGAGCCAGCCCCACATCCATGCGCAATGCGAACTGGCCACCCCCATCAGCCGCTGCGATTGAGATAATCGGTCGCCACGACTGTTCGGCCACAAAGAACTTGGAAAAATTCGTTGGGCGAGTGCGCAAAAGTATCATCCACCCAATGGGAGGATGATTTTTTCGCCGCGAATTTTTCGCAGAACTGTTGGTGGTATGCGACGTGGCGCGGCAGCGCTACCGGCGGCACAGTCGACGACAGCCCACGAGCACGCTTGCGCCGATCAGCAACATCGCCCAGGTGCTCGGTTCGGGAATCACCCGGTCGCCATAGACTTCGAAGTTGAGCGAGATTTCAACCTCGTCGTTCGGAGCGGGGCCGTAAGCAGTCCCCATCACCAGCACGCGAGTCACGTCATAACCAGCAAAGTCGGGGTTGCCCAGTCCGGGCATTGCCAGGAAGGCCGTAGAGAGCACGGTGGATTCGTTCTCCAGGCTCCAGACCGTGCCCACGCCGGTCAGGCCGAAGCCGACATAGAGCCCATCATTGACACCGTTGCTGGCGAGCGCCGCGAAGTTCGCCAGGTCGCCCGTCATCTCGTACCTGTTTCCCTGAATGATATCGAGCAGCGTGAGCGCCACATTGTCGAGGTATCCCACGGCCGGCTGATTCGAGGGATCGCCATAGGACAAGAGCGGCGAGAACTCCGGCTGCCCGATCGGTGTCGGCAGACTGCCGGTAAAGTTGAAGGCCGCCAGCAGCGAATCGGCAGTGGCAACCGAGACGGGCAGAAGCAGCAGCGACGCGGCGAGAACGAGACGCACGATGCGCGACATGAGATGGGGAACTCCGGGCCAATGAGGGTTGGGAACGGCCTCATGATACTTCCAGTTCCCATCGCGTCGAGAGAAATCGTCCGAAACGATCATCTCGCGGCCCACATGAGCGTAAATCCAAGTCACGCGTGCGAAAAAATCGCCATCGCACAGCGGTGAAAGCTCACGGCAAAGCAGCGGTCTGAGGTTGAACCCCCAACTACAATAGAGTGGCTGGTCACACGCTGAGATTTGCAACGGGAGTAGTCCATGAAGTTCGACGTCAAGTTCCTGATGGTCGCCACAGCCGCGGCCTGCTATGCGGCAGTTGCTAATGCCGATCTCTCGCAACCGGGGCCCTACGCCGCCGGTTCGACGCAAGTGCTCATCACGCGCCCCGACAATTCCACCTTCAGCGCGCTGCTCTACTACCCGGCCACTTCCGCCGGCACGAACACGCCACTCGCCCCCGACGGAGAGTTCTCGGCCATCACGTTCGGCCACGGCTTTTTTCAAACGCCGAATCGCTACTTCGGCACCTTCGAGCACCTGGCCAGCCGCGGTCACGTCGTGATCGCTTCCGCATCCGAAGTGGGTCTCACACCGAGTCACCCAAACTTCGCCAGCGACATGAGTCTTACGCTCGACTACCTGACCGCACGCAACAGCAATCCCGTCGACCCGCTCTTCGGACGCGTGAATACCGGCGGCTTCGGCTTGTTCGGGCATTCGATGGGTGGCGGCGCGGGCTTGCTCGCCACGGCGGCCGATCCGCGGATCAAGGCCTTCGCCGGACTCGCGACCGCGATCACGAACCCTTCGCCCGTGCCGTTGATGCCCTCGATCAACGTGCCGGTTGCGCTGCTTTCAGGCGATGAGGATGGCATCGTTCCCTACAACACCGCCACCGTGCCGATCTATAACGCGGCGACGGCGCCGAAGCTGCAACCGTTGATCACCGGTGGCTATCACGTTGGCTTCCAGGACAATCCGTTTCCGCTCTTCGCCGACAGTGGCTCGCTCCCCGCCGCAGAGCAACTGGCAATCACGCGCGCCTACCTGACCAGCTTCTTCGGTCTGTACCTGCAGGACGACCAATCGCTGTGGCGAAACATCTGGGGACCGGAAGCTTTCTCGCAATCCGGCCTGCCGACGCTTGCCGACTCAGGCATCTCGCTGAGCGCGGCATCGCTCGCGCAGTCGGACGATCCTGGCGCCGCCGTGAATTATCAGGTGACGCTGACGAACACCGGTCCGATTGCGAACAGCTTCGGCTTGTTCGCGGAGGACAACACCTGGGCCGTGACGCTGAGCGACACGCAGTCACCGCTGCTCGCGCCCGGCGAACAGTTTGTGTTCGATGTCGAGGTGTCGATTCCCGGCGGCGCACCGCCGGGGCTTTCCGATCTGCTGCTGCTCTCGGCCCGCAGCGACAACGATGGCGGCACGCGCGGCTACACCGTTTTGACGACGCAGGCGGTTCCGGAGCCGGGGTCGCTGGTGCTGGCGATGACCGCCGCGGTCGGGGTGTCCACCGTCGCTTTGAGGCGGCGACGCAAGATTTAGGAAAATAATCCCCGGATCGGTACGCCCGCGGCCAGCTTGAAAGGCCGGCCGGTCAGGTCGTGCAATTCGGTCGCACTGTCGACTCGTCGCGGCCGACGGCGACGTCAATAAGTCTCTTGTTTGTCAACGCTGCCGTCTTCGCGGTACCACGTCCAGGTGCCGACATATTGTCCTCGGCGTCTCTCACCTTCGCATCTGAGCTGGCCAGAGGGATAGTACGAGCGAGCAGGGCCGTCTTCCTCGCCATCGACGTAGCTCACGGCTGTTGAAACTTGCCCGTTGGGATACCACATCGAGGCGCTGGTGCGCTGGCCGTTTTTCAGATGCAGTTCCCAGGTAAGCGTTCCCTCGGGCGTCCAGGTGCGCTGCACACCCGTGCCGTCAATCACCTCGCCATCGAGGGTGCCATCGGGGCGATAAAACTTCCCCTGTCGAATGTCCTCAATAATCACCATCGGTTGGTGAAGGCCATTCCATTCGACCAGGCACTCGCCTTCGGCGGCCAACCGACCATTGGGATAGTACATCCGGAACGAGTTGTAGCCGTACTGATCCAGCTCCGCGACGACATACAATCCGTCCCACCGAACTTCAATCCGAAAGTAGTTCTTTCCCAGGAAGCCCGGCGTATCGACCAGCCCTAGCCCGTGATAGTGGCCGGTCACTTCGCGCATGTCGAGCCAGTGCGCCTGCCGGGGCCAGTAGTAAGCGACCGTCAGTGCGATGCCGACGAAGACGGGCAACAGCAGGAGCCAGAGCAGGCGGAATCGAAACCAGCGGCGATCAAGAAGCGGCATGAATTGAAGTTAACGTGCCGCGGCGCGCGATTCCAGTTGCCCGCGATACGCGAGATACTGAGCTACGCGAACAGCCCGCGGATCGGCTGACCCGCCGCCAGCTTGAAGGGCCGCCCGGTCAGGTCGTGCAATTCAGTCTCGGGATTCAAACCGAAGCGGTCGAAGATCGTCGCGGCCAGGTCGCCCGGCGTCACGCCGTCGGTCTCGGGATAGGCGCCGATCTTGTCGCTGCTGCCGTAGTAGCGGCCGCCTTGCACGCTGCCGCCCGCCATCAGAATGCTGTACACGTCGGGCCAGTGATCGCGGCCGCCAGCGCCGTTGAGCTTCGGCGTGCGGCCGAACTCGCCCAGCATCACGACCAGCGTCGAGTCGAGCAGTCCGCGCTGGTGCAAGTCTTCCACCAATGCCGAAAACGCCAGGTCGCACGGCGGCAACAGATCGTCCTTCAAGCGGCCGAAGTTGTTGTCGTGCGTGTCCCAATTGTTCGGGCCGTTGCGCACACGGTCGTGCACGCTGACGAACCGCACGCCCGACTCGACCAGCCGGCGCGCGAGCAGCGCGCTTTGCCCGTGCACGTTGCGGCCGTAGCGCAGACGGGTCTGCTCATTCTCTTGATTGATGTCGAACGCTTGCCGCACGGCGTCGCTTCGCAGCAGGCTGAACGCGCGTTCGTAGAACGTGTTCATCGTGCCCTGGGCCTTGGTGGGCTCCTGGGCGAGCCGGGCGTTCACATGCGAGAGCAGCGCCTTGCGATTCTCCATTTCGCCGAGCGTGACGCCCGCAGGCAGCTCGATCGCGCCGACGCGAAACTGCGGTGAGTTCGGATCGCTCTCGACTTGCAGCGGTTCATAGGCGGGACCAAGGAAGCCGGCCGTCTGACCGGGCAGCTTCACGACGTTGTACATCGTGTGTGGCAGGGCGACGTGCGACGGCACGTTCTCGGTGCGCCCCTTGAGGTGCGTGATCGCCGAACCGTAGCAGGGGAAGTCGGACGTGGGATCGTTCGAGAGCAGCTCGAGATCGCCCTTGAGTGGCGTGCGTCCGCACAGCGCTTCGACCGCGGCCGAGTTGTGGTTGCGCATCGTGTGATGCATGCTGCGAATCACGGTGACGTGATGCATCACCTTGGCGATGTTCGGCAGATGCTCGCAGACCCGCATGCCGGGCGCGCTGGTGTTGATGCTATTGAACGTGCCGCGCACTTCGGCCGGCGCGTTGGGCTTCATGTCGAACGTGTCGTGATGGCTCGGCCCGCCGTAGTAGAACATCACGATGCAGGACTTCACCTGGCTCGGCTTGCCGCCGGCAGGCGAGTTCGTCGCACCGAGGGCTTCGGCCTGTAGCAGATGCGCGAGGTTCAAACCCAGGAAACCCAGGCCGCCCGCGCGCAAGAGGTGCCGGCGCGAGAACGTGGGCTGCAGGATCGGCGTGGTTGTGTTCGGTGTGTGAGGCATGGCGGGGCAGGACCTCAAACGAATCGCGGGGCAGGGTAGGGGGCTGGCGGGCTAGGACCGCGGGGGCCTTCAGCATATCGGAAGGGCGCACGGATGCCAAATTCCGATAGCGGGTCAATTTGAAATAGGGCCGTTCTGCAATGCGCTTTTCCGAGGGCCATTGAACCTCAGAACCCACCTTAGAATGAGTGCCACGGCGAGCACCGTAATCGCCCGGTAGCCATACCAGAGCGTCACGTTCATGGCGAGCCTCTGACGGTGGTCTGATCCTGAGATTTGGAACGCCGAATATATTGCGGCACCAGCGAGCGCCAAACCCACTACGCCCAGCACCAGCGAGGCAAGGCGGAAGATCCAGAATACAGCCCGGACGGCAACGGGGCGGCTTGTGCTCATACGGGAGAGTATAGCCGGAACGACATTGCCCGCCTCTTCGCGCCGGGTGCTCACCGTTCCGCGGTCGCTCCCTCCGGCAGCCGGAAATGCCTTACCAGCGACCAGATCCAACCGGCCAGGAACACCAGGAACACGGCGAGCACGGCCCACACCATGCTCGACATCCGCGGCGGCTGCTGGCGATTGGCATCCACCACCAGTTGATGCAGCACGATCACCAGCCCCAGCTCCAGCACTGCCAGCCGCAATAGCTGCGATACCAGGAACGCCGTCGTCCCTTCGCGCCGCTCGGGCGCGAGCCAGTACTCCTTGTTCGGCAAGTTGATCACGCTCATCGGTAGCCGCCCGACGAGCAGCCCCACCAGCGGCGCGATCATCGGAAAGATCATCCCGAAGAAGGCCATGAACACCAGGTACACCGACCGGCCCATCCAGCCGTTCGCTTCGCCCGAGAAGCCAAAGTGCGACGCCACGCGTTCGGGCAACTGCACCGAGCCCACGGCCAGCAGAATGCCGAACAGGAAGTACAGCAACGCAAGCGCAATAATTGAGCTGCGGATGGAGGTCATCTGGTTCACGGTTCTTCGCGACAAGCGGGCGACATCGGCTGGCTTTTGCTAGTTGAGTTCTTCACCCGGCTCAATGTCAAGCACGTCGCTTACCTGGGCGAAGAACCAATCGCGTTCTTCCTCTCCGGAGAGAGCGTTCTCGCCGGCATCGTCAGCCACTTCGATCCCCTTGCGGAGGAAGTTGTCCTCGTTGAGCCGGTCGGCAAACGTGGGATTGTCTTGCCCGCGCAGATTCGCCACGCGCTCCTCGTAGCTGCGCCGCGACGTCCATTCGTCTCGGATGGAGTAGAGTGCGGCGTTGCTAAAGTCGTGGCGCGTGAGGCCGGCAATCAGAATGTCTTGCTCGTCGCCGCCCGCCATGCGATCGATGCCGCGGCCGCCGATCAGGATGTCGCGTCCCAGCCCGCCAAAGATGACATCGCGCCCGTCTTCTCCGAGCAGAATGTCGTTGCCCGCGTCTCCGTATAGCTCATCGTCGCCATTGCCGCCGCGGAGGAGGTCATTATCCGCGCCGCCGAAGAGCTCGTCGTTGCCATCGCCGCCGTCGAGCGTATCATCGCCCTGCGCGCCCGCGAGCATGTCGTCGTCTTCCCCACCTGCGAGCACGTCATTTCCAGCCTGGCCCAGCAGCGTGTCGTCGCCGCTGCCACCGGCGAGCGAGTCGTCTCCGTCGCCGCCGAAGAGGTTGTCGTCGCCCGCGTCCCCTTCCAGCGAGTCGTTGTCGTATTGTCCGTAGATCTGATCATCGCCTGGGCCGCCGCGCAGCGTGTCGGGTCCACCGATCCCGGGACCGAAGCCGAAGTTGTCGCCGATCAGCGTATCGTCACCCGACCCACCATCGAGATCGTCTCCGCTCGCATCCAGGGCATTGGCGAACAACGTGCCCCCGATGAGGAGGTCGTTGTCCGCGCCGCCGGCCAGGGCATCGACGCCCAGGCCGCCGATCAGCGTGTCGTTGCCGGCGCCGCCATCGAGTTCGTCGTCGCCCGACCCGCCGTCGAGCGAGTCGTTGCCCAGGTAGCCCACGAGCGTGTCGTTTCCGCTGCCGCCTTGCAGGACATCGTTGCCGTACTGCCCGTACAGCCGATCGTCATCCTCGTCGCCGCGTAGCACGTCGTTGCCTCCAACGCCGACTCCGAATCCGATATTATCGCCGATGAGCAGGTCGTTTCCGCGGCCGCCGTTGAGTTCGTCTGCGCTGGCGTCGAACACTCCGAGGATCGTTCCGCCCACCAGCGTGTCGTTTCCGTCGCCGCCGCTCAGTTCATCGCTGCCGAGGCCACCGACGAGCGTGTCGTTGCCGATCTGTCCAAACAGTGCATCATCGCCGTCCTCGCCGTCGAGGTTATCGTTGCCGCCGACCTCCGGGCCGAGGCCGAAGTTGTCGCCAATCAGCGTGTCATCGCCATCTCCGCCGCGCAGGGTGTCGGCACTCGAGTCGGAGAAGTTGGCCAGCCACAGTCCGCCGACCAGAAAATCGTTGCCGATGCCACCGAACAGGTTATCGCTCCCGAGCCCGCCGACGAGATCGTCGTCGCCAGCTTCACCACTGAGCGAGTCGCTGCCTGCTCCACCGTCGAGCAAATCGTCGCCGCTGTAACCCACGAGCGTATCGTTACCGTCCTCGCCATAGAGGCGATCGTTTCCGATGCCGCCCCAGATTGTGTCGTTGTCATCGCCGCCTTGAATCGTATCGCCGGCGCCGCCGAGCGGTGTGGGAGTGGCTCCCAGGGCATTATCGCCCAGGATGTAGTCGTTGCCGCCGCCACCTTGGATCGTGTCCGCGCCATCGGCAATGTTTTGCAGAATCTGCTGGACGAACGACCCGCCGAGAATGAAGTCGTTTCCCGAGCCGCCCGAAATCGTATCGTTGCCGCCGTTACCCTGGAGACTGTCGTTGCCGCTCTCGCCGAAGATGGTGTCGTTCCCCAGCCCGCCCGAAATGCTGTCGTTGCCGGTGCCGCCCAGCAGAAAGTCGTTGCCGGCGAAGCCGCGGATCGTGTCGTTGCCGCCCAGGCCGGAGAGCGTGTCATTGCCGGGTCCGCCGATCAGCAAGTCGTCGTCATCTCCGCCGAACGCCAGCAGGGGTTGCGTTCCGGTCAATCCTCCGCCGTCGACTGTGTCCTCACCGTCGCCGGCAATCACGAGCAGGGAACTGAGAAAATCGAAGTTGCCGATAAAATTGAACACGTCGTCACCGTCGAAGCCCTCGATGCGGATCTGGCTGAGATCTTCCACGCGGAAGCGGCTGATGAAAGCATCCTGCTGATCGTTCGGCGTGGTGCCGCGGCCGCTGCCCGGCACGTCGATCCCGATGTCGACGCCCACAAATACGAAGCCCCCAAAGCGAAGCAGTGTGACCGTATCGGACGAGGCCCCTTGGTTGACATTGTTGATCAGCGTGTTGTCGTTGCCGCCTTGGATCGTGAGCAGGCCCGTCGACTGATTGAGCACCGAGTGAAACGTGCCGAACGTCTCGGGCAGCACGACGTCGTAGCCCATGTCCGACATCATCCCGGCCACCTTGTCGCTGAGCAGGATCCGCCGGATGCTAAGGCTGGTCGGCTGCATCGTGTCGATGGCCGTGAAGTACGACTGACCATTGAAGTTGATCGGCACGTTGCCGGTGATCGGCATGGCGTTGTGGCCGGCGAAGGTGGTGACCCCGGCATTAATGTCAAAGTCCGTCATCACGACGTTCGTCGACGGTCCCTGAAACAGCCAATAGCTATTGCCGCCGCTGCCGACCGTGTTGTCGGTGATGCCGGTGTTGGTCACTGTGATGTTCGGGTTGCTGTAAATCAGCGGCGAGCCCGAGGAGACTCCCATCGTGTGCCCCAGTTCATGAACGAGCAGCGTGCGCAAATCGCGCATGCCGTCGGCTGGGCCACCGGGCGTGGGATTGCGCGCGAAGGCGTGCTGCAGCGTTCCCATGAATTCCGAGTGATCGTCCGGCGTGGGGTCAAGATACCACTGCGTGTTCCCCATGTTGTCGAGCGCCATGTTGATCGTGACGTTGCCGGAAATCGGCACGCCGTTCGCATCGCGCACCGTGCCCGAGGCGGCAGCGCTGGTGGCGGGGTTGCTCGGATTCATCGCGATCGTCATCTGCGTTTCGAAGTCGCCGCCGTTGTAGCCCACGACGACGCGATTCCATTCGTTGAGCGCCGAGTCGACGACACCGCGAGCCACTTCGGCATCGTCGCCGAAGGCGGCATCGAACATATCGCTGGCATCGCCGCGATTGGCCCAGACGAGTGTCAGCATTCGGCGATCTTCGAGCACCTCGCAGTGCGCGACATGGTTGTTCCGAAACGCTGGGAGCCGGCGCTCGGAGAGGAAACGACGCCGGTCGAGACTCGTGCGACGACGCAACATGGCATCACCCTTGGTTGGTTGGGGGGTTCGACTTCGTTGCAACTTCCCTGCAACGGCTGCCCCCGCCGCAGCGGCGCGGAGCAAACTCGAACTCGTCTCGAGAGGGTGCCCATTCTAGCCGATTAGCGCAAAAAGGCGCACACCAGATCGTGGCAAATTTGCGGCGATCCCGATGCGAAATTGTCGCAGTGTCAGCAACCGCCAGCGGTCCTAGATGGCGGCCACTTCGCTCAGCAGCTTATCGACCTGTTCAAGCTGCGACGCAACTCGCGTTTCGGCTGTGAACGGCCCGTGGCATCGCTCCAGCGCATCGACGCATTCGGCATCCAGCCCCCGACCGCGCTCCTCGCGCAAGATCGCCTGGATCTTTTCCCACGGCATGCCGGCCCGATACGGGCGATTGGCCGACAAAGCTTCATAGATATCGGCCACCGCCAACACGCGCGAGACCCAGTGCAGTCGCTCGGCCGGCACGCCGCGATGGTAGCCGCGGCCGTCGAGCCGTTCGTGATGCGCGCTGGCCACGTCCGAGAGCAGCGCGAACGCGGGAAGCTGCGCCAGAATCTGCTGCGAGTAGAGCGCGTGCCGGCGAAGCTGGATCCATTCGTCGTCGTCGAGCTTGCCAGGCTTGTCGAGCACCAGGCTCGAGACCCCCAACTTGCCGATGTCATGCAACAAACCTGCGCGGCGCACGTCTCGTCGCAGATCGTCGCCCGCGCCAAATTCGCGGGCCATACACTCGGCCACATCGGCGACGCGCGACGAATGTTGGTAAGTCCAGGGACTTTTAGCATCGACCACGCTGGCGAACGTCTCGGCCACGCGATCGATGTACGCGTTGTCGGCAATCGTCATCCCATCACTCGGCTCCCAGCGGGCCAGTGCCGCGGCCGGATTGTCGTCAGCTAATTCCGCCCAGAAGGCCTCGTCGTCCTTCAATAGCAACAGCACATCGACCAGCGCCGGATCGAACCAGGTTCCGCGCCGCTCGCTGGCCATCTCGAGCGCTGCCTTCCGGCCATAGGTGCGGAAGAAGATCTCGACCGTCTGGGCCAGGTTGCAGATCCGCGCCAGCAGCGGAATCTGCTCGCGCTTCAAGCCGCGCGGATGCCCCTTGCCGTTCCAGAGTTCGTCGAGCGCGCGGATCGCTTCGGACGTCGCCGCGGGAAAGTCGAGCTCGCGGGCGATTGCCGCGCCACGTTCGCAGCGCACCTCGACGATCATCCGTTCGCCGCGCGGCCCGCTCTTGGCCAGCGCTCCGATCCGCAGCAGCTTGTCGATCACGGTTCCGCCGGGCGCGCAGGTGCGCCAGACATACTTGATCTTCTCGCCGGCGCGGCTCCAGTCGATCAGCTTGCCTTCGTGTTTCACCTGATGCTCATCCGCGCCGAACAGGTAAGCCATCTTCGCGGCGTTGCTCGAGCAGCCGACGTCCTTGAGCAAGAGGGCGTAGAACAACGCGCGGCGATCGCCGGCCGACAGCCTCAGTACGTCGGCCAGCCGCATGCCGATCAAAGCGCTGCGCATCGCATGTCCGGCCGGCTGGCCTTGGGTCAGGTCGAGCGAGAGCGACAGCGCCGAGAGGATTTCCGAAAGCCGGATCTCTCCCGCGGCAACCAGCGGTCCGGCGCCGGGCAGAGTCAGATTTTGCGGCGAACAGTTTGGTGTGCTGAACGGGCACAGTGCGGAGCTAGTCACGTTCGATCGACCCTCGGCAAGGGATGTTCAAGAATCAGTTAGGGCGCCGGCCCTAGCAAACTCTAGCTCGCCCGGCAGACGATTGGTCCGGTTCTGTGGGTTATATCGACAGTGCGCGTCAAAAAACGCACAACCCGACCCTGTGCGAAAATGGCGCTATTTCGCCGCTCCGACAGACGATAGGTCGTTTGCACGCCTTTCGCTGGAAGCGAGAGGCTCGATAGTGGCCAGCAGGGAGGATTGGTTGCATGCCACGTGCAACTGGCGATGCGCGCGCAGTTTTCGTTCGGTGCTGGTTATTGGTTCTCGTGCTTAGCGTGGGAATCAGCCTGTTCAGTCGCGCGGCGCTGGCCGACCGACTGCCGGCGGTGAACGACGACGTGCGCGTCACGCCGATCAGCCTGCTCGATGAGCGCGGCGCCGTTTCGCTCGGCGGCGAACTCGCCACCACGCCGGTCGACGATTGGGGTTTCGACTCCTGGATCGTGCCCTCCTGCGGCTGGCAGGATAACCTCGACGCCTTCCTCGGTCTCGACGGCAGCAAGCAGCCGCAAGACTTTGGCATCAACGCCCAGTTTGGCGGCCGCGCCTCGGTGAACCTGGGCATTCCGATCTGGGGTTCACTCGGCATCCAGATCGGCACGGCCATCGACGCCACGGCCGACGCCGTGCAGGTGATGAGCGTCATCGAAGGCAGCCAGGGCCGCACGCAAAGCTTCACCACGGTCGGCCTCTTCCAGCGCACCGAAAATGGTTTCCTGTGGGGCTTCGCCTACGACTTCCTGTACGAGGACTATTACGACGCGTTCACGCTCGGGCAGTGGCGGGCAAACGTCGGCTACCAGGTCACCGATCGCAGCACGGTGGGCGTCTGGGGCACGATCGCCGAGTCCACATCGAACGGCGAATTCCTCGGCATCCCCGTGCAGCTCGAAGCCATCTCGCAGACGAATCTCTACTGGCGCTACGAATGGCCCAGCGGCGTGCACACCACCGCGTGGGGCGGCATCGCCTACGAACACAGCCAGGCTAACGCCGTGCTGCCCGATCAGGCCACGCTCTACAACAACTTCGTGTTTGGCGCCGAACTGCTGATTCCGCTTACCGAACGGCTGGCGATCTTCGGCCAAGGCAACTTCATCATGCCGCCCGACTCCGGCACGGTCGATTCGTACCTGGGCATCGTCTACTATCCTGGCGGTGGCTCGCGGCATGCCTATCGTTCGGCCTTCAAGCCCGTGCAAACCGTGGCCGCTCCGACGAACTTCGGCGTGAATTTGCAGCGGAGGTAGTTGCGGGCCGACCTCTTCGGGTGCCACTGACTGGCCCAGCCCAGCAGTGCCTGCCTTTGTGGTCTTGCGTTGCTGTATCTCCCTAGAATCGGTGTCTATCGAGTTGCATCGAGTGCAAGGCAAGGTCAGGGAAGAACACTGCTGGGCAAGCCAGGCAGTGGCACCCAGCAGCAGGCATCCAAGCCCCCCACTTCGCATTACCGAAGCGGCACGAGCCCGGTATGATTGAGGGGAACCGCCGCCTTACCCATCTGCCGTCTCAGCCCGTCTCGCCCGCCATGCCGCTCGTTAGTCTTCGCGATCTTGTCATCCGCTTCCGCGGCCCCGAACTTCTGGACGGCGTTTCGTGCGAGATCGAGCCCGGCGAACGGATCGGCCTCCTCGGCCGTAACGGCGCCGGCAAGACGACCCTCATGCGCATGCTCTCGGGCGAAGTGCAGCCCGACTCGGGTCAGGTGGTGTTTGCCGGTGGGGCGCGAGTCGCCTACTTGCCGCAAGAAGTGCCCAGCGACATCACGGGCCCGGTGCATGACGTCGTCACGGCCGGCGCGCGAACTTCGCCCGACGATGCTGATTGGCAGATTGAAGAACGCGTCGAGCAGACGCTCGACCGGATGCAACTCGACGGAACCTTGCGGTTCGAAAGCCTCTCGAGCGGCATGAAACGCCGCGTGCTGCTCGCCCGCGCGCTGGCCAGCAATCCCGACATGCTGCTGCTGGATGAGCCGACGAACCACCTGGACGTCGACGCGATCATCTGGCTCGAAGATTTCCTCAGCCGCTGGCCGGGCACGCTGCTGTTCATCACGCACGACCGGATGTTCCTCAGGAAGCTCGCCGTGCGGATCCTGGAGATCGATCGCGGCCGGCTGTTCGACTGGTCGTGCGACTACGATACCTTCCTGGTGCGCAAGGAGCAGGCCCTGGCGGCCGAAGAGAAACAGAACGCGCTGTTCGACAAAAAACTCGCCCAGGAAGAAGTCTGGATTCGCCAAGGGATCAAAGCCCGCCGCACGCGCAATGAAGGCCGGGTGCGGGCGATCAAGGCCCTGCGCGTCGAACGGAGCGAGCGCCGCGAACGCGGCGGCAAGGTGAAGCTCGAAATTCAAGAAGCCCAGCGCAGCGGAGCGCTGGTGGCCGAGGTGGACAACATCTCGTTCGCATATGGCGAGCGAAATATCGTCGACGAGTTTTCGACCACGATCATGCGCGGCGACAAGGTGGGCATCATCGGCCCCAACGGCGCCGGCAAGACCACGCTCTTGCGACTGCTGCTCGGCAAGCTCCAGCCGCAGGCCGGCCGCGTGCGCACCGGAACCAACTTGCAGATCGCTTACTTCGATCAGCTTCGCGAACAGCTCAAGGACGAGGCCACGGTGGCGGAGAACGTCGGCGACGGGTACGACACGGTCGCGTTTGGTGGCGGCCGCCGGCACATCATCGGCTACCTGCAAGACTTCCTGTTCAGTCCCGAGCGGGCCCGTTCGCAGGTAAAGTTCCTTTCAGGCGGCGAGCGCAATCGCGTGCTGCTGGCGAAACTGTTCGCCAAGCCGGCGAATGTGCTGGTCCTCGACGAACCCACCAACGACCTGGATGCCGACACGCTGGAGCTCCTGGAGGAACAGCTCATCGAGTTCAGCGGCACCGTGCTCTTGGTTAGCCACGACCGCGAATTTCTGAACAACGTGGTCACCAGCACGATCGTCTTCGAGCCGGACGCAACTGGCGAATTGAACGTTCGCGAATACGTCGGGGGTTACGACGATTGGCTCCGTCAGCGGCCGAAGCTGCAATCGCCTGGTTCGAAGTCCAAGCCGGCGGAAACTGCGAAGAGCAAGTCGGCCGCTTCGCCTGCTGCGGTGGTCACGCCCGTGGTTGAAAAGCCCAAACGCAAGCTCTCCTATAAAGAGCAGCAGGAACTCAAAACGCTCCCCGGCGAGGTCGAGAAGCTTGAAGCCGCCATCGCCGAGTTGCACCAGACGATGGGCGATCCCGAGTTCTATCGCCAGCCGAAAGAGAAGATCGCCGAGGCCCAGGCCAGGCTCCGAACGCTGGAGTCGGACTACGAAACGAAGTTCGATCGCTGGCACGCGCTCGAGGCTGGGGAGTAGGGGTGCCTCTGTGTTAAGATTCTCTTCAAACCAGGAATCACTGCGATGAAGGCCCTGCTGCTGATCGACATTCAGAACGATTACTTCCCGGGCGGGCGCTATGCGCTGGAGCGAATCGACGAGGCCAGCCGCACGTCTGCGGAGCTACTAGACCAGTTTCGCACGCAGGGCTTGCCGCTGGTGCACATTCGGCACGAGTTCACAGGGCCCGAGGCGCCGTTCTTCCAGCCGAACACGCCGGGGAGCGAGATTCACGCGTCGGTTGCTCCGCAGGCCGGCGAGATCGTCGTGACGAAGAACTTCGTCAATTCGTTTGCACAGACGGATCTGAAGTCGATCCTCGACAAGCAAGGCGTTGACTCGCTGGTGATCTGCGGAGCGATGAGTCACATGTGCGTCGAAGGCACGACCCGGGCCGCGGCCGACCTGGGCTACAAGTGCCAGGTGATTCACGACGCCTGTGCCACGCGCGACCAGCAATTTGGCGAGCGCATAATTCGCGCCGCCGACGTCCACGGCACGGCCATGGCCACGCTGGGGTTTGCGTTTGCCGAAGTGCTCAGCTTCGGTGAGTGGCGCAAGCGGTGAGTTGGGTAGGCGGAGGGATTCGCCACTCTCCCACCTTCCATTCTCCTGTTCTCCTCTGCCTTCCCCTCTGCGAACCTCCGCGTCCTCAGCGGTTAATCTTTCCCGTTTTCCCCTCCAGGAGAATTGCGCGGCGCGCGCGATTTCGCTATGATAGCGCGCTAGAGGATGAACCGCCCAAATCGCCCAGAACTTGAAAGGGAGTTCTGTCCGTGTCTGCTCGCACGAGTGCCCCCCAAAACACGATCGTCCCGGGCGACTGCGTCGCCGGCCTCCGTTCGCTGCCGGCCGGTTCGGTCGATCTGGTGTTCGCCGATCCGCCGTTCAACATCGGCTATTCGTACGACGTGTACGACGACCGCAAGGAGCACGAGCACTATCTCGATTGGTCGCGCGAGTGGATCGGAGCCGTGCACCACGCGCTCAAAGACGATGGCGCCTTCTGGCTGGCGATCGGCGATGAGTACGCCGCCGAGCTCAAGCTCGCGAGTCAGTCGCTGGGGTTCCACTGCCGGAGCTGGGTCATCTGGTACTACACATTCGGTGTAAACTGCACGCACAAGTTCACGCGGTCGCATGCGCACCTGTTTCACTTCGTGAAGAATGCCGAACAGTTCACGTTTCGGGCAGACGCGCCGGAGAATCGGATTCCTTCGGCCCGGCAGCTTGTGTATGGCGACAAGCGTGCGAACAGCAAGGGCCGGCTGCCCGACGACACCTGGATCATTCGCCCGGCCGAGTTCGTCGGTCAGTTTGATGCGCCTGATGAATCTGGGGCGGCAACCTGGTCGCCGGAGCAGATCGCACCGCCCATCGATCGCGAGCAGACTTTCACCCTCCGCCCGCAGGATCTGGGGAGCTGTTTCCAGCCGGCCGAAGACACCTGGTACTTCCCGCGCGTGGCCGGCACGTTCAAGGAGCGGGCCGGTTTTCACGGCTGCCAGATGCCCGAGCAGTTGCTGGCCCGGATCATTCGTTTCTGCAGCAACGAAGGCGAGCTGGTCGTCGATCCGTTTTCGGGAAGCGCGAGCACGGTGGTCGTGGCGAAGAAGCTCGGTCGCCGGCACTTGGCGTTCGAGCTCTCGGAAGACTACGTGCGGCATGGCCTCGCGCGGCTAGACGCCACGCGCGTGGGCGATCCGCTGGTTGGCTCGGCCGAGCCCTTGGCCTCCGCTCCGACGACGGCGAACGGCAGACGCCTGGGCGAGAAACGCGCACCGAAGAGCAAGAAGCAAGTTGTCGATACAGCAGCGACATCAGCAGGTCCTCGTCACGACACGGCCCAACTCGAGCTCACGCTGCGAGGCATACTCGCCGCCTTTGGCGAAACGCACGACGGCTTCTCGGCCGATCGCGTCGTGGCCGATCCAGATCTCGACGCGGCGTTCGTCGAGCGCTGCCGCGCGCTGGGATTGGTCGGCGAGCCGCGCACCTGGAACACGCTGCTGTTCCGCTTGCGCAAGCAAGGCCGGCTGGCCGAGCTCCCGACGCGCGAGCGTACCGGCCTTAGCTGGGAGGACTGCGACGGGTACCTGTTCGCCAGCGAGATCGCGCTCGAAACGATGCTCGACGGCGACGAGGCCGACAGCCTCGACGAGATCCTCTGCGATCCGCAGCTCGCCGCGCGGTTCGATCAACTTGCGATGCAGTTCGCTCCCGGCCACAAGCCGCTCGAGTATCGTCTCGCCGCGCTCAAGTTGCGGAAGCAAGCCAAGCTCGCCCGCAGCCGCGGAGCCGTGCTGGTTGCTCCCACGCGCTTGGGTCGCGAAACGCCGCTGGAGGATCTCGACCTCGGC
>JBGSKX010000229.1:0-31425 GCA_041741015.1 Pirellulales bacterium
CAATTCGCTGGCCGGCGTGCTGGTGGAGCGCGGCCGCCGGCTGGTGCAGATTGCGCCCGAGGCCGAAAAGGAAGCCGCGGCCACGCAGGCCCGCAAATTGTATGGCCAGGCACTCACCGAGTTCACGTCAGCCGAAGAAACGCTCACCCGACAGCTCGGCGAAATGCCGAAGCTGATCCCGCCCGGCGAAACCGAACTGCAGGCCCAGAAGCAGCGGCTTTCGGCCGAGTTGGCCCAGGCCAAGCTGATGAGGGCGAACATTGACTTCGAAACGGCGCGTGCCTTTCCGGCTGGAAGTGCCGAAGCCAAGAAGAAATATGAGACTGCGGCGAAGGCCTATGCCGAATTGCACGAGGCCTATCGCACTCGCACGGTGGGCGTGCTCGCCCGTTTGTGGGAAGGACGCTGCCGGCAAGCGCTGGGTCAGTTCGATCTGGCGGTGACGTGCTTTGGCGAGCTGATGGATCTGCCCGATTCGGTCGAAACGCGGTCAATCCGCACCAAGAGCACTCGGCACGCGATGGAATGCTTGACCGAAGCAGCGGTCGGCAAGTACCAGGCGGCCATCGAACGCGGCGAGCGTTGGACGAAAGAATCCGCGGGCGAAGGATCGGAAGAAGATGACCTGGCGATTCGCTATCTGACGGCCGTCGCCTACCAGCGGCAGGCCGAAGCGCTGCCCGAAAAAGATCCGAACCGCAAGCGGCTCGCCAGTTCGGCGCGGGAAGCGGCTGGACCGCTGTTGCGAGAAGCGAATCCTTTCCAGCAGCCGGCCAGGGTGCTGCTGGCGTCGCTTTCGGGTGGAGTTCCCGCCACGAACACGAGCGTCAAACAGGACGACACTGCCAAGGCCGGTCCACCGAAGACGTTTGTCGAGGCGCTCACGCAGGCCAAACCCGCGCTCGAGCGAATGCAGAAAGCGGCGTTGGAGCTGGACGCCGTTCGCACGAAGGGAGACAAGGCGGCGATCGCCGATCTGGAAAAGCAGCGAAATGTCGCCGCCGGCGACGCGATGCGACTGCTCGACCTGGCGATGCGACTTCGCGATCAGGACACTACCGCCGAGCTGCTCGCTTCGGCCCGGTACTATCAGTGCTTCCTGAATTGGACCGTTGGCAACTACTACGATGCGGCGGTGCTGGGCGAGTACCTGCTGCAGAACTATCCCGACACGCTGCCTGGACGGCAAGGCGCCAAGATCGCGCTTGCCTCGTGGGTGCGGTTGTACGGCGAGTCGAAGGACGAAGATCGGTCGTTCGAGATCGGGCAGATTGAGCGTGTCGCGGAGATGACGTTCCAGCGGTGGCCTGATCAGGATGAAGCCGAGGAGGCGGCGCTGACGCTGGTGAACTTCGCTGCCGCGGCTGGCAAGGTGGAACGCGCGGCCGAATACCTGAACAAGATTCCGGCCGATTCGCCGCGCCGTGGACAGGCTGAGCTGCGTGCCGGACAGGCACTGTGGTCGACCTATCTCAAGGCGCTGCGCCAGCCCGAGGCCGAGCGACCGAACGCCGAGCAACTGGCCGCGCTCCGCAAGCAAGCGCGCGAGGTGCTGGAAGGCGGAATCGAACGCATTAAGAAGGCAGGCGCCACGCCCGACGCGACCGTGGCGACGGCCGTGTTCTCGCTCGCGCAGCTGCTGCTCGAAGCGGATGAACCCGCACAGGCAGTTATCTGGCTCGAGGAACCGACCTTCGGCCCGCTCACGCTCGTGAAGGCCGGTAGCTCCGCGGCGTCGCAAGGCAATTTCCCGGCCGAGACGTACAAGCTGGCGATGCGGGCATTCATTGCGACGAATCCGGCGCAGCTCGACAAGGCCGAAGCGGCGATGAATGCGCTTGAAAAACTGGTGCCTGCGGGCAGCGATTCGCAAGCGGCCGACAACCTGACGGCCATCTATGTGAGCCTCGGCCGTCAACTTCAACAAGACATGCAGCAGCTTCGCGAAGACGGCAAGACCGAAGAGCTCGATCGGCTGGCGGGGGGTTTTCAGGTGTTTCTCGATCGGTTGCTCGAGCGCGGCGCCGGCGGCAGCCTGCCCACGCTCAACTGGATGGCCGAAACGTATCTGAACCTGGCCTCGGGCATCGACAGCGGTGCGCTCAGCACGTCGCCCCGGGCGCTGGAATGCTACGGCAAAGCCGCCAAGGCGTACGAACAGTTGCTCGAAGCCGCGGCCAAGGATCCCAAGCTAAGCGCTTCGCCGGACTCGCTCTTGGCTCTGCGGCTCAAGCAGGCTGACGCCTATCGCGGAGCGGGTTTGTACGAAGAGGCCACGCAAGTGATTGCCAACGTGCTCCGTGAGAAGCCCACGTTGCTGCCCGCTCAGGTAGTCGCGGCGAACATTTACCAGGCACGTGGCGCCAAAGATCCTACCGGCTATGCCAAGGCGATCATGGGTGGCGAACCGGGACGCAACGGCCAGAACCTGATCTGGGGCTGGGCGAAGCTCTCCAAAGCCACGATGGGCGATGAGAAATTCGCCGAAACGTTCCATAAGTCGCGGCTGGCGATCGTCGAGTCGCGCTACGGCTATGCCATGGCCGAGAAGGATCCCACGAAACGGGAGAACATTCTGAAGGCGGCGGTTCAAGACGTGCTGTCGACCTACAAGGTGCGACCCGACCTGGGCGGCGAGGCAACACGAGCCCGGTACAACCAACTGCTGAAGACGATTCAGAAGGCGCTCGGACAGCCCGAAGTAGGCTTGGAAGCGTTCAAGGAAACTGAAGCGGCGCCCACCACGTAAGCGCGAAACGAGATTGGCGAGGCAAGTGAGATGACTCCAAACATGCGAAGAATTGCACAACTCGCTTTCAGTGGCGCCATCTGGCTGCTTCTCGCCACGGTATGCCTGGCGGTCGACCGTGTGAAACTCGCCACGGGGGCCCAGCAAACGGGTGACATTACCGGCAGTACGCCCACCGAGTTGACGCTGGAAATTGGCGCGACGAAAAAGCAACTGCCCGTGAATGAACTGGAAGGCGTTCAGTTTGAAGGCGAGCCCACGGGGCTAACGCAGGCGCGCATGGCAGTCGCCGGCGGCAGGTATGCTGAAGCCGCGACGCAGCTCGCCAAGGTTCCGCAAGGCGACCTGAAGCGGCCGCTGTTGAATCAGGAAGTGCAGTTCTACCAGGCGCTCACCGCGGCACGGATGGCGCTCGGCGGAAGCGGCTCGATCCAAGATGCCGGCAAGCGGATGCTCGCGTTTGAGAAATCGAACCCGACCAGCTTCCATTACTTCGAAGCCTGCGAAGCGCTGGGCGATTTGCTGGTGGCGATGGGCAACTTTCCCGTGGCCGAGGCTTACTACACGAAGATCGCCAGCGCTCCTTGGCCGGAGTACAAGCTGAAGGCCGCGGCCCTCTCGGGACGCGCGCTCGTGGGACAGAAAAAATACGACCAGGCAATCGCGAGGTTCGACCAGGTGCTGGCCAGCGATCTGCAAGGCTCGCAGGTGAGCGAGCAGAAGATCGCCGCCAAGCTGGGAAAGGCCGAAGCCTTGAGTGGTTCGAACAAGCCGCAGGACGCCGTCGCCTTGGTGGACGAAGTGATTGCCAAAGCCGGACCGGACGAGGACGAACTGCTGGCCCGGGCGTACAACGTCAAAGGCGCGAGCCTGCAAGCGGCGGGGCAGGTGAAGCCGGCGATCGTGGCCTACCTGCACGTCGACTTGTTGTACCCGAGGTTTCCGGCGATCCATGCCGAGGCATTGGGCCACCTGGCCGAGCTGTTTACGACCGACAACAAAACCCAGCGCGCGGCGCAAGCGCGCAGTACGCTTAAGCAGAAATATCCCCAAAGTAGTTGGGCCAATCGCTGACGCCGCGTATGGCCCGTCGCGGCTCGTCTTGGCGAAAGACAACTCGTAGCACTAAACTCTAGTCGCCACCGATCGAATCATCCACCGGAACCCCCGCTTTAGCCAGAGGAATCTCCATGCGGAAACGAACTCGCCTGCGGCAACATGCCTATGCCCTGTTGTGCGCGATCGCCTTTGGCCTGGCCGTGGCGCCGGTGAGCGATCTACTTTTCAGCCAGGTGGCACTGGCCCAGGATCCGGCCGCGGCCGCCGACGCGGCGCCGGTTCAGCAGAGTGCGCTCGGGTTCTACTACGGCGCGCTGGGGCCGTTTTACACGATCGTGTTCCTGGCGATTTCGTTCATCTTCGTCGCCTTGGTGGTAATGAACATCATGTCGCTGCGCCGACAAGCCGTCGTGCCGCAGGACTTGATCGATAACTTTGAAGTGATGCTGAACGAGAAGCGATTCCAGGAAGCCTACGAACTGGCCAAGAACGACTACAGCTTCCTGGGGCATGTGCTCGCCGCGGGGCTCGCCAAGCTGCAAGAGGGCTATCCTCAAGCCGTCGAAGCGATGCAGGAAGTGGGCGAAGACGAAAACATGCGACTGGAACAACGGCTCAGCTACATCGCCCTGATTGGCACGATTAGCCCCATGGTGGGTCTGCTGGGAACCGTGCAGGGCATGGTCGCGGCGTTTCGCGTGATCGCCTCGAGTAATACCCAGCCGAAACCAGCGGACCTGGCACAGGGAATCTCAACGGCCCTGATCACAACGCTCGTCGGGCTCATGTTGGCGATTCCGGCAATCGCGATGTTCGGCTATTTCCGCAATCGCTTGCAGCGGTTGGTGCTAGAGGTCGGGATCTACAGCGAACGCTTGATGAGCCGGTTCCAGAACGTCGGTCCGAAAAAGTAGCGTTTCAGGCAAGATCAGCAGGCACGTCGGCAATCGCGATGAAGATCATTAAGCCCAAAACGACCGCGGCAGCGCTGGAACCGGACATGACGCCGATGATCGACATGACGTTCCAGTTGATCGCGTTTTTCATGGTGCTGCTTAACTTCGGCGAGGCCGAGCAGGATGCGCGCATCCGGCTTCCCAGCAGCCAGTTGGCCAAGCCGCCGGAAACGGCGCTCGAGAACGCCCTGGTCGTGCAGCTCACTGGCGATAACCAGGTTCTGTTCAGCGGCGAGTTGATGCCGATTGCGGGGCTCGACGAGAAACTTCGCCGAGAAGCACGATTCATCACTCTCAGCGGCGAGAAGCCAGAGGACGCCACCGTCATTCTGCGGGCCGATGCGGAGTCGAAAACAGGCGTGGTGCAGGAAGTGATTCAGAAATGTCAGGAGAACGGCTTTGAGAACTTCGCCCTGCGTGCCAAGCAGGAGGACGAAGAGTCATGAAGCTGAGACATACCGCGAGCCAGGCTCCCGAAAAGGTCGAGATCCAGATGACGCCGATGATCGACATCGTGTTTCAACTGCTGATCTTCTTTCTATTCAGCTTCAAGATCGTGACGCAGGAAGGCGATTTCAACATTCGCATGCCGGTGGCCGGTCCGGCCAGCTCGACGAGCCTGCAAACCGATCTGCCAATCAAGGTGCGGCTGACCGCGGATGGCGATGGAAATCTGGCCAGTATCCGCATGGATGATGCGGTTCTGCCAAACTTTACCGCCCTGCATGAGAAGGTGATGAGCCGAGTAGGGACGAATGCCGGCCCCGACGCCACCGAGAACATCGAAGCCGAACTGGATTGCGACTACAACCTGAAGTATCGCAACGTAATCGGCGCGGTCACCGCGATCTCCGGATATGTCACGCCGGACGGGCGCATCGTCAAACTGATCCAGAAGATCAAGCTCTCGCCGCCGAAGAAACCCGAAGCTTAGCGCGAACTGCTCACCCGCGCGGGTGAAACTGCTTGTGGATCTTCTTGAGCCTAGCGGGATCGACGTGTGTGTAGATCTGCGTCGTGGCGATGCTCGCGTGCCCCAACATTTCCTGCACCTGCCGCAGATCCGCGCCGCCGGTGAGTAAGTGCGTGGCGAAACTGTGCCTGAGCGTGTGCGGGCTCATGTCGGGTGAAATGTTCACCTCCGCCGCATAGCGTTTGAACAGCTCCCAGATGCGTTCGCGCCGCAGCCGCAGCCCTCGCTTGGAGACGAGCAGCCACGGCGGTTCGGGATCGCGATGCGCCACCGACGGCGGCCGATCGTGCTTGAGGTAATCGCGCACCGCTTCGATCGCTCGCCGGCCCAGCGGCACCAGGCGTTCCTTGTTTCCCTTGCCCTTGCACAGGCAGTAGCCTTCGTCGAGATGCGTGTCCTGAAGTTGCAGAAACGATATCTCTGACGCGCGGCAGCCCGTGGCGTACAGGAGTTCTAACAGCGCCCGATCGCGGCGCCACAAGGGCTCACCCTTGCGCGGCGCTTCGAGCAGCCGTTCGACCATGCCGGGCGTAAGCACGTGCGGCACGCGTTCCCACAGCTTCTGACTGCCCAAGAGCTCGGCCAGGTTCTCGGTGAGCAAACCTTCGAGCTGCAGGTAGCGAAAGAAGATCCGCAGCGAAGCCAGGTGCCGGGCGATGCTGGCCGGCGCGAGCTTACGCTCGTGCAGCCAACTGGCATAGTCGGCCAGTTCCTGAATCGTGAGCTGCCGGACCGAACGTCCGGCGAGCCAGGTGTACAGCCGGCGGATATCGCGATGGTAAGCGGAAACCGTGTTGTCCGACAGGTGGCACTCGGCCCGCAGATAGTCGACAAACGATTCGACCCAGCGTCCGGCGAGGGCTCCGGTGGCAACGGTCGCCGGCTTGAGGAGCTTGCGTCGGGGTCCGCCCATGGCTGGTCCGTTTATTTGCGCTTGTTCGAGGGATCGACGACGCCGTATCGATGATCTTCGACTCCTGCCGACCGGCGGCTGGAGTGGTATTTGCCGCCCCAAGGGTTTAGTCCTATGCTTGCGGGCGTTTCGGAGCGAAGATTTCGCTCAAGACCGGTCCGAATGCGGGTCGGCACAATCGGCGCGATGGTCAGCGCCCGCAAACATTGACACCAGGAAGCGACAACGTGAACGTGCTCGTCGTTGGAGGTGCAGGCTACATCGGCAGTCATGCCGTGCGGTTACTCACGCGCGCAGGTCACAATACCTGGGTCTACGACAACCTGGTGTTCGGTCACCCACAGGCAGTTCCCCAGGGTCGGTTGATCGAGGGCGATCTGCTGGATCGGCGGCGGCTGGTCTCTGTGATGCGCGAGCACGAGATCGAGGCCGTGATGCATTTCGCGGCGTTCGCTTTCGTGGGCGAGTCGGTCGTCGATCCGGCGAAGTACTACCAGAACAACGTCGTCGGCAGTTTGAATCTGCTGGAAGCGATGCGCGAGGCCGGCGTGCTGAAAATCGTGTTCTCGAGCACGACGGCCACGTACGGCGAACCGGATGTGATGCCGATCACCGAGGACGTGCCGCAGCGACCGATCAATCCTTATGGTTTTAGCAAACTGGTGGTCGAGCAGGCGCTGGCCGACTATGCCCTGGCCTATGAGTTCAGTTACGCGGCCCTGCGCTACTTTAACGCCGCCGGGGCCAGCCCTGACGGTGACATTGGCGAGGACCACGATCCCGAAACGCATTTGATTCCGCTAGTGCTACAGGTGGCGCTCGGCCAGCGCTCGCACATCACGATCTATGGCGACGACTATCCCACGCCCGACGGCACCTGCATTCGCGACTATGTACACGTCGACGATCTGGCCACCGCGCACCTGGCGGCGCTCGAGCTGTTGGGCCCCGGCGTGGCGCTGAAGCTCAACCTGGGAACCGGCCGCGGCGCGAGCGTCCGCGAAGTGATTGACGCTTGCCGGCGCGTCGCCGGACATGCGATTCCTGCCGAAGTCGGTTTGCGCCGCCCGGGCGATCCACCGGAACTGGTAGCCGACTCAACGCTTGCTCAGAGCACGCTCTCCTGGCGGCCGCAATACACGGACATCGAGTCGATCGTCCGCACGGCCTGGGGCTGGCACTCGAAGCATCCGCGGGGGTATCGGAGCTAGTGCGGCAGCGTTCTTGATCGGTTAAGATAAACTGCCATACCACCCGAAGGTATGGCTACTTTATCGAGGGCCGAATCATGTCCCGCGCCGCACTGCCGATTGTGATGCTCTCGGAAATGACAAACGGTCAGGAAGCAGACGTATTCGTATTGCTCACGGCCAAGGAAGAACTAACCACGCGCGACGGCAAGCCCTACTTCCGCGTGGCCTTTCGCGATCATGCGCGCGAGGTGTCGTTTCCGATCTGGAACGACTCGGCCTGGGGCGCCGATTGCCGCGAAGCCTGGCAGGTGGGCAACTACTACAAGGTCAGGGCGGTCTACCGCGAGTCGAACTACGGGCCGCAGCTTGAACTGCGGAAGATTCGCGAGGTGTCCGAAGCCGATCAGGCCGACGGCTTCTCGCCGAATATGTGCCGGCCGCAGACGCGGTTCAGCATGCCGGAAATGTTCGACGAGCTGGTGGGCATCGCGCGGGAGCGAATTCAAGACGTCCCGCTGCGTGAGCTGGTCGTGCATCTGCTGGAATCGAACCGCACGGAGCTGCTCACGCTGCCGGCGGCCACGCACAACCATCACGCGTTCGTCGGCGGCTGGCTGGAGCACGTGTTGAGCGTCACTCGCACCGCCGTGATGCTGGCTGACAAGTACGACGACTACTATCCTGAGATGAAACCGCGGTTGAATAAGGACGTCGCCACGGCGGGTGCGATCCTGCACGACATCGGCAAGCTGCGTGAGATTGCGGAGAACCCGACGGGCGCAGAGTACACCGCCTCGGGCAACCTAATCGGCCACATTCTGCAAGGACGCGACATCCTGCGCGAAGCGGCGGCCGGGCGCGGCATCGATCCGGACGTGCTCTTGCGCGTGGAGCACGTGATCGTCTCGCACCAGCGGCTGCCGGAGTGGGGTTCGCCCAAGGCGCCGATGACGCCCGAGGCTTTGATCGTGCACTATGCCGATGACCTGGACGCGAAGTACCAGATGATGGCGGCGGCGATTGCCGAGGACACGACTCCCGGGCCGATGACGTCGAAGAAGAACCCGCTGTATCAGAAGATTTATCGAGGAGAGAGATAGATACCAGCTGTTTCGTTTTCGGTAAATTAAGCAGAGGCCCGAAGAAGTTCTGACGCCACCGCGCGCATGTTGAGTCAACCATGTTCGTCCGCTGTCCACACTGCAACCTAGGCCACTGGCGCGATTGTCTAGACTGTGTCATCATCGACGCCTCTTATACGGACGGCCGCGACATTTGCTCCTACCACCACGATGTGCCATTTTTCAAGTGCACGCGATGCCAGAACATACGCGAATGGAATGAACTGGAGCAGCAAGTTGAGAAAGTCCGGCCACGGTTCCTGGAAAAGCTGCGTGCGCGGAATGCCGCATCGCTCACCGTGTCAGACATGTTGACTGCCTTGGATACCCTGCCCGACAGCGAGTTGGGGCTTCGCCTGGAGGCCTGGCGGCTGGCCAACGATCCGCATCGCAAACACCGAGACGACCAGAAACCGCTCCCCTCAAGTCGGCCGACCTGGTGGCATGAGAACATGGCTGCACTGCAAGCGATTGTCATCCATCCCGTGACGCTCGCCGAGATTTACCGTGAGCTGGGCCAGTTCGATCGCGCCCAGCAAGTGACCACTTCCGAGGAAGACGACTTATCGGACCTGAAACTGATTCATCGCCTGGCCGAGCAGGCGAACCCACATGTGCAATCGCGCGCGACTCGCAGGTGAGTCGTTTGTGACCGCCCCGAGATCGCGTTATCTTGAAGCGAGTCAAAGTAATCTGCAGTCAGGTGGACGGCGCATGTTGAACGAGAAATCTCGCTTCGGGTTCTGGGCGATGTTGATTGCCGCCGGGCTTGCGCTCGCGAGCTTTGCCCACGCTCGCCAGCCGAACATCGTCGTGATTCTCAGTGACGATCAAGGCTGGGGCGATTTAAGTGTGAACGGGAACACGAATCTCGCCACGCCCAACATCGATTCGCTCGCTCGCGAGGGAGCCCAGTTCGAGCGGTTTTACGTCTGTCCGGTGTGTTCACCGACCCGGGCAGAGTTTCTCACCGGGCGTTACCATCCGCGCGGCGGCGTGTGGAGCACGAGTGCCGGCGGTGAGCGACTCGACCTCGACGAGCGGACGATCGCCCAGGTATTCAAAGCGGCCGGCTATGCGACCGGGGCGTTCGGCAAGTGGCACAACGGCACGCAGTGGCCGTATCATCCGCGGGGTCGCGGGTTCGACCAGTTCTATGGTTTCTGTTCAGGCCATTGGGGGCATTACTTCAATCCCGTACTCGAAATTAATGGTCACTCCGCGCTGGGCGAGGGCTTCATTGCCGACGACTTTACCGATCACGCGATCAATTTCATCGACAAGCACCGCGCAGAACCGTTCTTCTGTTACCTGCCGTTCAACACGCCGCACTCGCCCATGCAGGTGCCCGACAAATGGTTCGAGAAGTTCAAGGATGCGGACCTTAAGCTGCGGGCAGACAAAGGCAATGAGGAAGACCTCGGGCACACCCGGGCGGCACTGGCGATGTGTGAGAACATCGACTGGAACGTGGGCCGCGTGCTGGCCAAGCTCGACGAATTGAAGCTGGCGGACGACACGATCGTGGTGTACTTCTGCGACAACGGTCCGAACGGCTGGCGTTGGAATGGCGGCATGAAAGGTCGCAAGGCTTCGGTCGATGAGGGGGGCGTTCGCTCGCCGCTGCTGGTGCGCTGGCCGGGACATATTGCGCCGGGCACGAGAGTTTCCAGCATCTCGGGCGCAATCGACCTCCTGCCGACGCTGGCCGAATTGGCGGACGTTAAAATCACGGACGCCAAACCACTCGATGGCCAAAGCCAGGCGCAACGCCTGCTCGTTAAGAAAGGCGACTCGCCCGAACGGCTGATCTTCTCGCACTGGGCCGGCAAGGTGAGCGTGCGTTCGCAGCGGTACCGGCTCGATCAGAATGGCAAGCTGTTCGACATGGTCAGCGATCCGGGACAGTCGACCGACATCGCTGGCAAACAACCGGAGATCGCTGGGCAACTGGAGACAGCCGTGGCCAAGTGGCGCAGCGAAGTGCTCGGCGAACTCGCGCGCGACGACGGCGACACCCGGCCGCTGACGGTTGGTTACGCAGAGTTTCCGATCAGCCAGCTACCGGCTCGCGACGGAGTAGCGCACGGCGGCATCCAGCGCAGCGCACGGGCGCCGAACTGTTCCTTCTTCACCAATTGGAAGAGCACGGACGACTCGATTACCTGGGACATCGAGGTGCACACGCCGGGCCAGTACCAGGTCATCCTCCACTACACCTGTCCCGAGGAGGACCTTGGCTCGACGATCGAATTGGCATTCGCGGACGCGAAGTTGTCACGCAAGATCATGAAAGCTCACGATACTCCGCTGGTGGGCGCAGCCGACGATCGGGTACCCCGGCAAGGTGAATCCTATGTGAAGGACTTCCTGCCGACGCGTATAGGAATCTGGACGCTGCCCGCTGGCCGAGGAAAGCTGACGCTGCGTGCGACCGACATCCCGGGAAAGACTGCCATGGACGTGCGCGGCGTGACGCTGCGACTCTTGCCTTGATCACTCACGGAAGGACTATCTCCATGGACGGCGGCGTGAAATCCGAGATCTCAACAACCTGCACGATCGTCGGCGGTGGTCCGGCCGGAATGATGCTCGGACTGCTTCTGGCCCGAGCCGGCATCGACGTGGTGGTGCTGGAGAAGCACGCCGACTTCCTGCGCGACTTCCGCGGCGACACGATCCATCCCTCGACGCTGGAACTGTTGTATGAGCTTGGGCTGCTCGATGAATTCCTCCAGCGGCCGCACCAGCAGATGCGCGAGATTCGCGGGGTGATCGGCGGCCAGACGTTTCAGTTCGCCGACTTCTCGCATCTGCCCACGCACTCGAAGTTCATCGCCTTCATGCCGCAGTGGGAGTTCCTGAACTTCGTGGCCGAAAAAGCGAAACAATACCCGACGTTTCACCTGGTGATGCAGGCCGACGTGACGGAGCTCATTGAGGAAGATGGACGCGTCGTGGGCGTGCGAGCCTCGACGCCGGAGGGAGAGCTCGAGGTGCGCTCGCTGCTGACCGTTGGCTGCGACGGCCGGCACTCCACCGTTCGCCAGCAGGCCGGCCTGGAAGTCGAAGACCTTGGCGCGCCGATCGACGTCCTATGGCTGAAGCTCTCGCGCAAGGCGACCGACGACGATCAGCCGCTGGGGCGATTCGGGCGCGGCGCGGCGATGGTGATGCTCAATCGCGACACGTACTGGCAATGCGCGTACATCATTCGCAAAGGGGGCAACGAGCAGATTCGCAGCGACGGTCTCGAGGCATTTCGCGAGCGACTCAAGCACATCGCGCCGCTGGTGGCCGATCGCGTGCAAGAGATTGCCAGTTGGGATCAGGTCAAGCTGCTGACCGTGAAGGTCGATCGCCTGACGACGTGGCATCGGCCGGGCTTGCTCTGCATTGGCGATGCGGCGCATGCGATGTCGCCCGTCGGCGGCGTGGGCATCAACCTGGCGATACAAGATGCGGTGGCGACGGCCAACCTGCTCTGTGAATCGCTCCGCCAGCAGAACGTGAGCGAAGCGGAGTTGGCGGCGGTCCAGGAGCGGCGGATGTTTCCCACGCGCTGGACGCAGCGGATTCAGGTGTTCTTGCACCATCGCGTCCTGGAGCCAGCGCTCGGCGGCACGGAAGAACCGACTTTGCCGTGGCCGGTGGAGCAGATGCTCAAATTCTCGCTGGGGCGACGTATCCCGGCACGGCTCATCGGACTCGGTGTGCGACCCGAGCACGTGCACACGCCGGATGTGTTCGACGTAAATCGCTAGCCCGTCGGCAGCAGAGCACGGGTGAGCCGCGACGCGGCCACCTGTGGCACCGTAAGGGAACAGATCCTACGCGCCGGCAATCTGGAACGCGAACCGGTTAGCCGGGCCTTCGTTGCGCTGCTTGAGGACCGGCGAATAGTCGAAGACTTCAACCGTCTTGCCATCAGGACGGAACTCGAGGAGCCGAATCCAACCGTCGCCACCGTGCGGACGCATCTGGTAGTTGACCAGCATCTGCTCGATGTTGCGTCCGCTGGGCGTGGTCGAGGTGAGCCGGGCCAGTCCGTCCTTCAGAACGTGACCGTTTAGCGTGAGAATGAAGTTCTCATGCTTGGTAATCAGGTCGTTCCACAATTCTTCGCCGTCGGTGACGTCGTCGTCCGTGGTCTTGGCAATTGGGTAGCCGTGCGGATTCCAGGCCTGCTTGGCGCCGTACTTCTTCCAGTCGTAACGCGTGTCGTCGAAGTACATGTAGGCGTGCGTGATCAGGATCGCCGCGCGGTCCTTGTGTTTAGCCACCACTTCGTTGGCCCAGCGAACGACGTCCTTCCGCGGCCCGAACTCGAGCGCGAGCACCAAGAACTCGCGGCCTTCGGCGCTAAAGGTGTGGTAGCTGTTCTCCAGGCGATCGGGCTCCTTGTCGTAGACGCCGCCGAAGTTGGGCGTGTCTTGGAACTGGCCGACCGTAAAGTAATCGTTCAGCAAGGTCGTACGGTCGCGGCAGCCGCCGCCTTCGCTGTAGTCATGGTTGCCGGGAACCATGAAATAGGGCACCTGTCCGTCGAGCTGCCGCATCGCGGCCTGGGCGTTCTGCCATTCGGCCGGCGCATTGTTGTTCGTGATGTCTCCCAAGTGCAGGACGCAAGCGATGTTGCGATCTTTCTTGCTCTCGGCGATCCAGGCCGTTTGGGACTTATACGTCTCGGGATAGCGCTCGCTGTAGTTCTGGGTGTCCGGCAGCACGGCGACGGTAAACGAGCCCTTGGCCGGCTTGGGCGGCTCGCCGTCGATGAGTTTGCCGTCGGCATAGCGATCGGCCGCGTCGGCAGTCGATCCAAGCATTGAGATGAGGGCGGGGGACATGACGGCGGCGGCGCCGGCCTTCAACGCGTCGCGGCGTGAGAGCGAACTCATCAGGTGGCACTCCTGGCGGGAGGGATGGTGGGCATGATCGGTTCGGCCCGCTCATTATCGCCGTGGGACAGCTCGCTGCAACAAGCGCGGGCCCCTCGCCTGCCACGGGGCGCGGCACCGGTCTGCCACGGGGCGCGGCAATCGTGCCCAAGCCTGTCCCGCTCGGAGAATCGAAAACGGCCGAAACACCCGCTATGGCAAAGAGTTTCGCCCTTCGCGGCGCATCACGGCATGCCGCTTGCTTTGCACGGCGACGGCTAACGCCTTTACAAAGAGCAGCGCTGATGCAAGACCCCGCGGCGGCGGAACAGTTCCACGGTGAGATCCTTGAACTCCCAGGGCGACAGGCCCTGGAGATCGGGGCAGTTCGCGCGCTGAGCCGCCGCTCGAACGTACGCGGAGCATTGCGCTATGGTGGTCACGTCGTGGCGATGCTGGTCACTGGCTCGCTGATCTGGCTCGCGTTTGAGACTTGGTGGCTGCTCGTGCCGGCCCTGGTACTGCACGGGTTCACGATCGTCACGATGTTCGCGCCGATGCACGAGTGCGTGCACAAAACGGCGTTCAAGACCCCCTGGGTCAATGGCCTGCTCGGCTGGATCGCCGGGGCACTATGCTTTTACAACTTCAACTTCTATCGGCGGTACCACACCTGGCATCACCGCTATACGCAGGACGCGGAGCGCGACCCTGAACTCGAAGAACCCAAGCCGGCGAGCAGCTTCCAGTACTGGCTGCACCTGAGCGGAATTCCGTTCTGGTGGCACAAGTTGCCGGGCCTGGCGGCGATGGCCGCTGGAAAGCAGTACCCCTACGTGCCCGAGCAATCGCGCGGCGTGGTGGCCTGGTCCGCCCGCGCGCAGTTGGGCGTGTATCTCGCGCTGCTGATTGTTTCGCTGGCGCTGCAAACGACAGTCGTGTGGTGGTACTGGCTGCTGCCGGCGATCCTGGCCCAGCCCCTCTTGCGGGCGATCCTGATCGTCGAACATACCGGCTGCACGACCGACACCAACGGCTTGACCAACACGCGCACCACGCTGGCCAGCCTGCCGGTGCGGTTTTTGATGTGGAACATGCCGTTCCACGCGGAGCATCACCTGTATCCTTCGATTACCTTTTTTTGCCTGCCCCAGGCTCATCATGAACTCAAGACGCGCCTGGCGCACATCGCCCCCAGCTATCCTGCGGCGAACATGGAAGTATTGCACTCGCTTGGTGTCACTCCTATGGAATCATCCGTAGGAGCGGGCGAGTCGTAACCCCGAAGCGTGAGATGTCCCACTATGCGACCTATGAACTCGCGAACTTCCGCCTCCAGCGCGGAACCGTGCTCGAGCGGGCTACGCTCGCTTACCAGACATATGGCGAACTCCTGCCAGACCGATCGAACGCGATCTTGTATCCGACGTCGTATGGCGCGACGCACCCGGACCTCGAGTGGCTGATCGGGCCGGAGCGGATTCTCGACCCGCGCAAGTATTTCATCATCATCGCGAACCAGTTCGGCAATGGACTGTCGAGCTCGCCGAGCAACCTGTCCGCGCCGCTCGCGCAGCGATTTGATCTGTTCACACACGTGGGCAATGTTCGCGCGCAGCGGCAAATGCTCGCCGAGGTTTTCGGCATCGAACGGCTGGCCCTTGTCTATGGCTGGTCGATGGGAGCGCAGCAGGCATTTCACTGGGGAGCACTGTTCCCGGATCAGGTGCGGAGGATCGCCGCCGTTTGCGGGTCGGCCAAGACTTCGATCCACAACATCGTGTTTCTCGAAGGGCTGCGGGCCGCGCTCACCACCGATCCGGCGTTCAACGGCGAGTATTTCACGTCCAAGCCCGAACGCGGGCTGAAGGCATTCGGGCGCGTGTATGCCGGGTGGGCGCTGTCGCAGGCTTTCTATCGCGAGAAGCTGTACCTCAAACTCGGGTTCGAAACGCTGGAAGACTGCCTGGTGCGCGACTGGGAGGCAAGTTTCCTGAAGCGCGACGCGGGCAACCTGCTTTCGATGCTCGAGACCTGGAAGCGATCGGACATCAGCGACAACGACACTTTCGGCGGCGACATCGAGCGTGCCCTCGGCAGCATCAAAGCCAACACGCTCATCATGCCGTCGGCCACCGATCTGTACTTCACGCCGGCCGACAGCGCCGCCGAAGCGGGCCACATTCTAACGTCGGTCTATCTGCCGATTCCTTCGATCTGGGGCCACCGCGCCGGCAACCCCGCCAAGAATCCCGCGGATGAGAAGTTCATCGCCCGCGCCGTCCAGGAGCTGCTCGCATCATGAAAGTCATGTCGATTGAACTTGCGAAGCTGGCGCAAGAGCTCGGAATCAAATACTTCCTGGTGTCGTTCTCCGACATGCTCGGCACCGTGCGGGCCAAGCTCGTACCGGCCGCGGCCATCGGCGAGATGAGCAAGAGCGGCGCGGGCTTTGCCGGCTTCGCCACCTGGCTCGACATGACTCCGGCCGATCCCGACGTGTTCGCCATTCCCGATGCTGCGAGCCTGGTGCAGTTGCCATGGAAGAAAGACGTCGCCTGGGTGGCGGCCGACTTGTGGATGAACGGCCAACCGGTACGGCAGTCACCCCGGCACGTGCTGAAAACCGCGCTCGGCGAAGCCAAGAAGCTGGGCTACGAGATGCGGACCGGAGTGGAATGCGAATTCTTCATCCTCTCGCCCGATGGCAAAACGCTGGCCGACGGCCGCGATGGCCAGTCGAAGCCGTGCTACGACCAGCACGCCTTGATGCGGCGTTATGAATTGATCACCGAGATCAGCGACGCGATGCTCGCGCTCGGCTGGGGACCGTATCAGACCGATCACGAGGATGCCAACGGCCAGTTCGAGATGAACTGGAGCTATGCCGACGCGCTCACGACCGCAGACCGGCACACATTCTTCAAGTACATGGTGAAAACGCTGGCCGAGCAGCATGGCCTGCGGGCGACATTCATGCCCAAGCCGTTCGCGCAACTGACGGGCAACGGTTGCCACACGCACATCTCGCTGTGGGAGGACGGTTCGGAAACGAACCTGTTCTTCGACGCGAGCGGCGAGCTGGGATTATCGGAGCTAGCGTACCAGTTTGTCGGCGGCGTCATGGCCGAGGCCCCTGCCCTGTGCTTCATGACGAATCCCACCGTGAACTCGTATCGGCGGATCAATGCCCCCGTGACGCTCTCCGGCGCCACGTGGTCGCCCAACACGATCAGTTACGCGGGGAACAATCGCACCCACATGATTCGCATTCCGGACGCCGGCCGCTTCGAGCTGCGGTTGCCCGACGGTTCGGCGAATCCCTACCTGCTGCCGGCGGCGATCCTTTACGCGGGACTCGATGGCATTGCCCAGCGGCGAAATCCTGGCAGCCGGCTCGATTCAAACATGTACACGGATCGCACGTTCGATCCGCCGACGTTGCCGGACAATCTTTACGAAGCAATGCAGGCGTTCGAGACTTCAAGCGTACTGCGGCCGCGGCTGGGCGAAGCATTCAGCGCGTCGTATCTCAAGCTGAAGAGGAACGAGTGGCGCGCGTACGGCAATCATGTGAGCCCGTGGGAAGTGGAACACACGCTGGATTGCTAGCCGCGGCTACTTGGACGGGTGGCACTGACAACTTGTTGTCAGTGGGCTTCTGCCCAAGAGGGGTCGGGCCACGCGTTACCAGAGTCCGACAGACTACTTCAAGTCTTCCGGCTTCACGCCCTTCTTGAAACCGTTGTGGCCGAAGGGTGTCGGTGCGTACTCGCCGACGATCGTGACGTCGCTCTTGGCAGGGATCTTGTCGGCCATGTCGAGCGCCCAATAGCTGGCATTCACAAGCAGCCGGCGAAGCCCTTCGCTCGAAAGATCCTGCGAGGCGCCCATCGTGGTGGTAAACGACTTGCCGGTCTTGCCGCTCTTGGTTTCGTAGCTCTTCGTCCAGGCAACGGGCATCATCGGCTCGTTCTTCGCACCTTTGAGCGGCGCGTCGTCGGGGCTCATGCCGACCAGCACCTGCCCCAGCACCAGCGGCTGGCTATCGCCGGGGAGCGGCAGCCGCACGCCGTAGACGTCGGTCGGTCCCCAGATGTCGCCATCCTTGATGCCACGGAGGATCGGATGGTCGGCCTGCCCGGGCGCGACGATGCCGCGCGTGCTTTGCGTGCCGTGTCCGCCGTGATGGTTGATCCAGGTTTCGCCTAGCACCTGGCGGCCGAACCCGCCGTCCCACTTCTTGCTTGTCCAACCATAGTCGGCGTACGTGCTGTCAGGCTTAGGGTTGAAGGCGTGCGTCGCGGTTCGCAGGCCGATGATTGGGCGGCCCGAGTCGACGTACTTCACAATGTGCCCCATCTGGTCGTCGGGCAGGTTGCGGAACCGCGTGAACAGGATCAACAGGTCGGCGTCGTCGAGCGCTTCGAGACCGGGGATGTTGTCCGTCTGATTCGGGTTGATTGTGCCATCGTTCTTGTCGATGGCGAACAGCACGGTGGTGTCGAAGCCATGATGCGCTGCCAGGATCTTGCCAAGCTGCAAAAGGCCCTCCTCCGAGCGATACTCCTCGTCGCCACTCACCAGCACGACCTTCTTGCCTTTGCCCGGCCCGTCCTGGCCTTTGAATTCGACACCTGCAGCGAAGCCCGCCGTACTTCCCGACGCAATTACGCAAACGAACAACGCGGCGAGCAGACTGCGGCGGCTAAGCATGGCGGGTACCTCAAAGGGAAGCGGGCGGATTGGCACGGCGATGGTTCGTCTGCGTGCCTCTAAGTTAGCCTGTCGCCGACGGTGTTTCCATCGGCTATTCAGGCGACTTGACGGAAAGTACGTCGGCCGGCGTAGCTCGCCAGGATGCTTCACACCCACCTGGGATGATCGGCGCCGAGGCCGTCAATGCCGCGGGTGACGAGCCGCGGATTGCCGCCATCGGCAGCGGCAACCCAAATGCCGGGGCCTTCGCCCGTGGCTGCGCGGCAAAACACCAAGTGCTTGCCATCCGCCGAAACGCTCGAGCGGAAGTCCCATACGCCATCTTGGGCTGGCGTAAACTCAGTGATCGCACCGGAGGTCGGGTCGAGCCGGACAATCTGCGAACCGCCCTTGGCTTCCTCGGGCTTGAACGCGCGATTGAAGTGATCCAGATCCGCTTGGCCCACGCGATATTGCCAGGGAACTTTGGCACCCGGCGAACGGCGAGGAAACAGCACACCGCCATCGGGTGTCCAGCTTGGCACGTTCGATCCGCCGCCGCGAGTTTGCTCGTTGCCATAGGTCGCGGCAAACCACATCGCCTGATCTTTGGTTAGCACGCGATGCTCGCCACCAGCGGCGCGGCCGACGCATATATCGGCCCAATCGTGCCCCGGATCGGTGTGGTAATGGCAATCGACGTAGTTGACCCACTTGCCGTCGGGCGACCAGTTCGTGCCGAAATACAAATGCGATGGATCGGCCGCGACGCGCACGCGATTGCCGCCGTCTATGTCGGCCGTCCACACCTGGTAGCCCTCGGGACTGGCCAGGTGATAAGCAACTCGCTTTTTATCGGGGCTGAGGCTTAAGCCGTAGGGCAATCCTTCGCCGGCTTTCGTAAACGGCACCGGATCGCTGCCATCGAGCCGCATGCTGATGATCTGCCCCACGCGATCCTTGACCACCTGCACGAGCAACCGTTCATCGCCAATCAGTAGCGCGGGTGTGACGAACGGCGCGATCCGATCGCGGGTGCAAAGCTCGGTGAGCTCGCCCGAGTCGAGATGGTAGCTCCAGATGTGAGTAGGCGTTTGCGTGTAGTACTCATCGAACGGTTTGCCTGGTCCGTCGCGGCGCGGTTCCATGCTGAGCAGAATCATCCGCTGGCCGTCGGGGAACGCTGGCCCTGGCTGCCAGGTCGCCTGGTTCGGCACGTTGAGCTCGAGATAGCGAACCGAACCGTCGTTCAGATTCACGACGCCAATTTTGCCGCGCGAGGTGAACAGGAGTCGCGGCTCGCGCGCCGTCTGGACGGCCAGAGCGCCTTTGCCCCCAGCCAGGCTGGCCGCGGCCGCCGCTTTCAGAAAGGTACGCCGGTCGAATTGCAGCGCGTCGCGCGCTCTGAGGGTCGGAGACATCGTAAACCTCGCAAGGCTGGCCAGGACAGAAACTGGAGGCGGGGCCCATTGGGCGTTTGATTATCACGCCCCCGCGACAGCAATGCCAGCAGCCGAAACACCAGTCCGCTTATGTCGATTTGGAGGATTTTGCGGGTTTTAACGAAAGACGCACATTTGGCGCGGCCGAACATTGTTGTCGGGGCAGGGAGATTCCACGGACCTGCCGCCACCTCAAGGATGAGCCATGACTGCCAAGCTGACCGTTCTGATTCCTTGTAAGAACGAGCGGATGAACATCCGGCTCTGCATTGAGTCGGTCCGTTCGATCGCCGATGAAATCCTGATTGCCGATAGCGGTTCGACCGACGGCACGCTCGATATCGTGCGCAGCATGGGCGGCTGCCGCATCATCGAACGCGAATACGTCCACTCGGCAAACTTCAAGAACTGGGCCATCCCCCAGTGCCAGCATCCCTGGGTGCTGATTGTCGACGCCGACGAACGGGTTACGCCCGCGCTTGGCGCCGAGATTCGCCAGACGCTAGCATCGCCGCCGGAAAACATCGACGGCTATTGGATCGGCCGCCGCAATCATTTTCTGGGCTATCACATTGCCCACTGCGGCTGGGAGAGCGACGACGTATTGCGGCTCTTTCGCCGCGACAACTGCCGCTATCGCGAGCGCTGGGTCCACGCCGAAATCGAGTTGCCGAAAGACAAGGCCGCCCGGCTCGACGAGCCGTTCGATCACTTCACCACCTGGAGTTCGGACGAATACTGGCGGAAGATCAACCGCTACGCCTCGTGGGGCGCACTCAACCTTCGCGACGAAGGCCACAAGGTCAGCCTGACCTCGATGATCTTCCGAGCGCCGGCCAGGTTTCTGCAATTGTACTTTCTGCGGCTGGGCTTCCTGGATGGTATGCCCGGGTTTCACATCTGCATGTACACTGCCTTCTACACGTTCATGAAGCAGGCCCGACTGTGGGAGCTGCATCATGCCAAACCGCAGCCAGATCCGGAAGCGGAACACGAAAGCGGTGTGATTCCCTTCGCCGGTGAGAGCAGTGCCGCGACCTCACGGTCGAAGCAGCGGCTCGCCGCTTAATCAGCGCAACACTGCGTCAGAAGGAATGCGGATGCAGGCCAGCCAGTTGTGGAACGCGGCGACGCGAATCGTGGAGCTCGGCACGCGCGGGCGACCTGTCACGGCCGCGCTCGCGCAACAGTCGTTCCGCGGCTGCCTGCTAGTCGTGCGACGTGAGCGCCAGAGGGCGCGCGTCTTGCAAGGTCATCCACAACTCGCTGCGCACGTGGCCGTCGCGCCCGGTAGTAATCCCACGCGGCAAAATAATGCTGACGTGCTGATTCTCGGCAGCGGCGCCGGGCTGGCAGCGCTGCGATTCCGCAATCTGCGGCACGCGGCGCAGGTGGCGATCGCCGATCTTCCGCGACCCGGTTCGCTCCTTGTTCTGTGGATGTGCCTGCTGCATTGGCTCACTGGGCGATTAGCTCGGCCGGTGCGCGTTCACGTGGCGGATGAATGGCTCGTGGTGTTTCCTGTCCGGCGGCGAAAGCTTCCCGAAGGCGCTCGGCACTATGTCCCGCACGCGCTTGGCATGGCGGGGTTCCTTGAGACGCTGCGCGACGACAACGTTCGGCACACGGCACTTCGCTGGTTCGAACAACTGCCGAAACTTCCGCCGGGCGAGGATCTCGACCTGCTCGTGGCCGACAGCGACCTTGCGCGCGTGCTCACGCTGTTGGAAAGCGGCCCCGGCGTCGAACCTTGCGACATCTACTCCGAAACGGGTTTGCCACGCTCCGACTTTCGCAAGATGCCGTACTATCCGCCGCGCTTGGCCCGGCAGCTGCTGGACGGCGCGGTGCTGCACAATGGAATTTGCCGCGTACCCAGCGGCTTGCATCACCTGCTGAGCCTGGTCTATCACGCGATCTATCACAAAGGTCCCAGCAGCGGCCTTCCGGAGTCGGTGAGCGCTCCGACGGCTCGAGCGAGGCACGACCACAACTACCCGCTGATCATCGCCGCGCTCGCGAAAAAGCTCGGCGTGAATCTGGAAGTCACGCGCGAGGGGCTCGATGGCTTCCTGGCCGAACACGACTGGCGGCCGCCGCGCGATATGCTCTTGCGGCTCGGCAAGCGCAACCCCTGGGTCAAAGCCAGTGCGACGGCCGAGCCCGAGCGTTTGGAAGATCGGGGCCTGGCCGTGTTCATCGTGCGCGCAGCCGCCATGCAGCGCGGCGGCATCGAATTCATGCATGACTTGCTCGCACATCACGGGTTCACAATTCTGGAAACGAAACCGCTCTTTGGCGAGGATCGCGCTCGCGTCGCGGCCAATGTGCGTGGTGGCAACTGGGGCCGCGGGCCGTGGGCCCTTTCTGGGGGCGAACCGGCTGCGGTCGTGGTGGCCTTTGATCCCAATCCGCTGCCGCTCACGCGCAAACAGCGCAAGAAGTTCCCGCTGGCGACAAACGCCCGGCTGCTTTCCAAGAGCTCGATTCGCGATGCGTTCAACGAAGGCCGGCCCGAGGCGGAACACTGCAACGTCGTCCATTCCAGCGACAATGGCCACGAAGCCTGGGAATACATCGCCCTGGCAATGCCGGAGCGGGCGGGAGCGATCAAGCAGCAACTCGCTTCCAAAGGCGCGACGCCGGCAAGCGACGAAGTCGTGCTGGCAGATCTAACACGGTTCGGCCGGCGAACAAGAGTGGAACTCCTCGAGCGCGCTGGCCGGAAGTTGGTTCGCAAGACGTTCAAGCCGGGCTGCGAACGATTCAGCGCTCGCGAAGCGCTGGCGATGCGTGAGCTTTCGCCAAGCGTGCCTGAGATCCCTCCGCTGCTCAGCTCCACGGAGCGTAGCGTCACCTACCCGTTCTATGACAACGTGCTGGGTTACGAACGTTCGTCTGGAAAGTTGATGCCGCTGGAGGTGGCTCGGCAAGCGATTGCGGCGCTCGAGCGCGTGTATGAGAGTGGCTACGCCTTGATCGATGCCACGATCGACAACGTGCTGATCGACCGCACCGAGGGTCTGAAGCTGATTGACTTCGAGTTTCTGCACCGTTACGAGCGAAGGCCGGCCACGTTTGCGGACAGCTACGACATCGCCGGGGTACCCCAGGATTTTACAGGTGACGTTCCTGCGGGCGGAGCCAAGAACTACCGACGCAACTGGCAGCCCTACGTTGGTCTCTCGCTCTACAGCCTGCGGAACGATCCGACCTGGCTCCAGCATATGAAGCGCACGTTGTACGTCGCCCTGCGTCCACAGCGCTACTGGCCGCGGCGTTTGCGGCACATAGTCCGTCAGGCGCTGGCACGCGACAAGGTTCGCACGCCAATCGCTGCGCCTCGCAACCTGGCCGAACTGGTGCAGCGTCAGGCCGCCTAGTCGTTAAGCGTGGCGCCTAATTTCCCTCGTACAGAGCCAGGACCTCGCTGGCGCTGAAGGCCCGATCGGCCACGAGCACGTCGTCGATCGTGCCCCGCATCGAACCCACGCCATCGGCCTGCGCGCCGATTCCCAGGCCAAGATTATTCGAGGCGATCGTGAACGTGGCAGCTTTGCTGGCCTGCAGTTGGCCGTTCACGTACAGCCGGATCGTGGTGCCGTCGTACGTGGCGGCGACGTGAATCCAAGTGCTGCCGTCGGTGGGATAGTTCGAAGTCGAGTTAACGCGGTAGGTATCGCCCGAAGTGTCCTGATTGAATCGCACGAAGACTTTACCTGCGCTCGAGAGCGAGAGTTCGTAGCCATCGGTGGCGTTTTGCGCGGCCTTTTTAATCACGTACTGAGTCGTTCGCGTCGACGGCTGGATCCAGGCCGCAAGCGTGATGTGCTCCGTAATGTCGAGGCTCGGCGAGTCGGCCACGACCATCCGCTGACTGCTGGCAGTCATCCGCAGGCCCGAACCGGTGAGCCCCGCGCCGAGTGTCGCGCCGCTGAGCGTGCCGTTGTTGCCATTGCCGGAGATGTCGCTGGTCGAAGTGAAATCCCATTGGCCCACCACCCCGCCCACCGGCGCGGGCGGCGTCGGTTCGGCCGGGCGGAAGGTGCCAAAGTGAACTTGCTTGATCTCAGCCGCGGAAAGTGCCCGGGTGTCGACGAGGACTTCGTCGAGCTGACCGCGGAAGGCACTGGCGCCAGCCTGCCCTGCCCCGAAGTTCATCGCGAGCGCGTTTGTGCCGATCGTGAAGCTGGCAGCTTGCGAGCCTTCGAGGGTTCCATTCACATAGAGTCGAATCGTCGTGCCGTCATACGTGGCAGCCACGTGCATCCAGCCCAGGCCATTGGCCGGATAGTTGCTCGTCGAGGCGACACGGAATGTATCGCCCGAGGTCGAGGCGTTGAAGCGAACGAAGACTTTGCCATCGGCGCCGAGCCCCAGTTCAAACCCATCCGCGCCGCTGCCGGCCTTGCTGATAATCGATTGCGTACCACTGGCCGAGGGTTTGATCCACGCCGCGAGCGTGATCGCCTCGCTGATCGCCAGCGAAGAACTGTTCGGCACGGAGTAGTACTGACCGCTGGCATTCAGGTCAAGTCGGCCGTCGCTGCTGACCGTGGCGCCACCGGTCAGTGAACCCGTGCCGCCAATGGCGCTCGGGTACTTCGCGCCGAAGCTGGGATGGAAGTTCCAGAAGCCGAGAATGCTGGGCGAAGCAGCCGCCGTTACGGTGACGGTGATTTCATCGCTGGCGGAAAGCGCGCCGTCGCTCGCCGTGAGCCGTAGCACGTAGGTGCCTTCGGCCAGGAAGGTGACCGCCGTGTTTGGAGCGGAGGCATTGGCAAACGAGACTTCGCCCGGCCCGCTGATGACGCTCCACTGGCTGAGCACGATGCCCGAGGGGAGCCCATCGTCGGTGACGCTGCCGCCGAGCGTGAGTGGCGTTCCGGCCGGCACGCTGCGATCGGCACCTGCGCCGACGACAGGCGGCTGGTTGTCAGTCGGGGCATTGTATGGATCGAACGACCCGAAGTGCACCTGCGAGATCTCTGCCGCGGAGAGCGCGCGGCTGACGACGAGCACCTCGTCGAGCTGGCCGCGCATCGTGCTGGCGCCACTGGCAGCCGCGCCGAGGATGAGCGGCAGGTTGTTCGTGCCGATCGTGAAGCTGGCCGTTTTGCTGGCGTTCTGTTGACCGTTGACGAACAGCCGGATCGTGCTGCCGTCGTAGGTGGCCGCGACATGCGTCCACTGGGTACCCGTGGTGGGAATATTGGCTGCAGATTCGACTCGGTAAGTGTCGCCCGACGTGGCCTGGTTGAAGCGCACGAACAACTTTCCGCCGGAGGTGATCCCCAGTTCGAATCCGTTGGTGCCGGCTCCGGCTTTGGAAAGGATCGTTTGCGCGCCACTGTTAGAAGGCTTGATCCAGGCAGTGAGCGTGATGGCTTGTGAGATTGCGAGCTGCGCGGCATGGGGCACCGAGTAGTACTGTCCAACACTCGAGAGTTGCAGACGCCCGTCGCTGCTGACGCTTGCGCCTGCCTGCAGGCTGCCGGTGTGCCCCAGATGGCTGGGATAGCTCGCACCGCGGCCGGCCATGAAGTTCCAGAAGCCAACCATCTCGGCCGGCGCCGCCGTGCTGTTCGAGACGACGACGGTCATCTCGTCACTTGCCGAGAGTGAGCCATCAGTCGCGGTAAGCCTGAGTACGTAGGTGCCGGCGACGGAGAAGCTGGCCGTGCTTTCGGCCGACTGCGAATTACCGAATGTAACCGCCCCCGGTCCGCTCACGACGCTCCACTGCGCTTGCAGCGTGCCGGTTGGTCGGCCGTCGTCGCTCACCGATCCACTCAGTGCAATGGCGATGCTCGTCTCGGCCGAACGATCGGGACCGGCACTGACGGTGGGTGGCTGGTTGGCCGTCGCGGCCGGATTGAACGAACCGAAGTAGACTTGCGAGATCTCGCCACTCGACAGGGCGCGACCCGTGAGCATAACTTCGTCCAGCTCGCCGCGCATCGCACGCAAGCCTCCTTGGCCCGAGCCAATGGTGAGCGGCAACGTGTTCAGGCCGATGTTCAGTTCGGCGTCGAGCGAAGCCTGCAGTTGACCGTTGATGTACAACCGGATGGTGGCGCCGTCGTAGGTCGCGCCGACATGCATCCAGCTCGTGCCCGTGATTGGATAGTTCGATGTCGACTCCAGGCGATAGCTTTCGCCAGACGTGGCCTGGTTGAAGCGAATGAAGACTTTGCCGCCGCTGGTCAGGCCGAGTTCGAAGCCGTCAATCGAATCGGTGCCGGCCTTGCTGACAATATCCTGCGCAATCCTGCGCAGCGCGAACGGCCGGCTTGATCCAGGCGGTAAGCGTGATTGCTTCAGAAATCTGAAGTGGCGAAACGTTGTCGACCGTGTAATGGCCGCCGTCCCCCCCCAGAGCCAATCGACCCTCGGCGGTGACCGTGGCGCCGTCCGTTATTTGTCCCAAGTGCCCGACGATGCTCGAGTAGTTGCCGCCGACGCCCGGCTTGAAGTTCCAGAAGCCGGCGATTTCCGGCGCAGTAGACCCGGCGGGTCCAACGTTGACAACGACGTCATCACTGACCGTGAATTCGCCATCCGAGGCGGTGAGCCTGAGCATGTAGGTGCCGATCGCCGAGAAGACCACGTTCGTCGCGGCCTGCGTGACGTTGCCGAAGAAGGCGGAGCCCGGGCCGCTCACCAGCGACCACTGCGAGGTCACGGGGCTTTCGGAGAGTCCATCGTCATTGATCGCGCCGACCAGTGGCAGCGGCGAGCCGAGTTGCCCGACGCGATCGGCGCCTGCCAGCACGATTGGCGGAGCGTTAATCACATCGGAGTCGGATTCGACGGGCCCTTGCAGCAGGGTGCCTCCGACTCGCGAACCCGTGCCCGCCAGGAACAGAATCGAAGTAGTAAAGTTGGCTTTGGCAGTCGTGACGTTGTTATAGCTGCCGCCGATCAGGACGCGCGTGTCGCCGAAGGAGATATTGTCGAGTGGCGACTCGCGATAGAGAATGTCGCCGCCACCGTCCCGCTCGGTGTAGGCCACGAGCAGCCGGTTCTGCGTATCGCTAAGCGCAATAACCGGCCGCGTGCCCATTCCCGATACGGCATACATTGGATCCCAACTGCCGTCCGGACGGCGCACGAGCAGGATGATCTCCGGCCTTCCGCCGCCATCGAAGCTGGTCTTGGCTGCGACATAGAGCGTACCGTCGGAAGCAACTGCCAGATGCAAGTGGTCGTCCGCCATTTTGCTCGCCTGCGACTGCGGCGCGGCCACTTCGCTGCCGTTCCAGGTGCTCGGATCGGAGCCGTCGGTATGCGTGCGGAAGCCGAACGTACTATTGCTCTGGTTCGACCAGAAGACGCCGATCTGGCCATCGGGCATCGCGATGATGCTGGCGATGTCGTCACTCGTAATGCCGGAAGCGACGGTGACAGGAGCGCTCCACGATGAGTAGTTGCCGTCGCTGTAGCGCACCTCGACGGTGCTGGAAGTCTCGTAGCAGATCCACATCCGGCCTGTGGAGTCGATGTCGATCGTGGCCGTCTCGGCGGAATCGCTAGCGGCGATGTTCGCGTTCGTGATGCGTTGCGACCAGAGTTCGTAACCGTGCGTGGCGGCGTTGTACTGGATGCTCGCAAGCTGGGAATCCCCGCCGTCGAACAGCAGTACGTGTGCAACATTCCCAACCGTTTTCACATCTGCGTGGATGCTGTTGCTGTCGGAAAGCTTGATGACCTGCGTCCAGTTCGAACCATCCAACCGCCAGACCCAGGTGCCGTCATCGTCGGGCAACGCGGCGAACCAGTCCCCGTTGTGGCTCCAGACTTTCGATTGCGGCTTTTCGCCGGTGTCTTCGCTGACGTCGAGCGAGGAAACGCCCAGCGCGGTCCAGTTGTCTTGAATGTTCGCGTCAACCACCGCCAGCGGAAGCGCCACGGGTGGCTGGTCGTCAAGATCACCGGCGACAACAGCCGCAAGCGGATCGATCGAGAACACCTGCCGCTGTTCAAGCGCTTCCAAGCCGGGCTTGCGATGGCGAAGCGGATCGCGACTCGTACCAAAACCACCGAAACGGCGCGCAAGGCGTGACCAATTCATGCGATGCTGGACCCATGGGGTGTCGGACGCGTCTCGAAGACGTCTCGCGGGCCCCTTACTGCCCGAAAACGCTGAAGGTTTGGAGACGCAGAATTTATTACCCAGACTCACCAGATAACCCAAACCACATGAGTTCCATGCTAGTTGGGCGAGGCGGAGCGCCTACGAGAAGAAGGGGGTCCAGAGGCGAACTTCCTGAACTCAGGACCGCATCTGGTGCATATCCCCTACAGAGCGATCGATGGCGCCTAAACCACTTGCCTGATTAGGCTTCCAGCCAGCCAGCCAAATCGCGCAGGGCCCGGGAATAGATGTCGTAATCGACGTGAAACCCGTCCGATTTGGCGAACAGCTCGCCCTTGAAGTCGGGTGCCGGAGACTGTCGCCGGAGGTTGAAATCCTGTACGTTTCGGCCGCCCCGGGCTTCCGCGGCAAAGTAGGCGGCCACGGCCTGGGCCTGGTCACAGAACACCGGCCAACAGCCCCGGAAGCCGACGGCTTCGGCCAGGTAAGCCAGGCCAGGTTCCCGCCGATGAAAGGCAAGAAACGCCAGGGCGTCGCTGACCTCGCTTCCCTCCCGGGGTTCGATTTCCAGCAGGGGGTAACGTCGTTCAAATCCAGTCGCAAAGATCACGTCGTCGACCGACTCGGCCGCGTGACTGGGGTCGGCAAAATGAGCGGCGCCGCCGGCGATGCTCGTGATATGCGAACGAACCGTCACTCGGCCGCTGAGAATCGCCTTGACGATACCACGATCGCCAATCGGGAGACGGTCGTTGATGGAATGTCGCGGGGTGCGCAGGCCCAGTCGCCGGAACCCGCCCACCGTGAGCCATCGCGCGAGGTGGAAGGTTGAGAGCTTATACCAGCGTGGAAACCAGGCGGGTGTATCGCGCGTCATCTTGTCCAAGGGCGTGCCGAACAACGTTTGCGGGTTGATCCAGGGCGTGGTACGGATCGCCAAGATGGTGCGCTTCGCAACGTGGCTGATCTTGTCGGCAATGTCAGAGCCGGAGTTGCCGACGCCGACGATCAGCACGCGACGGCCAGCGAATGGCTGCGGATGCTTGTAATCGGAAGAGTGCAGAACGTTGAGTCCCGCCTCGCGTGCTTGCGATCCAAGATCGTCGGGAATCGAGCGGACTTCGCGGTGATGGGCGCCGGTCGCGAACACGATTCCGCGAAACTCACGAACCTCATCCTTTTCGTCTGGTCGTTTTGCGCCTGCCGTGCGGCGCAGCGTGACGTTCCACGTGCCGCGCGGTGTTTTTTCAGCACCCAGATAGCGCGTCTGGAATTCGATTTGCGGCAGAATGCCCTCACTCTCGGCGAACGCGCACAGATACTCTTTCGCCCGGTCATGCGGAATGTAGTCCGGCCAGTCGCTGGGCGCCGGCATTCCCAGGTAGGTTGTGTAGCGCGAAGTAACGGTGCGCATACCCTCGTAGACGGAGCTGACGGGATTCGTGATATCCCAGATCCCGCCCACCTTGGCATGCAACTCGACGCCGACGAAAGGAACTCCGGCCCGCCGCAAAGCAGCCATGCCAGCCAGGCCGGCCGGTCCCGCTCCCACGACCAACAGCGGCAGGCTGGCATCGGTCGACGGGCACGTGTCGGATGTTTGCGGAGTGGCTTGCGAAAGCCACGAGCGGAAGGCGTCCCTGGCGGCGGTCAACGAAATTCCTCACAGTCACAAGCGGATGCTAGCAGGGCTCGACGCAGGTCGTGCCCGGATCTCAAAACGGTAGTTGCCACTCAACTGCAGGCCAGTCGGCATGGGCAGGATGGGGAAACTATGCCGTTCGATGCTAGCTGACGCAGCAGGTCGAGTGAACCTCCCAATCGGTAGATTTTTACGAGGATCACGCGATGAGAGCTTATCCGCTCAAATTTAACCCTCGATTGGCTGGCCCGGCCGGGGCCTCTGGTCGATGACCGATCAAGGTGGCGAACTCTGCCGCTGGAATCGATCGTCACGGAAGCGGGGCAATGCCCGTTCAGGCAAGCCTCGCACGTCGTGCTGGCATTCTCCTGTTAACCTTGCGCGAATGTTCCTCGCGTTCCGCGGGAGAATAGCGCTCGGGGCGCGGGTTGTGTGGGATTTGCTTTGCCAGCGGGTCGAACGGGACGATTGGAAGACTGGAAGGATCCCCTTTTTACCAGGGATGGAAGTACGATGGATCGCAAAGCTGTTGGCTTTTATGCCGTCGCTGCGAGCGCTTCGCTTGGCGTGCTGCTGAGCGCAGGCTGCGGTACCGACAGCGCGCAGCCCGCTCGGATGGCTCAGCGCGAGTCGCGCACCAGCGCGCCGGCACCGGTCGTCGTCGTGAGCGCCGAACCAAACTTCTTTGGACCACAACACACTTCCACAAGTGACAGCGAGTCACTTGTTCGCAGCGGCGGCGAACAGTCTGTCGCCATTGCCCCCATCGTCGATCCTTATGCGGACCCGATAACTGAAGCGCCGCTCGCCCACGAACCGCAAGCGGTTGCCGTGGTCGCCGAGCCGACGAGTAACTCGGAGCCCGTCGCGGTTGCGGAGACTTCGATTGCGGCGAGCACCAGCGAATCGCTGGACCCCGTGGCGGCCGAACCGACCGCAGAAGTGCCGTCGAGCACGGTCGAACTCCGCTTCGCGCAGAGTGAAACGCCCGAAGAAGTGTCGGATGCCGCGAAGACCATCTCGGTGAACGTTGGCCCGGAAAGCACAGGGGCGCCGCGCAAGTCGGAAACAAGCCGCTTTGCCACTTCCAACGAGCGGCGCACGTTGCAACCGCTTGTGGTCACGCCTCGGCGAGTTCCCGGTCAACCGACGCCAGCCGCGCAAGCGAAGGTCGAACCGCCCGTGGCGCTCGCGCAGCCGGAGTCTCCCGCACCTGCAGAAGCCACTCCCGCGCCCGCCAAGGTTGCCGAGAAGAAACCGGAAAGCAAACCGGCGGAGCCGATCGTGGCGTCTAGGTTGACGCCGGCTCCGGTTGCCATCGCCGCAACGCAACCTGCGAAGGAAGTTGGCCCGATAGAGGTTGAAGCCGAACCGCTACATACCGTAACGCCCGAAGCGACTGCGGTAGCACCCGCGCCGCCAGCAGCCAAGGTCGTGGTTGCCGAACCAAAAATGGCGAAGCCTGCCACTGAAACGGCCGTCGCCGAGCCCAAACCGGCGACCGTACAACAGGAAGTGGCCAAAGCTCAGCCGGCCGTAACCGCAGAGCCCGCGCCTAAGGCCGTGGAAATGGCTGCGACCGCTCAGCCGGCTCCCCTCGCTCCGAGCCCTTCGACGTTGCGGATGGCCGAAGTACAAGTCGCTTCGACACCAGAACCGGTTGCAGCCGCGGCACCCTCGGCAGCGAAGCCCGTCGAAGTTGCC
>JBGSKX010000230.1:0-4564 GCA_041741015.1 Pirellulales bacterium
TGCTCTACGCCGCCGCGACCGACGGCGAACCGCCGGTCGTCCGGGCCACCGTGATGGTGCTCGTCGGCTGCCTGGCGATGTTCCTTTCGCGCCGCCCGCTGCACTACAACACACTCGCCGCGGCAGGACTCGTGGTGCTCGCGATCAACCCGGCCGAGCTCTTCTCCGCCGGCACACAGCTTTCGTTTCTCGCCGTGGGCGTGCTGGTGTTCGTCAGCGAATCGCAGCTCGGCAAGCGGGAGCTCGATCCGCTCCAGCGGCTCATCGCCCGCACGCGTCCGTTGCCCGAGCGCATCGTGCGACGGCTCGGCCGCAACTTCTGGCGAGCCACGCTTGCCACAACATTGATCTGGCTCATCGTCGCGCCGCTCGTGATGGCTCGTTTCCACCTGGTGTCGCCCGTGGCCGTGCTGCTCGGCCCGCTGCTGGCGATTCCGGTCACGATCGCGATGGGCTGTGGCTTTGGCATCTTTCTCACGGGCTGGCTGCTGCCGCCGGTTGGAGCGATGCTGGGCAAGCTCTGCGAAGCGATGCTGCTTGTGATGCAACTCAGCGTCGAGAGTGCGCGAGATCTGCCGCTCAGCCATCTGTGGGTCGCCGGACCTGCGGATTGGTGGCTCGCCGGCTTCTACGGCCTGCTCATCACCGCGGCGCTCGTGCCCCGCTGGCGTCCTTCACGGCGCTGGATGATTGGTCTCGTGGCCGGTTGGATCGCCATCGGGTTTGGCATCTCGCTAATTCCGGCCAGAGACCGCGATCAGCTCCGCTGCACGTTCCTCTCGGTCGGCCACGGCTCGGCCGTCGTCGTCGAGCTCCCCGGCGGCCAGACGCTCCTCTACGACTGCGGCCGTCTCGGCTCGCCCACCTCTGCCTCGCGGATCGTCTCCAGCTATCTCTGGTCGCGCGGGATCACGCATCTCGACGCGGTGGTCGTCTCGCATGCCGATGCCGATCACTACAACGCCCTGCCGGCCATCCTCAAGCAGCATTCCGTCGGCATTATTTATGTCTCGCCCGTGATGTTCGACGATCCCGCCAGCCAGGCCCTGGCCGCGGTGCGTTCTTCGATCGACGAGCACGCGGTACCGCTTAAGGAAGTCTGGGCCGGCGACCGCCTTCGCGCTGATGACGACGTGAGCATCGAAGTGATGCACCCGCCGCGGCTCGGCGTCATCGGCAGCGACAACGCCAATAGCATCGTGCTCGCCATCGAGTATCAAGGCCGGCGAATCCTCCTAACCGGCGACGTCGAACCGCCCGGCCTCGAGTCACTCTATGCCGAACTTCCCTACGACTGCGATGTTAGTATGGCACCGCACCACGGCAGCATGGCCAGCGATCCGCCAGGCTTCCTTGCTTGGGCGACGCCCGAGTGGACCGTGATCAGCGGCGGCCAGTCCGATCGGGTGCCCGCGGTCCGTGCTGCTTTCGCGGCCGAGGGGAGCGAAGTCCTGCACACGGCCGAAGTCGGCGCGGTCACCGTCGGAATCGCTGATGGCCAGGTGTCGGTCCAGGGTTATCGCCCCGGCGAGTGATCGATTTTCTCCGGCATTCACACGCGTCGCAATTGCTGGCAGCTCTACTGGGGGCGAACGAGTGTGCGCTTTGCGGTACAATCGGGGAAAAGTTCCCGACAATGATTGGGGATCGCAACCATGTCGGCCGACCAAGATTCAGACGACGAACCGATCGAGCTTCCGGATTGGGTGAAGCAAATGGTGACAAGGCGCACTCAGGAGTTGCGAGATGATCCAAGCATCAGTCTGACCCACGACGAAGTTTGGCGGCGCCTCTGTGCCCGCTATGGCGACTTCGACAATCCTGAATCACATTCGTAATCCCCACCCCCAGGACACCACGCACCGCAATGCGAGCCATCGACGCGACCCGCCTGTATTTCGACCGCGCCGCCGACCACATGGACATGTCCGAGAGCATGCGCGAGCTGCTGCTCACTGCCAAGCGCGAAGTCTCGGTGCAGATCGCCGTTGAGCTCGACAGCGGCGAGGTAGCCACCTACATCGGCTATCGCGTCCAGCACGACGACGCTCGCGGCCCGATGAAAGGCGGTCTCCGCTTCCATCCGGAAGTCGACCTGGGCGAAGTCCGCTCGCTGGCGGCGCTGATGACCTGGAAGACGGCCGTCGTCGACCTGCCGTTCGGCGGCGCGAAAGGGGGCATCGCGATCGACCCTGCGAAGTTCAGCCCCCGCGAGCTGGAGCGCATCACCCGCCGCTTCATCGATGGCATTCACGAACTGATCGGACCCGACGTCGACATCCCCGCTCCCGACATGGGCAGCAACTCCGACGTGATGGCCTGGATCATGAACCAGTACCAGAAGTACCACGGCTTCAACCCCGGCGTCGTCACCGGCAAGCCCGTCGAACTCTACGGCATTCCCGGCCGCGAGGAAGCCACCGGACGCGGCGTGGGCATCCTGGCCTACAAGATGATCAGCCGCCTCGGCCGCAAGCCACAGCAGACGCGCATCGCCCTGCAAGGTTTCGGCAACGTCGGCTCGCACGCCGCCAAGTTCCTGCACGAGTCGGAGTTCAAGGTCGTCGCGATCAGCGACGTCTCGGGCGGATACTATCGCCCCGAGGGCCTCAACATTCCGCAGGCGCTGCAACACGCGCGCGAGCACAAGAGCCTGAAGGGCTTTAAAGACGCCGAACGGATCTCGAACGAGGAGCTGCTGGAGCTCGACGTCGAGCTGCTCATTCCCGCGGCGCTGGGCGGCGTGATCACGGCCGCCAATGCGCCCAAGATCAAAGCCCCCATGATCATCGAGGCGGCCAATCAACCCGTCTGGCCGGATGCCGACGCCGTGTTCGACGAACGCGGCACGATCGTCCTGCCGGACATTCTCGCCAACGCCGGCGGTGTCACGGTCAGTTACTTTGAATGGGTGCAAAACCGCCAGCACTATTCCTGGGGCATCAACCGCGTCCGCCAGGAGCTCGACAGCGTGATGTCGACCGCCTTCGAACGCGTCTGGGCGCTCTCGCAGGAACGCAAGGTGAGCCTCCGCACGGCCGCCTACATGCTCGGCATCGGCCGCGTCAGCCGCGCCACGGTCCTCGGCGGCATCACGTAGTGCGCTTCGAGCGCGTGTCGCACTCGCCTAAAGCCTGGGGAATACTTTCCCCAGGAACTGCTCGCAATACGCGCAACTTAGTAATGCACATCCGCCCCGGCGGTGACCTTCACCCCCGGCGCTGCGACGGCCACTTCGCCCAGGATCTCGCACGCTCGGGCGGTATCGGCCTCGTCCACGTCCAGGTGCGTCACGGCCCGCACTTGCTGGGCACCAATCGCCAGCATCAGCAGCCCTGCCGCCTTCAGCTTCTCGCAGAACTCGGCCGCGGTTCCCAGCTTCGGCTCCACGTGGAAGATCACCAGGTTCGTGTCGACCGCGTCTCCGATCAGCTTCAGGCCGGGAATATTGCCCACGGCTTCGCCAAACTTCTTCGCGTTCGCGTGATCCTCGGCCAGCCGCTCGATATGATTGTCGAGGGCATACAGCGCCCCGGCCGCGATGATGCCGGCCTGACGCATGCCACCGCCGAACAGCTTCCGCACCCGGCGCGCCTTCTTGATGTGCTCCTTCGTACCGACGAGCGCCGAACCGACCGGCGCGCCGAGTCCCTTGCTGAAGCACACGCTCACCGTGTCAAAATGCTGCGCCCAGTCGAGTGCGCTGATGCCGCTCGCCACCACGGCGTTGAACAATCGCGCGCCATCCAGGTGCGTTCGCAAGCCATTGGCATGCGCCCAATCGCAGATCGACTCCACCACGTCGTACGGCTGGATCTTGCCCGCGCCCCGATTGTGCGTGTTCTCCAGGCAAACCAACCGCGTCCGGCACAGGTGCTCATTGTCCGCCCGGATCAAACCCGTAAGCTGCTCGAGCTTCAGCACGCCGCACGCGCCGTCAACGGTCCGCGTCGCCAGCCCGCTGAGCTGCGCATACGCCCCCTGCTCGTAGTTGTAGATGTGGCAGCCGCTCTCGCAGATGAACTCGTCCCCCGGATCGCAGTGCACGCGCACCCCGATCTGGTTCGACATCGAGCCGGAGGGCACAAACACGGCCGCCTCTTTGCCCAGCAGTTCGGCCACCCGCTCTTGCAGGGCGTGCACCGAAGGATCTTCGTCAAAAACGTCGTCTCCCACGGCGGCCTCAGCCATTGCTTTGCGCATGCCCGGCGTGGGCCTGGTCACCGTATCGCTGCGAAAATCGAGCACTCGCTTCGGCATGTCCTGTGACTCCGCGATGGGCCATGAAAGGTGGGCTTTTCCTCGTGCGGGCGGCTGGCGAGAATAGGGTGCCATTCGGCCACCTGCGACCAGGACCGTCATCCTACCCCTCGCGTGCGCCAGTGACCAGATGCGGCCGGTTGGTCAGCGCGAAACCTGCATTCCCGCGAACCTGCCGCCCGCGGCCGTCGTCTCCCTGTTATCCCCACTCCAGCGAATGTCTTATGCCCGAAGCTCCGCTCAAGATTCAGCGCATCGACAGCCGCTCCGCCGATGCCCGTGCCGCCTTGCTGCGGCTGCGCGA
>JBGSKX010000231.1:0-78748 GCA_041741015.1 Pirellulales bacterium
GGTTCTCGCTCGATGATTTCCAGGGCGGCGGCCGCCGCGGCACAAGTCGCCGGGGGCAGGGCGGTGGAGAACACGTACGGCCGGGCGCGGTTCACGAGCCACTCGATGAGCTGGCGGCTGCCACTGACAAAGCCACCGGCCGAACCGAGTGCTTTGCTGAGCGTGCCAATCCGCACGTGTACGCGCTCTTCGACGCCGAGTTGCTCGCAGACGCCGCGCCCTCGAGATCCAAAGATGCCGGTGGCGTGCGCTTCGTCGACGACGAGCATGCAATCGAAGCGTTCCGCCAGCTCGGCAAGTTGCACGAGCGGCGCTAGATCGCCGTCCATGCTGAAAACGCTTTCGGTGAGGATCATCCGTCGGCGGTACTGCGCGGCGGTGGCGGCGAGCCGTTCTGCCAGCGAGCTTGCGTCGCAGTGAGAGTACACGTGCACCGCGGCGCGCGACAGGCGGCAGCCATCGATCATGCTGGCGTGATTCTTCGAGTCGGAATAGATCGCATCGCCCCGTTCGACGAGCGCCGTGATGGCGCTCACATTCGCGGCATAGCCCGAGCTGAATACCAGCGCGGCTTCGGTGCCTTCAAAGGCCGCAATTTTCTGCTCCAGCGCTTGATGCCGGGAACTGTGGCCCGTGACCAGCGGGCTGGCGCCTGCGCCGGTTCCTTCCGCGGCAATGGCCAACGTGGCGGCGGCACCCAGGCGTGGATCGGCGGCGAGGCCCAGGTAGTCGTTGGAGCCGAAGTTCACGTACGTGCGTCCGCCAATGCTGACCTCGGCCTGCTGCGGACCTTCGTGTGTGGCGAGCCTGCGCAGGAGCGAACGCTCATCGAGAGAGCGAAGCTCGCCCTCGAGCCAGTCGAGCGGATCGGTCGCGTTGAGGATTGCGCCATCGGCGGCGCGGGGATCATTTGGCACGTGCGGCCTTTTTCTTCACGGGTTTCTTCGACGCTGTCTTTTTCGGTGCCGTGGCGGGCGCCTCGGCAGGTTGCAGGTCCGCCAGTTCGAGCACGGTTGCATACTCGTTCGGCCGCACTGGCTGGACGCTAAGCCGCGAGCCCGTCTTGAGCAGTTCCATCGCGGCCAGCGACTTTACGCCTCGCAGGACGCCAATCGGCACTGGCTCATCAAAGATGCGTTCCAGCTTCAGATCGACCATTTCCCAGATGGGTTTGTCTTTCGTGGCCTTGGGATCGTAGTGATCGTCCTTGGGATCCAGGGCCGTATGGTCGGGATAGGCTTCTTTAACCACGACGGCCACGCCCGCCACGGCAGGCGGATCGCAACTCGAATGGTAATACAGCACGCGGTCGCTCACATGCATAGCCTTCATGAAGTTACGGGCCTGGTAGTTACGCACGCCGCTCCAGAACGTGGTCTGTTTGGGGCTGGCGGCCAGGTGCTGGATGGAAAAACAGTCCGGTTCGCTTTTGACGAGCCAGTACTGGGGCTTTGCTGCCATGCGGGGAATTGCCTTTTGAGGATGCGGAAATCGTCAGAGCGGGGAGTGTATTTTAGGGTGCCTGGCGGTGGCTGAAAACGGGCCCCCGGAAAGGACTTATAATCGGCCTCGCAACGAGCCCGGGCAACGACCGCCAAGTTTCTGCGAGAATTCGCGAAGGATAGATGCTCGTGCGGTAACTATTTTGTGTCGGCGACAGGTAGACGAGTTGCTGCCGGCAACAGGCACCAGGGCTCACTCGAAAAGCAACCGATGCCGCAAGCGAATTGGCTCAACCTGCTTCGTCAGCACGACCGCTGGCTACGAACCGTCGTGTTTGCACGCGTCGGGGAGAGCGCCGCCGTGGACGAAGTGATGCAGGAGGTGGCCGTGGCCGCGATCAAACAGCAAGCTCCACTCGTCGACGCCGGCAAAGCGGGGCCGTGGCTGTATCGATTGGCGGTTCGCCAGTCGCTCTTGTACCGGCGGAGGCAGGGGCGCCATCGCAAGCTCACCCAGCGCTACGCCGAGCGCGAGCAACCTGTGGAGGTTGACGGCCGGGCGATCGATCCGCTGGATTGGCTGCTGGCGGACGAGCGGCAGACGATGGTTCGCAGCGCGATTCGAAAAATTCCGCGCCGCGAAGCCGAGATGCTGCTGCTCAAGTACACCGAACATTGGAGTTACGAACAACTGGCCCAGCACCTGGGCATTACGGAAAGCGCCGTCGATAGCCGGCTGCATCGGGCGCGGGCCCGCTTGCGGCGCGAACTGGCAGAAGTCAGCGGCGCGGGAGTGGAAGCATGAATATCGTTGCAGAGTTTCGCAGTCGTCCTCAACAAGTTCTCGATCGGCTGGTCGACGGAGAGTTGGGGATCGAAGATCGCCGGGCGCTGCTCGCCTCGCTCGACGACGATCCAGGTGCGTGGCGGCAGTGCGCCTTGGCGTTTGTCGAGGCACAGACGTTTGGCTGGCAGCTCTCGCAAGCGGCGAATGAACCGATCGTCGCTCACGAGGCATCGCTCAGTCGAGCAGCAACGCCGACTCGCAGGCTCGGCTGGTTCGCCTGGCCGCTGACATTGGCGGCAAGCGTGCTCGCGGCGTTTCTGGTGGGGCAGCAGCTTGCTGATCGTAGCGGACTAACACCTGAGATCGCCGGTGGCGCGGTGAAAAGCGAGACCTCGCTTCCTGAGAATTCGGAGGCACTGGCCAAGGTCGATGCCCCGGACCTCGCAGATGCGGAGATCACGCCGACCAGGTTTACTTGGCGACCTTTTGGCGGGGACGACTCGATCGAGTTGCCGCTGGTCGAATCGGACGATGCGGCCGTGGACGCCGCAGGCCGATCGTCGGCGGTTTCCGGCGCGCTCGCGCAACAGTTTCAGCGCGACGGATTCGAAGTGGATCGGCAGCAGCAACTCTGGCCGGTGGATCTGCCGGATGGTCGGCGTGTGCTCGTGCCGGTCGAGGAGATGCACATTCAATCGCCCGAGGTTCAGCGGCTGTAGCCAAGCCTGGGTGCATCGGTTTTTGGGGGAAGTATCCAACAAGGTCACATTCGAGAGGGAATCGAACCATGAGTAATAAGCATCCGTGGCTTTGTGCCGGCACGACGGCGCTGGCGCTGGTTTTCAATCAGCGAGCGATCCTGGCGGATGAGCCGCCGCGCGAAGAGGAAGTCGAGATTGAAGTAACCGAGTCGGTGCAGCAGGTCGCCCAGAAGGCAGCCGAAGCGGCCGAGGCAATTGCCGCTGAAGCCGCGGCCGAGGCACAGGAGAGGGCCGCCAAGATTGCGGTGGAGGCCGCCGAACAGGCGCGCGAAGCGGCTGAGGAAGTTGTCAAAGAAGTCACGAAGGTAGCCGGCGAAGCGGCCAAGAAGGCGAGAATCACAAGCACACTCAACATCACGCCCGCTCCCTACCAGATCGGCCTGCAAGTTGCGCCTGTCTCCAAAGCCCTTGAAGCCCAACTGAAGCTGGAGGGCAAAGGGATTTTGATCGACGTGGTTGAAAAGGACGGGCCTGGTGAAAAGGCTGGCCTGAAGCCGCACGATATTGTCATCATGGTGGCCGATCAGGAAGTAAAGTCGCCGGCCGATCTGTCCAAGACGCTCGCCAATTCCGAGGGCAAGGAGCTGAAATTTGACGTGATTCGGGGGGGAGAGAAGCTGACCATCGTGGTCCAGCCACGCAGCACTGGTCAACTCAACCTCGCCGTTCTCAATGGCACCATTAACCTTGACTCCCCGAAGATCGAGATCGACGAAGAGATCATTAAGTTGGAATCGAAGATTCGCGAGAAGCTGAAAGGCGCCGGGGTCGACGTGCGGATGCACGTGATTCGGCCCGGCCAGGTCATGCCAACCGACGTGCTGCTCAAGCGTGTTGAATTGCCTGAGGGCGTTTCTATTTCGGTTCGCCGAGAAGGCGACAAACCTGCCAAGGTCGAAATCTCGCGCGGTGATGACAAGTGGGACGTAACTGAAGAATCGCTGGACAAGTTGCCCGTAGAACTGCGGCCGCACGTGGATCGGATGTTGGGGAAGTTCACGGCGCCCTTGCCGCCCGGGGTTGTCGTGGCCGCGAAAGCGCCTGTGGCTGAACGTCATCTCGCCGCGAAGATGAAGGTTGAACGAGCTACTTGGGAGCATCAACTAGCGGCGAACCAAGTACTCTTGGATTCGATTTCTCGCAGCTTGCGGGAGATCAAAAAGGACATCCACCGGATCTACGATCAGATCGACGAATTGCGCGAAGATCGCAAGAAGGATTGAGCCGGCGTCTGCGAGATTCTCGTGGACCTGCAACGCCACACTGCACTACACTTGGGGCCCAGGGAATGCCTTCCCTGGGCTTTTTGTTTTGCCGATCCCCAACCGCGCGAGGATCCTGTCATGCCCCGCACACGCACGCTCGGCATCTTCATCTTCCCCGATGTCGAGGTTCTCGACTTCTGCGGCCCGTTCGAGGTGTTTTCCGTCACGGGAAATCAGATCGAGCCCGGGTCGTTTCGCGCGCTTACGGTCGGTCACACGGCCGAACCGCTGGCGGCACGCAACGGTCTGAAGGTGATTCCGGACTACGGCTTCGCCGATTGCCCACCGCTCGACATCTTGCTGATCCCGGGAGGGCAGGGGACCCGGCCGCTGATTCACAACGAGCACGTGCTGGCCTGGATCTATGAGCAGGCGGCTGCCTGCGAACTCGTGCTCTCAGTTTGCACCGGATCGTTGCTGTTGGCAAAAGCCGGCCTGCTCGAAGGGCTGGAAGCCACGACGCATCACCTGGCGCTGGACTTGTTGCGCGAAGTTGGTCCGAAGGTTAAAGTGCGTGACGACACGCGAGTGATCGATAACGGTCGCGTGATTACCTCGGCGGGCGTGGCCTCGGGCATCGACATGTCGTTCCACGTCGTGGCGAAGCTGCTTGGTCAGGAAGTGGCCAAGCGGGCTGCAAGGTACATCGAGTATCCCTGGCCGCCGCTGCCCTGATGCTCTGGCGATCTAGGCAAGCGGCACGTGAATTGTAAACCTGGTGCCGGCGCCAACCGTGCTGGTCACGGTCACGCGTCCGTGATGCGCCTGGGCGATGTGCTTGACGATGGCCAGGCCCAGGCCGGTGCCGCCGAGCTTGCGACTGCGAGCCCGGTCGACGCGATAGAAACGTTCGAAGATGCGCGGCAAATGTTCCTCGGCAATGCCCGGCCCTTGATCGGCAACGGAGATCGCCAGCTCTTTCCCACTTGCGGTGGCAGATACGCGAACACAGCGTTTGGGCTCGCTGTATTTGATGGCGTTGTCGAGTAGATTCACCACCGCCTGTTCCAGGAGTAGGGCGTTGATCTTGCCGGACATCTGCGGCGGGCATTCGAGCACGACTTCAATTTCCTTGTCGCTGGCGGTGGCGGCGCAGGTGGTAATCGCACTTTCCAGCAGTGGCCGCAGGGGAGCCGACTCGACCTGCAGTTCTTCGCTATCTTCGCTCTGCTCGATCTTCGACAGGGCCAGCAGATCTTCGATGATCGCGTGCAGCCGGTCGGCCTGTTTGGCGACGATTCGCAGGAACCGCTCGGAATCGACCGGATCGTCTTTCGCTCCGTCGAGCAAGGTCTCAACGAAGCCTTTGATCGAAGTCACCGGAGTCTTGAGCTCGTGCGAAACGTTGGCCACGAAGTCGCGGCGGATCATCTCGAGCTTGCGGAAGTCGGTCACATCGTTAAGCACGATTACGGCACCGATAGCCTGACCGTCAACGTCGTGCAAGGCCGAGCCCTGAGCCTGCATGACACGTTCGCGCTCACCCAGCAGCACGATATCGGCTGAGATCGTTTCCTGATTGGTAAGCGCCCGGCTGACGAAGCGACTGAGATCGGCATTGCGGACGACTTCCTGCAGGCGGCGTCCTTGCACTTGCGCCTGGTCGAGCCCCAGCAGCCGCCCCGAGGCGCGATTCATGCTGATGATTCGCTCCTGGCTGTCGACGGCGAGCACACCCTCGGCCATGCTGGCCAGCACGGCTTTCTGCTCGTTGTTGTTTTGCGTCAGGACGGCAATCTGGCGCTGCAGCAGGTCGGCGGTGCGATTGAACGTTTCTGCAAGTTCGCCCGGCTCGCGGGCGTCGGGTACCGTGACTCTTGTGCCGCGCTGGCCGTGCGCGAAGCGCGAGAGGGCCTCCTGAAGTTGCACGAGCGGTTCGGCAAGGTTGCTCGCTGCACGCCAGGCGAGAAGCAGCGCACTGGCGAGCAGTGCGATGCCCACACCCGCGATCCAGGCTTTCAGACTGGCCGCGGCGGCGTCGATCGCGCCGAGCGACTTGCTCAGATAGAACGCGCCGAACAGCTCGTCATGCCGGTAAATCGGCACGGCCAGATAAAGCACGCGTTGATCGAGGCCCGGGTTATAGCGGACGGCGTCGGCGATCTCACCGTGCAGCGCGCTGGCGATTTCGGGACGGCCCGTTTGGTTTTCGAACTCCTCGGGCCGACCGCGGCTGTCGCGGTCGACCGAGCCGTTGGCGCGGATCAAGGTGGTGCGAATGCTGGCCGCTTGTTCCAGCCAGCGCAGTTGCCGGCCGAATTCGGAGCGGTCCAGGGGCACATCCGGTCCGAGCAGGGCGTTCAGATAATCGGCCTGGCTCGTGAGCTCACGACGGGTGGCTTCGATGAGGCTGGCTTCGAGGACGTGCAGACCGGCCCAACCGAGCAGGATCGCTGCTGCCAGGGCCAGCAGGCCGAACGCCGGGAACAGATGCCACACCAGGCGGCGCTTGGGCATGGCTATTCCTTGAAGCGGTAGCCAACACCTCGCACCGTTTCGATGTAGTGCCCCAGATCGCCAAGCTTCTTGCGGAGCCCGGCCACCTGCACGTCGACGCTCCGCTCGGTCACCGGATAATCTTCGCCCTTCACGGCGTCGACGATCTGGCTGCGCGAGAAAGCCCAGCCCGGTTTGCGGGCCAGAAACTGCAAGAGCCGAAACTCGGTGAACGTCAGCTCGACGGGTTGGCTGCGCAGCAGGACTTCGTGCCGACCGGGATGAATCACGAGTTCGTGCACGCGGATCGTGCTGGGGTCTTCGTCGAGTACGGTACTCGACTTCCGACGCAAGATGGCTCGCATGCGAGCCAGCAGCACCCGGGGGCTGAAGGGCTTGGTGATGTAGTCATCGGCCCCGATTTCCAGACCACTGACCACGTCGGATTCGGCCGTCTTGGCCGTGAGCATGATGATGGGGATCCGCTGCGTTTGCGGATCGCTCTTGAGCGTCTTACAAACGCTCAGGCCGTCGACCGCGGGCAGCATCAAATCCAGCAGCACAACGTCGGGCAACAGCGAACGGGCTTTTGAAATCGCCTCTTCGCCAGACGCCACGCAGTGAACCTGAAACCCCTCCTTGCTCAGGTTGTACCGAATCAATTCCAACAGATCCTCTTCGTCGTCGACGACGAGGACGCGATGGGCAGCCATATCCACCTTTTCCAAAATACCCATTGATGCTTCTTTGAGCGTCATTGGTACCATGCCGGTATTAGGGGCAGGTTAGGATTTCATGTGGATTGCACGACCCGTCCATCCCGCTCTCCACCTGGCCAGCAGTACGGTGCGAATCGACTACCAGCGGGCTGCGGAGACCGGGTTGGGTTCATCTTATCCGCCGTAAGCTATCGTCGCTAGAGAGTTTGCAGCCAGACTACCGGAGGCGATTGCGGTGCCCCATGAGTTACCGTGTTCGGCAGATTCGCTGCTCTCCCAGGTTCCAAGCGCGGCCCGAGGTCGATAAGCTCACACGTCATGCTCACGATCCTGCATATTTCCGATTTGCACTTTGGACCGGCCTACCTGCCGCACGTTGGCGAGGCGGTGCTTCGCGCCGCCGAAGAACTGGCTCCAGACCTCGTCGTGGCCAGCGGCGATTTTACGCAGCGGGCCAAGGCCTCGCAGTTTGCGGATGCCAGAAAATTTCTGGAAAAACTGCCCCAGGTCCCGCGTGTCGTCACGCCGGGGAATCACGACGTGCCGCTGTACCGGGTGTTTGAACGGCTGCTGCGGCCCTATGCGAACTACCGCGAGCACATCGCCGACGAACTCGACTCGGTCGTCACGACGGACGATGCCGTGATTGTTTCGATCAACACCACGTCGCCGCTGCTGGCGATCACCAATGGCCGGATCGATCGCTGGCAGATCGAGTTTGCCGCCCGGGCGTTTCGCGAGGCGCCGGCCTCGGCGGCGAGGATCGTTGTGGCTCATCACCACTTTGCGCCGGCGCCGGACTATGACGACCGCAACGACGTTATGTGGCGAGCCCGCGAGGCCCTGGACCGCTTCAACGAACTTGGGGTCGAGTTGATCCTGGGCGGTCACCTGCACCGGGCCTACATCGGCAACTCGCTGGACATCTATCGCAGCAAAACGCCAGCGGCGGGGATCATCGTGGTGCAATCGGGCACGACTACTTCCAGGCGAGGCCGCGCGCGCGAGCGGGAGAAGAACTCATTTAACCTGGTACAGATCGGCCCCGAAGTGATTCTGATCACGCACTACATGTACTTCGACCAGCTCGGCGGTTTCGCTCCGATCAGCCGGCACACCTTTCCGCGGCGGCACTCGCACTATCTCCAGCCGCAATCGACGCCGGAACCGGTTGTCGGACGGCCCGAGTAGTTGTTTCTGTTTGCCCGCAGTGAAAACCGGCGGGCGGCTGCGGTTAGTGCGGCAAAGGAGATCAGGCCGTGGAGTATGTACTGGAAAAATCGATGTTCCTGCCGCTTCCCCGCGAGCAGGTGTTTGAATTCTTTGCCGAGGCGGCGAATCTGGCTCGGATCACACCTCCGGGCATGGGTTTTCAGATCAAGACGCCCGGCCCGATCGAGATGCGCGAGGGGACGCGAATCGAGTATCGAATTCGCGTGTTCGGACTGCCGCTTACCTGGCGGAGCCTGATAAGCCGCTGGGACCCGCCGAATGTGTTCGTCGACGAGCAGCTTCAAGGACCGTATCGACAGTGGATCCATACGCACCGCTTTCGGGATCACGTTGATCCGCGGCGCGGCGCAGGGACACTGATTGAAGACCAAGTGAGATATCGGATTCCCGGGGGACCGCTGGGTCGGCTCGTGCACCCGCTGGTGCGGCGAGAGCTCGAGCAGATATTTCGCTTTCGCCAGACTGCAACTGAAGCGATTATATGCGGAGCGGGGCAGGAAGCCGCCGGCCGACATTAGCCCGGCCGGGCGCGCTAGTGTCTGACCTCCAAATCGGGACGGGCTTTGCGTAGCGCTTCGCGTCCTTCGAGGGTCGTGGGAGTACCGGATAAGGCAACGTCGGCAAGGGACTTCAACTTCGCGATTTCCTTCAGGCCCTCGTCGGTGATTCGCGAGCCCTGCAGATCGAGCCCCTTGAGGTTTTGGATTTTGTGGAGCTCTTTGAGATCGTTGTCGCTGATGCGGGAGTTCTGCATATTCAGCCGATAACCACCTTCAGCGAACAACACCTTGCCGCCGAGTCCTTGCATGCGCGAGACGGCCGCCTTGTGTTCCGGGGGCAAGTCCTCGGCGCAACCGCCAAGCGCAAGGCAGAAGGCGGAAACGAGCACGAAGGCCGCGCCGCGACGGAAATGCCTGATAAGCATACCCAGCTCCATCGATGCTCGAACCTCGCCAGTAAATCGAGAACTGCCCCGCCGAGCAGCTATCTTAATTCCGCCGGCCAGGGTCGCCAACGGGTGACACGGCCGGACGGTACGAAACTGGAACTCGACGGCAACCACAAGCGGCGTGGACCGGAGATTTGCTCCAATCCACGCCGACTGTGTCGCTGAGAAAACAGCGTTGCTCAGAGAATAACCGAGCAGCGTGATCAGCCAGCAGGTTTGGCGGGTGCGTCTTCGCCGCCGGCTTCGGTCTCCTCACGACCGGTCCGCTTTTCGTCTGCGTCTTCGCCGCGCGAACGACGTCCTTGCGGCGGCAACACCTCGGCGATGTCCCAATCCTTGGGTATCGCGATGTCGAACCAGCCAATCATCATCTCTTCCCACGTCTGATCGCCCCAGCGGACGGTCTTCGTCGGATCTGGATTGGCGGGGTTGTCTGCCGAATTGTCGAAGTGCGCGGTGCAGTGCATCGTCGTGCCGGCGGGCAGTTCCATCGGCTTGTCGAAGATGTAGCTGGTCTGCCAGTTGAAGTCGTACCGCGGCATGTTCATGATCGTTTCCCTACGGCCGTCGGGGTAGATCAGCTCGTAATGGAAGTCCTTGCCCCGCAAATGCATGTGCGGGAAGACCGACAGCAGCTTCACCTCGCGGCCATAGGTCCGGGTCGATTCGACCTTGTAGTTCGGATCTCCCGCCGGAATGGCAAACATGCCGTTGATGGCATTCGAGGTGGCCACGCGATGGGTCACGGTGTCCGGATCACAGAACTTGAGGCCCACGGCGCTGCGATCTTTTTGCGGAGAGCCGTTCGGCGTGTAGTGCATCTGGAACACAAGCTCCCAGCCAGCGGGAATCAGTTTGGCCATGCCCGGCTCGAGCACGATCGGCCGCGTGCCGGGAGCAAACCCGCAAAGCTGGCCGAAGGAAGCCGTGCCGCGGGCGGTGCCGCGACCGCTACCGGCTTCGCCCGCTTTGGAGGGCGGCTTGAGGAACACAATGATGTGATGGACGACCGCCCGGTTACCCGGCATGCATTCGGCCACCTTGACCCACTTGTCTTCGGTGAAGCCGGTCTTGGTCGTGTAGTAGCGGTACTCCACAGTGCCTTCGGCCGGGACGTCGACAGGTTCATCGGCGATGTAAAACACCGCATCCGGCTGGCCGGGCATCATCCATTCGCTGGCAAATTCCTTCGCCGGCGGCAGGTCTTTCGGATCACCCTCGGGCGAGCCTGCGGCGACCCACTTTGAGATCAATTCCTTCTCTTCAGCAGACAACGAGATGTCGTTGCGGAAGTGGCCAAACTTCGGATCGGGATGCCAGGGCGGCATGCGACCTTCGCGCACCGTTTCCTCGATCATCTCGCCCCAGCCAACGGCGTCGTCATACGACAGCAACGCGAACGGACCAATCTGGCCCGGGCGATGGCATTCGACGCAGTGGTCCTGAAAGATCGGGGCGATGTGCTTCGAGTAAGTCACCGAAGCATTGTCCGCCACAGGCCGAACGCGTCCGATCAAACAGCCGATTGCTTCGGTTTCCGGCTGGCTGACCTCTTTGCCGGCCAGCAGCTCGTCGATGGCGCTGGTCAGGTCATGGCGGCTGACGTTCGGCTTGGCATAGCCGGATCCGGTGTCGAAGCCGTACTGGTCGTCGATTCGACCCGCGTAGCGGATCTTGCGATCGGCATCGAGCACGAAGACTTGCGGTACGCGTGCGGCGCCGACTTCGTCGGCGAGCTTGTTGTTCAGGTCCTTGAGCAACGGGAAGTTAAGCTTGTGCTCACTTGCGAACGCGCCCATCTCGGTCACGGCGTCCTGGCGATTCGGATCGACGCCAATGACGGTGACGCCCCTGGCTTCGTAATCCTGGGCCAGCTTCACGAGCTTGGGAGCATACAGCTTGCTTAGGGGGCACTCGACGCCAAGAAAGGCAACAACGATGACTTTCGAATCTTTCGCGTCGGCCAGCGAGAATGGCTTGCCGCGATAGTCTTGCAGACTGAAGTCCGCGACCGTTTCACCAAGCCGGGCGGAAACATCCTTCGACGCTGTGGCGTCTTTCGCTATACCGCGCTCGACAAGCAGGCTGCCCGCCAAAACAGCACACAGGGGCGCGAGCCACAACAATTGACCAGAACGTCTCATGGCAATAAACCCGAAAGAGGAATCGGTTAGACCGGAATCGGACGCAGGAAGTGCCTCTTACCGGCCTATGATAGCCCCGATTTGCCGAAACATGCAAGCTGCATTGCCATGTTTTGGCTTACTCGCTCGCTGGTGGAACGCCCAGGGATTTACCCCCATCGATGCGTAGGGCTGTTCCAGTCACCAACGCCGCCGTATCGCTGGCCAGATACAGGATTGCCGCGGCTACTTCCTCCGGGGTGATCATTCGGCCTAGTGCCCGGGCCAGGGGGCTGGCCTTGATGAATGCCTCGGCGGCTGCCCTTGGATCGGCGGCTGCCAGAATGGCGTCGTCGATGAGTCCGGTCTCGGAAACCGGTCCGGGACACACGGAGTTGAACCGAATGCGGTCCGCGGCATGGCAAAGTGCCAGGCTTCGCGCGAGGGCAAGCAACGCGGCCTTGCTCGTAGAGTAAGCGGGATCGTGTGCCCGCGGCAGCAGACCGGCATTGCTGGAAACGAAAACGACGGAGCCGCCGCCGGCCGCTCGCAGATGCGGAATGCCATACTTCGACAGCAGGAAGGCCGCCCGCAGGTTGGTATCGAAGCAGTCGTCCCAATCCTTTGCGGCCAGATCGGGCACCTGGCCGGCCATGTTGATACCGGCATTGTTGACCAGAATGTGCAGTCCGCCGGTCGCTTGGACTGCCCGCTCGACGAGTTGCCGGACATCGCTCTCCCGGCGGACATCACAAGTCAATTCGGTGATGCCTAGCGAACCGAAGAGTTCACCGTTCTCGTCGCGGGGGTGAAGGTCGCCGGTGAAGACCCGAGCACCGGCCTGGGCCAGGACGATGGCGGCCGCTCGGCCAATGCCGCGTGAGCCTCCAGTAATGACGGCGGTTCGTCCAGTCAGATCGGATTGCATGGTTTGTGCGGTACCTCGAGGTGCTCGAACCACCCTAGCCACCGCGTGCGGGGCTGTCGAGCGAAACCCTGGCCCTCGTTGGGCGTTCAATACCTTGGGGTTGGCGACCGGCTGAGCGGGTATACTGGGAGGTTCCAGGAGCGACCATGCTCCGGCAGGCTCCCCCAGCAATAGTGCCCCCAAAGCGCGAGGCGCCACACTTGGCGGTCAGCGAGTCTTCAGCCCATCGGTACCAACTGCAAGACCCGGACGTGCGGTTGATGCTGAAGGTGCGCGACGACGATGCCGCGGCCTTCGACGAACTCATGCTCCGCTACCAGAATCGACTGGTGACGGTGCTTGAGCACCTCGTCGGGCGGCGCGACCAGGCGGAGGATCTGGCCCAGGAGGTGTTCCTGCGGGTCTATCGGGCGCGAAAACGGTATGTCGCGGGAGCTAAGTTTTCCACCTGGCTGTATACGATCGCCAATCACGTGGCGGCCAATGCGCTGCGAAGCCGCTCCCGCAGACCCGAGGTGAACATATCCGCCAGGGCAACCGAGTCCGGCGGTTTCGGCACGCTGGACAAAATGGCCGTGGCGGCGAGCGGGGCGATGCCAACCCGGCAAATGGACAAGGCCGAGCTCCGCGATGTCGTGCGTGAGGCCATGCAGGGGCTGAGCGAGCGACAGCGGATGGCCGTGCTGCTAAACAAATTCGAAGATATGAGCTACGCCGACATTGCCTCGGCCATGGAGCTGACTCCGCAGGCGGTAAAGAGCCTGCTGTCGCGAGCCCGAGTCAACCTCAAGGAATTGCTGGAGCCCTACTTTGACGACGGCACACGGCCGCAGTAGTGAACGCAAGACGACTTAAGCGATGACGAAACACGAATCCGCTCAACCCGAGATCGACGACGAGCTGACCGCCTATCTGGACGGCGAGCTCGATGCGGCGAGCGTGCGCCGAGTGGAGGATCGTCTCGCGCGCGATCCGACCTATCGCGGGCAATTGCAGAAGCTCGAACGGACCTGGGACTTGCTCGACCGGCTCCCTCGGGCTGACGTGGGTGAGAAGTTCACCAAGTCGACGCTAGAAATGGTGGCCGTCGCCGCCGCCAAGGAGGCCGAGGAGGTCAACCTGGCGCTACCGAAGCTCCAACAGCGCCAGCGACTGGCAGGCGTCATCGCAATGGTTGCCGCGCTCGCCGTGGGTTATGTGATCGGCCGGCGGGCCTGGCCAGACCCGAACGAGGCCTTGCTGCGCGATTTGCCAGTGATCGAAAACATTGATCTGTTTTACCAGGTGGAGGACGTGGACTTCCTGCGTGCGCTCGATCGCGAGCACTTGTTCGAAGATGCGGAGGGCGATAATGCCTCGTAAGTCCTCGCATGTCTGGCGTGCACTGGCGATGGTCGCGGCCGTTGTGCTGCTCACGGCGGTCGATGAGCTATCGGACCAGGATCTGGTGGATCGCCAAGCGCGCATTGCGAGCCTCGACGAAAGTGCCCGCCAGGATCTGGCCCGCAAGTTCGAGCGGTTCCAGGCGCTCACACCCGAAGAACAAGATCGGCTGCGGGCACTGCAGGCCCAGATCACGGCCGATCCCGATTCCGAACGTTTGATGCAGGTTTTGTCTCGGTATCACGAATGGCTGAAGACAATCTCGACGGCTCAGCGAGCGCAGCTTGCCGAACTTACGCCGCACGATCGGGTCGAGGCGATCGAAGACATTCGACGCACGCAGCGCGACGCGCAGCTTTTGGAACCGCTGACGCGCGACGACATGCGTTCGGTCAGACGGTGGATCGATGAACTCGTTCAACGGCATCGCAAAGAGTTGGAGGCGGACATTCCCGAGCGTTATCGCGATTGGTATCAGCGTCAGACGGATCCCAGCACGAAGCAGATGGCCCTGGTATTCCGGCTCTTTGGTCGATCGCGGGGCGGTCAGAACGAAAGTGATTCGAAAGTGACGCAAGACGATATCGAACGATTGACGGCTAAGCTCTCGGAATCGGCGAAGGCCGAACTGGCCAAGGTCGCCTCGATTGAAGCTCAGCGGCGCGTGATTCGCGGCTGGGTGTTTGCGTCGCTCCGGCGTTCGAGCGCCTGGCAGCGCGAACGGCGCGGCAATGCCCTGGTAGGGGAGGAACTTCTCCGGTTTCTGCAGAGCGAAGTGCCGCCGGCCGAGCGCGAGCGCCTGCTAAAGCTTCCCCGCGAGGAGATGCTGCAGCAATTGCGGCGAATGTACTTTGAGCGCGGTGGTGGACCGCCACGCGGCTCCTTCGACGAGCGACCGGGGCCGTCGGGCGACTTTCGTCCGCGCCGCGGCGACAAATCGCGCGATGACGAGCGCCGGGGCCAGCGCGACGGCAAGCCCTCTCCCTCTGCGGACCAAAACCCCAAGCCGCGGGATTAGGTTTGTTCTACGGTTGCGATAGTCCAGCCAGAACCGGCATCCAGGTGCACAGGTAATAGGGCCTGGGCACGGTCAAGTCGGCGAGCGACGCCAGGTCGAGTTGTCGAGTGCGGCTCTGCGATTGCGAACCGAACAGCAAGGCGTCGAGCGCGCCGACCGGCTTTTTGTATTCCACGACGCGCGTGTTGTCGCGGTCGAGATTGCCCAGTTCGAGGGCCCGATCGATAGCGTCCTCGATGAAACCGAGTTGATCGATGAGTAAGTTTTCCTGGGCTTGCTTGGCCGTGAAGATGCGACCCGTGAAGACGACATCCTGCTTGGCCTGGTCGCCGCGGAGCGCTGGGCGGCTGGCGAGTACGATTTCCTTGAAGCCTTCGAAGCTGGAGTCGACCAGGCCTTTGAGGATCTTCGTTTCCTCTTCCTTGTAAGGCTCCGGCAGATCGCGCGTGGGGCTGCCCATCATCTTGAGCGGGTGGCTGGCGATCGAGTCGTCCTCGATATCCCATTCCTTCATCAGCTTGGCGAAGTCGTAGTGCGGGATGATCACGCCGATCGAGCCCGTCCAGGTCGTGGGCTCGGCATAGATGGTGTTTTCGTCTCCGCCGGCTGCCATGGCCACGTAGTAGCCGCCGCTGGCAGCGATGCCCCCCATGCTGACGACAATAGGAATCTGCTTCTTGGCTTTGAGTAGCTTTAGATGGTGGTAGATATAGTCGCTGCCAGTAACGGTGCCGCCGGGAGAGTCGACGCGCACGATCACGGCCTTCACGTCATCGTCGTCGCGGACCTGCTCGATCTGGTCCTTGACGTAGCCTTCGGCGCCCATGATCGTGCCCTCGATCTTGATGATCGCGATCTTGTTGGTGGCAGTTTCACTCAGCGAATGGTGTTCCTCTTGCAGCGAATCGCTGTTGCCGAGGAGCATGCCGAGCACGACCAGCAGGAGGACGATGGTTACGCCCCAGCGGATCAGGCGGCCGATCCAACTCCCCCGGGGCTGTTCAACGATTACGCGGATTGGCGCGCGGGGGTCGACGTACTGGGCGTTTACATAGTTGCCTTGCGGCGAGTTTTGGGGATCCATGACGGCACCTGGTGTTGGCGAATGAATCTCGCGCGAGCTGGGCGCGCAAGGTGATAGCACGGCTGCGGCCGCCCTGGAATTGCGGCATCCGACATTATAGAGCGGACGCGAGCGGCGAGAAACGCGACTCTGCGCATGGCAGACTCAACGCAGTCCGCCGGCGCGCCTGTAATTTCGCGGTGTTGCCAAACACGCGTCTATCGCGGTAAGCTGTGCTCCCAGTCATGCCAGCCAGTTAAAGCACTGCGGGCGGCAGTGCTGAAGAGACCACCAGCTAGTGCACGGAGGATCGCGCGTGTTTGTTGCCGCTTCGAGCGAATGCTTTCCCAATTTGTCGCTGGACGGAGTCTTGCAGCGACTGGTCGATCTCGAGTTTTCGAACATCGAGATTGCCCTGCACGAACGCGGCGGCCATATGAAGCCCTCGGAGATCGCGCGCGATCTGGATGCCGCGATCGCCACCTGCCGGGAGACCTATCGGCTGACGATCTCGGGCTACAGCGTCGAAATCGATGCCGAAGGCGAGGAGTACTACGATCAGTTCGCAGCCTGCTGCCGACTGGCCAAGGCCACGAAGGTCGTGTCTCTGACCGCTCCCGCGGCCGAAATTGGCACGCCGTTCAACGCCGAGATCGACCGCCTGAAGCGGATGGTGAGCATCGCCTCGCAGGAAGGCGTGAGGGTGGGCATCAAGACCGAAACCGGCCGCATCACCCAGGATCCCGACACGGCCGTGGTGCTGTGCGACAACGTGAAGGGGCTGGGATTGACCCTCGACCCCAGCCACTATGTCTATGGTCCCCATGCCGGCGGAAGCTACGACCAGGTGTTCCGCTACGTCTACAATGTCCACCTGCGCGACACGAGCAAGGACAAGCTGCAGGTCCGCATCGGGCAGGGCGAAATCGAATACAGCCGCCTCATCTCCCAGCTCGAGAAGTTCAAGTACAATCGGGCCCTGGTGATTCATATCACCGAGATGGAAGGCGTCGACCACGTGGCCGAGCTGCGCAAGATGCGGCTCCTGCTCGAAAGCATGCTGTAGTCGGCTCGCGTTTCGCATTCCCACTTTCGGCCCCCGGATTTTCCGTGGGTTCGACCGTTGCGGTTGGCCGCGCGCACTTTGCCGGGCAGTTTGCGTCGCTTCGGCCGGTCGACTACGCTCATAGGCGAGCCAATTCCCATCTGCCAGCCAGTTTTTACCTACCCGGACATCCCGCGATGAAACGTTTCTGCTTTGCCCTGTTGGTCCTAGTCTCTTGCGTCTCGCTTGCTGTGGCTGCCGAAGGCAAGAAGCTGAAGTTCAAGCGAACTCAGATCGATCCTGCGTTCCGCAGCGAGGGCACATCCGTTGGCGATTTCAACGGCGACGGCAAGCTCGATATCTCGGCCGGGCCGGTCTACTTCGCCGCGCCGGATTGGAAGCTCGTCCCCGTGATCGAAGATGCGAAGACCTATGATCCGCACAATTACAGCAACTCGTTCCAGAACTTCGCGGACGACGTGAACGGCGATGGCCGCACGGATTTGATCGTGGTCGACTTTCCGGGCCTGCAAACCTGGTGGTACGAGCAGCCCGCCGAGCCGAACGGCAAGTGGACCAAGCATACGCTGACGCCGATCACCAACAACGAAAGTCCCGACATGCGCGACCTCGATGGCGACGGTGTGCGCGAGCTGATATTCTCGTTCGACCCTGGCAAGAACGTGGGCTTCGCCAGCCGGGCCAAGGCGGGCGAGTGGCCTCTCACTTCGGTATCGGGACCAAATGCTCCGGCCACGGATCGCTTCTCGCACGGCATCGGCTCGGGTGACATCAACGGTGACGGCCGGCAGGACATCATGGTCGTCGAAGGCTGGTGGGAAGCGCCGGCCGAAAAGTCGGATTCGCCCTGGGTGTTCCACCCCGTGAAGTTTGGCGAGCAGTGCGCCCAAATGTATGCCTATGACTTTGACGGCGACGGCGATAACGACGTACTCACGAGCAGCGCACACGGACAAGGCATCTGGTGGCACGAGCAGACGCCCGACGGCTGGAAGACCCACGAGATTTCGAACATAGTGACGCAGACGCATTCGCTGAACCTGGTGGACATGAACGGCGACGGGCTGAAGGACTTCGTAACCGGCAAGCGCTACTGGGCGCACGGCCCCAAGGGCGATGTCCGGCCCGACGATCCGGCCGTGGTCCTCTGGTTTGAGCTGCAGCGCAAGGACGGCAAGCCGGTCTGGACCGCGCATGAGATTGATCACGACAGCGGTGTGGGCACGCAGTTCGAAGTGGCCGACGTCAATCAGGATGGACTGCTCGACGTGGTCACGAGCAACAAAAAGGGAACCTACTACTTCGAGCAGGTTCGGGAGTAGAGGTTGAGCGACAATGCGTGCGATTCCCAGGGGAAGGTCCCCTGGCTTTGGGGAGAGCGTTGATGCCACGTCCGACTCGCCGCCAGTTCCTGGCGTCCGCGGCCGCAATTTCCGCCGGGGCGATCAATCCTTACGTGTTCACCGCCCGGGCCGAAGAGCGGACGCTTCCGCGCGGCAAGAACGACCGTTTCGGGATCGCGGCCATCGGCATGCGCTACCAAGGTTCGGTGATTACCGAGAAGGCGCTGCCATATGGCGACGTGGTGGCGATCGCGGACGTCGACCGTGAGATCGGGGAGAAGGCAGTCGATCAATTCGGCGGCAAGGCAGACCTGGTCGAGGACTATCGATGTGTGCTGGAACGGCCGGACGTCGACGTGGTGCTGATCGGCACGCCCGACCACTGGCACACGAAGATGCTGATCGACGCCTGCCGAGCCGGCAAGGACGTCTACTGCGAGAAGCCGCTGACGCTCACGATCGACGAAGGAAAGCTGCTCACACGCGTGGTGCGCGAGACGGGGCGCGTCGTACAAGTTGGCTCGTGGGAGCGGAGCGACGCGAACTTTCGCCTGGCCTGCGAACTGGTTCAGCAAGGCCGCATCGGCAAGCTGCAGAAGATCATCGTCACACTCGGCAAGAACAAGACCGGAGGACCGTTTACAACCGGTCCAGTCCCCGCTCACTTCAACTGGAATCTGTGGCAGGGGCAAACGCCCAACGTGCCGTACATCGCCGAGCGCACGCATTACACGTTTCGCTGGTGGTACGAATATAGCGGCGGCCAGATGACCGACTGGGGCGCGCATCACGTCGACATCGCTCAGTGGGGTGCCGGCATGCAACGCTCCGGGCCCGTCGAGATCGACGGTCGGGCGGACTTTCCCAACGTGCCGGATGGGTACAACGTGGCGCTCAATTACTCGGCCCGGATGCGGTATGCGGACGGCGTGGAGCTGGAAGTTGTCGACGAGGGGCGCAATGGCGTAATGTTCGAAGGCGATGGAGGCCGGATCTTCGCCAATCGCGGCGTCGTGGCCGGCGTGGCGGTCGACCGCCTGAAGGACGAGCCGCTCGAGCGCGACCAGTACAAGCTCTACGAATTTGACAATCTCGACAGGCCACCGCGTAGCGGCAAGCTCGACGCGATCGTCAATCACATGGGCAACTTCTTCGATTGTGTCCGCGAGCGGAAGCAGCCCATTTCTGACGTCGAAAGCCAGCACCGTTCCGTGAGCGTTTGCCACTTGGCGAATATCTCGATGCGGCTAGGACGGAAGCTTTCGTGGAATCCCGAGGTGGAAGAGTTCGTTGGCGATGCGGAGGCCAACAACTGGCTGCGCCGCGAACAGCGGAAGGGCTTTGAGATCGCCTAAACAAATGGGTCCGCGCTTCGCGGCGCCGATGGCACGATACCGACCATGATCCCAATTCCCGATTCATGGTTTGTGCTGGCCGCCGCGTACTTTCCGACCTTGATCCTGGCCGTCATCTGGCACGAAGCGGGGCACGTCGTCGGAGCTCGACTCGTGGGCGTGCCCGTGTCGGCCTGGGGAGTCGGCCTGGCCCGCCCGCACTTCAGCTTTCCGCTGGCGGGCTCGCGATTCTATTTCGGCAGGCCCTATAGCTCTGGGCTGACGCTGGTGGTGCCAGAACTGTTTGCCGCCAACCGGCTGCGACGGGCGGCGATCTACGTGGCGGGCGGGCCGCTCGCCAGTCTGCTCGGCCTGGTTGGGGGGTACTTGCTATGGTTGTTTGTCTTGAGATCGGACTTGCTGGCGACGTAGATTCTGGTTTCGGCCACGCTGGTGCTCGTCACGTGGCTGCCTTTTCGGATCAAGCACGGGCAACTGAGCCTCGCCAGCGATGCGTGGCAACTGATTGACATTGCACGCGGTCAACGAAACGGACGGCTGCAACCACCGGGGGCGACCCTGGGCACGGTCACTGCGGTTGGTGAGTTGTTGAGGCGCGTCGGCAGCGACTCGGCAGCGGACTACTATCAACTGCTCGCCAGCCTGCCACGATGCGAGCTGTCCGACTTCAGCACTCTGGATGAGGCCCGCCAGCTTTGTCAGCGGCTGCCTGCCGAGAAGTTCCCCGAAGCTCGGCAGGTTCTGCAGTTCATCGAAGCGGCAGCACTAGTCGATTCTGACGATCCCAGCGCGGAAGCATTCCTGGCGGGAGCTAGGGCCGACGCTGCTCAAACGCCTGACTATGAGATCCTGCTGTTCGTGCAGAGTTGCAATCTCAAGCTGCAGCGAGGAGAGACGGTCGGGGAGGAATTGCAGGTGCGTCTCGAAGCAGCCCGCCGTGAGAATCGGCCTGGCCGCGTCGCGATGCTGGAGATCCTGGCTTTTGAAGCCAATCCGCCGCAGCAGGCGGCCGCTGCCTGCCAGGCACTGATAACCAGGCATCGCCGAGACCTGACGGAGACGCAGCGCGCACAACTACTTTCGTTCGTGACCGAGCTACTCGTGGAGCGGCAGGAATACTCGTCGGCACGCGAGTGCTTTCATGCCGCGCTCGCCTCGATTACGACCGTCTCGCAGTCAGTTCAAGTGCCCGAGGTACGCCGCCGCTTCATACTGGCGACATCGCGGCCGCTACAGCGGGCGATGCTCATCAGCAACGACGACATGCCGCTGTTCATCAACGAGGGGGCCGGCAGTCCGCAGGTTGTCCCCAAGTTCTCCAAACTGGCGCTCAATCTGGGTTGGGCGTGCATTGGATTTGTGATCTCCGCGTACATGGCGAAAGCGACGGAGGGTGGCCAACTTCCGGGTGGATTGTTCTTCATTTTCACGTTGATCACATTGGCTTGTCTGTTGGGGGCAACGGTGTCTTTGGTCTTCTCGCTCGTTCGAAGGGAGTCCCGCCAGGTTCAAGGTCTGTTCGGCCTGATCCTGGGAATCGTCGCGATGATGTTACTCGTGGGGCTGATCCCCGATCCGGACCACCCACGGCGGCGCTTGCCTCCTGAACTTTTCAAAGAGTTAGAAGAAGTCGTACCCGACAAGGGCGAAGCTGGACTGAATCCGGCCAGCGTTTGATCGCCTGGCGTCCAGCAGATGCTAGACTTGATGGAGTCCGGCGTCCTAAACGGCGATGGCATGCCAATTGCCTATGCCTGGTTCGACTTGATTGGGCCGAACGACACTCTTCGAGGGCGAACAGTTCCATGCGCACTTACTCGTGCCTTTGCGGCAATACGCTATTTTTTGACAACAGCTCGTGCCTGACTTGCGGTCGCGAGGTGGGCTATTGCCCGGCGTGTCGATTGGTTACGGCGCTGGTGCCTAACGAGCAGGGGGGCTTCAACTGTGGTCATGCGGATTGCGGCGCCGCGCTTCTGAAGTGCGAAAACTACCTGGAGCACGACGTCTGCAACCGCTGCGTGAGCGCGGAAGCCGCCGCCGAGCAGCCGCTCTGTGACTGTTGTCACTTCAATGATCTGATTCCCGATCTGACGGTGAAGGGCAACCTGCTGAAGTGGTACCGGCTGGAAGCGGCCAAACGCCGACTGTTCTACGATCTGGGCGAGTTGGGGCTGCCGTATGGGACCAAAGAGGATGGGATCGAGCCGCCGCTCTCATTCGATTTCAAGGCCGACGTGATTCCCAAGAAGAATTACTGGCGTGGTGGTGGAGCCGCCACCGAGCGCGTGTACACCGGCCATGCGAACGGCAAGATCACCATCAACATTCGTGAGGCCTGCGACGTCGAACGCGAAAAGCTGCGCGTCGATCTGGGCGAAGCGCATCGCACACTGATCGGCCACTTCCGCCATGAGATCGGCCACTACTATTGGGACATGCTCATCAAGGGACGGCGCGAGGACGAGTTCATCGCGGTGTTCGGCGACCACAACAGTCCGACGTATGCCGAGGCGCTCGAGCGTCATTATGAGCAAGGCCCGCCGGCCGACTGGCAGCAAAACTATGTGAGCGCTTACGCCACGATGCATCCCTGGGAAGACTTCGCCGAGACCTGGGCGCTGTACCTCGACATGACCAGCTCGCTCGATACGGCCGCCTGGCAGGGCTTTGGTGGCACGATCGATGCCGTGCACAAGGATGTCGAACCAATGATCAAGCGTTACCAGCAACTCGGCGTTGCGCTGAACGAGATCAATCGCAGCATGGGACTCTTGGACCTGGTGCCGGAGGTGATCGTGCCGCCGGTCGTGGACAAGCTCCGCTACATACACGACCTGGTGCGGGCCGGCCACGAGGAGAACGGGGCGCTCAAACCTGCTGAAGATCAGCCGCAAGCCGTCGCGCCGGAGTCGCCACCGCTGGCCGAGTCGGAAGTTGCCCCGGTTGCGGCTCCGCCTGCGGGCGCGGACCACGTCGCTAACGATGCCAAGCAATTGCAATCGGAAGCGATGCCGGTTTTGGCGCAGTAAGCGACTATCCTTCGACCCCGACCTGGATCGGTTCATCCAGTGAAGCCGGGTGCAATGGCCGCCGCAAGTCGAGCGTGTAGGGGAAGTCGCGGTTGAGCTCTTCTGGCGGGGCCGACATGCGTCCGCCGGTATGTCCCATCGGATAGAAGCGCGACGCCCGGCGGCTTTCAGCCGCGTAGGCGTTCACCGGAAAGTCCTCGTAGCTGCGTCCGCCAGGATGTGCGACGTGCCACGTGCAGCCGCCGATTGAGCGGTCGTTCCAGCTATCAACCAGATCGAACACCAGCGGCGCGTGCACGCCAATCGTTGGGTGCAAACAGGAAGGCGGCTGCCAGGCCCGGAACCGCACGCCAGCCACGTATTCGCCGGGAGTCCCCGTTGGATGCAGCGGCACGCGACGGCCGTTGCAGGCCAGGACGTGCCTGGGGTCGGTCATGCCGCGGACCGTGACTTGCAGTCGTTCGATCGAGGAATCAACGTGTCGCACGGTGCTGCCCCCGGCGGGTTCCTCGCCCAACACGTTCCAGGGCTCGATCGCTTGCCGCAGCTCGATGTGGATGTCTCGCTGCGTGATCTGCCCGACGAGCGGAAAGCGGAACTCAAAGTGTGAATTGAACCATTCCTGCTCGAGCGGGAAGCCAGCGTCGTTCAGTTCTTCGATCACTTCCTGAAAATCGCGGGCCACGAAATGCGGCAGCATGAAGCGGTCGTGCAGGGCGGTGCCCCAGCGCACGAGTTTCTGCTTGTACGGTTTCTCCCAATGCCAGGCGATGAGCGACCGTAGCAACAGTTGTTGCGTGAGGCTCATCTGCGCGTGCGGCGGCATCTCGAAACCGCGGAACTCCACGAGTCCCAAGCGGCCCGTGGAACTATCGGGCGAGAACAGCTTATCGATGCAGAACTCGGCGCGATGCGTGTTACCTGTCAGATCGACCAGCAGGTTTCGCAGCACGCGATCGACGATCCAGGGTTTATCCGTGCCGGCCTGCGGAAGCTGCGCAAGCGCTGTTTCGAGTTCGTAGATCGACTCGTGGCGGGCTTCATCCGCCCGCGGCGCCTGGCTGGTCGGGCCGATGAACAGCCCTGAGAACAAATACGACAGGCTCGGTCGGTTGTTCCAATATCGGACCAGGCTGGCCAGGAGATCGGGCCGGCGGAGGAAGGGGCTGTTTTGCGGCACGGCCCCGCCGATCACCAGGTGATTGCCGCCGCCGGTGCCGGTGTGCCGGCCGTCGAGCATGAATTTCTCGGTGCCCAGCCGGGTCACGCGGGCTTCTTCGTAGAGCGTGGTGGTGTTCGTAACCAGTTCCTGCCAATCGCTGGAGGGTTGCAGATTCACTTCGATCACACCGGGGTCGGGCGTCACCTTGAAGTGGGTAAGCCGCGTATCGTTCGGCGGCCCATAGCCTTCTATGCGGACCGGCATCCGCAGTTCGCGAGCGGTTTGCTCGATCGCGTTTACCAGGTGCAAATACTCTTCAACCAATGAAACTGGCGGCATGAAGATGTTCAGCGTGCCGCCGCGCGATTCCACGCAGATCGCCGTGCGCACGAGACGACTCGCGGATTGCCCTTGCGCGGGCTTGAGCCAATGCGGGGGAAGGTCAGCGGCCTCGTGCTCGCCGTTTGTACCAGGCTCGTCGTCGCCATCGCCACCGTGTCCATCGCCACCGTGTCCATCGCCGTGATGTCCACTACTCACGCCTGCCATTTGGTGTACGAGTCGGCGGTGTTGCTCAGTCTGAACGAGACGGCCGTTACCGGAGCGACCATACGGAGAGGCTTGTCCCGCTGCGGACAACCGGTGATAGCTCGGCAAGTCCTCGCCGTCGGCAAACGGATCGCGTTGCCAGAGTAGCGGAATGTCTTCTTTCGCAACCCAGGGAAGCGAATCGAGTGGCAGCCGGAAGCCCATCGGAGAATCGCCCGGGATCAGGAACATGTGCTCGGCGCGCAAGAACCACGGTCCGCTTTCCCAAGCAGGCGTGCCGACCCAGCCTTCGCGAGCCCGCAGTGGGAGCGCGTAACCCACGACCTTGTCGAGACCTTGCTCGAAGACCTTGGCCAGCCGTTCGCGTTCTTCGGGATCGCTCAATCGCGATTCGAGCGGATCGACGTTCATGGGCAGGCGGCGCGACTTCCAGAGGTAGTACCACACGTCCTCATAGGCGGGCGTGGCAAAGTCGCCGCCGACGCCCAGGCGTTCGGCGAGCGCGAATGTGAAATGCTGGGCGTCGCGATCGGTGAATCCGTAGTCGACTTCGTCGCGGGCGATCCACTCCGGATCGATCCAGATCGGTTCGCGGTCTTTTCGCCAGTAGCAACCGAGCACCCATCGCGGGAGCGACTCACCGGGATACCATTTACCCTGGCCGTAGTGCAGCAGGGGGCCCGTGGCGAAGCGGTCGGCCAGGCGATGGAACAGCTTGCCGGCCAAACGCCGCTTGTCGGGGCCCATCGCCGTGATGTTCCACTCGGGGCCGTCCATGTCGTCGATCGAGACGAACGTCGGCTCGCCACCCATCGTCAGACGAACGTCGCCGCGCCGGAGCGCTTCGTCGACTTCATCGCCGAGCGCCAGAATGCGCGTCCACTGCTGTTCGGTATACGGCTTCGTCACCCGCGGATCTTCGTGAATCCGCTCGACGCTCATCGAGAAGCCGAATTTGGTTTCGCACGGTTCGACGCCGCCCGTAATCGGCGCGGCCGAACCAGGATCGGGCGTCGCGGCCAGCGGTAGGTGACCTTCGCCTGTGAGCAGGCCAGAGGTGGGATCGAGTCCGACCCAGCCGGCACCTGGAAGGTAGACCTCGGTCCAGGCGTGCAGGTCCGTAAAGTCGTGGGTCGCGCCGCTGGGGCCGTCGAGTGATTCGACGTCGGGCTTGAGTTGAATCAGATAGCCCGACACGAAGCGTGAGGGAAGGCCCAAGTGCCGGAGCGTCTGTACGAGCAGCCAGGCCGAGTCGCGGCACGATCCGCTGCCGAGCTCGAGCGTCTCTTCGCAGGTCTGCACACCCGGCTCGAGGCGAATCGTGTAGCCCACGGCCTCGTGCACGTAGCGATTCAGGTCGACGAGAAAATCGACCGTGCCTTCGAAGTTGCGCGGGACGTTGTTGATGAATTCTTGAAACCGAGGGCCGGCGGGCAGCGTCTTGCGATACGGCGCAAGCTCCGTGTCGAGCCATTCGGGATACAGGATGGGGTACGTCATCGCGTCGGCTTCGAGAAAGAAGTCGAACGGGTTGATGACCGTCATCTCGGCGACCAGGTCGACTTCGAGTTCGAAGTGGTCGGTCTTCTCCGGAAACACGAACCGGGCCAGGAAGTTGCCGTGCGGGTCCTGCTGCCAGTTCACGAAGTGATCTTCCGGCTTCACCTTAAGCGAATAGCTGACGACCGGCGTCCGGCAGTGCGGGGCAGGGCGGAGCCGCACGACCTGCGGCCCCAGGGCGACGTGACGGTCGTAATGGTAGGTGGTCCGGTGATTTAGGGCGACGCGGATGGCCATCGTTCGGGGCTTTCAAAAGGTAGCAGTCGTGTGCGAGAAGCCGAGGTGGTCGAAAATGCGCGCTGCGCCGCCTGACGGCGCGCACTTTTGACCCGGGTCTGGACGGCTGTACGTGCTTAAATGCCCAGCAGACCCGGCGCGGTGGGTGAGCAAGTTTACCACGTGGAATGCGAGAATTGGGCACATACGGGCCGGCTGGGCGGTCGGACGCAAAAATCGCGCCGCCGACACGCTCGCAAGTCAACCAACTTCGCCATGGCAACGCAAGCCGCCGCCTCGACTTTAAGAATTTGGCGTGTAGGCGCTTGTTTTAACCGGGCCATGAAGCGTTTATACTGAAGGCTCGCCCAATCGCGGCGTCCGCCTCCCGCCTGACATCAGGGTTGGCGCCATGCGGCTGCGGCGCGATTGGGTTTGCAAACATGCAAACAAATCCCACCTGAAAACGCCCCCCCGGGAGTTCGAAGATGCTGCGGCGCTCGGTTTCTACTGCTGCGTTGGCCCTTTGCTCGCTCTTGTCGGCTGCTGTTGATCAAACGGCGGCGGCGGATATCGGCTACAACCGCGACATCCGGCCGATTCTGGCCGAGAACTGCTTCGCCTGTCACGGTCCAGACAGCGCCGCTCGCAAGGCCGACCTGCGACTCGATCAGCGTGATGCGGCGATCACCGCTGGAGCGATCGCACCGGGCAAGCCCGATGAGAGTTCGTTCATCGAACGGATCATGTCCGACGATGAGTCGATGATGATGCCGCCGCCGGCGACACACAAGAAGCTAACTCCCGAGCAGAAAGAGCTGCTCGTCAAATGGGTCACTTCCGGCGCGGCTTACGAACCGCACTGGTCGTTGATCCCGCCGACCCGACCTGCCGTACCCCAGGTGCAGAATAGCGTCTGGCCGCGCAACCCCATCGATCACTTCGTCTTGGCGAAGCTAGAGGCGGCGGGGTTGCAACCGGCGCCCGAGGCGGACCGCCGCACACTTGCTCGCCGCTTGAGCCTGGACCTGACCGGCCTGCCGCCCGATCCGTCCGTAGTCGAGGCGTTCGTCAGCGACCAGTCGGCCGACGCTTACGAACAGCTTGTCGACCGACTGATGGCCTCCTCCCGCTGGGGTGAGCATCGCGGTCGCTACTGGCTCGACGCCGCCCGCTATGCCGACACGCACGGCATCCACTTCGACAACTTCCGTGAGATGTGGACCTATCGCGAATGGGTCATCGAAGCCTTCAACAAGAACATGCCCTTCGATCAATTCACGGTCGAACAGTTGGCCGGCGACCTCTTGCCAAATCGCTCGCTCGAGCAGCTCATCGGCTCGGGGTTCAATCGCTGTAACATGACCACCAACGAAGGTGGCGCGATCGACGAAGAGTACCTGGTGCTGTATGCCCGCGATCGCACGGAGACGGTCTCGCAGGTCTGGATGGGGCTGACCACTGGCTGCGCCGTGTGCCACGATCACAAGTTCGATCCGATCTCGCAGAAAGAGTTCTACGAGTTGGCAGCGTTCTTTAACAACACCACGCAGCGGGCAATGGACGGCAACATCCGTGATACGCCGCCCACGATCGTGGTTCCCACGGACGAAGACCGGCAGACCTGGGAGTCGCTGCCCACGCAGCTCTCGCAGGCTCAGCAGAAGATCGACGCTCGCAGGGCGGTTGCTCGGGGCGACTTTGACGGCTGGCTAGCCAAGGTGACGCCGTCGGAACTGAAGGCCAAGGTCAGCAGCGAGGGCCTCGTGCTGCATGCCCCGCTGGGCGAGTGCACAAACAACCAGCTCACGCTCGCCTTGCAGGGCGAAGTGCAGAACGTGGCGCTCAGTGCCACGCCCAGTTATGACGCCGGTGTGACCAGCGCCAAGGCGTTCAAGTCCGCGGCCGACACGAACGTTGCACTGCCTGCGGCCGGTGACTTCGAGAAGGATCAGCCCTTCAGCTGCGGTGCGTGGGTGAAAGTTCCCAAAGGCGACATGTCCGGCGCGATCGTGGCTCGCATGGACGAAGGCGCCGCCCATCGTGGCTGGGACCTGTGGCTCGATCGCGGTCGCCCGGCGACGCACATTGTCAGCAAGTGGCCCGAAGACGCCGTGAAGGTGATCGGCAAGAAGGCCCTCGAAGCCGGCAAGTGGCACTACATCACGATCAGCTACGACGGCGCGGGTAGCGCCGGTGGGGTGAAGATCTATCTCGATGGCGCGCCTCAGGAAGTTGAAGTCGCGGCCGACTCGCTGAAGAACTCGATCCGCACCGAAGTGCCGTTCAAGCTGGCCCAGCGGAGTAGCGGCGCTCGGCTCGACGACATTGCACTGCAAGACCTGCGCGTCTATCGTCGGGTGCTCGCGCCGGAGGAAATCTCGTCGCTCGCGAGCGTCAGCCGTGTGGCGTACCTGGTGGGCCTGCCGGCCGAGGGTCGCAGCGGCGCGGACAACGAAGAACTCTACGGCTGGTTCCTCGACAAGATCGATGCTCCTTATGTCGAAGCTGTCGCCGCCAAGCGAGCACTTGAAGCAACCGAGGCCCAAATCAAGACGCGGGCCACGATCGCGCACGTGATGCAGGAGAAGCCTGAAGAGGCGATGGCTCACGTGCTGTTTCGCGGCGAGTACGACAAGCGTCGCGACGAAGTTCGGCCGGATACGCCGGACGCCTTACCCGCCTTCAAGGAAGGGTTGCCGAAGAACCGCCTGGGCTTCGCTCAGTGGCTGCTTGAAGACGAACACCCGCTCACCGCACGTGTCACGGTCAATCGCTTCTGGCAGGAAGTGTTCGGCCGCGGCCTGGTGCCCACCGCCGGCGACTTTGGCGTCAGCGGCCAGTTGCCGTCGCATCCGGAACTGCTCGACTGGCTGGCGCTTGAGTTCCGCGAGGGTGGCTGGGACGTCAAGAAGTTCTACAGGCTGCTCGTTACTTCCGCCGCTTATCGCCAGGCGGCATTCGTGACGCCTGAAAAGCTGGAAAAGGATCGCGAGAACAAATTGCTCTCGCGCGGGCCGCGTTTTCGCATGGATGCCGAGATGGTGCGCGACTACGCCCTGGCCTCGAGTGGCCTGTTGGTCGAGAAGATCGGCGGACCGAGCGTGCGGCCTTATCAGCCCGAGGGGGTTTGGGAAGCCGTGGCAATGATCGGCAGCAACACGCGCGACTACAAGGCCGACTCGGGTGAAAGCCTGTACCGCCGCAGCCTGTATACGTTTTGGAAGCGTGCGGCTCCGCCGGCGTCGATGGAAATCTTCAACGCCCCGAACCGCGAAATCTGCTCGGTGCAGCGCGAGCGGACCAACACGCCGCTGCAGGCGCTGGTGACCCTGAACGATCCGCAGTTCGTCGAGGCGGCCCGCAAGCTCGCCTCGCGAGCCTTGAAGGAAGCGGGCGAGGATGAGTCCGCCCGCGTCGCGTACATTTCGGAGCGATTGCTGGCACGACCGCTCACCGAGGAGGAAATGTCGGTTGTCCGCGGCTCGCTGGCGACGCTGGTGGCGCATTACCGCGACCATGTGGAAGATGCCAAAAAGCTGATCGAGACGGGCGAATCGCAGCCGGACGCGGATCTCGACCCGGCGACTCTGGCCGGTTGGACCATGCTCACCAACGAATTGTTGAACCTCGACGAAGCACTGAACAAGTAAATCAACCCCCCGCGTTAATCGCAGGACCAAGCCATGCATCCGCTTCTCAACGAATGGGTTCGTACGGAAACACGCCGGCAGTTCTTCCGCCACGGCGCGAACGCGCTCGGCATGGCAGCGCTCGCGTCGCTGATGGGCAACAACGCTTACGGCGCCACGCCGGCGGCCGACGCGGGCTTCCTCGGTGCTGCGGCTCCGCACTTCGCTCCCAAGGCGAAGCACGTGATCTATCTGCACATGGTCGGCGGTCCTTCGCAGATGGACCTGTTCGACTACAAGCCGCAGATGAACGAGTTCTACGACAAGGACCTGCCCGACAGCGTGCGGATGGGTCAGCGGCTCACGACGATGACCTCGGGCCAGAAGCGGTTTCCGATCGCGCCCTCGAAGTTCAAATTCGCTCAGCACGGTCAGAGCGGGATGTGGATCAGCGAACTGTTGCCGAATCTGGCGAAGAGCGCGGACGACATTTGCTTCATCCGCAGCATGCATACCGAAGCGATTAACCACGAGCCGGCCATCAGCTACATGCAGACCGGCAACCAGATCACGGGGCGGCCGTGCCTTGGTTCTTGGGTCTCGTATGGCCTCGGTTCAATGAATCAGGATCTGCCCACGTTCGTGGTAATGGTCGCCAAGCCCACGAATACCGAGCAGGTGCAGGCCATCTCGGCCCGGCTCTGGTCGAGCGGTTACCTGCCGGGCGAGCATGCCGGCGTTTCGTTCCGTGCGGGCGGCGATCCGATCCTGTACATCAACAATCCGGACGGCGTGCCCAGCCAGGTGCGCCGCGCAACGCTCGACGGACTTCGGGCGCTCAATGAGATCAACTACCGCCAGGTGGGCGATCCGGAAACGCACACCCGGATTCAACAGTACGAATTGGCCTTCCGCATGCAGTCGAGCGTGCCGGACCTGACAAACATCGCCGATGAACCGGAGTCGACCTACAAACTTTACGGCGAAGAGGCTCGCAAGCCGGGCACATTCGCTCACACGGCGCTACTGTCGCGGCGAATGGTCGAGCGGGGTGTGCGTTTCGTGCAGGTGTACCTGAATAACTGGGATACACACTCAAACGTCGCCGGGCGCCTGCCCGATCAGTGCCGCGACATCGATCAGCCGTGCCACGGACTGATCGAAGATCTCAAGGCCCGGGGCCTGTTGGACGAGACGCTGATTATCTGGGGCGGCGAGTTTGGCCGCACGATCTACTCACAAGGTGGGCTCTCCAAGGAAAACTACGGCCGTGATCACCATCCGCGGTGCTTCACGATGTGGATGTGCGGCGGCGGTGCCAAAGGCGGCGCGGTCTACGGCGAGACGGACGATTTCTCATATAACATCGTCAAGGATCCGGTGCACATCCACGACTTCCACGCCACGGTGCTCAAGCTGCTGGGCTACGATCACGAGAAGTTCTCGTACAAGTTCCAAGGTCTCGATCAGCGCCTCACGGGCGTCGAACCTGCGAAAGTGATCAACGAACTGCTGGCGTAAGAACGCGCCCATCAATCGCAGTGTGCGATATCGCATTCATTCCCCAATTCTCATCGGGGGATGTTTGCGCGCCGAAGTTAGCCTCGACATTGCCAGCGACATTGCCCTCCCGCGCTCGGCTCGATAGATTGCATGCTCCGGCGCCGCAGCAATCTCATCTCGTCCGAATTCAACTCTGAGGAGCACTCTCGCCCCATGAGCGACAGCACGCTGACTATTCCGGAGATCACGGTCCGCGACATCCAACGCAACATGGTGCCGGCCAAGTTGTATCAAGAAGCCATCCGCCGCGAACCCGACTCAGCCATCGCCGCCTCGGGCGCATTGATCGCCTATAGCGGCGCGAAGACCGGCCGCTCGCCGGGCGACAAACGAATCGTGCGTCACGCCGATTCAGAAAATGACATCTGGTGGGGCCCGATCAACGTCCCGATCGAAGATCCCGTGTTTCGCATCAATCGTGAACGAGCGATTGACTATCTGAACACGCGCGAGCGGTTGTATGTCATCGACGCTTTCGCCGGTTGGGATCCCGAGTATCGGATCAAGGTCCGGATTCTCTGCTCGCGGCCCTATCACGCGCTGTTTATGCACACGATGCTCGTGCGGCCCACGGCCGAAGAGCTGCATTCGTTCGGCACCCCCGACGTCACGATCTACAACGCCGGCCGCTTTCCCGCTAACCGCTACACCTCGGGCATGACCAGCAAAACCAGCATCGACCTGAACCTCGAGTCGGGCGAAATGGTCATCCTGGGCACGGAGTACGCCGGTGAGATGAAAAAAGGCGTGTTCACCCTGATGAACTACTATATGCCCAAGCGGGGCGTGCTCTCGATGCATAGCTCGGCCACGGCCGACCGCAAGACCGGCGAGACCACGATCATGTTCGGCCTCTCCGGCACCGGCAAAACGACGCTCTCGGCCGATCCCAAGCGGCTGCTGATCGGCGACGATGAACACTGCTGGACCGATCACGGCATCTTCAACATCGAAGGCGGCTGCTACGCCAAGGCGATCTTCCTGACGCACGATTCTGAGCCGGAGATTTTTGAGGCGCTCCGCTTTGGGGCCGTGCTCGAAAACGTCGTCTATCATCCGCAGGATCACTCGGTCGACTACTTTGACGACTCGATCACGGAGAATACGCGTGGCGCCTACCCCATCGAATACATTGGCAATGCCAAGGTGCCTTGCGTTGCGGGTCACCCTAAACACGTGATCTTTCTGACTTGCGATGCGTTCGGCGTGCTACCGCCAGTGAGCAAGCTGACGCCGGAACAGGCGATGTACCATTTCATCAGCGGGTACACGGCGAAGGTGGCCGGTACCGAAGTGGGGATCACCGAACCGCAGGCCACGTTCTCACCCTGCTTCGGCGGGCCGTTCCTGGTGTGGCACCCCGCCAAGTACGCAGAGCTGTTGGCCGCCAAGCTGATGCGTCACGATACCTCGGTCTGGCTGGTAAACACTGGTTGGAGTGGCGGCGCGTACGGCACCGGTTCGCGCATGAAGCTCGCCTACACGCGCACGATCATCGATGCGATTCACAACGGCGACCTGGCCAGCGCTCCGACCCAGGTCGATCCGGTGTTCGGCCTGCACGTCGTCACGGCCTGTCCCGGCGTGCCGCAGGAGATCCTGCTGCCGCGCCGAACCTGGCCGGACGGCGGCGAGTACGACCAGACCGCCAAGAAACTGGCCGGCCTGTTCCGCAAGAATTTCGAGAAGTACCAGTCGGGCTGCAGCCAGGCGGTATGTCAGGCCGGGCCAAATGGCGAGTGAATCGGAGGCCGAGAGTAAGCGTGGAGACGAGCTAGCGACGTTGACCCAACACCAATGATGGGCGATACTTATTGAGTTAAGTACGTCCTCATTTAGCTGGGCTGCTCCCGATGGCTGTCGCCGAATCGTTCGATCTGCGCAAGTACTGCCGCGAAACGGCTCAGCGTGCGCGCGAAGCTTCGGCCGAACTCGCTTCGCTCACGGGCGGAACCAAGATTAAGTTCCTCCGCCGGGCCGCTGAGCTCTTGCGGGCAAATCAAGAGGCCCTCGCCGAGGCGAACGCCAAGGATATCGCCGCCGCCCCGGGTTACGGCCTGACCGATGCCGCGATCGATCGGTTGCGGCTCACGCCAAAAGTCGTCGAGTCGATGGCCGTGGGGCTGGAAGAAGTCGCCGCTCTGCCCGAGCCGATTGGCGAAGTGATCGAATCGACGATCCGTCCCAACGGCCTGGCGATCAACAAGACCCGGGTTCCGCTGGGGGTCGTGTTCTTCATTTATGAATCGCGACCGAACGTCACTGCCGACGCGGCGGCGATCTGCGTGAAGAGCGGCAACGCCGTGATCCTGCGCGGCGGCAAGGAAGCGATTCACTCGAACCTGGCGATTGTCGAGCTGATCGCTCAGGCGGCCGAAGAGTCGGGCCTCCCCGAACACGCCGTGCAACTGGTCAGTACGACCGATCGCGAGGCCGTGGGCGAATTCCTGCGGATGCCCGAGTACATCGACCTGGCGATTCCACGCGGCGGCGAGGGACTGATTCGCCGCGTGGCCGAAGAAGCTCGAATGCCGGTCATCAAGCACTTCACGGGCAACTGCCACGTGTATGTCGACGCGGCGGCTGATCTCGACATTGCCGAACGGGTGGTGGTGAACTCGAAGTGCCAGCGGCTGGGAACCTGCAACACGGCGGAATCGCTGCTGGTGCATCGCGACGTGGCGGCCGAGTTCATGCCACGCATCGCGAAAGCGCTCGGCGTACACTCGATCGAATTGAGAGGTGACACGCGCACGCGAAGCCTGGTGCCCGCGGCGAAAGCGGCGACCGAAGAAGATTGGGGTAGGGAGTACCTGGCCCCGATCATCTCGATCAAAATCGTCGACACGCTGGAAGAAGCGATCCGGCACATTAATCGCTACGGCTCGAAACATACCGATGCGATCATCACGGGCGATTTGGCTGCGGCCCGGCGCTTTACCACCGCGGTAGACAGCTCGGCCGTGATGGTCAACGCCAGCACGCGGTTCAACGATGGTTTCGAGTTTGGGCTCGGCGCCGAGATCGGCATCAGCACCGACAAGTTTCATGCTCGCGGGCCGTGCGGTATCAAGGAACTCACCAGTTACAAGTACGTTGTGTATGGCGACGGCCAGGTCCGCGGCTAACCGCTCGCGGGCCATTCATCAGCGCATTGCATCGTTTTCAGCCGGTAATCAAAGCACTAGGGCCAGGGATGGCAGACGAGCCGCTCACCGTAGCTGAAATTGCTGTGCTGCTCGGCAAGCGCGCCCAGGCCAGTCCGGGCACGCTAACGGCGCCCGAGCAATTGCTTTCGCTCGTCACGGTAATTCACGATGCCGCGGCCCGGCACTTTGGCGCGGAGCTTTCGGCAATGCTGCGCCGCACGGCCCGCGTGCGATTGGCCCGAGTACAGTCGCTCAGCGAGAGCGATTTTTGCGCCCGGGCGGAGCTGCCGTCCTTCTTGCGCAGCGTCGCGGTGCAGCCTTTCAAGCGGCACTGGATCCTGGAGATTCGCCCCGGCGCGCTGTTTCCAATTATCGACTGTCTGCTCGGCGGCGGCCGCGAAAAGACGCCCATAGCGCGCAGGCCGCTGACCGAGATCGAGTCGCGTCTGGCGGCGCGGGTCGCTAGGGCCTGGGTCGCGTCGCTGCAAACGGAGTGGCAGTCCGCGGCGGAGCTGGTGTTCTCAGCGGAGTTCGAGACGGTCAGAACAGGGCGTGCCAGCGAAGACGAAATGCTGGCGATCGCGTTCGACATCGAGCTGGCCGGTTCGCAGGGTTCCATGCACCTGGCGATCCCGCTGGTGGAACTCGGTCAAATTTGCGATCCGGGCATCCCCGCGGACACGTGCGGCGAACTTGCCAGCGGAGCTCGCATCGCGGCTGAGCTTCGATCCGTCGAGATCGACTCCGCGGACCTCGAATCGCTGGCCGTCGGAGACATCGTCACCACCGAGCATCGTGCCGACGAGCCGGTAATCGTAACGGTGGACGGCGATCCGCGCTATGCGGCGAAACTCGGCGCCTGGCAGGGCCAGAAGGCCGTCGAAATCGAACGCGATCTCACCGAGCGCAGTCGCACAAACGAGCCACCGCCAACGGGCGTTTGATTTGCGTGCGTCCGGCGTGTTTTCGCAGGCCTGCCGCGGCGGTCCAGGTGCCATAGACGCGGTATCTCATAGCGCTATAATTTTCATTCAACTCTCCCGCAAATCACCAACCAAATCGTCGCCGCACCCCAACGTGGAAGGATACCGCCCGTGGCAGTTGAGAACGTGGTTATCATTGGCAGTGGTCCGGCCGGCTGGTCGGCGGCAATTTATGCCGCCCGGGCCAATCTGAACCCGCTGGTTTTCGAAGGTGCGATCACCGAAGAGAACCGCGTCAGTGGCACGCTTCCGCTGGGACAACTCAACCTGACGACCGAGGTCGAGAACTACGCCGGCTTTCCGGCGGGCAACCTCACGCAGTTTCTCGACACCGCGATCGAGCCCAGCGTGCGCCAGATCATGGCACCGCACTCGGGACACGGCGTGAGCGGTCCCGAGCTGATGGAGCTGATGCGGCAGCAGGCGAAGAACTTTGGCACGCGGATCATCACCGATGACATTGTGAAGGTCGACTTCAAGAAGCGGCCCTTCACGCTAACCTCGCTGGAAGGCAAAACCTATGAAGCGCACGCCGTGATCGTGGCCACCGGCGCCCGGGCGAACTACCTCGGTCTGCCGAGTGAAGATGCGTTTAAGAATCGCGGTGTCAGCGCCTGCGCCGTGTGCGATGGCGCGCTGCCGCGCTTCCGCAACAAGCCGCTGGTGGTGATTGGTGGCGGCGATTCGGCTGTCGAAGAAGCGACATACCTTTCGAAGTTCGCCAGCACGGTTTACCTGGTGCATCGCCGCGATGAACTGCGGGCATCGAAGATCATGGCTGACCGGGCCCTGTCGAACCAAAAAATCGACATCCAGTGGAACAGCGAGCTGAACGAAGTCCTCGGCGACGAAAAGCAGGGTGTCACCGGTGTCGTGCTCGAGAGCACCGCAGGCAAGGATCACAAAAAGCTCGAAGCAGCAGGCGTGTTCCTGGCGATCGGTCACACGCCGAACACGAAGTTCCTCGACGGACAGCTCGAGCTCTCTGACAAAAAGTACATCAAGCTGACCGTGCCGTTCCGCACGAACACCAGCGTCGAGGGCGTGTTCGCCGCCGGTGACGTGGCCGACGACTATTATCGCCAGGCGATCACGTCAGCCGGGGCGGGTTGCATGGCCGCGCTCGATGCCGAGCGCTGGCTGGCGGCACACGAATAGACACACAGCGCTGATCAGGGAGGGTGGCCCGATGCAGAAGCTCACGGTGGTGGAAGCGCGCAAGGCGGAATCGGCCGGCAAGTCCGTGCGTCTGCAAGGTTGGATCCGCACTCGCCGCGATTCGAAAGGGGGCTTCAGCTTTCTGGAGCTGAACGACGGATCTTCGCTGGCCGGCATGCAGGTCATCGCCGATGCGAAGCTCGACAACTACGAAAGCGAGATCAAACATCTTGGCGCAGGCGCGAGCGTCACGGTCGAAGGTGAGATAAAGGAATCGCCCGCGCAAGGGCAGGCTACCGAGCTGCACGCCGAGAAAGTGATCGTCCACGGGCTGGCCGATCCGGAGACGTACCCGCTGCAAAAGAAGCGGCACTCGTTCGAGTTTCTGCGGACGCTCGCGCATCTTCGTCCGCGCACGAATACCTTTGGCGCCGTGGCTCGGGTGCGGAATTGCGTGTGCCGTTCGATCCACAACTTCTTTCAGGAAGACGGATTCCTGTACGTGCATCCGCCGATCATCACCGCCAGCGACTGCGAAGGCGCGGGCGAGATGTTCAAGGTCACCACGCTCGATTTGGCGAAGGTGCCCAAGGCGAATGGCGCCGTTGACTATACACAGGACTTTTTCGATCGGCCCAGCTACTTGACCGTGAGCGGGCAGCTAGAGGCCGAGATCTTTGCCTGCGCGCTGGGCAAAGTGTATACGTTCGGGCCAACGTTTCGCGCCGAGAATTCGAACACCTCGCGACACCTGGCCGAGTTCTGGATGGTCGAGCCGGAGATGGCGTTCTTCGAGCTCACGGACAACATGGACCTCGCCGAGCGCTTCTTGAAGCGGATCTTTGGCGACGTGCTCACGCAGTGTGCCGAGGATATGGCGTTCTTCGACGAACGCGTGGAAAAGGGGATCCGTGAAACACTCGAGGGCGTCGTCGCCAGCGACTTTGTGCGATTGCCCTACACCGAGGCGGTGGAGATCCTTACGAAGAGCGGTCACACGTTCGAGTTTCCGGTCTCGTGGGGTAACGACTTGCAGGCCGAGCACGAACGCTACCTGACCGAGCAGCACTTCAAGAAGCCGGTCATCCTGTTCGACTACCCGCGCTCGATCAAGCCGTTCTACATGCGTTGCAACGAAGACGGCCGCACGGTCCGCGCGATGGACATCCTCGTACCGAAGGTAGGCGAGATCATCGGCGGCAGCCCGCGCGAAGAGCGACTGGATGTGCTCACTGAGCGGATGCAGGAGCAGAAGCTCGATCCGGAGACGTACTGGTGGTATCTCGACCTGCGGCGCTACGGCACCGTGCCGCACTCGGGCTTCGGTCTAGGCCTGGAGCGCGCGGTCCAGTTCGTGACCGGTATGGCCAACATCCGCGACGTGATTCCCTTCCCGCGCGTGCCGGGCAGTGCGGACTTCTAACGGAACGGACGTGCCAATCAGCGCGGAAGTTCGAGCCAAAGCCCAGGGAATGCCTTCACTGGGATTGAATCGGCAGCTATCTTGCCAACCCAGGAAAAGCATTTCCTGGGCTTGGATTTTGGCTCTGTCTTGCGTCCGCTCACATATCCGGTCCCGACAGGCTCTTGAGGAACTCGACCACCGCGGCCCGTTCGTCGTCGGCGAGCTTGTCACCGAAGGTGTGACCGGCGTTGCTGTGTCCGTAGGCCTTGGTGTCGTAGATCGTGCCGTGATCGATGGCGGTCTTGGAGAGGAACGGTTTGCCCTCCGCGGCCGCTGCGCTCGCGACATATTCATCGCGTGAGAGCGACTTGTAGGCCATGCCGACCTTCGCCAGATCATAGGCGTGCGGATTGTGTGCGTCGCGCGACCAGATCTCCGGCCGCTCGGCGGAGTTCAGGACGGCTTCAACTGTCGGTACGGAGCCGTTGTGAAAGTACGGCGCCGAGGCCCAGACGCCCACCAGCGGAGGCGCGACGTAACCCGGCTTGTCCGGCACCGTGGCGTGTGGCTTTAGTTCCGGAGTGCCCTGGGCTTCGAAGTAAGCGGCCAGCTTGTTGATGTTGTCGGCAACGGGCCTTAGCTTTTGCAGGGTTGAGTTGTAGGCTTCGTCCGTGCGCACGTTCCTTAGCGTGTCGGAAAAGTCGTACTCGACAGCCCATCCGCCCGGCTGAGTGAGATCCGTGGCCGATTCCTTCTTGGTATATGTGCCGTGGCAGGTCTTGCAGGCCGTGAAACCCGAGGCTGCCGGTTTCGTGCGGCCGTGGAACAGGTCGGCTCCCTTGGCCACGAGCTCCGCATTCAGCGAGCCGGGAAAGACGGGCGACTGCGTTTCGCGGGCGAAGGCCAGCGCCTTGGCCACGGTCTCAACGTGCTGGGCCCGATTCTCGTTCATTTTCGCGTGCGGCACGGTGAAGTTGATCGAGAAATTCTCAGGACTGTGACTGCCACCGTCACCGTACCAGTAGTTGAGCTTCTTGTACTTCATGTTCCACCAGGGCATCGGATCGACTGGCGGCAAGGCGAGCGACTGAATCATGGCTTGCAACTCGGTCCGCTCCTTGGAGACGACCATGCCAAGCTTCTCAGGATCGGCGAGTCGCGCACCCAATCGCCACACTTCGTAGGGACCGTAGTTGTCGCCTCGGGTGGTGATGCGATTCGGGTTCGATTGATTGATGTGATTGTTTCCCAGGCCAGCGACGACCGTGCCATTCACGACACCCGAGTGACAGCCGAAGCAGTTGATGCTCATGACCTGCTTGCCGTCTCGCACGAGAATGCTTTCGCCGATGCCGAAGCCCGCGTCGGCCCCGACGGCGCGAGTCTCGGGCGAGGGCAATCGGCCGAAGCCGTAGAACATTGCCTCGGGCGATCCGACCGTGAGCCCCTGTTCCTTGCAAAAGCCGTTGGCCTGGGCGGCCATCATCATTCGCGCGCCGGCGATTGGGATGCCGATCTCGAACAGATGACCGGCGAAGATCTCGTGCATGCCGTCGCGGGCCATCGGCGAGTAGGCTGCTTCGTCAAAGCCGTAGTAGCGGAGCGGCTCAAGTGCGGCGGCCACCGTCGACAAAAGCAAGAGAACCGCGACAAGAGCAGTTCGCATTGCGACGCGTCGGAAACGGTTGCCTTCTGCCCCTCGACTCTCACGGAACGATCCACACCCTGCCATGATCGATCTCCTCGTCTGACGACGGCTGCGATTGCGATAGGAATTCCCAAACTCGCTGGGGGGCGACGTGGGCATGCGAGGGTGCTGGGGGCGCCTTCGAACCAAGCAAAATAATTCTAGCCAAAAGCGGGGGAAGATGGAACAGCCGCAGAACGCGATCTTTCCAGACGCTTTCGCGCTGGCTTCAATTAACCGCGTCTCGCCTGCGCCGTGAGCTGGTCGTAGAAGTTTGCATAGTACAGCCACCGGGGGAGCGAACGAAAGTACTGCAATCGAATCTCGCTGTCTTCAGACAGAAACTCGAAGCAATGCCAGCAGGCCGGATCGATTGCCAGATGTTTGGCCTGAGCGTATGGCAGAAACCCTTTCAAGAAGAACATCCGGCTGCATTGCAACGCAGTCTGCTCTTGTTCCAGGGCTGCAACAACGAACTCGTCGCGAGCGAGTTCCTGCGTCCTTGTGTAGAGGGCCCGCGCGTCGCTCGCGCCGTGACTTAGATTGTAGAATTCGAATGCGACTAATGCCCAATAGCGATTGAATTTTTCTGCCGCGCTCAATCGTTCCTGGTTCTCGAGATTGCGCACCTGGATAAATGCTCCGCCGTCACTCCTCGCTGGCGTGGAACGGCTGTCCGACGGAGCCGGATCGCGCGCCACCCATTCGATTCGCTGCCCTGTTTCTTCGCCGGCGAAGCGGCGTACGGCCCAGTTCCAGAGGTTGTCGCCCTGTGCGATGAACTCTCCCATCCCCGGACGATCGTGCAGCATTGCGCGGACTTGCGCCTCTCCGTGATGGATCGAATCGATCGTTAGCTCCGAATCGGTCATCAAATCATACTTCGAGCCCATGTCTCCCGGACTGAGCTCAATGGCTTTGAGAACGTCCTTGACTGCGCCTGCGACATCTTTTCGCTCGAATCTGGCTTGCGCCCGTTCCGCATACTCGCACGGATCCACTAGCTGGGGACGTACCTCCGCGCCGGAAACATGCGACCGCAAGCCTCGCACAATTTTCGACCCGGGCCACAAACGTTCGGCGACATTCAACTCGACTGCTGCCGACGCGAGGTCTCCCTCAGCGATATAAATGACCGCCAGGCGGCTGTGTAGTCGGACTCGTTGATCGACAGTCAACTGCTGTTCGCAGGCTAGCAGCTGCTGCAGGCGTGCCCAGGCTCTCACTGGATCTTTTTGACTGAGCGGGAATGTCGTCCAGATCTTGAAGTTGTTGGCCGAAATCGACCAGCGGGGATCATTCCTCCACGCTGTCTCGCGAGCTTGCGACGTTGAAAAATATCGGAAGCAATGCCACTCATCCGGCCAGAGGTGCTTCGCGCCCTGTTTCAATCGCCGCGGGGCGTAGACCTCCAGATAGAATGCTCGCGCTCGTTCGATGGCACGCTCCTCGGCGGCCATCAGCGCGAGGATGGATTGGTCCTCGTCGAACTCCTCCGCCGCAAGCTGCTCATCCGGAAACCAGGCCCGTCCGAGACGATCGGTGTGGTCCATATTGATGGCAAGCGAATTCAGCTCGAACACGAGTTCGGACCAAAGTGCGTCGCATTCGTAATCAAGGCTGCGATCGTTTCGGCGTTCGCGTAGCTGAAGCCACGCATCCATGCGACTGGGGTTCGCATCGCTTTCCCGCGGCGAGGGATCCTTGGCATCCCAATTGATGAGCTTGCCGGTATCTTCGCCGGCGAACTTGCGAACGGTCCAATCCCAGGGCTCATCTCCAGGTTTTAGAGCCTGTGCCATGACCGGGCGATCTGCGAGCATTTGTCTGAGTTGCCGCTCCCCATGCTTCAGGGCCCCTGCGTCGAGGGTGAAGTCACTGGCAGCGAAGTCGTAGCCTTGGCCGTGGTCGCCTGGATTGGCTGCGGCGGCTTGTGCGAGGCAGACAATTGCCTTGGCATATTGCTGCTGTTCGCACAGCCTCTTGCCCCGTTTCGCGAGCTCGATCGCATCTTGTTTGGCTGGTGTCGTCGCGGTGGAAGTCGAGGAAGAACTGCATCCCGATGCGGCCAAGATCGCCAAGGCAAGTAGCACTAAGCTAGCCGTCGGAACCGTGTCACGCGAAAGGTGGGGCAGTTTCACGATGTCACCAGTCTCAAACGTAATCAATCTTCTCGTTTCAAGATTATACATACCCCTGATCTGCGAGGTGCTAGTTACAACCGCGCAATTACCATTCGGCGGCTGGACGATCGGGAGGCTTCCTTATCTACTAAGACGAGATGTCCACCGAAAGTAAGATGCATTGTGACTTCAGCGAGCAGCCAGGCCGCTGTCTTGATCGGGACGGCTACGTGATGGTGCCAGTTATCTTCCCTGAGGAAGAGCTGCACGCCATTGCCAGGGAGCTAATTGTGGCGCTCGCGAGCGACCGACCCGCGGTGCTGCGGAGTCGCGGCAAAATGTATGGCTCACGCGATCTGATTTCGCTCTGGCCGGAAGTATGCGACCTGCCCAGGCGGCCGGCCCTGCGTGAACTGCTTGTCACGACGCTTGGGCCGCAGGTGGGTCTCGTCCGCGCTCTATTCTTCGACAAGCCACCCGAGCGCAGCTGGTCGCTCCCTTGGCACCGGGATAAGACAATCGCGGTGAAGGAGAATGCGCTTCCGAGTGCGTACTTCCTGCGCCCGACTACCAAGGCTGGCATTCCACATGTCGAGGCCCCGCAATGGCTGCTTGAATCGATGCTCACGCTCAGGATCCATCTCGATCCAATGACGCCCGCGAACGGCCCACTGTCCGTAATACCCGGTTCACACGTTCTGGAGCGCGAGTCGCAAGCTGCGCCGGTCGAACTGCATTGCGCGGCCGGTGATGTGCTGGCGATGCGACCGCTGATTTCACACTCCAGCAGCGCGCCGCATGACGACAACACGCTGCATCGCAGAATCGTGCACCTGGAGTTCGCTCCGAGCCCTGAATTACAGGATGGCTTCGAGTGGCAATGGTTTAAAGCAGTCTTGTGAAGAACGTATAGGATCGTCAACGAAAGAGCCCCCCGGCGGAGCCGGGGGCTGGCGGGGCGAAACATCAAGAATAATTGTCACACCTCAGCCCGCACGATGCTGCAGCTTGCCGTGTCATCGTCGAAATACAGCACCACGGCGCCCGAATCGAGCTGGCGCAGCACGCTTTCGATGCGGGGTTCGATCGCCGAATGGTCCGTGCCGTCGCGCGTGACGAATTCCGCGACGATCGCCCGCAGTGCACTGGGCGTGAGCAGCCGATGGGGGACTTGCATGGAACGAGCGAGCCGGGGGAGCGAGCGATCATGGCCAAACTGGCAGGCGCGTCCGCGGAGTCAGGCAAGCGAACATGCTCACGGCTCCGCGAACGCGACAAGCGTCATTTGCCCGGCTTCTTGCCTTTGGCCTGCTCCTGCTTCTGAGCCTTCTGCTTCTTGCTCTTGTCCTTGTCTTTCTTACCGCCCTTGTCGCCCATGATCGGATTCCTTTCTGAATCGAAAGTCGTTCGAGCGAAACACTGCCATTCATTCTCGCCGTTCCGTGGAGCAATGTCTAATCGGCCCTTGGGGAAGCGGGCTCGCAGAGGCGTTCCCAGGGACTCTCCGGGCATCGTGGCGGGCTAATCCGCGCACATTTACCGACGCTCGTTCCGACTTCGCCCCAATTGCCGCGGTGCCGCTTGACGCCACGGCGGATAGCGGTTTTGCTGGTGGAGTCTCCCCATTAACGTTCCGCCTCGCCCCAGCCCCGCCCGCGGAGTTATCTGCATGATCTCGTTCGTCGTCTCGACCACCCTACTGCTGTCCGGTGCGGCCCTGTTGCATCCCGATCATCACGAGCAGGATTTGCTCTATCACTTTGCGGCTGGCACGCACGAGATCCAGAACAGGGTCTGGCAGGATAAGTCGCACGCCGCCCTGGCCCAGGTTCACGGCAGTCCTCGATTCATGCTCGCCGGGCCGACCGAGGCGCTGCTGTTCACCGGCCAGGAGCACTTGTCGCTGGCCGCCAATGTCGAGGAAGCCCGCAATCTGCTGCCCAAGCGCGAGATGTCAGTCGCGACCTGGATCCGGCTCGACGACACCATGGAGCGCGGGTCGATCGTCAGCTACTGGAACCGCACCGACGGCGGTCGCGGTTGGACGCTTGGCTTCGGTCGCGATGCGTTCGCATTCGCGCTCTCCGCCACCGGTGCCGACGGCAAGCCGCGGATGGCCTATGTCCGCAGTACGACCACGATCGAGCGTGGCCGCTGGTATTATGTTGTGGCCACGTACGACGGCGCCGCGATGCGCTTGTTCGTGAACGGGCAGCAAGAGGCCGAATCGCACGACGTATCCGGCGACATCGTTTACCCGCAGGAAGCACCCTACGTCGTCGGCGCTCGGATTGACCGCGGCAGCATGGACCGGATGGAAGGGGCGCTGTTTGAACTGAAGGCCTATGGCCGGGCCCTTGCCGCGGAAGAGATCGCCAAGGCGGCAGACAAGGGCGAGAAACTCGTCGCCTGGCGGGCGACGCCCGAGAACTCGCTGGTGTTCGTAGTGCAGCCGTACCTGCAGTTCGCCACGCAGGATTCAATCACGGTGATGTGCGAAACGTCGAAGCCGGCCAAGATGCGTGTGGACTATGCCGAGGTACAGCCGCTCGAGCAGCACGCAGAGACCGAGGGGAGCCAACTTATCAGCACGGTCAAGCTCTCAGGGCTGAAGACCGGCACGCGGTACTTCTATCGCGTGACCTGCACGGACGAAAACGGCGGCGAAGTGCGCGGGTTTTTGTGCTCATTTCAGACCGCGCCAGCTACCGATCGGGCCTGGGCCTTCGCCGTGATTGGCGACACGCAGCGCAACCCCGAGGTGACGCGCAAATGCGCCGACGGGGCGTATTCCCGCCGGCCGGACTTCCTGCTGCATTGCGGCGACGTCGTGGACGACGGGTTCGCCAAGCACCAATGGGTAAAGGATCTGTTCGAGCCTTGCTCGCGGTTGATGTCGCACATTCCGACCTTTCCGGTGATTGGCAATCACGAGAAAGATTCGCACTGGTACTACGATTATTTCGCGCTGCCCAAGCCGGAGTACTACTACACGTTCGCGTATGGCAACGCCCAGTTCTTCATGATCGACAGCAACAAGGATCTGAAGCCCGGCTCGGAGCAGTACCAATGGCTGGAGAAGGAACTGGCGGCTTCCAAGGCCGTGTGGAAGTTCACCTGCCATCACCATCCGTGCTACAGCTCCGAGGAGAACGACTACGGCGATCACGAGCGCGGGGCAAAGGAAAAGACGTTCACCTATGGGGACACGAACGCCCAGCAGTTGATCCCGCTGTATGAGAAGCACGGCGTGGATATCGCCTTCAACGGGCACATTCACTATTACGAGCGGACGTGGCCGATCTTTGAAATGGCGATCAACCAGAAGCGTGGCGTGCGCTACCTGACCAGCGGCGGGGGCGGTGGCGGACTCGAAGACGCGGCCCCGCAACGCACCTGGTTCAACCTGCACTTCCAGCGGGCGTTTCACTACTGCTACGCCGCGATCCACGACCGGACGATCGTATTCAAGGCCTACGACATCGACGGGTTGCTGTTCGATACGTTCGAGCTGACGAAGGATGAGGATCGGTAATCGATTGGCACTGAAATACGTGCACCGGCGACGAACCCGCTGAAGACCCCCCCCGGCAAAGCCGGGGGCTACCACGCGACGCTGCTGTCCATTCAGCCCCTGGCTTTGCCGGGGGGCTCCTCGATTGAGCGACGCAGGTCAATCGACCCGCGGTTGTCCGAGCGACCGCCTCGGCCCAGCTTCGCCGCTCCAGGATGCGCCTGACATGAGAATGGCGAGCAGCAGCATCCCCATCGAGAGCACGATTGCAACCACACCTGCCAAGACCGCGGTGCGATTCACCTCGTTTTGCCAGAACAGATTAAACATCACGCTACCCGCCAGGAGCAGATTCGCTCCAAACCAGATGCGGTTCCAGATTGGAAGCTGCTGGCGGGCTGTGAACGCGCCGCGCAGATACATCGCCCGATCGATCACGAGTGCGAGCGAAAAGGCGAGCATGCCCAGCGTCGGGAAGACTTTGCCGTCCAGAACGAGGATTGTCCCCGTCAACGAGGCGACGACCAGCCCGAATACGATCCCCGCCCAGGCAAGAAACCACTTGCCGCGCGAAATTTCGCTGCTCATGGTTGCGCTTTCGATCCCGAAGTTTGCGACCTCTGCACGCGGCCCCGCGGCGTCAGGTCCGGCCACCAGGTGCTCACGCCAATATAGGCAAAAGCTGCTGACGAAGCGAAGCACCCGGCCGCCCACAGGACTCCCAAGGCCGGCGTCTGCCAGTGGAGCTCCGTTCCTGGTGGATACGGAGTCAGCCCTGTCACCAGCTTGATGGTCGACCAGGTAGTGAGCAGGCCCAGGAAAAACAGGCAGGCGCTAACCACGCATCTCGCCAGCAGGGAAAGCATACGTAGGAGAGAGCGAGACCAGGTTCGTGGGGTGGCAACCATATCGTCCACCTTAGCAAATGCCGTTTGCCAGATCGAACCTAATGCGAGAAAAGGTACCAGGGGTCAGGTTTCGCTCACTCACTTCACCGCCAGCATCCGCTCCAGCGCCACAAGTGACCACTTGGCCACATCCTCGTCAACCTTAATCACGTTCACCGGCGTGCCGGCGGCCAGGTTTTCGAGGCTCCAGCACAGGTGCGCCAGATCGATCCGGTACATCGTCGCGCACATGCAGACCACCGGCGAGAGGAAGTGAATCTCCTGCTCGGGATGTTCCTGCTTGAGCCGGTTCACCAGGTGCAGCTCGGTGCCGATGGCCCATTTCGTGCCCGGCGGAGCTTGTTCCACCTCGCGAATGATCTTGCCGGTCGAGCCCGAGATGTCGGCTATGTCGACCACATCCATTGGGCATTCCGGGTGCACCAGGATCTTGATGCCGGGGTACTTCTCACGAAACATTGCTACGTGCGCCGCGGTGAACATCTGGTGCACGCTACAGTGCCCGCGCCAGAGGAGCACCTTGCTACTTTTGAGAGCGTCGGGGGTGTTGCCGCCGAGTTCGTCCTTGATCGGATCCCAGACCGGCATCGCATCGAGCGGAATGCCCATCGCCTTGGCCGTGTTGCGGCCCAGGTGCTGGTCGGGAAAGAACAGCACGCGGCTGGTCCGCTTGAACGACCATTCGAGCACGGCCCGGGCGTTGCTCGAAGTGCAGACGATACCGCCATGCTTGCCGCAGAAAGCCTTCAGGCTGGCAGCGGAGTTGATGTACGTGACGGGCGTAATATCGCTCGTGTCGATCACTTCGCCCAGCTCTTCCCACGCGCCTTCGACCTGTTCGATCGCGGCCATGTCGGCCATCGAGCAGCCGGCAGCCATGTCGGGCAGGATCACCGTCACGCGCTGGCCTCCGCGCTCGGCGAGCTTCGCCGGCTGGTTGACCAGGATGTCGGCCGTCTCGGCCATGAAGTGCACGCCGCAGAAAGCGATCGCCCGGCAGTCGCCGCTTTCGGCCGCCATCTTGCTGAGCTGATAGCTGTCTCCGCGCAGATCGCTGAGGGCGATGACTTCGTCCTGCTGGTAGTGGTGCCCCAGTATCATCAGCGACGAACCCATCTGCGAACGGACCAGATTGATCCGGGCTTGGAGGGTTTCGTTATCCAGGGACTTATACGGGGCCAACTCGAAGGTGGCGCCGCTCGGGGAGGCAATGCTCATGATGCGCTTGGCGGTCGCAGCAAGCCGCGACAGGGGATGAAGTCGGGGAAGACGATCGTACACTGGAAGTATATCCGCGCCGGGGCAGGGGGGATACGGCGGGAATGAACGCCGTTGTCGGTCTTAACGCCGTGGCAGCGGAACGAACAGCGCCGCCGCGGCAAGTACGCCCGCGATTGCAGCCAGTGCCACCACGACAGGGCCGTAGGAACCCGTGACTGCCCGGCTTTCGGCCAGCACGAGTGGTCCGATAGCGGATGCCAGAACGGTAGCCAACTGCGCGGCGCCTTGAATGCGTCCCAGATGTTCGCGGCCGAACAAATGTCCCCAGGCGGCAAAGAACACCACGGTGACGATTCCGCCACTCAAGCCCATCAAGGCCGCATAGAGTTGCGCCCCGCGGACTGTTTCGATCGAAGGAAAGACGAATAGCGCCGCCGCGAGCAGGGCCATTCCGACCGCCAGCAGTTTCACGACCAGCGTGCGCGTGGCGAAGGCTCCGCAGGCGAGATTCGCCACCAGTCCCATACCGGTAAGCACGGCCATGATCTCAACCGCCGAGGACCGTGGCAGACCGCGTTCGAGGAGCATCGACTCGTTGAACAGCGTCACGCCCGACCAGACCAGGTTGAATGCACCACCGCCGAGCACCACGACCCAGAATGCCGGCGTAGCGAGGGCGGCCCGCAGCGTGAAACTGGGTTCCGTAGGAGCATCCTCTGCGCCATTGGCCGTCAAGTCGGGGAGCAGGCCGCAGGCCTCCGGTGTGTCACGCGTGAGCAGCCAGGCGATTGGCACGAACGCCAAGAGTGCATAGCCCACAGCTTCCCAGGCGGTGCGCCAACCGTATTGCTCGACGGCCGCCCCCAGCGCAAGCACGCTGGCGATGAAGCCGAACGTGAGTAGCACGGCAAACACGCCCATCGCCATGCCCAGGCGGCGGCTGAACCACTTGCCGATGGCCGCCATGCTAACGACCGAGAGCGCGCTTTGGCCGAATCCTCGTACCAGGGCGAGCGTCAGCAAGAGCGACGCCGCTCCGCTGGCTCGGCTCATTGCCAGTACCGAGACGCCGAGCGCCACGAGCACGGTCACGAGCGTGGCACGCACGCCAATCCGGTCGATCATGCGTCCGGCGGGCAAGGCGAACAGTGCGCCGACCAATGACCCCACCAGGTTGATTCGCGCGAACAGGACATGCCCGATCGGTAGTTCGGCCAGCATCGCTTCGGCAATGAGTCCGAGTCCGTGCGTGCGTCCGGGAAGCGTGGCCGTCATCGCGGCCGAAGCCACGAGCACGTTGATCCAGCCGTAGTAGAGTGGCAGCCGCTGCGGCCAGCCTTGGCGCAACATCGCGGTCGACGAGGCGTCGTTCATGCGGTCCGCAGCCTCACCGGTCCACGCGCGATGTACCAGGCCACGGTAAACGCGGCAAACATCACGAGTCCCGCGTACCGAATGAAGCCCTGCTCGTAGACGACCATGCCATTGAACACGATGAACAGCATGAAGGCGTGCAGCAAGCGATCGATCCACGGCGAGCGCGCGGCATAAGCGGCAGGTCGAATCCACCACCAGGCCGCATCGGCGACCCACAGCAGCGTGAACAGATATGACGTGTAGATGCCTTCGCCGGTGCCGCTCACCTGTCGGGTGCGTTCGAAGGCATCGGCATGCGACCAGCCGTGATAGAAGTGGAAGGCCATCGCCAGGTGCACCAGAAATACCACCACGGCCCAGGTCCAGCACCAGCGGGCCAGTCGCCCCTGCGGCGTCGCGGCGGTCCACTCACCTCGCTGAAGGCGTAGCATCATGATGAGTGCGGCCGCGTACCAGGCCAGCGACAATCGCACTGTATTGCGGGTCAGCATTTCGCCCAGGTTGTGCGCGGCCAGGACGGTTGCGGCGATGACGAGCATCAGCACCAACGCGCCGCCAATCAAGGCTTCCAAGTCCAGGCGGCGAAGTGGCGCGGTCGAGTTCATCGCGTGGACCGAATGCGACAATTCCAAGTTCGTTCCAAGGTGGCGTCCAACTTGGCCTCGATCTTACCCATGGCGACTGCCCCCAAGCAACTGTCAGAAGATTCCTGGCCGGCAAGGCGAGCGGGCGAAGCTAGTTCGCCTTCGGCTGCGTAAAACGCCGCCAGTTCACGGGAACGTCGTTGGCAAGCGGCTCTCCCGGCGTACTGCGCCCGCGTGCAATCAAGTCTTCAAGCAGGGCCGTCATTTCGCCGACGATGTTTGGATTCGCGACGTAAAGATTGCGTGTTTCCCCGAGGTCGTCCCGCAAGTTATAGAGCTGGCCTGGCGGGCCGTCCGGCTTCGTGGCATCGGGAGCGAAGATCAACTTCCACGCGCCGCGTCGCAGCGCGAATTGGCCGGTCGAGCTCTGGCTAACGGCGTTCGCGCGAATCGGCTGGTCGTCGCCTCGCAATAAGGGCATCAACGTGTAACCGTCAGCTGCTGCCGGCCTTGATCCACCGGCGGCCTCGCTCAACGTCAGCATCAGATCGGCCTGATGAACCAGTTGGTCGCACTGTGTGCCGGGAGCAACGACATCCGGCCAGCGCACCATGAACGGCAGACGGTGACCACCCTCCCAGGCGTCGCGCTTGTAGCCTCGTAGCGGACCGCTGGGATAGTGTCCGCGAGCTTCCAGATGATCGGCTCCGACATAGGCCGCGAAGCCGTTGTCGCTGGTGAACACGACCAGTGTGTTCTTTGCGGTGCCGGATCTTTCGAGAGCATCGAGGACCTTTCCGACAACCGCATCAGTTTCCATGACCAAATCGGCCACTCTGCTGTCGAGCCCGCTCTTGCCGCGCCAGGGTTCGTTCGGCGCCAGCGGCGTGTGCGGCGAAGTCAGTGGCAGGTAGAGAAAGAACGGCTGCTGTTCCTTGGCACGCCGCTCAATGTACTCGCAGGCACGAGTAGCGAGCGTGGGCAGCACGTCCTCAAGCTTCCAGTTCGCGAGCGCGGGGCCTGGCAGGCTGGCCAAATGATCGGTCAGCAACGCCGCGGGCAAGAACTCGGTCGGAACGCCCACCGTGCGGTCCTGGTCGATGAAGCAGTAGGGCGGCCAGTTCGGAACGTCCGTACCGAAGTACGTATCGAAGCCGCGCGTCGTGGGGCCTCCCGCGATCGGTTTTGAGAATCGCTCCCGCCACGCCGTGCGATGTATGTCGCTGACGGGCGGTACCTGACCGCGGCGCGGAGCGAACAGGGTTCGTTCCGCTTGTGGAATCTGCCAATTCCAGCCTAGATGCCATTTGCCGACGCAGGCCGTGTGATAGCCGGCAGTTTTCAGCACCGCAGCGATCGTTGGAGTTTCCGGTGCGATCAACGGGCGCTCGAGGTATTCCACAATGCCCGACTGTAGCCGCGTACGCCAGTGATAGCGCCCCGTGAGCAGCGTGTAGCGTGAAGGCGAGCACGCTGCGGAACTGGAATGGGCATCCGTAAATCGCATCCCTTCCGCAGCCAGGCGATCGATTCGCGGAGTGGGAATCTTGCCGCGCGTGGGGTTGTAGCACTGCACGTCGCCGTAGCCCAAATCATCGGCCAGGATGATCACAATGTTGGGTGGCGGGGGTGTGGCAGCGGTCGTCAAGCACGCACACAGTGAAACGAGCAGGGCTGAATAGATAGGCGTCACAAGCAGGCAGACCTCCACATCTAGGATGGGCGTTCTCGCTCATCGTTCGGCGATTGTTGTCACAAACATTCCGGCCGTGGTTCGGAAACAAGCAAATCGCATCAATGCTTGGCAAGCTGTAACGAGCGCGGCATGCGATTCTCAAGTGCAGGGCGTGCGTTTCTCGAATTTGTATTTTCTAGTAGCGGCTAGAACGCACTCAAGCAGCGCTCGAGTCAAAGGGGCAAAGACGTTACACCGCGCGTGCCGGATTGCTCGCACCCCCACCTTATTGTGGCGGCTTAGCTGCCACCTGCCAGTCCCCCCCAACACTCCCGGAGTTCGTCCCATGCGAGCCACAATCTCGCTCGTTTTAGCCGTTCTGTCGGTTGCTGTCCTTCCGGCCGCCGCCGCTCAGGATTCGATGCCCCCCGATGTCAACAGCACACCGGCCGCCGTTGGCAACGATGGTTGCTGCTGTATCCCCACCGACGGGTTCTGCGAATGCGACTTCTATTGTGGCTGCTGCGACAAAGATCGCTTGTTCGGAATCTTCGTGCCCAGCGATTGTCGGTTCGACGAATTCATCAGCCCGATGACGAACCCGGTGTACTTCGAAGATCCGCGTAACTTGACCGAAGCGCGGGTGATCTTCCTTAACCACCAGGTTCCGGGCGCCGTACTGGGCGGCGGTCCGGTGCAGGTGCTGGCGACCCAATTGCGTGCTGCATTGACCGAACGACTCTCGGTGATTGCCACCAAGGACGGCTACGTCTTTGCTGGTGATGATTCGCCACCGCTCGAAGGCTGGGCGAACGTCGCGCTGGGCCTGAAGTACAACTTCTACGCGAACGCCGCTCGGCAGGAACTGCTCTCGGCCGGCGTGCGGGTGGAGATGCCGACGGGTTCCTATGCCAATTTGCAAGGCAGCAGCGGCACTTCGCAGTTCGACATGTTTCTCACCGGGGGCAAGCAACTTGGGGAACTCTCGCACGTCGTTTCGGCAGCCGGCTTTCGCTTGCCTGCGGACCCGAATGACTTGAACCAGCAGTTCTACTGGTCGCTGCACCTCGATCGCAAGTTGGCGAATCGGCCGATCTACGGGCTGCTGGAATTCAACTGGTACCACTGGATGACGGACGTTCAGGGCGGTCCCACGTTTGGCGGTCTCGATCTGTGGAACTTTGGCTCCGACGACGTCGCGGGCACGAACATCGTGACCGGCGCTTTCGGCCTGAAATGGAAACCCCGCGCGTCGATCGAAGCAGGCGTGTGCTGGGAAGTGCCACTGACCGCACGTCGAGATATCATCGACAACCGCATCACGGCCGACCTGATCTTGCGGTACTAGACGACGGGCATCTGACAACCAACTCAAGCACGTCGCGATGTGCCGTTCAAAGTGGGCGACCGGCACTCTTGGCGTTCACAAACATCAGGACCCGAGCAGTACTTGTCTGCTCGGGTCTTGGTGATTTATCGGGTTCGCAGGATCGCGTCAGCTCACGGTCCAGGTTTCGCCGCTTTCGAAGAGCGTTTTGAGATCGCCTTTGCTGCGTTGCTTCGCGGCGTCGATCTGCGAGCTGAGTACTTCCTCGTATCGCGGCTTGTCGATGTCGCGGAACACGCCGATCGGCTCCGGGAACTCGGGATACGACATCCGGCTGAGCAGGTAGGCCAGCGTTGGCTCTGGTGCTCGCTCGTCGTGGAATAACAGGTCGTCGTCGCTGATGCCTTTGCCCAACTCCACCACCTCGGGCGTCATGCCATTCAGGCGAATGCCCTTGTCGCGGTTCTTGCCGAAAATCAGCGGCTTGCCGTGCTCCAGTTCCAGCGTGCGGTCGGCTTTGACGTCGCGGCCGGTGGCGTATTCGAACGCGCCGTCATTGAATACGTTGCAGTTCTGGTAGACCTCGACGAACGACGTGCCCACATGCTGCGCCGCGCGCTTGAGCGTGGCCGACAGGTGCTTGATGTTGACGTCGATCGAGCGGGCCACGAAGGTGGCTTCACAGCCGATTGCCACGGAGAGCGGATGCAGCGGATTGTCGATCGCGCCACCGGGCGTGCTCTTGGTCACCTGGCCGAGCAGTGAAGTGGGCGAGTATTGCCCCTTGGTCAGCCCGTAAATCCGATTGTTGAACAGGATGATGTTGATGTTCAGGTTTCGCCGGATGCAGTGCATCAGGTGATTGCCGCCGATCGAGAGCGCGTCGCCATCCCCCGTGATGACCCATACGGAAAGTTCGGGCCGCGCGATCTTGAGGCCCGAAGCCACGGCCGGGGCGCGTCCATGAATTGAGTGAATGCCATACGTGTTGACATAGTAGGGAAAGCGGCTCGAGCAGCCGATGCCTGACACGAAGACCGTGTTCTCCGGCGCCACGCCGATCTCGGGAAGTACTTTTTTCATCTGGGCCAAGATGGAATAATCGCCGCAGCCCGGACACCAGCGCACTTCCTGGTCGCTGGCAAAATCTCCGGGGGTCAGAACGGGAAGCGCTGTCTCGGTGCTCATTGATCTCTCAAATGCCCGTGGGCGTTGATGGTTGACGGATCGTTCCGAAGGCTTCTGTCAAAGGATGACGCGGACTAGCTTTGCAATACTTGTTCGATCTTCTCGAGGACCTCGCGCACGGCGAACGGTTTGCCTTGAATCTTGTTCAGGCCGATTGCGTCGACCAGGAACTCGGCCCGGAGCAGCATTCGCAGTTGCCCGCGGTTCAGTTCGGGCACGAGCACCTTGTCGTAGCTCCGAATGATTTCGCCCAGATTTTTGGGAAACGGATTCAAGAATCGCAAATGCGTGTGTGCCACGTCGCCGCCTCGTTTACGCGCTTGTCGGACCCCGGTCCGGCAGGCGCCGTAAGTTCCGCCCCAACTGATGACGAGCAGCTTGCCGCTCGCCGGGCCATCGACTTCCTGCAGCGGAATGTCGTCGGCCACGAGTGCGACCTTTCGAGCCCGCAAGTTAACCATGTGTTCGTGATTGCCCGGCTCGTAGTTCACGTTGCCGGTGATGTCCTGTTTTTCCAGGCCGCCGATGCGATGCATCAGGCCGGGCGTGCCGGGAACTGCCCACGGCCTGGCCAGCCATTCGTCGCGTGCGTAGGGTCGGAACGGTCCATCGCCGTTTGCCTCCGGATGCTTCACTTCGAATCGCGGCAGCGCGTCGACATCCGGCACTTTCCACGGTTCCGCGCCGTTGGCGATGTAGCCATCGGTGAGCAACATGACCGGCGTCATGTGCTTTACGGCGATGCGCCAGGCATCGAACGCCGCGTAAAAGCAATCCGCCGGGCTGTTGGCCGCGACCACCGGCAGCGGACACTCGCCGTTGCGGCCGAACATTGCTTGCAGCAGGTCCGCCTGTTCGGTCTTCGTCGGCAGTCCTGTGCTGGGACCGCCGCGCTGGACGTTGATCACGATCAACGGCAATTCGGTCATGACGGCCAGGCCGATCGCTTCGCCCTTGAGCGCGATGCCGGGTCCGCTGGAAGTCGTCACGCCCATCGCGCCGCCAAATGCCGCCCCGATGGCCGAGGTGACTGCCGCGATCTCGTCCTCGGCCTGGAACGTGCGGACGCCGAACGCCTTGTGTCGCACCAACTCGTGGAGGATGTCGCTGGCGGGAGTGATTGGATAGCTGCCGAGAAACAGCTCGCAGCCGCTGCGCTGGGCAGCGGCCACCAGGCCCCAGGCGAGCGCCTGGTTGCCGGTGATATTGCGGTACAGCCCCGGCTCGAGGTCAGCCTTCTCGACTTTGTACTGGCTGGCCATCGCATCAGTGGTTTCGCCGTAGTTGTAGCCCGCGTGCAAAGCACGGCGGTTGGCTTCGGCCACGGCCGGCATCTTGCCGAATTTGGCGTCGATGTAGCGATGCGTCGGCTCGAGGGAGCGATCGTACAGCCAGAAGACGAGTCCCATCGCATAGAAGTTGCGGCAGCGATCGCTTTCCTTGGTGCCGAGCCCCAGTCCTTCGACCGCCAGCCGGGTGAGCTTGGTCATCTCGACGGGAAAAAGCTGGTAGCCATCGAGGCTGCCGTCTTCCAGCGGATCGGTTACGTAGCCAGCCTGGGCCATCCCTTTTTCGTCGAAAGCATCTTTGTTGACGATCAGGATGCCGCCGGGCACCAGGTCGACGAGGTTCGTCACCAGGGCTGCGGGGTTCATCGCCACCAGGGCGTCAACCGAATCGCCTGGGGTGAAAATCTCGCTGTTGGCAAAGCGGATCTGAAAACCGCTGACACCGGCCTTCGTGCCGCGCGGAGCGCGGATCTCTGCCGGAAAGTCAGGAAACGTCGCGATGTCGTTGCCAGCTAACGCGGAGGTATTGGTAAGCTGGGTGCCGGCCAACTGCATGCCGTCGCCAGAGTCACCGCAGAATCGAACGGTTGCTGCTTCAAGCTCGACGAGGGGCTTGCTTCGAGTCGTAGTGGCCATGGGGATGCTGGTGTTCCTCTCACGTGAGTCCCGCCGCCGCATGCGTGGACCGCGCTGGCGGCGATGACTCGGCAGGGATGATGGTTGGTTGGTTAGGTTTGCTGGCTAGGTCGCTAGGGTTGTTGGCTGGCAAAGCACTCGCAGGCTTATGCTCGTATCTGGCGAGTGCGCGAACAAATGGCAGGCGGAAAACCACTGGAGGAAGCTGATCGCGTGGAATCGGGCCGGCGCACAGGAACACCACAGCCCACAGGCGAATGCGCCCGCAAAGGAATGAGAGGACTCGGAAGCGGGCGTCGGAGTGCTGCTAATGCAAAGCGCTCAGACGCCCAGCAACTTGGGAGCTCGAGGTTCACCGCTCGCCTGTGCTACAGCATGGAAGCTCGGTTTACCATTACACCTGCTCTAAATGTACCACCCGCTGCGCGAAGCGGCAAGCACGGCAGGTGTCGAACTCGTAAGACATTGGAGACCTCGAAACCCACGCGGAATCCCCGGACTATTCCGGCATTTTTGGGCGGTTTGGAGGCTGGGGAGCGACATAGTACTGCGAGAGATCAATGCCCCCTTTGAGTTCGTCCTCAGCCAACTTGAGCCGAGCTTCCAGCTTTTCAACCCGACGCACGAGAAGCGGAATCGTTTGCATCGATTCATCCGCCTTCGCGGGCCGCGGGACCTCTGGATAGCCCAAATGTCGGTGTAGCGCGCCAAAGAGCAGCAGCGGATCCTTGCCTCGATTGGCCAGCGCAATGCGGCCTTCGCCTTCGCCAAACAGCACCGGAAAGTCCTCGCCGCGAGGTGCGTGCTCGTCCGCCGGCGGACGACGGCGCCGATAGTGCTCGCTTCGCACATAAATCAGATCGGCGAAATCCACTAGCCCCACCTGTCGGCGGACAACTTGGATCCATTGCCGCCAGGCCTCGTTGAAGATCGGGTCGCCGGCAATCGCGCTCAACCCTTTGTCGTAGCCCAGTCGGTTGCGCGCGAGGGATTCGAACTCGTAGATGAAAATACCCTGTGTCGATGCGCCGCGCGCCCGATAGTCGGCTTCGCGGGCGAGCAGCCACAGGGCGAGGTTCAAATCGAAACGGCCCCGGTCGTTCTCCGCCTCGGACACAACGAACGTCTGGAACGGCGTGAAGTAGTGCGGAAGCTTGGCCATCGCCGTGTGGAACACGCCGTTCAACCGCAACTCACCCGTCAGAAAGTCGATCGCGTGCGGCAGCTTGGTGGTCGAGAGCACCTCTTCGCGGACCATGCCCAGCAGGTCCTGCGTCGACGTGCCCAGAGCGCTGCGCTCGGCGAGCGTCTTGAAAAAGTGGGCCTGCTCGACGTACTCTTCGCGGTCTAGCATGAGGAATCGCGATCACCAGGAGAATTTCACCGCCGCTACGTCAATAATACCACGCGGTCACGGTTGGGACCGGGAAGCCCTGACGGTTAACTTCGAGGCGGCGTGCCGCAACCTGATCGATTCTGCGAAACCATGATCTTCATTCGGAAACCAACCGCGAGTCAGATTGAAGCGTTTCTGGCGAAACAGAAGACGCTTCCGTTCACCTCCGAGCATGTGGGCACAACCGCTGGGATGCCGCCTAAAGGCTTTGACGTCGATCGGACGCGCGGCGTCCTGGGGCGCGGCGATGCGACTTTTTTCGCCGCGCGGGCAGCGCTCCGACGATGGCAACAGTTCGACCTCGGCTGGCTCGCGGCCACTCCCCACGACACGAGACACGAGGTGGGGCAGACAATTGCCGTCGTGGCTCGGTTCTGCGGCTGCTATTGGCTCAACGCATGTCGTATCGTGTACACCATCGACGACAGCGGTCCTGTTACCAGATATGGCTTCGCCTATGGCACGCTGCCCGATCATGCGGAGTGCGGCGAAGAGCGATTCGTGGTCGAGTGGGATCGGGCGACCGACGAGGTCGCGTACGAGATACTCGCCTTCTCACGGCCCCGGCATCCACTTGCCCGGCTGGGTTATCCGCTGGTGCGCATGCTGCAGAAGAGGTTCGCCCGCGACTCGGTGGCGGCGATGCGGCGGTTGTGATTGCGATACGGCTATGCCGCTCGACTTGGCACCGGCCGCAGGGGGACGCTTTCGGTCGCCGCCGGCAATAACTCGGCACTTGGCGCCGCAGGCACGCGCCAGAGCACGATCAGGCTCAACGCCCTCGCCAGCGATGACAGCGCAAACAGCAGCAGGTATGTTTCGGCCTGCTTACCGAGTCCCCATAGCAGTCCGCCACCCAGGAGCGATCCCGCCGCCGTGGCGAAGGAGTGGGCGAAATTGAAGTTTGTGAGCATCCCGGTTCGTTCTTCGGGTTTGATCGCCTCGAAGAACAGCAGGAACATTGCCAGTTCATAGGCGGCCCAAGTGACGCCGGCCAAGACTTGCACGACGCATAGGAAGGCGAACGAATTGCTCACCAGCCACAGTCCTGAGATTGGCACGATCCCGACCCCGCCAATCCAGAGCAGCTTCCGCGTGCCGTAACGCCGGGCCAGCACGCCGATGGCAGGTAGCGCGAGTGCCTTGGCCCCGAACGAGATTGCGATCAGTGTCACATAAGTGACGTACGACATCCCCAGCGAGCGGAGCATGTATGGCGCGAAGAACGGCCCGGCAATCTGGGCGGCGGCCTGCACGCTGAGCAGGTAGACAAGCAGTCGGCCATCGCCGCTCGAGCGAAAGCTGCGAATGAACTCGAGCATCGAGACGCTGCGATGCCCGTTGGGAATCGGCTCCGGCTCGCGCTGGTGGGCCAGGCAGATGGCCGAGATCGTTCGACTGACTGCCGCCAGCGCGAACAACGTGGCAAATACATACAGCGCGATGCCGCGCGTGGCTCCCCATTGCAGGCTGAAGCCTCCGAGCAGAAAGCCCGCCAGCGTGGCAATCTGGTTGACCCGCGTCCGGCGCGAGAAGAATCTCGTTCGCATACGCGCGGGCACAAGAGAACCTACCCAGGTGCTCCAGGAAGTGCTCGTCCCCAGGCCCGAACCCCAGTAGACTGCTGCCAGCGCGAACATGACCCACGTCGGGAGCGAGCCATACCATGCGGCCACGGCTAGCGGCACGAAGCTCACTGCCTGCACCGCGGCACATGTGACAACCCACCGCCGGTGCGAAGCGAAATAGTGCACGGCCGCCGGCGAAATAAGTTGGAGCACGGCGCCTGCCATCAGCGGTAGCGTGGTGATCAGGCCGGCGGCGACCTGGCCCATCCCCATCGCCAGGACAAAGGCCGGCAGGTAGCTTTCGCCGAGACCAACCATGATCGAGTGCGCGCAGCCGTCGCCCACGATCATTCGCAGATCGCTGCGGTCGCACCGCTCGCGCAGAGTCTCAGTCGGCTGCGCAAGCCGAGGCCAGGAGGGCTGCTGCGCCTCCTGCGCAGGCAGGCACGCGTCTTCCACCACGGGGTTCAAGTTCGATGCTCCGCTAGCAGCCAGCGCAATTGAGAAGGGGCACGAGTCTGGCCGCCCAGGTTCCAGATATGACGGGGCGGGATTATAGCGAGGTCGCTCTGCGCGGTGAATAGATTTCGCTGCGGCAAAATCGCACTCGGGTAGAGATTTCCGGCTTCGCGCCGCGCGCTGGCTCCCCCACCCCGAAAGAGCTACAATTCCTGGAATCATCCGTGATGTTTAGGCCACACGCCGGTTTGGTTTGTGTGCGAATATCTTTGGAGCAAAAAATGATCACCCGCATCGCGACGTTCGTGTCGACGGCAGCCGTCAGCCTGCTGACCACGACGGTGCTCTGGGCTCAGGCCAATCCGCTCGAGCAGATACCCGACTCCGCGCTCGGTTTCGCGGTGATTCCCAACCTGACGGAAGCGAACGACAAGATCGGCACGCTCACCGCCAAGATGCAGCTTCCCGTGCCGGACGTGCTCACACTTGTCAAAGGCATGGTCGGCATCGGCGAAGGGATGGATGACACAGGTGGCCTGGCGATCGCTGCGGTGCCCAGTTCGGACGACGAGGATGCGCCGCTCGCCTGGTACGGTTTTGTTCCCGTCTCGGACTACAACGAGTTCATCAAGGCGCTTGCGCCAGGTGATGCCGACGCCGACGTTACCGAAGTCACGGTGTTTGGTCAGGCGATGCTCGTCGGCGAGAAGGGTAAGTTCGCTGTCATTGCCATGGACAGCGAACACCCCGAGGCCCTGAAGAAGTTGATTGCCGACGACACGAGCATTGTGGCCACGGTCGCGCCGCTCAAGGAGTGGATGGCAGAACAGCAACTCTCGATCGTGATCACTCCGGCTGGCAAGACGCAGTTGTTCCAGACCATTGCCACGGCACTGCCCGATCAAGAGCAACTTGAAGCCGATGCTGGGGCGATCAAAGGCGACGACGGCAAAGATGGCGATGATGAGGATGACGACTCGGACGACGAGGAAGGCGATGACGACGCAGCCGAGATGGAAGACGAGCTTCCGCCAGGCGCACTCGCCGGAGTTGCGCAAATGTTCGGCGGCTTCAAAACGCTGCTCGCCGATGCCGACAAACAGCTCACGCATCTGGCCGTGGGCCTGAAGATCGAAGACAACGCCACGCTGCACCTCGCGGCTCGGGCACTGTTCGTCCCGAATGGTGAACTCGCGCAGTGGGCCAGGCAAGTCAAGCTTCCGCCCGAGGGTTTGCTCGCGGGCGTTCCGGCGGGCGACTTTGTGTTCGCTTATGGCGCCGTCTCGGCCGACTTCAGCCCCGAGATCGCGAAGATCATCAGCAGCATGACCGAGACGGGGCTCGAGATGTACGGCCTCGATGAAGAAGGCAAGAAGCGTTACGCCGAGGCGACTGCCAAGATGCAGGAAGGTAAACGTTTCACCGGCGGCGTGATGGGCATGTTGCGTCCTGGTGATTCGCTCTATGCCACGTCGCTTTCGGTCGAGCACGTCGAGAACGCCGACGACTATGTGAAGCAGATGCGTGAATCGTTCAAAGTGCTGGAGGCCTCGGTCAAGAGCCCCAAGTCGGAGGAACCGCTGTACACGGTGGCCGACATCAAGGTGGGCGAGCACGAGGCCGTTGAGGTCACCACCGACTTCGAGGCGCTGATGGGCGCGGCCGCCGGCGAGGCGGAAGATGCGATCGCACAAGGCTTCATGGATAAGCTGTTCGGCCGCGAAGGCAAAATACGGATGATCTTCGCCAAAGCCAACGAAACGGTCGTGGTCACGGCCTACAGCCAGGAACAACTCGTGCGCGGAATCGAGCACGTCCGTTCCGGAGCGGCCGGCCTCGATGCGGACGCCGACGTTGCCAGGACGACGGCGCTCTTGCCTTCCGGCAGCCAATGGGTGGCTTACGCCGACCCTCAGGGTGTGGTGCAGATGATCGGCACGTTCATGGAGGGTATGTTCGGTGCGGAAATGAAACTGCCGGCCTTCCCGCCCAGCGAACCGATCGGCCTTTCCGCTCGCGTGAACGAAACGGCTCTCGACGCCGAGATCGTGTTGCCGGAGAATTTCGTGGCCGGCTTGGGGCAGTTCATTTTCGCCGTCGGCCAGATGTTCCAAGGCGGCGGCCCGGTACCTTGATCGTCGATTCCTGTGCCGCGAACCAAAGGGAGTGCAAGCGTTGAGCGCAGCCAACGAGTTTGGTGGAGAAGAGAGTTTCGCGTCGCCGCCGGAGCAGGTCTATGCCCTGCTCACGGATCTGGACGCGATGGCCAGCACGATTCCCGACTTGGTCTCGTCCGAGAAAGTCGACGACCAGACGCTGAAGTGTGTCATCAAGCCCGGCTTCTCATTTCTGCGCGGCACGATGCGGACGACAATCCAGCTCGGCGAGTGCACGCCCAACGAGCGGGCGGCGATGAACGTCGAAGCATCGGGCATCGGCGTCGGCATGGTCATCGGCTCGCAACTGGACATCCAGCCCGAGGGAACCGGTTCGCGTTTGATCTGGCGCGCGAAGATCGAACAGCGTAAGGGCTTGCTCGCGGCCGTGAGCCCGAGCCTGATTCGCGGCGCTGCGGACCAGGTGATTCGGCACACGTGGAACGCGGTGCGGCTGAAGCTGGGCGAAGGGTAGTGCAAACGGTCGCTCCGTTGGGTGCCACGGGTGGCCGCGTTGCGGCTCACCCGTGATTTCCTCAATTGATGACCACCAGCACTTCAAGTGGAATGTCGTTGTCGTATTCTCGCTCGCTTGAAAAGCCGAAATTGCTGAGCCTTACTTGCGCTCGGCGGCCGTCGGGCGTCACTACACTAACCCACTCTCCGCTCGGAAAGTACCAGGCTTTTTTCCGCTCGAACGGGCTGCCCCGCCGATTGTCTCTCGCCCGAAACCGACCGCGAATCGTTACTTGTCCGTTCTCGTCCGTAATGCCTGAAGAAACATTTGCCGACTTGTTCTGGATGTCGGCCACAGTGGCCTCGAAAACGCCTCTTGTCGAGGCTTCAAAGAACAGCACTTCGGCACCATTCACTGGACTGTCGGTGGAATCAATTACGCGGACTAGGACCGGAACCTCTTTGGGATGATACGCGCCACCAGCGTGGATGCTTGGCAAAAACAAAGCAACCAGCAAGGCGCACACAACGAAAGCGCCAGCGCCTTTGAGGAAACACTTCATGACCGTGTGTCCTGCCCAGTTGGGCGTGCAGAGGTGCAATATTGCGAGTACGCTATCGTCGAGTCCATCGGATAGCTTACCATCCAGATCGCAATTCTTCCGGGTTGCGTCCCTCTTCTCGCAACCGGGCGAGCGATACCGCCTCGGTCCGCTTGGCCAGCCGTCGACCCTCGGCGTCGCGCACCAGTTCGCAGTGATAGAACGTTGGTGGCTGCCAGCCGAGCGTGCGATAGAGCAGAAGCTGCCGCGCGGTCGACGTGAGTAGATCATCGCCGCGCACAACTTCAGTGATTTTCATCGCGTGGTCATCCTGCACCACCGCCAGCTCATACGACGGATAGCCGTCCTTCCGCCAGATGAGAAAGTCGCCGAAGTCGACGCCCGCCGTACGCGAGACCGGACCGTGCCGACCATCGACGAACGTGATGACCTCGCCGTCCGGAACGCGAAATCGCCAGTTTACGTCGCCGGGCTCGGCAGGCATCGGACGGCTTAATGCTTCCGGTCGCAGAGCAGGGGGGAAGATCGGCTCGTTCTCGCCTGGCTCGTCGTGTGGCGCGACCAGTGCCTCGGCGATGTCTTTTCGCGAATGCGGACTGGGATAGATCGCTCCCGCGGACGCGAGCGCCCGCCAGCTGTCCAGGTACATCGTGCGTCGCTCGCTCTGCACGTACGGCGCAAACGGACCACCAACGTCGGGGCCTTCCTGCCAGTCGAAGCCAAACCACCGCAGGTCTTCGAGCATCTGCCTGGCGAACTGCGATTTGCAGCGATCGGGATCGAGATCCTCATTTCGCAGCACCAGAACACCGCAGCGCTCGCGAGCGCGCTCCTGGGCGGTCCAGAATGTGCGCGCATGCCCTAGATGCAGAGGGCCGCTGGGCGTAGGAGCAATCCGGCCGCGATAGATCTCGCTCACCTTGTCGCTCCCAGCGCGGAATAGCGGATGCTGACTAGCCGAACGCGGCGAAATCCTTGCCCAGTAGCGACGACGCGATCTTGAGCTTCATGATCTCGTCGGTGCCTTCATAGATTCGGCACACACGCACATCCTGCAAGTGCCGGCCGACGCGATACAGTTCGCTCCAGCCGCGGCCACCGTAGATTTGGACCGCGCGATCGGCCGCTTCCCAGGCTGCGTTCGAGGCGAAGAACTTAGCCTGCGCGACCTTGGTGTCGGCCTCGGCCAGCAGGGACTTGTCACCGCGGTTCTTGTCGGCCACGTCTTTGGCGATCGCGGCTCGTTCGATCAGTGCGTCGCTCGCGGCCCGGCCCATCTCGATCATCGCGATGTGCTCCTGCACGAGCTGATGCTTGCCGATCGGCTTGCCGTGCTGGATCCTCGTGCGGGCGTATTCGAGCGACTCGGTCAGGCAGTCTTCGATCACGCCCAGGCAGCCGGCGGCCACGCTCAGGCGGCCCGAGATCAAAGTTCCCATGGCGATGCGGAAACCGCTCCCCTCTTCGCCGAGCATGTTCTCTACCGGCACGGGATGATCGGTCATCTGGAACATGCCCGTGTTCGCGCTGAACATGCCAGGCTTGGCCGAGAGGTCTTCGGCTTCGAACGTGTCACCAGCCGTGTCGACGATGAACGCACTGATCCGGCGGTCCTTGCCCGTCTTGTCCTCGGGATACGCGAAGCAGACAACCGCGTCGGCGATCCCGCCATTCGAGATCAGATACTTCACTCCGTTGAGCAGGAACTTGTCGCCGCTGCGGCGATAAGTCGTCGTCATCTCCAGTGGGTTCGAACCCGCGTCTGGTTCGGTGAGACCGAACGCCAGAATCTTCTCGCCGCGGCAGGAGGCCGGCAGATAGCGCTGATGCTGATCCGCATTGCCGTAGCGCCAGATCGGATACTGTCCAATCGAGGTTTGCCCCGAAAAGAACGTCCGCACGCCGGTTCCCTCGCGACCGATTCGCGCCAGTGCGCGGGCGTAAGTAAGCGCATCCGCGCCGCGTCCACCGAGCTCGACCGGAATCGGAATGCCCAGCAAGCCGTACTTCTTCGCCAGCGTGACGGTCGCCTCGTTGTAGCGATGCTCTAAATAACACAGCTCTTCAATGGGCCGCAGTTCGGTGCAGTAAGCATCAACGTCGGCCAGGATTTTCTGGCTGTCGGCGGTCATGGGAGGTACCTGGGCGGAAGGGCTCGATGGAAATGATGGGACCCTGATAGCGAATCTACCGTCCGTTCGGTAGGATGTAAACCCGCAGTAGTTTGCCGAGGGATTGCCTTCGTCAAACAGCGTTCAACAAGCCAACCGCGATTCACCGCGCCGGCTTCACACTTTGATTCACTCGGGGGGGGCGGACGATGAACTTCGAGCATTCCGACAAGGTGAAAGATCTCCAGAAGCGGCTCACCGACTTCATGGAAGATCACATCTATCCCAACGAGAAGCGGTGGCACGACGAAATCAACACCGGCGACCGTTGGCAACCCTCGCAGGTCATCGAAGAGCTCAAGCCGCTCGCCCGCTCCGCCGGACTGTGGAACCTGTTCTTGCCAGACAGGAAGCACGGCGCTGGACTGACAAATCTCGAGTATGCCCCACTCTGCGAAATCATGGGCCGCTCGCACATGGCCCCCGAGGTGTTCAACTGCTCGGCTCCTGACACGGGCAACATGGAAGTGCTCGCCCAGTATGGCACGCCTGAACAGCAGAAGGAGTGGCTCGATCCGCTGCTGGAGGGCAAGATTCGTTCCTGCTTTGCGATGACTGAGCCGGAGGTCGCCTCGAGCGATGCGACGAACATCCAGTCGAGCATTCGTCGCGATGGCGACAGCTATGTCATCAACGGCCGCAAGTGGTGGAGTTCCGGCGCCGGCGACCCGCGCTGCAAAATCGCGATCTTCATGGGCAAGACGGATCCCTCGGCCGAAACGCACCGGCAGCAATCGATGATCCTCGTGCCGTTTGATACGCCGGGCGTCAAAGTTGAGCGGATGCTGACCGTGTTCGGTTACGATCATGCCCCGCACGGCCACGCTGAGGTCACGTATGAAAACGTTCGCGTGCCGGCGAGCAACCTGCTCCTGGGCGAAGGACGCGGATTCGAAATCGCGCAAGGCCGCCTTGGCCCGGGACGCATCCACCACTGCATGCGGCTGATCGGCCAGGCGGAACGAGCGCTTGAGGCGATGTGCAAGCGTGTCACGCAGCGAGTCGCCTTCGGCAAACCGATTGCCGCGCAAGGCACGATTCGTGCCGATATCGCCGACTCTCGCATCGAGATCGAACAAGCCCGACTGCTAACGCTAAAGGCTGCGGCAATGATGGACGCCGCCGGCAATAAATCGGCCCGCGCGGAAATTGCGATGATCAAGGTCGTCGCCCCCAGCATGGCTTTACGAGTGATTGATCGGGCGATTCAGGCCCACGGTGGCGCCGGCGTGTGCGGCGACTTCCATCTGGCCGACGCCTGGGCCAGCGCCCGTACACTGCGCCTGGCCGACGGTCCGGACGAAGTCCATCGCGAAACGATCGCGAAGCTGGAACTGAAGAAGAATCTATAGTCGAGCTAAAGGCGAAGCGTCATGCAACTAAGCGGTAAAGTCGCGGTGGTCACCGGGGGGGCCAATGGCATCGGTCGGGCGTTGTGTCGGCGGTTCGCAATTGAAGGTGCGCGCGGGATCGTGGTCGCCGACATCGATATGGCTCACACCCAGGAGGCGGCCGAGGAGATTGGCGCCGTCGCCGTGCAGTGCGACGTATCGAAGGAAACCGACATCAAGCGGCTGATTGACGAGGCCACTGGGAAGTTCGGCCAGATCGACTTGTTCGTCTCGAATGCCGGCATCGCGCTCGGCGGCGGCGCCGAAGCGCCCGACAGTGAGTGGCAGCGGATCTGGGACATCAACTTCATGTCGCACGTCTGGGCCGCCCGCCATGTACTGCCACAGATGTTGGCCCGTGGCGACGGATATCTGCTCTCGACCGCATCCGCCGCCGGCCTGCTCTCCTCGATCGGCAGCGCACCGTACGCGGTGACCAAGCATGCGGCCGTGGCGTTTGCCGAATGGCTCTCGATCACGCATGGTCCGGCGATCAAGGTTTCGTGCCTTTGCCCGCAGGGAGTGTTCACGAATATGCTGATGCACCCCGAAGCCGGCCCTGCGACCGCGGCGTTACGTCCTGAGGCGATCTCGCCGGAGGAAGTGGCCGACTTCGTGATCCGCGGCCTGGCCGAAGAAAAGTTTCTGATCCTGCCGCATCCGATCGTCGCCGAGTACGTGCAGCGCAAAGCGACCGACCGCGACCGCTGGATCGCCGGGATGCGGAAAATCCAGGCCAAGATCCTGGAAGCCAGCGGCGGAACATTGATGTAGCGCAGGCAACTGGAAGGTAAGAAGCAACGACGATGGGTAGTTTGACACTCGTGCGGCATGGGCAGGCTTCGTTCTTTGCCGACAATTACGATCAGCTCTCGCCGCTTGGCGAACAGCAGGCACGCATGCTCGGCGAGTATTGGCTCAAACGCGGCATGCGCTTCGACGAGGTAGTGACCGGCCCAAGGGTCCGGCAGATCGAAACCGCCGCGCTCGCTGGCGAAGCCTTCGCTCGCGCCGGGCTCGAGTGGCCCGAGCCCCGAATCGTGCCTGAACTCGACGAGCACCAGGTCGACCGGATGATCAAGCAGACCATCCGCGAGATCATTGCCGAGTATCCGCATATCGGTGAACTGTTGGCCAACTACAAGGCTGCGACCGAGCCGCGCGATAAACACCGCACGTTCCAGCTCATGTTCGAACCGATCGTCGGCCTGTGGGTCGAAGGGAAGATCGGCGCCGAGGGCGTGGAGTCCTGGGCCGAGTTCAGCGAGCGCGTGCGGCGCGGCTTCAAGGCGCTGATGAATGGCGAAGGACGCGGCCGGCGGATCGCCGCGTTCAGTTCCGTAGGCGCGATCACGGCCTGCATGCAAGCCGCGCTGGGTTGCCGCGACACCAAGGCGCTTGATCTCGGCTGGCGAGTGCGCAACGCCTCGGTAACCGACTTTGTCTTCAGCGGCTCGCGTGTCACGCTCGAAGGCTTCAATGCCATCCCGCATCTGGAAGATGCCGAGATGTGGACGTATCGGTAGCAACTCGCAACAATCATTCGGCCGAGTTTTTGCAGATCAGGCGGGAGCTAACTCATGACAGGCATCCTCGATACCACCAAACCCGTCCGTGCGGGCGAGGAACTCGACATTCCCAAACTCGAAGCCTATCTGCTCGAGCATCTGCCTGGCAGCAAGGGGCCGCTCGTCGTCGAGCAGTTTCCGGGTGGGGCGTCGAACCTGACCTATCTGCTCAAGCTGGGCGACCAGGAACTCGTCCTGCGTCGGCCGCCGTTCGGCAATCGCGTGAAGAGCGCGCACGACATGGGGCGCGAGTACAAAGTGCTCTCGAAGCTCTGCAAAGTCTACGCTCCCGCACCGCAGCCCCTCGTGTACTGCGAGGACGAGTCAGTACTGGGCGCGCCGTTCTATTGCATGGAACGTCGGCATGGCGTCGTCTTGCGCCGCAAGCTACCTGAAGGGCTTAAGCTTGATCCCGAAACGCTAGCACGATTGAACCGCGCGTTTATCGACAACCTCGTTGCGTTCCATCACATCGACTATGCCGCGGCGGGGCTCGCCGATCTCGGTAAGCCCGAGGGTTATGTGGCCCGGCAAGTGGGCGGCTGGATCAAGCGCTACGAAGCCTGCAAAACGAGCGAAGTCGCGGACATGGAGTTCCTCAAGGATTGGTTTCCCGCGAATATGCCCCCCGAGGTCGCCGGCACGCTGGTGCACAACGACTACAAGTTCGACAACATCATGCTCGACCCGAGCGATCTGACAAAGATCGTGGCGGTGCTCGATTGGGAGATGTGCACGCTCGGCGATCCGCTGATGGATCTCGGCACAGTGCTAGCTTACTGGGTGGAACCCAAAGATGGCCCGGCGCTGTTGATGCACGCCTTCGGCCCCACGGCGATGCCGGGCAGCATGACCCGCCGCGAGCTGGCCGACTACTACGGCCAAAAGAGCGGATACGACACTTCGAACGTGCTGTTCTATTATGCGTTTGGCCTCTACAAGACCGCCGTGATCGTGCAGCAGATCTATGCCCGCTATGTGCAGGGCTTCACCAAGGACGAGCGGTTCGCCCAGTTCGACAAGACCGTCGCGGCGCTTTCGCAGGAAGCGGCCCGAGCGGTGAACGAAGGGACGCTCTAACGCTCGAACGTTTTGTCACGCCCGGGAATTCGGGTGCGTAAATCATAATCCGAAGCGTGAGGCTTCGGGTTGCTATACGCCCGCCACCTGAACAACAAGCCCCGTGTGGGGCGACCGGACGGAAGGTCGACCCTCACGGGGCTCGAGGTTATCGCGCGTTTCCGCGCGGCAATTGTCGCATGCGTTTCGTCGAGCGCGTCCTGTTCAGGACTCTTGAACCGAGGGCGTTCCCGCGGCGCCGCGGGGCTCCAGTTCATCGCGAAGCACGAGCACGTGCGGCGGGGCTTCGATACCCAGCCGTACTTTGTCGCCAGCGACTCGGACGACCGTTACCACGATCGAGTCGCCAAGCCGGATCCGCTCGCGCTCACGCCTGGAAAGAACCAACATGGACCGTACCTCCCTGTATGATCGAAGTTTCGTATTAGTGAAGATATGTATACTACTCGGGTCCGCGGAGGTCAAGCGCGGATTTTCTCACTTCGGCTGACATTCAAGTTGCGTCGCTCGTCCAGCCTCGCCGGGTGTCGCTCTCCCGACATCCATGGCGGGCCGATCGCGACATCAGGCACTACTGACCAGGCTGGGCGCTTCGGCAAGTTGCACCTTGCGGAAACGTTCGCCGGTCTGACCGTAAAACAGGACGGTGTTGCGTTCCGTTTCCCAGATGGCAGAGAGCTTGACAGCGCGAGGACCGTGCAGGCAGAACATGACGCCGCAGGGCCGGTTAGCACGAATCAAGGTACGTTCGGTTAGGGGAAACGCGTCAATCTCGAGTTGGTTTTCCAGGCACAGAATGTTTTTGACGTAGTGGCGCAAATCGTCCAAGGTTTGAATCACCGCGGAACTGGTGACCATGGGCGTTTGATTCTCCTAGTGGGGCTCGCCGAGAGCTTGGATAAACTGAAGGCTCTCTTGCGGGATAGATAATATAGGCGGTTGTTTCGCCAGGATTGCTATCGGCCGAATTCCGATCCCTCCTACAATAAGGAGGGTAAATTTGAGGAAACTGTTAAAATGACAGCGCCCCCGCTGAGCAGCTAAAGTTTTCTTATTGGGCGCGACTCCTTCAACACATTTCTGTGCGATGTCGTGTGACGGTGGCGACCAGCAGAAATCGCGGACTGCTATTGGGCGTATGCGGAGAACGCCTCGGCCACGCGCCCTTCCCGCTCGTCCCCTTTGTGCAACAGCACGCGGTAACGGAGATGTAGCGTCTCGCCAGCAGGCAGCGTGTACTCGCCCTTCTCCTTCCCGTTCGTGAAGTCCGAAAGGCCGAAGGGGTTGGCGGCGAACAGGCCATACGTGCGCACGTGCCAGTGCGTCGGATAGCGGAAGCTCGACGGGTGATTCAGAATCGCGATGCCGAGCGTTTCGTCGTCAATCGGTCCGTGATAGTCGACCCACGCGGCGGGCTTACCCCACGCAGCGAGATTCTGCTTTCCATCGCTGTTGACGATCTTGCCACCCTTGAGCGTCTCGACGCGCACGCTCGACGGCACGCGCACGCCGAACGAGCCTTCCTTCGTATCACCGAACACGACGGGACCCTCGGTGGCTTTGAGCAGGAGGTCGACGTCGATCCATCGTGCATCTTTGTCGCCGCCGAAGGTGAACGTCCGCTCATCTTCCAGAACCTTTTTGCCCTCGGGGCTCACCCAATCGTTCTTGGTGGTGATCACGGCTTCTTCGCCGCCGCTCTTCTTAACGAACTCTCGGTGTTCAATGCGCCCCTTGCCTTCGCTCCAGAAGTCGATGCCGTTCACGTCGCCATGCGTGAACCACAGCGAACGCTGATGGATATGGTCGCGGTCTTTCTCCGTGGCGACCTTGTCGTCCATCGGCCAACTGCGGGTCATCAACTTGCCGGTCGGGCCATAGATCGGCCACACGATCGACTTGCTGCCGCTCTTGGTCAGATACTCGGCGAACGGCTGACCGTCGATCTTCACGGCGACTCCGCCGGGAGTGTCTTCGACCGTCAGCTCCGCGGCGAGGCAGGAGGAGAATGACAAGAGCGAGACGATCGCGGCAAGCAGGATGCGGCAGGACATGATGGCGGGCTCCGATTCGCAGGGGGCGGATTTCAGTCCCCTATCGTACCCGCTGGCGGCGGCGCTTTCAGCCCCCGGAGTCCAGCCTGATTGATGGCCCTTACCGCTTGCCCAGATTTGCCGGGGGCGGGGTCAGCAGTTCCTGGAAATCCACGTCCTTGAACGAGGCGAGCTGGCTGGCCGTCTGGGCGATGCGCTGCTGGTCCATTTCGAGCAGTAACCACGAGACATGGTGCTCGCTACGAGCCGTATCAGTCCGCGTATTGAGAATCACCTCCGTGGGCACCAGACTGCGGTCTGCCAGTTCTTTGTTGACCACGAGTCGAGGGAACTGCGGCAGCGAGCCCGGGTTGGCGATCGTGTTGAACCGTGCATACCAGTCCGAGAACTCTCGATACTGCTGCGCGGCGCCGTCTGAGTGCGCGGTCATTGTCCGCAGCGAGTAGGTCATGTGCTGGCTCGCCAGGATCAGCTCGCCCGCTTCGGTGAACTCGACATCGAAGTCCGGATCGGCGGCGAACTTCAGCGCCGGGTTGAGGCTGCGTTTCGCCTGCTGGCGGCGCTCTTCCATCTGGGCCCGAATTTCTTCGGTCTTGATCTCGGCTTTGATCTTTCGGACGGGATCGAGAATGATGAATCGCCCGCCGCGCTGGTCGAGCACGGCAACGCGAGGCGTCCCGCTGGTGAGGTAGTCATAGACGTAGCCGGCCCGGAATAGCGTGATGTTTTCGCTCATCGGCGTCTTGCTGCTGCCGACGTAGACCTTGGTCTCGATGCGGAAATCTTCCGCCAGGAGGAGCCGTTCGGCGCCCAGAATTGCTATCGTCACGATCCACAGCAGTGACATGCAGTGTCGCATCCGAGATCTCCCTCTGCCGCCAGACAACAACCAGACCGCCGACCAACGCGGCGGGAGAGTATCGAAGGCGACCGGTTGTGTAAAGGCGAGTCCTCCCAAAGCCCGCCCTTTTCCCGGCCAGCAGGTGAGGAACTGCCACGCCGGCAGGCCGCACCACCCGTCCAGTCGGCCAAGCCCGCGAAGCCCCCAGAATCGGAAGAAAAATTCATTGCGGGGGCATGCAATGACGCTTCGTGCACGTTATTGTTAAGGGCTTGTCTGCCGCGATTTTGACGGTCGGGTCGCCCCCAGGGAGATGGCGCCCCCGAGTCCGGTCATGAGGGACTTAAGCACCGGCCGATTCCGGCCCGCTCCCGCACCGGCGGCGACTTACACTACTGGTAACGAGTGCGTCATCCACGATGGACCGGGCGCGCTCCAGGCGCAATCATCCAGGAAATCAGCAACCATGGCTAACGCGTTAGAGCAGGCAATTGCAGATAAGAAGGCCGTCGTCGGAATCGTCGGCCTGGGGTACGTCGGGCTTCCCTTGATTCGCGCGTTCATCGCCGCCGGCTACCGGACGATGGGCTTCGACGTCGATGCCAGCAAGGTTGAAAAGCTGCTGGCCGGCCAGAGCTACATTGGCCACATCCCTTCGGCCTGGATCAACGACTGCGTGCAGAGCGGAAAGTTCATCCCCACATCAGACATGAAACGCATGGCCGAAGCTGACGCTCTGCTGATCTGCGTGCCGACTCCGCTCTCCGACAGCCGCGACCCTGACCTGGCTTACGTTGAAGCGACTGCCGAACAGATCTCCGCGGCACTGCGGCCCGGTCAGCTCGTCGTGCTCGAAAGCACCACCTATCCCGGTACCACGCGCGACGTCGTCGTGCCAATCCTCGACAAGTCGGGGCTCAAACTAGGCAGCGACTACTACGTGGCCTACAGCCCTGAACGCGAGGATCCGGGCAACCCCGACTATAGTGCCAGCGGCATTCCCAAGGTCGTCGGCGGCATGGACGAAACCAGCGCTCGCCTGGCCGGGTCGTTGTACTCGAAGGCAGTCGTGAACATCGTGCCGGTATCGAGCTGCGAAGTGGCCGAAGCCTGCAAGATCCTGGAGAACACCTATCGCTCGGTGAACATCGCGATGGTCAACGAGCTGAAGATGCTCTTCGACCGAATCGGCATCGACGTCTGGGAAGTGATTGACGCGGCCAAGACCAAGCCGTTCGGCTTCCAGGCGTTTTATCCTGGCCCCGGCCTGGGTGGTCACTGCATTCCGATCGATCCGTTCTATCTGAGCTGGGTCGCGCGGAAGCACAACATGACCACGCGGTTTATTGAAGTGGCCGGAGAGATCAATACCAGCATGCCGCAGTACGTGATCCATCGGTTGATGGAAGCCCTGAATGACGCCGGCAAGCCGGTCAAGGGGAGCAAAGTGCTCGTTCTGGGCGTGGCCTACAAGAAGGACGTGGACGACCCGCGCGAAAGTCCTTCGTTTGAACTGATGGAAAAGCTGCTCGCTGCGCATGCTAAGCTCTCTTACAACGATCCGCACGTGCCGCACCTGCCGAAGATGCGGCACCACGAATTGCCGGCGATGGACAGCCAAGAGCTCACGCCCGAGTTGCTTGCCTCGCAGGATTGCGTGCTGATCGCGACAGATCACTCGGCCTACGATTACGACTTCATCGTCAAGCACGCGAAGCTCGTGGTCGACACGCGCAATGCGACGAAGAAGGTTCGCGAAGGCCGCGAGAAAATTCGCAAAGCCTAAACAGACCCGGCGAGAACCAAGCTCCTTTATGGGATTCTATAAACGCATTCTGGTGACCGGCGGAGCGGGCTTTCTGGGCTCACACCTTTGCGAGCGGCTGGTTGCCGAAGGGCACGACGTTATCTGCCTGGATAATTTCTTTACCAGTCAGAAGTCAAACGTCGCACACCTGTTGGGCGAACCGAACTTCGAACTCGTGCGGCACGACGTCACGCAGCCGATCTGGCTCGAAGTGGACGAGATCTACAACCTGGCTTGTCCCGCCTCGCCCGGGCACTACCAGTTCAATCCGATCAAGACCGCGAAGACCTCGGTCCTGGGCGCGATCCACGTTCTGGGGATGGCCAAACGATGCCGCGCAAAGGTGCTGCAGGCCTCGACCAGCGAAGTCTATGGCGATCCGGAAATCCATCCGCAAACCGAGTCCTATCGCGGGGCTGTGAATCCGATCGGCCCGCGCGCATGTTACGACGAAGGCAAACGCCTTGCCGAAACGCTGTTCATGGACTACTGGCGGCATAACGGCGTGAACATTCGCATCGTGCGCATCTTCAATACCTATGGCGAACGGATGCATCCGTACGACGGCCGCGTGGTGTCGAACTTCATTCGCCAGGCTTTGAACGTTGACGACATCACGATCTTCGGCGAAGGGGATCAAACGCGCTCGTTCTGCTACCGCGACGACCTCGTCGACGGCATCATGCGCATGATGGATGGTCCGGACGATTTCGTCGGTCCGGTGAATCTCGGCAACCCCGGCGAGTTCACGATCCTGGAACTGGCCAAGCTGGTGCTCGAGCAAACCGGCTCGAAGTCGAAGCTGGTCTACCGTCCATTGCCGGCCGATGATCCCACCAAGCGCAAGCCGGACATCACGCTTGCCAGGCAGCGCCTTGGCTGGGAGCCCAAGGTTCCATTGGCCGAGGGCCTGCAGCGCACGATCGCCTGGTTCAAATCGATCAATCTGGACGACTATCGCCCCCCGACGCCGAATCACTAGCCCGCGGCATTCCCGCGGAATTTTTGGTCGTTACTCATCCTGCGCCGCATGAGCGCCGAGACGGCAAAAAACATTGCCAGTCCCAGCGCGGCTCCCAGAATGTCGGCAATCCAATCCGCCACGTCGGCGTGGCGTCCGAAGAGCGGCTGCGTTGCTTCGTCGAGCACGCCATGCACCGCGAGTCCTACCAGCAACACCGCCGCCATCCAGAACCGCAGTCGCAGGTACTGGGAGCTGACCAGACCGACCAGGGCGCCAAGCACGGCATAGGCCGCCAGGTGCACCAGCTTGTCTGACGGGCGAAAGCCGAGCGGTTCCGGCACTTTCGGGATGTGCGTGGCCGTGATCAGCATCAGCCAGTAGACCAGCAGCGCCACGACGCTTCCGCGCGCCAGCCAGCGGGGCCGAGTTATCGTTTCGTCAAGCGAACTAGTCGACATGGCTCTCGATTGACAGTGAGCTAGTGCGGCGGCAGGGGTGAATGATTTACCGCGGCGGACCTGTTATAAATGCGTACCGGCAGTCGGCCGAGCCGCCAATCCTCACACATCCCAATTGCTATGGCAACCTCCACCACCTTTACTGCCCCCGAACTTGCCCAGTATCAAGAAAATGGCTATGTCCTGGTGCCGCAACTCTTCGACGCCGAAGAGATGCAGAAGCTCTTGACCTTTGCCAAGCACGACCAAGCGCTGCTGGCAGGCGCAACCGGCCGCAAGGACGCCACGGGCCAGATCACCAAGCTCACGCTCTGGAACCAAGCCGGCGACGACCTCTACGGCATGTTCAGCCGCTCGCCGCGGATAGTCGATCGCATGGAACAGATCCTGGGCGGCGAAGTCTACCACTATCACACCAAGATGATGCTCAAGGAGCCGCGCGTCGGCGGCGCCTGGGAATGGCACCAGGACTATGGCTACTGGTATCACAACGGGTGCCTCTATCCGCTGCTCGCCAGCTGCCTGATCGCTGTCGACAAGGCCACGCGCGAGAACGGCTGCCTGCAAGTTCTCAAGGGTTCGCACCTGATGGGGCGCGTCGAACACGGCAAGAGCGGCGACCAGACGGGCGCCGACATGGAGATTGTCAATGCCGCGATGGAGCGGCTGCCGCTGGAATACATTGAAGCCAATCCCGGCGATGCGCTGTTCTTTCATTGCAATCTGCTGCATCGCTCGGATCAAAATACCTCGCCGAATCCGCGCTGGTCGCTGATCTGCTGCTACAACGCCGCCCGCAACGATCCTTACAAGGAATCGCGCCACCCGCGCTATTCACCGCTGAGCAAGGTCCCCGGCAGCGCGATCAAGGATTGGGCGCCTGCCAAAGCCTGAGTTCCAACTTCATCGAGTATTGCCCCCCAAACCGTGATCCCACGCACATGCTTCTCGGCCTGATTAACTCCGCCTGGGTGCAAGCCAATCGTCCGACCGATTTCGGTCTGGAGCAGACGAAGCGGATTGGCTTCGACGCCGTCGACATTTTCACGGATCCCCTCACGCTCGACGTCCGCGAGCGGCGACTCGTTAAGGATCGCTGCGATGAGCTGGGGCTGCCGATCATCTCGCTGCCGTGCGTCGCCGTGGGACTGATCGACTTCAACGAGAGCGTGCGCCAGTTCCATCTCGATCGCTGCGCGGCGTTCCTCGATCTGGCTTACGAATACCAGGCGAAGAACCTGCTGCTGGTGATTGGCGAGTACATCTGGAATCGCGAGGTGATCCCGCCCGCCGAGCAGTGGCGACTGGGGGTCGAGGCCGTGCAGATCCTGGGACATCAGGCCGCCGATTTGGGCCTCGAGATCGCGCTCGAGCTGGAACCGTTCCCGCTGTCGCTGATCAACGACGTCGACACGATGGAACGTTTCCTCGACGACGTCGGACTGACGAACGTGCTGGCGAATCTGGACATTTCGCACCTCGCGCTGTCGAAGGTGCCGGCCGAAGAGATTCGCCGCCTCAAAGGACGTGTTGGTCATGTGCATCTCTCCGATTGCGATGGCAAGGTGCACGGCGACCTGCCGCCTGGCCGCGGCGTCGTCGAGTTCGAGCCGTACCTGCGCGAGATCGCGGCCCTCGACCTGGGCCAGCGGACCGTGTCGATCGAACTGGAATACTCACCCGAGCCGGAGCGAATCGTCGAGTGGGTCGAAGAGGCCTACCGCGCAACGGACAAGCTGATGCGGAAGGTCGGACTAAGGTAGGCGCGAGAGCTCCAAATGCACGAATACTTCATGCAACTTGCCCTGGCTGAAGCCGAGGCCGCTTTCGCCGAAGACGAGGTGCCGATTGGCGCAGTCATCGTGCGCGACGACCGCGTCATTGCCTCGGCCCACAACCAGCGCGAGCAGCTCCGCGATCCCACGGCCCACGCCGAGATGATCGCGATCACGCAGGCTGCCCAGCAGATGGAAAGCTGGCGGCTCGAGGGCTGCACGCTGTACGTCACGCTCGAGCCCTGCCCCATGTGCGCGGGGGCGATCCTGCAGGCCCGCATTCCAACGGTCGTCTATGGCGCTCCCGATCCGAAGGCCGGCGCGGTACACACGCTCTACCAGCTACTGGCCGATCCGCGGTTGAATCACCGCCCGCAAACCGTGGCCGGCGTGCTGCTCGATCCGTGTGGCCAGATCCTCTCGCGGTTCTTCCAGGCCAAGCGTGCTCTGGGCAAGAAGTAGCGGCTGAAACGTCCGGATTTCTTAGTTTGCCAAACGAGTTTCCCTTCGGATGCGGCCCCCACTATGGCTGGCTGGACCTCGTTTCCCGTCGTATGATCGAGTAGCGGGTTGGCGACTCGCGGTTGTCGAAATGGAACTCGATCCCCCCAGGCGGAATTCTGATGGCCAACTCTGCGCGCTTCGTGCTCTGCGCACTCCTGCTGGCAGCTTGCCTGTTCTCGCCCCGCGCTGCGTTGGCCGGCGGCGGACCTGAGAATCTGATGCTGGTCGTCAACGCCAACAGTTGGGCGTCGGTGACCATCGCCAACGAGTTCATCAGGCTTCGCAAGATTCCATCCGTCAACGTGGTCTATCTCAACTGGACCGGTCAGGAGCTGGTTTCGGGCGAGGCCTTCCGCAGTCAGATTCTCGTGCCGGTCTTTCAGGCGATGGAAGCTCGCGGCCTGATGGTGCAGATCGACTACATCGTGTACTCCAGTGACTTTCCGTACCTGGTCGACACTTCGGCCGACTACCCAAAGGAAATGAAATTTCCCCAGGGCTTCTCTCCGCAGCTTTCCATCAACTCGGCCACCTATCTCTGGGAAATGGTGGCCGCCAAGTTGCCGCAAGTGCTTGAGCTGAACGTAAACCAGTACATGCGCGCGTTCGCGAACAATGCCCAGAAGATCGCGCGCCCGGCCGATCCGTCCACGCATGCGTTCCGCAGTTGGTACGGCTGGGGGCGCGAAGGCCAGCTGCGCGAGGCGGGCGGACAGCGCTACATGCTCTCGACGATGCTGGCCTACACCAGCGGCCGCGGCAATTCGGTCAACGAGGCCATTCGCTACCTGCGCGCTAGCGCCGGCGCGGACGCCACTTTCCCCAAGGGTACGATCTATTTCACCCGCACCGCGGACGTGCGCAGCACCTCGCGTCAGGATGAGGTTCCCGCCGCGATGGCCGAGCTCGAGAAGCTGGGCGTCGCCAGTCGGATTGTTGCCACGGCGCTCCCCATGCAGGCCGGCGACGTGCAGGGACTAATGTCCGGTGCCGAGCGGTTCGTCTGGGCCACCACGGGGAGCAAGATTCTGCCTGGCGCGATCTGCGACAACTTCACCAGCTTCGGCGGGATCCTGCGGTTTCGCGCGAGCCAGACGCCGCTCACCGACTTTCTACGGTTTGGGGCTGCCGGCGCGGCCGGCACCGTGGTCGAACCTTTGGCACTGGCGCAAAAGTTCGCCTCGCCGAACATCTTCGTTCACTACGCCCGCGGCAGCTCGCTGGCCGAGGCCTACTATCAATCCGTGTTCGCGCCTGCCCAGGTGCTCATCGTCGGCGATCCGCTGTGCCAACCCTGGGCGAGCATTCCACAGGTCAACGTGCCGAACCTCGAGCCGCTGGGCAAGGTTTCCGGACAGCTCACGCTGGCGCCTGAAGTGACATTCCCCAAGGGGGGCGAGCTCAATCGTCTGGAACTATTTGTCGATGGCCGCCGCGCTGCCACGGCAACGGCGGGGGAATCGCTCACCTGGGATTCAGCGACCGATTGCGATGGCTATCACGAACTGCGCGTCGTGGCGATCGCCTCGGGCCCCATCGAAACGCAGGGGCGAGCGATCATACCTGTCGTCGTTGACAATGCCCAGCAGAAGGCCGTGCTCGCCACGCGACCGCAGGGCACGGTCCGCTGGGGCGAAACGCTGCAAGTCGCCGCGCAGGCCGCCGGGGCAAAACAAATCCACGTCCTGCAGAACGGACGACTCCTGGGCACCATCGAAGGCGAACGTG
>JBGSKX010000232.1:0-6833 GCA_041741015.1 Pirellulales bacterium
CGCGCCGGCCGGCGCGCTGCCGCTGCCCGAAGCAGGGGTCGCTCCTTCTGAGGAGTTGCCGCCGGCAGCCACCGTTCCCATTCAGCCGAGCGCGGTGGTGCAGACGAGTTCGACTCGTCGACGCACCCGCTAACGCACCTCGCCCGGATTCAGCCTGCCCGCTCTCTTGAGCCAACCTGCCGGGGTGGTTAAGGTGAGCTTTCCAGGGGCAGTGTCCGGTCTGCGGCGCTCTCCGAATCCTTTCACAGCAGGGTAGGGACGCATGCACGCGACAGGCAATCGTGGGAGATTTCATCAGGCGACGCGATCTGTTCTGGCCGTCCTGTTGATGAGCAGCGCTGGTGCCGTCGCGGCCCTGGAAGCGGACCCGATTCCAAATTCTGTCGTCAAGGTGCACGTCACGCAGCGCGGGCCGTCGCCATTGCGCCCCTGGACGAAGAACGAAGCGCGCGAATCGTCGGGAAGCGGCTTCATCATCGAGGGCAAGCGAATCATCACGAACGCGCACGTGGTGCAGTATGCGAGCCAGATCTACGTGCAGGTCAGCGGGTCGTCCGAACGGCTGCCGGCCAAGGCACTGTTCGTGGCGCCGCCCATCGACCTGGCCGTGCTGACGGTGGACAACGACGCGTTCTTCGCCGATCATCCAGCGCTTGAAGTCGAACCTGCCATCGCGCGCGAGAAGACCGCCGTCAACGTCTATGGCTTTCCGATGGGAGGCGATCAGCTTTCCATCACCGAGGGCATCGTTTCGCGTGTCGATTTCTCGCCTTACTTCTATGACGAAATGGGAGTTCGCATTCAGATCGACGCCGCGATCAATCCCGGCAACAGCGGCGGCCCTGCCATTGCCGGCGGGAAGGTGGTCGGCATCGCCTTCTCGGGAATGAACCGTTCGACGGGAGCGGACAACATCGGCTACCTGATTGCCACCGAAGAACTGCTGACCGTGCTCCGCGATTTCGAAGACGGCAAGTACGACGGCAAACCCAAGCTCTGGCATGAAGTGCAGACGACCGAAAACGACACCCTCCGCTCGTGGCTCAAGCTGTCTGCCGATGTGGGTGGAGCCATGATCACCCGCTGCGGCGACGATACCGGCGTGCTGCAAGTCGGCGACGTCATCACGCACGTCGGCCCGCACCCAGTCGAGCGCGATGGCTATGTGCGCCTCAGCGGCGAACTGCCGTTCGTGTATCAGTACTACGTCGAGAAGCTGGCCAAGGACGGCACCGTGCCGCTCAAGATCGTGCGCGACGGTGCCGCGCAGGAAGTGGCCGCGCCGGTGGCTGCTCGCCGCCAGCGATTGATTCCTTATTTGGAAAACACGTATCCCGAGTACTTCATCATTGGGCCGCTGGTGTTCTCGGCGCCTTCCCAGGAGCTTGTCTTCTCACGCGAGTCGGCGCAATTCATCGGCTCCCTGCTGATTATGGGAAGCCCGTTGATTTCACGGATGTCCGACGGCCCGGCGTTCGAAGGCGAACAACTCGTGTATGTGCCGAGCCCCTTTCTGCCGCATGCCGTCACCAAGGGCTATTCAGCCCCGACGTTGCGCGTGCTCAAGGCCGTGAACCACGAGCCGGTACGCAATCTGAAACATCTCGTCGAGCTGATTCGCGACAGCCAGGACGAGTATCTCGAATTCGAGTTCACCGGACGCTCGACGGAGCGGCTCGTGTTTCGCCGTGCGGAACTGCTCGGCGTCACCGAAGAGATCCTCAGCGACGCGGGAATTCGGAACCAGTATTCCGACACGCTGCGGGCGGTCTGGGAGCAAAAAGCAGCGGCCAACTGAGCTCGACGGCCGGATCCTCCTGGCGAGGTTGAGTGGCGTGCCGACGTGCAGTACAATCGGGCTCACTCGACTGGCGTCCCTCCTTCCGCTTCCTGCCTTGCGGCCCCGCCATGCGTCGAAACCTGCCGCTACCAATATCCTGCGCGTGCCTGCTTCTGCTCGCTGGGCGAGTCTTCGCTGCAACGCCAGATACTTCACACGCGCTCTCATTCGAAGCTGACGTTCGCCCGATCCTGAAGGCCCACTGTTGGCACTGTCACGGTGAAGAGGACGAGCTGGCTGGTGGACTCGATACTCGGTTAGCGCGATTGCTGAAGAGCGGCGGCGATTCGGGCGCGGCCATCGTGCCCGGCGACAGCGGCGCGAGCCTGCTCCACCAGCGGATCGCCTCGGGCGAGATGCCGCCCGAAGGTAAAGGGCTTCCGCCCGAGGCCCTCTTCGCGATTGCCCGTTGGATCGATGCCGGCGCGCACACCGCGCGGGCCGAACCGGAGTCCTTGCCCAGGGGGGACGTGTTCAGCGAAGAGGAGCGATCGCACTGGTCGTTCCAGCCGATTCGCCGACCACCGCTTCCGGCTGTGCAGCAAGCCGAACTCGTGCGGCAGCCGATTGATGCCTTCCTGCTCGCGCAGCTCGAAGCGGAGAAGCTCTCGTTTGCCCCCGAGGCTGAGCGGCTTACGCTGCTACGTCGACTGCACTACGACTTGACCGGCCTGCCGCCGACGCCCGAGGAAGTGGAGCGGTTTCTTACCGATCCGGCGGAGGACGCCTACGACGGGCTCGTCGACCGACTGCTCGCTTCGCCGGCATTTGGCGAACGCTGGGCGCGGCACTGGCTCGACGTGGCCGGCTATGCCGACAGCGACGGCTATGATCAGACCGATCGCGAGCGCCCCTGGGCGTACAAGTATCGCGACTACGTGATTCGCGCGTTCAACACCGACAAGCCCTGGAACACGTTTATCGTCGAGCAGCTTGCCGGAGACGAGTTGCTCACGCCGCCGTATCGCAATCTGTCGGCCGACGATGCCGACTGTCTGATCGCGACCGGCTTTCTACGAATGGGGCCCGACGGTACCACTTCGGCCGCCGATCAGAACCAGGCGCGCAACGACGTGGTGGCCGAGACGATCAAGATCGTTTCCACCTCGTTGCTGGGGCTTTCTGTCGGTTGCGCCCAGTGTCACGCACATCGCTATGATCCGATCTCGCACGAAGACTACCACCGGATGCGTGCCCTGTTCGAGCCGGCTTACGACTGGAAGAAATGGCGCACGCCGAACGATCGCCTGGTTTCGCTCTGGTCCGATGAAGTGCGGGCCCAGGCGGACGCAGTCGACGCCGAGCTGAAAGACATTAACACGCGTCGCGATGCGGAACTCGATGCGCTCGTGAAACAGACCTTCGACACCGAACTCGCCAAGCTGCCGCCGGAGCTTCAGCCGCGGGCCAAAGCTGCTCGCGAGAAGCCGGAGAAAGACCGAACACCCGAAGAGCAGCAACTCGTCAAGGAGTACCCGTTCCTGAATGTCGATCGCGGCTCGGTGTATCTGTATCTGCCGGACCGCCAGACGGGCTTCAACAAGAAGTGGGATGAGTTGACGGCAACGACGAAAGCCAAGCGTCCGGTCGATGACCTGGTGCATTGCCTGTTCGAAGAGCCGGGCCACATGCCCGCCACCCACCTCTTCGCGCGCGGCGACTTCAATAACCCGAAAGCCGAAATTGCCCCCGGCGAACTCGCGGTGCTGAACTCTGCAGGTTGGAGCCTGCCGCCTGACGATCCTGCCTTACCGACTTCGGGGCGCCGGCTGGCGTATGCCCGGCATCTCACCAGTGGCGAGCATCCGCTCGTGGCCCGCGTGCTTGTGAACCGTGTCTGGATGCACGTCTTTGGTCGCGGACTGGTTGCGACACCGGCCGACTTCGGTGTGCAAGGCGCTCGGCCTTCGCATCCGGAGTTACTCGATTGGCTCGCGGATGAGTTCATGCACGGCGGCTGGCGAGTCAAGCCGCTGGTGCGCATGCTCGTTACTTCGCGCGCGTATCGGCAGGCCAGCACACGGCGGCCGGAGCTCGAATCACTGGATTCCGAAAATGCGCTGCTCGCACGGATGAGCGTCCGCCGGCTGGAGGCCGAAACGATTCGCGACTGGCTGCTGGCCACCAGCGGCAGGCTGACTTCCACGATGCACGGCAAGCCGGTGCCCGTGATGCCGGACGACGTGGGGCAGGTGGTCGTGGGCGTCGACACGCGTGATTCCGCGGGTCGTCCCTCGGGCAAGGTCGTGCCGCTGGGAGAGGATGAGTATCGCCGCAGCATCTATGTACAGGTCCGGCGCTCGATGCCGCTAGGGATGCTCGAGCCGTTCGATCTGCCCGTGATGACGCCCAATTGTGAGCAGCGGAACCGGTCGACCGTCGCCCCGCAGTCGCTGCTGATGATGAACAGCGAGCTGGTCGTGTCGCAGGCCACGGCGCTGGCGGAGCGCATCCGGCAGGAAGCGGGCGAGGGCGCCGCAACGCAGGTTCGCCGGCTGTGGCTCTTGGCCTATGGGCGGCCCGCGACTGATGCGGAGTTGGCGTCCGCCTTGGAGTTTCTCTACGAGCAAACCGCGGCGTTGGCTGAACAGGCCGCGGCCGAAAAGGTCGACGACAAGCAGTCTCCACCCGGAAAAACGGCGCTCGCCCAGCTGTGCCATGCGCTTCTCAGTTCCAGCGAGTTTCTGTACGTGGATTAGCCGAGAAGAATCGGACGAAAGCATCACTCATGTCGCACTACACTCGCCGCCACTTCCTCGAGCAGCAGGCCTTTGGACTGAGTGGACTCGCGCTCACCTGGCTGCTGGGGCAGGAAGCCAGCGCCGCGCCGAACAAGCCGGAACTTGAACCGCGCTCATTCGACGTGAAGCCCAAGCAGCCCGCCCATCCGCCCCAAGCGACGGCCATGATCTCGATGTTCATGCAGGGTGGGCCCAGCCATCACGACATGTTCGATCCCAAGCCGGAGCTCGCTAAGCGGCACCTGCAGACGTACACCGGCGACATTCAATACGACAATGCCGCCGAAGCGAGCGCGAAGCTGTTTGCCAGCCCCTGGAAGTTCGCTCCGCGCGGCCAGTGTGGCATGGAACTGAGTGAGCTCGTGCCCCACCTGGGCGAGGTTGCGGACGACATCACACTGATCCGTTCGATGCACACCGGCGTCAACAATCATGGCCAGTCGATCAACGCCCTGAACACAGGCAACTTTCAGAGTGGCCGGCCGGCGCTCGGCTCCTGGATCACGTACGCGCTCGGGAGCGAAAGCCAGAACCTGCCGGCGTTCGTCGTGCTCAGCGATCCGACGGGGCTGCCCGTGCTGGGCGTCGACAACTGGGCCAGCACCTGGCTGCCGTCACTGTATCAGGGAACCGTCGTGCGGCCGCATGAACCGCGGATTTTGAATCTCGACCCACCGCAGTCACTGCGCGGCCCGGCCCAGCGGAGGTTTCTCGGCTATCTCGACAAGCTCAACCGCGAACACCTGGAGCGGCATCCGGGCGAACAAGACCTCGCCGCGCGGATTCACAGCTATGAGTTGGCCGCCCGGATGCAAACGGCTGCCAAGGAGGCCCTCGACATCTCTGGTGAGACCGACGCCACGCACAAGCTCTACGGCATCGATTCAGAAGAGACGCGCGATTACGGCACGCGCTGCCTGATCGCCCGGCGACTGGTCGAACGCGGCGTGCGGTTTGTCCAGCTTCACACCGGCAACCAGACCTGGGATCATCACGGCGGCATTGAGAAGGGGCTACCCAACGTGTGCCGCAAGACTGACCAGCCTGGCGCGGCACTGGTCAAGGATCTCAAGCAGCGTGGGATGCTCGACACCACGCTCGTGCATTGGGGCGGCGAGATGGGCCGTCTGCCGGTGATTCAGAACGAAAAGAACATCGGCCGCGACCACAACACGCACGGCTTCAGCATGTGGCTGGCCGGCGGCGGCGTGAAGGCGGGCCTCACGTATGGCGCGACCGACGAGCTGGGGCACAAGGCCGTCGAGAACGTCGTCACGCATCACGACTACCACGCCACGCTGTTGCACCTGATGGGAATCTCGGCGGAACAAGTTACCTTTCCGCGCCCCGGTACTCCCGGCAGCCTGCTCGATGGCGCCGACGGCAAGATCGTGTGGGATATCCTGCGGCGCGGGCCGTCGGCCGTATAGGCCAGGTTGGCATCCCGTCGTCTATTGCTGAGCTGCTGGCGACTGCGCCGGGGGCTGAACGTCCGGCTGCGGCATGCGAATCAGGCTCATCTGGTGCGTGCTGCCGTCCGCGTTAAGCACCAGAACCGGAGTTACATCCTTGGTCAGGTTCGCGATCCCAGCTTCGTAGACCGGTGTCTTGTCGGTCCCGATGGTCCAGGCGGTTCGCTGCGATTGCTTGTCGACCGAGCCGGAGACAGGCTCCATGTCATCGGTCTTGGTGTTGTGATAGTTACCGCGAATGATGCCTTGGGGATCGACCGCGAGTTGGAAGATGTCGTCCGACTTAGTCTGGCCGTCTTCAACGATGGCAAACACGCCGAGCGGCAACCACTTCGCGTCTGCGGCCGGCTCTGCGGTCTGACCAGCGTCGGCAATCGTCGATGCCTGGTTTGCATAGTCCTGCGAGCTACCGGTACTATCACCATTGACGTACACCGAGTCACCTTGAACCACGACGTTGCCACCGTAGTCGTATGCGGCGGGGACAGCGGCCAGGCCAAGCCCACGTGCCAGCCCGGCATAGCCCGGGTGTGTATAGAGCGAGGTCGAGACCACGTGCGTGGGTTGCCAGGCATTCGGGTAGGCGGCAAAGGCGGCCACGTTGTAATTCTGGTAGCCGACTGCACCGCCTCGGAAGGCCATGCCTTGTGCGGCCATGGTGTCCACGTTCGCGTAACGGGTTCCGGTTCGCCCTGCGGCATAAGCTCCGGCGTCGTCAAAGTTGCCAGCGCCGGGTCGTCCGACGCCGCCCACGCCAACGCCGGGTCGTCCCACGCCACC
>JBGSKX010000233.1:0-5223 GCA_041741015.1 Pirellulales bacterium
CATAGTCAGCGGTCACACTTTGAATGCCGTTTCGACCGGCGAGCGCGAGCGAGCTGTCGCGGCCGGCCAGCGCGCCGGAATTCAGATCGGTGAAGTCGGCGGTCAGCCAGTTCCGCGCTGCGCCGCCACCCAGCGCGGCCCAACTGCGGCCTCCGTCGCTGGTCGTCAGGGTGCCCGTCGGAAAGAGCGGTGAGCTGTGACCGATAGCCCAGCCGCGCTTCGTGTCGAAGAAGCCGATCTTGTTGATCGTCGGCAGGATCTTGTCGCGGAGGGTCGACCATTTCTGGCCGCCGTCACGCGTGTGCAGCACGACGCCGACCGTCGTGTGCGAGTAGGGCTGCGTAAAGCCGCCTGCGGCCCAGCCAATCTTGTCGTCGAGGAAGCAGACGCTTTGCAACCGGCAGGTGACGCCCGAGTGCTGGCGGTTCCACGACTTGCCGCCGTCGGCCGTGTGCCAGATGACGCCGCGGTCGCCCACGGCCCAACCGAGCTCGCGCGTGACGAACGCGACGTCGGTGAGCTGTGCGTCATCAAGCGCTGAATCGACGGCGACTGGCTCGAGAGCGATCGTGGTCGCAAACAGCAGCCCCAGCAGCAGGGCCAACGACATCCAGAATGTGCGAATCCAAAGCATGCGTAGAGTCTCGACTGCGGCGGCCGGAAAATTCCGGCGGATTGTAGCGAGCTAGCGGCGTCCGCCCTAGACCGATCCCGACCCAGAAAACGCTGGGATTCTGCGACGAAAAGCCGGCCTATAGGCCGCGCCAGGGGGATGGATTAAAACTGAGGACTCGCCCACTGCCTGCCGTGGCCGCTCGCGGCGCACGAGTCGTCACCAGGCAGTAAGCTGGAGAAGGAACCTATCGTGATGCACACCCGGGAGTCTGAGTCGCAATGCGCGTTATCGTGGAGAAAGATAAAGAGGGGGTCGCCCGCCGGGCTGCCCAGTTCGCGGCAACCCTGGTTCGCAAGCGTCCCAACTGCGTGCTGGGGCTCGCCACCGGCGGCACGCCGCTGGGGATGTACGCCGAGCTGATCCGCCTGCATCGTGAAGAGGGACTCGACTTCTCGCGCGTCGTGACGTTCAATCTCGATGAGTATGTGGGACTCAGCGCGACGCATCCACAGAGCTACCGCTACTTCATGCAGCAGAACCTGTTCGACCACATCAACATCGATCCGCGCGACACCCACGTGCCGGACGGCCGCGCTCTCGACTTCGAAGCCTACTGCGCCCACTACGAACGGTTGATCACCGACGAAGGGGGCATCGACCTCCAGGTACTCGGAATCGGCAGCGACGGACACATCGCCTTCAACGAGCCGGGCTCCTCGCTCGGCAGCCGCACGCGACTCAAAACGCTCACGGCCGAAACGATTCGCGACAATGCCCGATTCTTCGGCGGCGAGCACGAAGTGCCGCGGCTGGCAATCACGATGGGCGTGGGCACGATTCTCGAGTCGCGGCAGTGTCTGCTGCTGGCCGCCGGAGCGAGCAAGGCCAAGGCCATCCGCGAAACGATTGAAGGACCGATCACGGCCCAGATCACGGCCTCGGCCCTGCAACTGCACCGCGACGTAATCGCGATCCTGGACGAAGAGGCCGCCCGCCTGCTCGAGCGCCGCGACTACTACCTGGAAGTCGAACGTGCGCAAGCCGCTCTCCAGGTGGGGCATTTCGGACGGGTCGATGCGTAGATACTCCGATCGGCAATAACAGTTCGACCGCTTTGCGGGAGATCTTTGAATCAATGCGACCTAGAGGAGTGTTGCACCGTGAATCGCGTTCTGATTGCTCTGATCCTCACTCTCGGATTCAGCCAGGTCACCCTGGCAGACGGCTACTCATCCCAGATATTGGGCGATTCTCCCGTCGGCTACTGGCGGCTTGGCGAGGCGCCAAATGCTGCGATTGCCGTCGACTCCTCGGCCAGCGGTTTTCACGGCAACTATAACAGTTCGGTCTCGCCCGGTGCATCCGGCGCGCTAGCCTATCCCAATACGGCGGCAAATTTTGTCGGCGATGGTTTCAATGGTGGTTTTGTCGACGTGGGCTACCAATCTGCGTTGGATCTGACAAGTGAATTTACTGTCGAGGCTTGGCTTAAAACTTCAGCCATCGGCGGCACGCAGCGGATTGTCAGCAATCGCTTCTATGGCGGTTCATTTGGACAAGGGTATGGCGTTGGCATTGAGGATTCACACCTCATTTTCACTGCCTACGGAGTCGAAGACTATCGCACGGCCGAGGCTGTAACAACCGGCGAGTGGTATCATCTTGCGATCGTCGTGGATGCCCAGGGCGGCCCCACGTTCTACCTGAACGGGGAACTTTTCCAGGTATTCGCCAGCGCCGGCGCGATTGCTGCCAGTTCAAGTGCACTCGAAATTGGGCGCAGTCCAATGGCTGATGGCAGCTTCAGTTTTGAGCCATTCAGCGGTGTTCTGGACGAGGTCGCGATCTATGATCACATGCTGGACGCAGATTCCATCCGCATGCATTATCAGGCCGCCGTTCCTGAGCCAGCCGCTTCGGCCATGCTAGCAACAGGTCTTGTTGGCCTCTGCGCAGTTCGTTGCTGGCGGAATGCGAAACGCCGTCGCTTTACCTAAGACAAGGGAAAACGCGCCGAGCCGTTTAGAAGTTCACCCAGACGTATGTCATGATGATGATCAGGATCACCACGGCGATCGCGCCGCCAACGGCCAGACCGGCGAGCTTGCCCAGTCGCATCCCGATGCTTTCGTCGCCGCTGCTCGTGCGGTGACCGATCGGATGAAGCGGCGCTGCCGAAAGCTGTTGCTCCGCATCCGGCAAGCTGGTGGAGGAGAGCAGTTCCTCCATGATATCGTCTTCGGCCGGGGCCAATTCGATCTTCGGAGCCGGCTGCGCCGCCCCGGATTGCACCCCCGACTTGGGTTTGCCAGGCGAGGAACCGGGATTCACGGTCTTGTGCGCCCCCGAGCGAACACCGGAGCTCGACTTGCTCACGCCCGAGCCGGGCTTGGTCGCACCGCCCCCCATTACCGAACTGTTCGATGCACCGGTGCCGCTCACGCCCGAGGTTCCGGCATTCGACTTACCGGCCGACGACTCGCTGGGCCGGCGGCGGCTGCCCGTCTCGTCCTCTTCGATCGGTGCCAGGTCCAGATTCTCATTCTGTGAAGGCCCGGTCGGCGGCGGAATCAACAGCTCGCTCGTCGAAGAGCCGTTAAGATCTTCGCCCAGGAAGATCGCCAGGTCGCGGGCCACTTCGTCGCCGGTCTGATACCGCTCGGTGACCTTCTTGGCCATCATTCTGCGGACAATGTCGATCAGCTCTTGCGGTGCATCGGGCCGCGTCTCGCGGATATCGCGGGGCTCGGCCGATTGATGCTGCATCAACCGCTGCGGAATCGTGCCCTGCGGGAACGGCGAGTCACCCGTCAGCATGTAGTACAGCGAACAACCCAGGCTGTAGATGTCCGCCCGGCCGTCCGCGCCGTGGCTGTCGAGCGCCTGCTCCGGCGCCAGGTAGTCCACCGTGCCGATCATCTTCTGATCGTATTCCTTGGTGAGCGAACCCTGGGAATCATCCGAGAAGCGGGCCAACCCCATGTCCAGAATCTTCACCGTGCCTTCGCGATTCACCAGCAGGTTGGCCGGCTTGATGTCGCGATGGATGAGCCCCATGCGGTGGGCATACCCCAGACCTTCGGCCGCTTGCCGCGTGTAGCTGGCCGCCGTGTCGTAAGGGAGCGGACCGGAGCGGCTGACGATCGCCTGGATGTCCGTGCCGTCGACAAACTCCATTACCAGGTAGTGATAGGCCTCGTGCTGGTCGACGTCGAACGCCCGGATGATGTTCGGGTGCGCGAGCGCCGCCGCAGCGCGGGCTTCCTGATGGAAGCGTTCGATGTAACTGCTCTGCGCGGCGAGATTGGTGGGCAGCAGCTTGATGGCCACCCGATGACGCATCACCTGGTGCTCGGCCAGATAGACCGAACCCATGCCGCCGGTGCCAATGTGGCTGAGCAGCTTGTACTTGCCGAGGTAAAAGCCCTTGTGGCGGCCCTGCAGCAGCTTTTCGCTCTGCCACTCGGTCAGCAGGCCGGCCTTCGTGAGATTCGAGGCGACTATACCGCTATCGCTAACGGACTGATCGACGCCCGAGAGAGCTTCGCTGAGCTTCTCGTCGTCAACCAACCCGCTTCGCTTGACCAGGTCTACAAACTGTTCGACCTTGAGTTTGGCCATCGCGTCCGGTTAAGAAAAAACGGCCGATTTTCTGCGGTTCATTATAATATCACGCAACTCGCAGGCCGGTAGAGCGCAGGAGCCGGGCTGCTCCCGAGCGCCCTGAAAGGCCGCGTGTGCGACGGTCATGGATTGGTTTGTTGGCGAAACGCCGCTGCCTAACCCTGATGTTTCTGGCTGTCGTCCGTCCCTGAAAAACTGCCGCCAAATCGCTGCAAATCGCGGCTAGTCCGGGCGAAACTGGGCGGAAAGTCAACTTTCGCCCCCGCGATTTCTCCCTGCTTTGCCGCGTTTGTGGTGCGTCCGAGTTGGGCCTCTTGTGATTCAGATAGGATTTCTTGCGCGATGTTGCAAAATCGGCCGGCTGCGGTGCATCTTGCTGTCCATGTGGGGTGGCCGGCGCGGTTCTCATTTCATCGGACACTGGCGCTGCTGGCATCCGGTGAATATTCGGATCATAACGCGGCAGATGCAAGGGTCAAGCAATTCGGGACTTACGCTGCCGTGGGCACTCCCCACGTTGCAAGCCGTCCACGGCGCGCTTCCTATCGCTCACCACCCCAGCCAGGCAGCGAGCGCACTCCGCCCATCGCCGGCACGGGGCCAAGCTGTCGAATGCCGGAGTTCCGTCGCGAATAGGGATACTGCCTTTGACCGTAGCCGTCGTACCGCACAGGGCCCCACTGGCCGAGTTCGGGATAGCCGCTGCTGCTCTGATTGCCGCCGCGAAAATAGGTGTACTGCCGCGCGGGCTGCGAGCGTCGCAGCTCGGCGTAACTGGCCGCGTCGTAGGGCACCCACTTGCCCTCGTGCCAATAAACCCACTTCTCGCTCGGCAGCCAGTACCACCACAAACCTTGGTGCTGGCGGAAGCGCCACTTCTCGCCGCCAGGATTCGTGGATTGAGTGTCGGGCGTCTGGATCGGCGCTTGTTCGCTGTCCGCCTGCGCGGCTGCGGCAGGCGTCGAAGTCGGCTCGTCAGCCGG
>JBGSKX010000234.1:0-2422 GCA_041741015.1 Pirellulales bacterium
GTCGGCGCAGCGCATCGGCTATAAACACCAGCGCCGCGGACAGTATCAGCGCGCCCGCGCCGACGAACGCCCCGGCCTGCGCCTCACCGCTCAGCCATGGCGCCGAGGCCCCGCTGAGAATCGCCAGCACGAGCAGCCCCGCGGCAATCCAGCGCCGGCGCGAAGAACCATCGCCGGCTGCAAAGCGATCTTCTTGCGTCTGTCCGGCCAGCAGGCGTCTCACGGAAACATTTCTCAGCCTTCGCAGCGTCCACCAAACCGTCAGCAGCGACACGATCAGTCCGCCGAAGAAACCAATGACCAGGCTTTTTGGCGTGATGTACAAGTCGAGAAACGGCGTGCTGATCGCGCTTAGCCACCAGGTCGAAAGCCCCGCGAGCATCAACCAGGCGTAACCCACGCCGGCGGCCACACCAAGCAGCGAACCAATCAGCGTTACGACGAAGGCTTCGGTGAGCAGGACCCGGTGAATCCGGCTGCCGCGCATGCCGACTGTTTCCAGTACGCCGATTTCCGCGGCCCGCTGTTCGATCCCCAAGCGGAACAACAGCGCCACCAACAGCAGCGACGCCACCATGATGAACAGGCTGAAGCCCAGGAACAGACCGTCAAAACCCGTCGTGCCTTGCGCCGCTTCCAGCCCTAGCCGCTTCACCGGCCGGAACACAAACCCCAACGACTCGGGCTCAAGCTGCAGTTGATCGGCCTGAGCCTGCAGCGTCGGTCCCGGCGGTGGCGCGAAGCGGACACTCGTCGTGTCGCCAAACCGACTCGACCACAGCTTCCGCCCTGCGGCCAGCGAGATGAATGCTTTCGGCGTCGTGCGATGCTCGTCCCAGTACTGTTCGTCCTTGTCTCGCACCCGGCCGGAGTCGTAGGGAAACGGCGGATCCCAATCCCCAATCGAAAGCTGATCGGTCACTCCCGGCAGTGCTGGCGTGAAGTCCGGATCGGCCGCCAGCCCTTCCAGCGGCACGACGTCCTTGAGCTTGAACTTCGCACGCGACTCGCGGACGTCGCCGTGCGTGCTCTCGGGCTCAAAGTACACGATCTCGATCTCGTCTCCCGGCTCTGCGCCAATGTCTTCAGCGGCCCAACTATTGAGCACGATCTCATCGTCGGCCAGCGGCGAAATCGTCTCGCCACCCACATTCTTAAACGGTCCGAGCGGCGGTTCCGCGGCGAAGTCGATCGCCGCGATCGTTGAATAGGGAATCCGGTTGTCCCCATTCGAGATCCAGTTCGCGAGGTAGGTGAGGATCTCTTGCGCCCGGTCGGCCGCGAACGCTTTCTCCGCCGCGTCGACGACATTCGATTCGACCAGCATCCGGTTGCTCGTGAGCTGCACGTAACCCAGCTTATGCGGGGCGATCGTGATGCCGTAATCTTCGAGCTTCGGCTTGAGCGCCGTCACCAGCTGCGAGTGCGCGGCCGCGGTCGGCATCTCGCCTGCCTTGCCGGCCACGAAGATTGCGTTGACCTTGCCCGGCTGCTCAAGCGCGTCCTGCAGCGTGCTGGCATCGACATAGGCCACGAGCGGCACCAGCTGGCTGGGATTCAAGGCCAGTCGCCCCAAGCCCGTCGCCGGAATCACTTCGCTCACGGTCAGCCGGCGATTGCGAATCGTCTCGGTCTTACGCCCCAAGGCGCTGTCGGCCGGAATCTGGCTGGCGCTGCCGATCCGCAGCAGCACTTCATCGCCGGCTTTCGCGCCGATCTCGTTCGCCAGCGGCTCGTTGAGCACGATCTCATTCCGTCCGGCTGGTTTCTTCGGGCCACCGCCACCGAGCTTGAAGAACGCCGCGTTGCTGCCGATCACGCTCACGCGGCCAGCCCGCAGTGAGCTGCCGGGATGATCGACGGTCCCTTGCACATAGACCGCCGGCACGGCTGCGCTGAAGTGCTGCTGGAACTTTTCGCTATTGGCAATCTCTCCGGCCAGTTCAGCGCGAAAGAAGCGATCGGTCACGAGTACTTCGTCGATCGAACCGAGCTGATCGAGCAGCAAATGCCGCAGACTGCCGCGCATCGAGTCCCCCACCAGCAGCGCACCGGTGAGCACGGCGGCGGCCGCCATCACGGCCAGCGCTACTGCCAGGTTGGTGCGCCAGTGATAGCGCAGCCCGCGCAGCGCCAGGCCACCCAGTGACAGAGAAGGTTCTTTAGACAGCACTGGTTTCGAACTGCCCGGCATTGAGTTCCACGCGCCGTTCGAGCATGCCGGCAAGTTCCAGGCTATGCGTCACGACGACCAACATGGTTTTTTCGTACGCTTGAAGTTCCAAGAGCAACTCCGCGATTCCCGCGGCCGTCGAACGATCGAGATTGCCCGTCGGCTCGTCGGCCAGCAGCAGCCGTGGGTTGTTGACCAGGGCCCGGGCGATCGCCGTCCGCTGCCGCTCGCCACCCGAGAGTTCCGCTG
>JBGSKX010000235.1:0-14162 GCA_041741015.1 Pirellulales bacterium
TTTGATCTCGAGGCCGCACAACGCGGCGTGCTCTACATCGACGAGATCGACAAAATTGGCAAGACCAGCCAGAACGTCTCGATCACCCGTGACGTGAGCGGCGAAGGCGTGCAGCAGGCCCTGCTGAAGATGCTCGAAGGCACGATGGCCAATGTTCCTCCGCAGGGCGGCCGCAAGCATCCCGAGCAGCAGTACATCCAGATGGACACGAGCAACATCTTGTTCATCTGCGGTGGAACCTTTGTGGGAATCGACAAGATCATCAGCAAGCGACTTGGCAAACGCACGATTGGCTTCGGCCAGGAGAGCGGTCAGCAGGCCACGCAGGAGATGAAAACTCTCCTGCCACAAGTGACCAGCGACGACGTGCTCGAGTTCGGGTTGATTCCGGAACTTGTGGGACGTCTTCCGGTCATCTCGTCGCTGGCTCCGCTCGATGCGGATGCCCTGGTGCAGGTGCTCACCGAACCCAAGAACGCTCTGGTCAAGCAGTATCAACGGTTGTTCTCGATGGAGAATGCCGACCTGCAGTTCACCGACGAGGGCCTTCAAGCAATCGCACGCCGCGCTCAGGAAAAAGATACCGGAGCCCGTGGTCTGCGGTCGATTATCGAGGAGGTCATGCTCGACATCATGTTCGATCTGCCGGAACGTGGACCGGGCAATCGCTACGTGATCACGAAAGACTTCATCGAAGGCCGCAAGCTGAAGCTTCCGATCGTCGAGCCCAAGAACAAAAGCGCGTAACGTTCAAGTCCGCCCTCCTGTAAAGGCCGGCGGAATCTCTCGAGTTACGTGCTAGCCTAAAAAGTCCGGGACGCGCACGGCCGCGTCCCGGGCTTTTTGCATTTGCTGGCTGTGGTTGATAGCTGCCTCAGCCGTCTTGCCCGCGACGGGCCGGGCCAGTATCCTTTCGCCCCCTTCTGGTGCAGCCCAATCGTTCACGTCAGTCGGTGCAGAATGCGTCGAAGCCCGCGCGTGCGTGGCACAGCTCTCATTGCGCTTATGCTCTTGCCGAGTTGGTTCATCGGCTGCGCTCAAGGTCCGTACCAATACGGAAAGTTCACCAATCGCCCCGGCGCGCCGGAGAAAGTCGTGGTTCAGCGCGGGGGGCAGCACAAAGTGATCGACAAAATGTCGGACACACTGAGTTGGCCGCGCCGAAAACTGTTTCCCAAGTTGCCGGACAGACGCCAGATCAAGCCCGAGACGCTTGAGCAGGTCGCCGAATATCTCAACAAGAACGATTTGAGCGAGGTTCACGTTTCGGTTCGCGACTACCAGCCGCGCGAGCAATGGCGCCGGCTGCGCGACAGCCAGGTCACGTCTCCACTGTCGCGATACACGTTCGGCTCACTGGGCGTCATCGGCTACACGCTCTTTCCGGGCAAGTTGTTCAACGCGAACTGGTATAGCCCCTACACCGATACGCTGTACATCAATTCCGAGGCGCCAACGCTGATCGTGCACGAAGCCGCTCTCGCGAAAAACATCCGTCAGCGCAAGTTGCCTGGCGCACACGCCGTCGCTAGCCAACTCCCCATTCTGCGTACCTGGTGTGATATCAATGCCGCGCGAGAGGTCGTCGGCTACGCACAAGCAGAAGAGAATTGGAAGCTCGAGGAGGAGGCCTATCGTCAAATTTACCCAAAGGTAGGTTCGGAGGCCGTTGTCGGTGCCGGATTGTTCGTTCCCGTGTGGTGGGGAATACCGCTGGTTCGCATTGCGGGCGGGGCCGCTGGTAACGCCACTGGCAGAGCCATGCTGGCCCGCCGTGAGGCCGAACGGCAGGATGCCCAGACCGAACTCGTTGAGCGCGAAGTGAAGGGCAGCGACGTACAGCAGGCGTCATTTACTGAGCCTGAAGAAACGCCGGGCCGCAGATACGTCACGCCTAGTTTGCATCAAGAGCCATCTGACCCGGTCTTGAGTGCAGAGTGACTGGCAGGTTGTCGGCCGACTCGGCAGCCCGATACTATCTGATGCAAAGGACTTCTGCCTCTATAGCCCAAGTGTCACTTCCAGATTCAAAGGCACCGGAATCGAGTTTCCGTCCGGACCGCTCTGCAAGTGCAATTGGCCTTTGAGGGTCGCGCGCACTGACTTCACCTCGGGAACTTGGGGACGATGCAGATGCACGAGCCCGCTCTTTCCGTCCGGCAGCGGCGTGAAATCGAAAGCCGCCTCGGCGGATTCACCTTCGGCCAGGTCCGTTCCCTTGTTATCGGTAAACGAGGCGATCTTGCTTTTCGCCGTGTCGACTCCAGCCAATGTACCCTCGGGATCGGAAACTAGCAGCCAGAGGTGAGTGCCCGGCGGCAGCGGTGCGACTTCAGGCGGCAGATTGGCGGAAGGTTTTACCACGGCAACGCCCGCGAGTTCGACTTTCACCGAGGTCTTGCCGGCGGCGGCGCCCCCTTTGGCCGGCGCTTTCATCTTCAGCAGTTCGGGCGATTTTCCGTTTGGAAAAGACGACTTCAGATACTCTTGATCCGCCGTGCTGAGCTTCTCGATTGGCAGATTGACGGTCTGGCCGATATCTAGTGAGAGACGTGCGACCTTTCCGTCGTAGGCGATGAGTTCCCCTTTGGACTTGAAGGCGCCGGTGAAATCGGACCACTCGCGAATCTCCGCGAAGGCGACCGTGGCCAGAACGGTGAAACAAAGTAGCAAAGCATACAACGGGGCAAAGCGGGAGCGCATGGCTGGTTCTCCTGGAGGCACGTGGTTCCGACTCAATCTAACAAGCCAATTCGGCCCGATCAACGAGTGAAAACAGCCACCCTGCGGAGAACACTGTTAGGTTCTGGTCGCTAACCGGCGCAAGACCTCGAGCCCCCGGTCGATCGTCGCGTCGCTGGCGGCGTAGGAGATGCGGAAATGCGTGTCGCGGCCGCTAAAGATGCTGCCCGGGATGATCAACAGCTTGTTTTCGATGGCCTTGTGGACGAACTGGTCGGCCGTGCCCCAGGGGGCTTTAGGAAACACGTAGAATGCCCCGCCCGGTACCGAAACCTCGTAGTGCTCCCGCAAGCCGGCCACGATCCGGTCTCGCTTGCGCCGGTAGGTCTCGATCTCGCGGCGCATGTCCACCTCGAGTGCCGCGAGTCCGGCCCACTGCGCCGGCTGCGGAGCGCACACAAATGTATACTGCTGGAGCTTGATCATCTGCTGGATGACTTCGCCGGGACCGTGAATCCAACCGACCCGCCAGCCCGTCATCGCGTGACTCTTCGAAAAGCCATCAATCACGATTGTCTGCGGATTGAACTTCGCAGGCGAGACGAATGGTTCGTCGTAGTTAAAGAGGCTGTAGATCTCGTCGCTGATCAGCGCGATGTTCCGCTCGGCAGCCAGTTGCGCGAGGCCGCGAATCTCCTCCTCGCTGGCCGTCACGCCGGTCGGATTAGCGGGACTGTTGAACAGGATTACCTTTGTCCGAGGTGTAATCGCCGCAGTAACTTTCTCCAAGTCGATCCGGAAGTCGGGGTAAGTGTCGATCATCACGCACTTGCCGCCAGCCAGGCCTACTAGCGACTTGTACATCACGAAGTAGGGATCGAACACGATCACTTCGTCGCCAGGATTCACAAGCGCCATCAGCGCCAGGACCAGCCCGCCGCTGGTGCCGCTGGTGATGAATAGTTGCCGCGTCGAATGGTTGTATTGCGAACGCACGCGATCGGTCAGTGCATCGCGCAGCGGTGCGATGCCCTGCGTGGGCGAGTAGCCGTTCTTCCCCTCGCGAATCGCCTTGATCGCCGCCTCTTGCACCGCCCCGGGCACCGGAAAGTCGGGCTGTCCAATCGAGAGATTGATCGGATCGGTCATCGTCGCAGCCAGGTCGAACACCTTGCGAATGCCTGAGCTGTCAAAATGTTGTATTCGGTCGGCGATCCAGGGATGACTCATCAGTGAGAAGGCTCCGAAAACGAGATTGGTGAACTCATCGCATAATCGCCCTGATGCCGCCACCTGCAGACGGTCAGACCAACCCGTTTTACAAGGTGGGTGCCGCGGCGTCGAGAACTTCGGACAGGGGTTGATCGGAGCGACTGAGCAGCGAGAGCAAAGTGCAGAGCACCGCCAGGGCATCGGGGGCGGCGTTCCCCGCGAACCAGAAACATCCGCGGCCGTCACCGAGCACGGCGGTGGCCTGGTCGGCCAGTATTCGGCGGCCCAACTGTTCTGGTGTTACCACATCGAGAGCGTTAGGCGCCTGCCAAGGTTCGCTGCCAGGGGATGAAATTGCATGGTTTAACAACCGGGCGAGCCGATTGTGCTCGACAGTGTTTCCGCATTCATCGACCAGGCCGCAACGCTCACCCGCACCGTCGACCCAGAGTCCGAAATGCGCTCCACTCAGAACGACTTCTCGCGCAACTGCCGCCAGCTCGGCTGCGGGCCATTCGCCCAAGTCGTTGGACGTTGCAAGCGCAGGGGACTCGTCCACTCGCCGCACGCGAAGCGCCGTTTCACGGCTGAGCGACTTCAAATGATCACATAGTGAGGCGTTGACCGTATGCAGAACGAGTTCGAGGGCCCGCAAGCCGTGAAATGTCTCACGAAAAAGCGGTAGATAGCACGTCGCGGCATTGAAGCGGCGGAGGCTGCCCCCCGATCTGCGCGGCCGGACGGCGCCGGCGGCGAGTCGCGACTTGACTTCGCCGAGGGTGCCTGGGTGCGACCACCGCAGTCCCATTCGCCCCAGCGCGAGCAAGCCGAGCTCATGCTCACGACCGCTCGCGTTACCGATCCAGATGCCGCCACTCGCTTTGGCATGCGCGATGCCTGCGGCCAGGCATGGCACTGTAACTTCGCCCACCTCGCAGGTGTCGCAGCCAGCGAGTTCGAGAGCCCGACACGCGGCGGCCAGGTGTTCCGAGGCATGCCGCAAGCCACTGGCGCCAACTTGCACACTCGGTCGCTGGTGCTCCGTGCTCCACAGAGTGTCCGCCAGTGCAAAGGCGAACTGACGGGGCATCTCGCGATCGAGCTGCCCCCGCTGGGAGGTGACCAATCCTTCGGTGGTCCACTGCCAGCCGGGCGAAGCACGCCGCTCGACCTCGGCGCGAGCGGCAAGCTCCAGGGAGGTCAGTCCCTCGGTATCGTGACGATCGGCGCACGCCAGGCAGGCCGGGTCAAACGCCGCCAGGCGTGACAGGTGGACAACTCGGTCGATCGGACGAGATTGCCCGGGACAGATAAACTGCTGGGTGACTGTTGACGCAGATGGCAACCGGTCTTCCATGACGGTCTCGCGGGCAGAGGCGAAATTCGTCGATCGTGGCGAACTGGCCGCAACGACGCTGCGCCAGGCCTACTCTTCGGCGTTCGTGCGCATCTTGCGGCGGGCGCGACTGAGCATTGGCCCCACGCTGTTTTCCGGCATACCCACCGCAGAGCTGATTTCCTGGTAGCTCATGCCTTCGAGATGGTACATCCGTACGACGTTTGCTTCAGCCGTATCGAGATCGGCCATCATCCGCTCGATCTGGTCGCGGTCGCTCAGACGCTGTTCGACTTCCACGCCGGCCATTGCATATTCGCGTTCGGGTGTCTGGTGACTTCCGCCCCGCTGGACTCGCTGCCGCAACAGTTCTGTGACGACCACGCGGCGGGCAATGACGGTCAAGTACGTAGCCAGGCTGCTTTCGCCCCGGAAATGGCGGAGGACAGCCAAGTCGTCTTTTACCAGGGTCAGAAAGACCTGAGCGACCAGGTCTTCGCGATCCTCGGGGGCCAGCCGTACCGAGCGACTTTGCGCTGAATGGTTCACGACGTGGACCACGAGCCCCATGAACCGGTCAACGAAGTCCTCCCAGGCCCGGGGCTTACGGGCCAGACAGCGTTGAAGCAAGCTGCGGTCGATTTCAGACAGTGCCACACTTGCGATCCTATAAGCCGCCCCAGCGTTTGCCAACCGATACGGCCCATCAGTCCGCCACCCGACTGCTTAGAAGTGGGGGCGAGCGGTAGAGGTGCGTGCCGAAAGCATTAACACCCTTGATTTTAAGTGGAGTCCATGATCGGGGCAAGTCGGAGTTCACTGCGCGCCGATAGATGGCATGGTCGCGCGCTTGACAGTGTTTTGTGACAGCACTAGAATTCTCGCGACGGACCCCGGAAGAATCTTCAAGTACTTGAATTTTAAGGGCTTTTGTTCAGTGTCTGGCGGGTGATTTGGATGCCCCGCGCTCAAGACACCAGTATGGAGAGCAGTCTCAATGACTCACGTTGTTGCCGAGCCGTGCTTCGCTTGTAAATACACCGACTGCGTCGTGGTGTGCCCCGTGGAATGCTTCTACGAGGGTGAAAAGATGCTCTACATCCATCCGGATGAGTGCATTGACTGTGAAGCGTGCGTGCCGGAATGCCCGGTCGAGGCGATCTTTCACGAGGATAACCTTCCTGAAGAGTGGAAGGATTTTGCGGCCCTGAACGCCGAAATGGCGCCCCAGTGCCCGGTGATCACCGAGAAGAAAGAGCCCCTGGCCGGCTCCTAATCGGTGAGTGCTCGGCATTCTTCGGGCCGCGACGTGACGCGCGCAACGCTGCGTGCGCGGACAATTGCGCCTTGCGATAAACAATTCGCCCCGGCGGAAGAGTTCACTTCCGCCGGGGCGTTTTTTATTCACCCATCCAGAATGCCCGGCTATTTCAGGTCGACCGACCAGTAGGCACTATCGAGGAACGTCTTCCAGCTTTCATATTTCGGGTTGCCGAGCTTGATCGCCAGCAGCGGGCTGCGTTTGGGCTTCACCGGATGGCGGATCAGCTTCATGTTCGCCTCTTGCGGCGTGCGGCCTCCCTTGCGAACGTTGCAGGCCACACACGCGCAGACGATATTTTCCCAGCATGTGGCGCCGGCGCGGCTGCGCGGCACAACGTGGTCGAGGCTCAGTTCGCTGGTCGGAAAGCTCTTGCCGCAGTATTGGCAGCGGTTTCCGTCGCGGGCAAAGATGTTCCGCCGGTTGAAGCGAATTGTTTGCTTGGGCACGCGATCGAACTTGAGCAGCCGAATCACGCGCGGCACCTGGATCTCGAAATTGACGGAGGAGATCCAGTCTTCGTGAGGCTTCTTGAACGTCGCCCGCAGTTCACTGATTTCGCGCCAGGATTCGAAATCGTAGTTGGCGAATTGTCCCTGGTCGAAGTGGATGACTTCGGCCATTTCGCGGCAAAGCAGACCGACGGCGCGCCGCACGTTGACCACGTGCACGGCCATGTAGAATCGGTTGAGCACGAGTACGCTGGCACTCAAGGGATCGGTCGGACCGGCACTCGCCGTTAGCGCTGAACTCATGGGCAATGCGTCCCCCGGTGGCTAAAGGGAATCTCCCCTGCCGCCCACGCGACGCGTCAGCCTACAAGCGAACCGGCTAACCGACGCGCGGCCAGCAATCTGTTCATCCAGGCCAGGAACTTACCTGTGGCAGCTCCTGATGCCATTTATTGTAACCGTCGCAACAGTCACCGCATAGGGCACGAACCGCCCAATCCGCAGGCGAATCACGTCGTTCACACTTGGCTAACTTTTCGCACTCCGCAAGGTCTGCCAGACGCCGCGGGCGGGTCGATAGCACACCCCTTCCGTCGAGCGCAAAAGATCGTTCAAAATCCTGCATTCTCCCTTGCTCCGCCGCGCGCGGCGACATTAGGATGAACTTCGGCGGTGAACTTGCCAGTTGATCCGGCGCAGTAAACGGAACAGAGAACGCGCTCAAGCTTCGTATTCCCGCCAGAAGAAGCTAACGAAAGCGCGCAGGCCAAGTGTTCGTTTTCTGTCAGGACTCGGCAGATTCTGTCGGGACCGGCAGGCGAGTTTTCAGAACGGAAGCCTTACGAATTCATACCGCGGGGAACGTAGTCGATGATTCACTACACGTGTGATTGCTGCAAAAAGACTCTCGAAGCCGACGATTTGCGTTACGTCGTGAAAATGGAAGTCTACGCGGCGATCGATCCGGCCGCTGCCGACGATCTCGATGACGATCGAGACCACCTGGCCGAGATCCAAGATATCCTGCAGCGCGCCGGCGACGTCGTCGACCCGCAGATCGGCAGCGACGTCTACGACGAGCTGCGGTTCGATCTGTGTCCCGAGTGCCGCAAGAAGTTCGTCAAGAACCCGCTCGGCCGCGAAGGCGCGAAGCAGTTCGATTTCAGCAACAACTAAGCGCTCGGTTCCGACCGACTCGCTCGTCGCGGGCGAGCCAGCGCGACTCGATCCACGATGCGAGGCGAGCCACGAACCGCCCTGCCCGACGATTCCGGCGTACCCCGTACCGCACGATCGTGATCGGCATTGCGCTCCTGGCGCTCATTGCCTATCGGCAGTGGCAAGGCCCGGAGCCTTCGTACTCGCCTCACAATCTGCCGGCCACGACCGAGCTTGAGGTCCGCCGTGTCGTCGATGGCGACACGATTCTGTTTGAGCCTGACATGCGCGTCCGGCTGATCGGTGTGAACGCTCCGGAAAGTGTGAAACCGGACAGCCCCGTCGAACCATTCGGTCCCGAGGCGAGTGAGTTCACTAAGGAGTTTGTCTCCGGCGGCGTTGCGCGGCTGGAGTACGACCGCGAGCGCTTCGATCAGTACGGCCGGCCGCTGGCGTACGTCTGGGTTGGCGACCGGATGCTCAACGAAGAGCTGCTTCGCGCGGGACTAGCCCGCTGGGAACGGCATTACAACTATTCCGGCGAGAAGAAGCAGCGGTTCCGCGCGGCTGAAGGGGAGGCGAGGGACGCGCGGCGAGGTATTTGGTCGTCGGCAACCGCTCCTTGAGGGCTCTTCCCTGCACTGCTAAAATCCGGGCTTTCGTGCATCAAGTTTGCCGCAAACCCGGGGGTTCCCTTGAACGCCAATCAATCGCTGAAGATCGCCGTCCTTGGTGGCGACGGTACTGGTCCTGAAGTCGCCGCCGAAGGTATTAAGGTTCTGAAGGCCGTCGCCAAACTGGACGGCATCAAGTACGACACAACCGACTTCGATTTCGGCGGCGATCGTTACCTGCGAACTGGCGAAGTGCTGCCCGAGGGGGCCGTCGACGAACTGCGCAAGTTCGACGCGATCTATCTGGGTGCCATCGGTCACCCGGACGTGAAGCCCGGCATCCTGGAAAAAGGTCTGCTGTTGGAGCTTCGCTTCCAGCTCGATCAGTACATCAACCTGCGCCCGGTGAAGCTGTTTCCGGGCGTCGAAACCCCGCTCCGCGACAAGGGACCGGATGACATCGACTTCGTCGTCGTTCGCGAGAACACCGAAGACATGTACTGCGGGACCGGCGGATTTCTCAAGAAGAACACCCCTGACGAAGTGGCGATTCAAACTGCCGTCTACACCCGCAAGGGCTGCGAACGCTGCATTCGCTGGGCCTTCGAATTCACTCGCAAACGGAACAATCCGAAGAAGATGCTCACGCTGGTCGCGAAGACCAACGTGCTCACCTACGGGCATGACTTGTGGTGGCGCACGTTCCAGGAAGTGGCCAAGGAATATCCGGATATCAAACCGGACTACAACCACGTGGACGCGGCCTGCATGTGGATGGTGAAGAATCCCGAGTACTTCGACGTGATTGTCACGACGAACATGTTCGGCGACATCATCACCGACCTGGCCGGCATCCTGCAGGGCGGGATGGGCGTCGCCGCCGGTGGCAACATCAACCCCGATCCGGGCGGCACGAGCATGTTCGAGCCGATGGGCGGCAGCGCTCCGAAGTACACCGGCACGGGCAAGATTAACCCGATCGCCGCGATCAACGCGATGGCGATGCTGCTGGAGCAGACCGGCCACGCCAAGAGCGCCGCGCGGATCAACAAGGCGATTCAGGTCGTCACCGGGACGAAGATGAAGAGCCAGGCCGCGGGCAAGATGGGCTACAACACGAGCGAGGTTGGTGACTTGGTCTGCGAGGCGCTGTGAGTGGCAATACCGGCTAGCAGGGTCGAAGAAACGCAAAGACGCTGCGAATCGATCTGATCGTGAACGACAAGGTCATCGTTGAGTGCAAGGCCCTCTGAGAGTATCACGCGATTTTCGAAGCTCAATTGTTGACCTATCTTCGGCTTTCGGATCGCAGGTTAGGACTCGTCATTAACTTCGGCGGGCGCATGCTTAAAGATGGCGTAAAACGAGTGGTGAACGGCTTGTAATTTACTCCCCCACTTTTTTGCGTCTTTGCTTCCCTGCGTCTTTGCTTCCCTGCGTCTTTGCGTTTTATCCACCCCGCTTTCCAAGTAAAACTCAATGCATCCTCTCTTCGATCTCTCGGGACGCGCGGCGCTGGTCACAGGCGGCAGCAAGGGGCTCGGCAAGGCTATGGCACGCGGCTTCGCCGAGGCCGGCGCCAACGTGGTCATCTCCAGCCGGCATGAAGATGAGCTCAAGAAAGCTCTGGCCGAGATCGGCGAAGGTCTGAACGTCAAAGTCAGCTACTTCGTGGCCGACATGACCGATCGCGCGGAAGTGAAAAAGCTGGCTGAAAAGTCGCTCCAGGAGATGGGCCGCATCGATATTCTGGTCAACAACGCGGGGAGCAACGTCCCGCAGCCGATCGACCAGATCACCGACGAGGCCTGGGATCAGATCGTCGAGCTGAACCTTACCTCCTGCATGTTGCTCACCCGGGCGCTCGTGCCGCAGATGAAGCAGCGCAAATGGGGCCGCGTGATCCACATCTCTTCGATCATGGGCCTGGCTTCGAAGGACGCTCGGAATTCATACTCGGCCACCAAGAGTGCCCTGCTGGGTTTGGCGCGGGCCAGCGCGCTCGATCTCGGCGCGGATGGCATTACCGTGAATTGCATCGCCCCGGGGCCGTTTCTTACCGATCTGCCGGGCACGCTCCTGTCGCCGGAGCAGAAGAAGGCTCTCGCCGATCGCACTGCCTTGGGCCGCTGGGGAGATCCTCGGGAGCTGGCCGGGCCCGCATTGCTCCTGGCGAGCGAGGCTGGCAGCTACATCACGGGCGAAGTGCTCGTCGTCGACGGCGGGGCCCTGGTGAAGACGTTTTAGGCCTGAAGACGTCCCGTCCATCAGGGACCAACAACGCCCGCGAAACTAGTCGGGCGTTATCGCTCACTTACGCAGGATCAATTTGCCGCTGCGCGTCACGCTCAGGCGATAAGCTTCTTCGCCGTGGCGGATGATGATCTCGCGGGTGCCTTGCATCAGCTCCTGGGAGTTGACCTCCCGCATTGACGGATAACCCGTGGGGGTTGTTTCATTGGGTTCGCCGGGCGCGCTGCGTGGATCGCTAAACACCGTACACCTGCTTGAAATTAGGCTAGTTGTGAGGGAAGCAACGTACGGCGGGTAGTTCTATTCTTATTGAGACTCAGTGTCAACAAGGTTGTGTGCGGCGTTTGTGACATTGCTGAACGGCGCATCTAAGTGGTTGCTGCTACGGGTACTTAAAGCGACTCGTGAATGTGCGGGTCCAGACGATTGACGCGTCGTTCAAAACCATTACTATGGAGGGACTTGAGAACCAATCTCAATATTGCTCGGTGACTTCTCGCCCCGGACCTGTAAAGGTCTGGTTCACCGGCAAATTGTTCGGCGACCGGACTGTTCGAGGCGAGTCCCGCGCACTGCAAGCTCCTGCCCTGAGTTGTCTCCGACGGCGGCTCTCGATTTCGAAGACTTCGATTTTTCGCCGCACATGATTTCGCCGAACGCACACCGCCAGCATTTCGCCAGAACTTGTTTCATTCGAAGGACCCAAAGCATGTCGACGTTTCGTAAGGCCCTGCTGGGACTCGTGGTTGTCCTGGCCACCAGCGCTCAAGCTCAGGCCCACTTTCTTTGGCTCGATCTGCGCAGCGGCGATGCCGACAAGTCGCAGGCCCGGCTGTATTTTTCCGAAGAGCCGGAGCCGGGCGAGCCGCACCTGATCGCCAAGGCCGCTAAGACGAAGGTCTGGCTGCGCGGAGCCGACGGCAAGCTGACGCCGGTCTCGCTGGCAGCCGCTGAAGGTGACGAAGCGGCCCTTGTGGCGGCCTGCAATGCCGCTGGCGCAAGCCTGGAAGGCCACTGGGACTACGGCGTGTTCACGCACGGCCCCGCGCCCACGCTGCTCAACTACTACGCCAAGGCTCTCGGCAGCGACTGGACCGACAGCGCCGCCACGGCCCGGGCTGAGAAGCTGAAGCTCGACATCGTGCCCGCGCTGGAAGGCAAGAAACTCGCCGTGCAAGTATTGTTCGACGGCCAGCCCGTGGGCGATGCCGAGGTGCAGTTTGTTGACCCGGCCGGTGAACATCACGACCTGAAGACCGACGCCGAAGGCAAGGTAAGCATCACCGCCAAGCCGGGGGCCTGGGCCGTGCGCAGTGCGAAGATCGAAGCCGATAAGAGCGGCGAGCGTGACGGCAAGAAGTTCGACAACACCTCGCACCACGCCACGCTGACGCTCGACGTGCCGGGCACGACCCTGACCGCCGAGAAGACTCCTTCGGCCGGCGAGTCGGCTCTGGATCTGCTCGTGCGAGCTCGCGACGGCCGCGCCATGTGGAACGAATTCCCAGGTTTCACAACCGATCTGACCGTGCTCTCGGGGGCCGAAACCCTCAAGGGCAAAGCCACGATCGACGCCGACGGCGTGGTGACGGTTGACCTGCCCAAGGGCAAGCTCACCGATTGGGTCGAAGAGCAGCTCAACTCGATGGTCCAGCATCGCATGCCGGACGGCGAAGTTTCCCAAGGCGACGTCACGTTTGCCGAGGAGGCCAACGCCCATCCGCTGGGCCGCAAGATCGATCTGGGCGACCCGAGCCTGCAGAGTGCTTACCGCATTCGGGAAGACGCGATCATGGAAGTAAATCGTGCGGCCGGCCCGACCATGCGGTTCACGATCAGCGTGCTGGAGATCGAACGCAACCAGGAGAACAAGTACCTGCCGCGTTCGTTCACGATGAACTTCTTCGACACCAAGAGCGGCGACCTGCGGACGAGCCTGGCGTACTTCAATTCCTGGCAGCGGGTGGGGGCGTTTGACCTGCCCAAGCAGATCATCGAGATCGACGCCCACAAGGGTGGCGCAAGCGCCAAGCAGATCGACTTCTCGAACTGCCAGCTGCTGGCGAAGTAGTCGCTTTTCTCGAGGTCGCATCGCGAGAGACTCCCGCGGGCCATCGGACCAGTTCCGGTGGCCCGCTTTTTTTGCGCGCCGCACACGTGAACTCAAACACGATTCAACCCAGAGTCGCAGAGATAGAGATGTCGCAGAGATAGAGATACTGAGACGCAGAGAGAAAACTGGCTCAATTGCAACTGTCATCACCAAGTGGCGCCCCGTGTCCGTTGATGGTCGGGGGAAGACAAGCTCGTCGTTTCAATCCGCGTGATAAAGAGCCTTGATCACAACTCCGGGGCTCTGTTTCTCTCTGTGACTCTGTGTTGGGATTTCTGCCGTCTTTCGCCAGAACTTATCTGTGTTACGGGCGATCTTTGGCCGCGACCTGAATGTTGCGCTTCGAGATCAGCTTCAGCACGCCGACCGGCATCAGCCGCTTCAAGCGCCAGAAGAACGTGGCCATGCCGGGCACGGTCACATACAGCCGCCGCCGGTCGATTGCCTTGAGGATCTTCGCGGCAACCTGGTCGGCGGTACACTTGGAGCCCGACATCAGCTTATTGGCCATCTCGCGCTGGGCGGGCGTGGCAAACCGGCCGCTGGTGATGATGTTCGTCTGAAAGAAGGCCGGGCAGACGGCCGTGACGCCAATGTTGTACGGCCGCAATTCGCCATACAGCGTTTCGGACAGCGACACGACGCCGGCCTTGGTGACGTTGTACGAAGCCATGCCGGGCGCCGAGACGATGGCCGCCATCGACGCCGTGTTGACGATGTGCGCGCCGGCCGGGTTCGCCTTGAGCCAGTCGACCATGGTGTGGCAGCCGTAAATCACACCCCACAGGTTGATGTCGACGATCCAACGCCAATCTTCCAGTGAGAGCGTGCCGACCTCGCCGCCCACGCCCACGCCGGCATTGTTCACCAGCAGGTCGAGCTGCGGCCAGGTGGATTTCAGTCGCTCGCGCAGCGCTTCCCACGCTTCCACTTGCGTGACGTCCAGGTGTTCGACCTGGCCGTCGCCGCCGGCCGCGCGCACCAGCGAGAGCGTCTCCTGGCTGCCGGCGTCGTTCACATC
>JBGSKX010000236.1:0-50464 GCA_041741015.1 Pirellulales bacterium
CGGCTTTACCCCCGGCGGCAGCGGGAACGGCGTGAGCGTGACGACCCCCTTGAACTCGCCGCGGCGGGCCAGCTTCACGGGAATCTGCACCTTGCCGGCCTTCACGGATTCGAGCGGCGCACCGGCTGCAGCGCTAGCCAGGAACGGCGCCGTTTCGCCTTCGGTCACGGCGACGGCCAGGTTGCGCGAAAGACGCGCGCGGGGCGTGACGCTATTCAGCGCGCCGCCCCACACCATCGTTGCATGCCGCGCGGGATGCGTGACATCAGCGCCTGCGATCGTGGCCTTGCCTGAGACGGTGAGCAGGCTGGTACCGGCGGGAGCATCTTCCGCGGCGGTGAGCACAAGTTCACCGACCTCCTGGCCGGGGCCAACCGTGATCGGCACAGCGGTGACACCCGGCGGAAGACCAGTAGCCGTGACCTCGACTGCGCCGTTGAATCCATCGCGACGGAACACCAGCACATCGATCACTTCGGTGCCGCCACGGCGCAAAAGAGGGCTCCAAACAGTCGGCGGATTCTGCACGGCGTTGCTATTGAACGGAAGCAAACGTGGCTTGGCTACCAGCCGGAAGTCGGGCTGCTCGGGGCGAACGGCCAGGCGATATTGCAGGCCCGGATCGACCGCGGCGTAGCTGGCGAGGTTTTGCACCTGAATGCGATACGTGCCATCGGCCGGGGCAACGAAGCGCGTGCCCGGGTCGTCGGTCTTCATGTCGTAGATCGCCATCCCGCGGCGCGTCTGACCCTCGGGATTGTCGAGAAAGTCGTCGACCGCGGCGATCTCCTTGATCTCTTCGCCTTTCTCGCCGGCGATCACTTGCTGAATAACGATCGCGGGATCCGTGGCGAGTCCGAGTCGCTGCGAGATCACTTCGATCCACAAGACATCGCCTTTCTTGGCGTCGAATGTGTACCAATCGCGGTCCGGCTGCGGACCGAACGTGGCGGCGACTTCCGTGTTCGGCTGAAGCTGCTGGGCTTTGGCCGGTTCGTTGTTCGGCTCCTGCTCGCTGACCACAGGCGCGCTTGCGTAACCAATCAGAATCCCGTTCGACGGACCGTTAGGGCCCGGCAGGCGATAGGTGAAGCCATCGACGGCGGATTCCTCGGGCTCGATGACGGCGGCGAAGTCGAGTTGCTTCTCCGCCTCGCCACTGGGGAGCGTGATGTCGACGACGAGCGATTCGAGCTTTTTGCCGTCGGCCGTGACGAGTTCTGTGGGCGTTCCGCCAGGCAGGTTGCGGCCGTAGAGCGTGTACTTGCCGGTCGAGCCGGGAAGACCGGCCGGCGGCATCACGAAGTCGAGGTGCGGGTCGGTGCCGATCGCCAGGCGGTAGAAGTACTCGGGACTACCGGCGTAGAGGAAGTCGTGCACTTCGACGAAGTAGTCGCCATCGGCCGGGGCGGTGAAGTCGAGCAGCGGATCGCGGCGCTCAACGTCGCGGCTGCGTCCCAACTCTTTGCCGTTGGCATCAAACACGACGAGCGACGGATCCATCCGCGAATCGATGCGGTAGGCCGAACAGTCGGCGATGATGCGCTGGCCGGCCTTGGCCGTGACCTTGTAATAGTCTTGATCGCTGGCGGAATCGGAGCGGCCATTAACGACGGTACCGAGCGGAACCGCGGTGGCCTGCTGCTGTGTGTTATTCGGTTCGGTCTCGATTAACTCTTCTTGCGAGCCGATCACAAACGCCCGCGGGTTTGAGATGCCGTACTTGCCGATCGCGCGGACTTCGCAAATGCCGAGCGGCGCGTCGGCGGGGATCGTGAGCGTGAACTGATTGGGTACCGGCTGCGGGCCTTCCTGACCGAGAGCCGGCGGCTGCGTCTTCTGCGTGGCCGTGATGCCTGCAACGGAGAACTGAAGCTGCGCGACCTTCTCCAAGTCCTCGCCGGTGATGGTGACGTCGACGTTCGTGCCCTGTTTCGCTCCCGGCGGGAAGACGCTGTACAGCCGCGCGACCGGCAATTGTGCGAGAGCGGGCGCTGCGATTGAAGCCAGCGCCAAGGCAGCGCAGGGCAGGGCACGCAGGATGCGGGTGAGAGCGTCGAACATCAGGTACCTCCGATTCGCCAGCGCCGTGGGGGGCGTCTGGAAATGGGTGAGTGAGGGCTTGTTCGTCCGGAGCGAACCTCCGTGGTTCTCCGGCTATTGGTCGAGGCGGGCAATGTCAGGGCGAGCGTTATTTGTCCAAGGCGGGACTGCTGGAGGGTGCGTGGCAGACGCCGTCGATTATGGTCCGCTGAGCTGCCGATTGCAACCTGCCCAGACGCACACCTCGCGCGCCGCTAATGCCGACGCTCCCTTGTCTTACGTCGCGCCGGTCAGCTAAACTCCGAGCTTCTTTCCCGCCAACCTCCCCACCAACCGTTCAGGTACCTTCGAGCCATGAGCAAGCGTCCTATCGTAGTGATTACCGACTTTGTCGCCGGCGGACTGGAAACCGAACGCCGGATTCTGGGCGAGATTGCCGATCTCGTGGCTCTCGATGCGTCGGGCGAAGATGAGATCCTCGACAAGATCGCCGACGCCGACGCGATCATGATGTATCACACCGTTTCGATCAGCGAGAAAACCATTTCGCGGTTGAAACACTGCAAACTCATCGTCCGCTGCGGCGTGGGCTACGACAACGTCGATTGGCGGCTCGCCCGCAAGCACGGAATCGACGTCTGCAACGTGCCGGACTACGGCACCGAGGAGGTGGCCGACTCGGCGATCGGCATGATGCTCACGCTGACGCGAGGCATTCACCAGCTCAACTCGCGACTCCGGGAAAAGAAGGGCGAGTGGCTCTACAAGCAGGTCTACCCGGTGTGGCGGCTGCGAGGACGCGTGTTCGGCATCATCGGCCTGGGACGGATCGGCAGCGCGGCGGCACTGCGGGCGAAGGCGCTGGGCATGGACGTGATCTTCTACGACCCTTACGCACCGGACGGGCGCGACAAGGCGTTGGGCGTGCGGCGCGTGGAAGGGCTCGACGAGCTGCTGGCACAGGCGCACGTGGTGAGCCCGCACTGCCCGCTGACGCCGGAGACGTTTCACATCATCGGCAAGGATCAGATCGCCAAGATGCCGAAGGGTTCATTCCTGGTGAATACGTCGCGCGGCGGCGTGGTGGACGTCACGGCGATTCCCGATGCGCTGGCCTCGGGGCAGCTGGCCGGAGCAGGGATCGACGTGCTGGAGATCGAACCGCCCAATGACGATCATCCGCTGATCGCGGCCTGGCGCGACCCGAATCATCCGGCGTATGACCGCCTGGTGGTGAATCCGCACTCGGCGTTCTACTGCGAGGAAGGCATGCAGGAGATGCGCTCGAAGGGGGCGGAGGCTTGCCGCCGGGCGCTGCTGGGGCTGCCGCAGCGGAACGTGGTGAACTAGCAGGTCTGTAAACGGTGCCAGGAACCTTTTACCAGAAAAGGTTCCTGGCACCGTTTTTTACGCCGGGTTCTCTTCGAGGCGGCCAGCCGACGTTTTGCTGTCGAGGTTCACGGTGAGTTCCTCCTTGATCGCGACGCCGCTGGTGTTCTGGGCAACCATCTGATCGGCCAGTGCCAGAATTCGCAAGGCTGCCTGCTCAGGCGGTACGCCGCGCGCGTGAATGTTCGAGATCAGGTTGCGCTGGGCATCGGTGTGGCCGGCCTCGGGACGAAAGGCCATATAGGCCGAAAGACTCTCGGCGGTCGCCAGGCCCGGCCGTTCGCCGATGAGGAGCACCGCCACGCGCGGCCGGAGCAGAACGCCCACGTCGTTCAAAATGCCGACGCGGCAGTGACGAACCACGAAGGGCTGGCCGAGCGACCAATTTCGTTTCTTTGCACCCGCGGTGAGTAGCGGCAGCAGCGCCGGAACCTGCGACACCACGGCTGCCGAACTGAGGCCATCGCCGACGACGATCTGGAAGTCGACGTCCGTAGGACAGTGCGCAAGAATCGTAGCGCGTGCTTCGTCACTGAACTGCCGGCCGAGCTGCGGTCGCTTCAGGAAATCGGCCTTGTCGAAAGCCTTGGTCTGCACATCGAACAGCTTGTACGACGCGACCAGTTGCGGGTCGAAGTCGCGGTTCAGGTCCAGTTCTGAGTGAACCGCATCAACGGCGAAGGCGTGATCCTCGCGCAGTTCGAGCTGTGTGCTGGTGCGGTAAGCCTCGCCGGCACGACCGACGACCAGCCTTGCCGGCGTTCGTGCGCGGAGTTCGGCCAAGGCCCGGGTAAGTTGGTTCTGCGGTTGTGGTTGGATTTCGCGAGCCATCGGCAGATCAGAAATGGTTCGAGCTACTGGACGTCTACGGTGCCAATTAGTGAGTGCAGTTCGCCCAGGAGCGGATGTGCGGCCATGTCGCCAATTGCCAGTCGTCCGTCGGCGGTAACAATCCCGCGCTCCTCCAGCCAGGCGTGAAACTCCGGCGCCGGCTTCAGTCCGAACAACCTTCGCATTGCCGCACCGTCGTGAAAGCTGGTCGACTGGTAACTGAGCATGACGTCGTCGGCGCAGGGCACGCCCATGAAGTAATTGCAGCCGGCGGCGGTGAGCAGCGTGAGCAGGTTGTCGGCCGAGTTCTGATCGGCCTGGGCGTGGTTCGTGTAGCAGACGTCGCAGCCCATCGGCAGACCGAGCAGCTTGCCCATGAAATGGTCTTCGAGGCCCGCACGAATGATCTGCCGCTCGTCATAAAGGTATTCGGGCCCGATGAAGCCGACCACGGTGTTGACCAGGTGCGGCTCGAACGCGCGGGCGACGCCGTAAGCGCGGGCTTCAAGCGTGAGCTGGTCGATGCCGTGATGAGCCTCGGCCGAAAGGGCGCTCCCCTGGCCGGTTTCGAAGTACATGACGTTCTGGCCGACCCAGCGCACATCGCGCGTCGCGTGATGCTCGAGCGTTCGCTGGCGGCCTTCGCGCAAGAGGTCGAGCGTGATGCCGAAGCTGGCGTTCGCGGCCTGGGTGCCAGCGACGGATTGGAACAGCAGGTCGACGGGCGCACCTCGCTCTATTGCGGCGAGCTGGGTCGTGATGTGGGCCAGCACGCAGTGCTGCGTCGGCGCGCCGCTGACGGTGATCAAACGATCGAGGGCACCGAGGATCGCGGCCACGGTGTCGACCGATTCGATGGCCGGGTTCACGCCGATCACGGCATCGCCACAGCCGTAGAGCAGTCCTTCAACGGCGGGGAGCAGGATGCCCCCCAGGTCGTCGGCGGGATGGTTGGGCTGCACGCGAATGCCAAGGACGCCCCGCTCGCCGAGTGTGTTGCGGCAGCGGGTGACGTTGCGAATCTTGGCGGCCGCAAGGATCAGGTCCTTGTTGCTCATCAGCTTGGCGGCTGCCGCAGCCATCTCGGGCGTGATCGCCCGCTGCTTTGCGGCGATTAACTCGCCGGTGGTTGCATCGTCGAGCAGCCATTCGCGAAACTCGCCGACAGTCTGACCGGCGAGCGGGGTGAAAGCTGGCTGATCGTGCGAATCGAGAATCAATCGGCTGACGTCGTCGATGGCAGGGTCGATGAGCGGTGTGTCGAGGATCTCGCGAAGCGTGATGTCGGCCAGGACACGTTTCGCGGCCACGCGCTCGCGCTGATCGGCTGCCGCGATGCCGGCCAATGAGTCGCCCGACTTCTCTTCGTTGGCCTTGGCCAAGACTTCGGCCAGGTTGTCAAACGTGTAGCGCTGGTGGCGAACGGTGGTCGAATAGGTCATGCCGCTATTTTAATGCCGCAACTTCTCCGGAACAGCCGTTCCGCACCAGTACTGCAGGAGACGAGGGGCTACTGACTCTGGGCGGCGGGCCGCATGAACCGCGGGGGAAATTCGAAATCGCGCGGCCTGCGGTACTCGGTGGAGACCAGCGATTCGGGGAACGCACGCTTCACCCGTTGCACCATCCGTTCGGCGTTCTCCATCGTCTCGGTGCCGGGGTCGGCGATGATCACCAGCGGCAGCTTGGCATACCCAGCCTCGCCGAACAGCCAGAGCATACCAGGCGCGGAAACGGAGTCCGAGGCCTTGAGATTCAGGGCAGTCGCAAACTCGGAGCGCTCGCGCATCCACGCCTTGTGGTGGTTAACCGTCGCCAGCGCTACGGCCGCAAGCAATCCCAAGCAGAGTGCGATCTGAACCGGCCTGCGACGGCACAAGGCTGAAAGTTGTCGCATACGACATCTCTGATGGCTGGGAAGTAGGTCGGGTGCAGAGGGTAACAGGTCTCCCCATCGGACGGAACGCCAGGGCCCGTTCAGGACGGATTTTACTTCGGCTTTTCGCTTTGCCCGGATACGATACCGCCATGGGCGGTGAGCACTTCGACTTTGACTATCTCATTATCGGTTCCGGTTTCGGCGGCAGCGTCTCGGCGCTGCGGCTGTCGGAGAAGGGCTACCGCGTGGGCGTGCTGGAACGCGGCAAGCGGTGGCACGCAGCCGATTTTCCGCGGACGAACTGGAACCTGCGGAAGTTTCTCTGGGCTCCGCTGCTGCGCTGCTTTGGCATCCAAGCGATCACCGTACTGCGGGATGTGATGATCCTGCACGGCACGGGCGTGGGCGGCGGCAGCCTGGTGTATGCGAATACGCTGCTCATTCCGCCGGACGTGGTGTTCGAGGATCCCCGCTGGCGCAACCTCGGCAACTGGAAGGAAGAACTCGCGCCGCACTACGCGACCGCGCAGCGGATGCTCGGTGCGACCACGGCAATCTGTCCGACCGAGACGGACCTGATGCTGCGGGAGATCGCCAGCGACATGGGCGTCGGCGAAACTTGGAAACCAACGCAGGTCGCGGTGTACTTTGGCGAGCCCGGCAAAACGTCGGCCGATCCGTACTTCGATGGCACGGGGCCCGAGCGCACCGGCTGCACGCAGTGTGGCGGTTGCATGGTCGGCTGTCGGCACGGCGCGAAAAACACGCTCGACAAAAACTACCTGTACTTCGCCGAGAAGCTCGGCACCCAGATCATTCCCGAGACCGAGGTCCTCGATATTCGCGAGCTCAAGGGGGGCGGATACGAAGTTGACACGCGCAGGATCACCGACTTGGTGTTCAAGCGACGGCGGACCTTTCGTACTCGCGGGGTCGTCCTCTCCGGCGGCGTGCTGGGGACGGTTCCACTGCTGCTGAAATGCAAGGAGCGCGGGTCGCTCGCGCGGCTCTCCGATCAACTGGGCAACTTCGTGCGCACCAACAGCGAAGCCCTGGTCGGCGCGAAGAGTCGCAGGGCCAACGTCGATTATTCGCGTGGCGTGGCGATCGCCTCGGGCTTTCATCCCACGCCAGAAACGCACATCGAAATGGTCCGTTACGGCCGCGGGCAGGACTTTATGTCCCTGCTTACGACTGTGCTGACCGGCTCCGGAGGCCGGCTGCCGCGAGCGGTTCGTTGGCTGGGCGAAATCGTGCGTCATCCGCGGAAGTTTCTGCGGGTCTCGAATCCGTTTGGTTTTGCCCGGAAGACCGGCATCTTGCTGGTGATGCAAACGCTGCCCAGTCACATGCGGCTGGGGCTGCGCCGAAAGTGGCTGTGGCCGTTTTCGCGGCGAGTGGATTCGGTTGCCGATTCGCCCGAGCAGGTGCCCAAGGTGATTCCGCTGGCGAATGATGTGGCCGAGCGATTGGCCGAGAAAATGGACGGCGATACCGTGAGCGGCGTGGGCGAGGTGTTGTTGAACATGTCGTCCACGGCCCATATTCTGGGGGGCTGCCCGATGGGGGCCGACGCTTCGGAGGGGGTGATCGATAAGTATGGCCGGGCGTTCGGATATGATAACTTTTACGTTGCCGACGGCTCGGTCGTGCCGGTGAACCTGAGCGTGAACCCGAGCCTGACGATTTGTGCCTTGAGCGAGTGGATCGCCAGTCACATACCTCCGAAAGAAACAGTCGCAGATAACGAACCCGCAGGTGCCGCATGTCCACGATGATCGAGCGAAAACAGCAGACTCCGACTCCCGCGGATCATTTGGATCGAGCGGCTGCGGAATTGGCGGCGGCGCGAGCACGCCTCACCGCCACCTCGCTCACGGAACGCCGCCAGTTGATGGAAGAGTGTCTCGACCGGCTGGTAGAGCTGGCTCCCCGCTGGGTTGAAGCCGCCTGCGAGGCCAAGGGGATCCCGGCGGGCAGTCCGCTGCGTGGTGAAGAGGTGGCGGCCGGCGTGGTGGCCACCGCGCGACACCTTCGCCTATTGATCGACAATTACACGGCCGCGGAACGCACCGGTCATATTCCGCTGCCGAAGGCTCCCTTCACGCTGCCCGATGGTTCGCTCGGTGTGCAAGTAATGCCGGTCAAGGGCCTCTTCGATTCGTTGGTTTTCGCCGGCTTTGTTGCTACGGCGGTGCTGGGGCCTGAAGTGAAGCGGGCGGACCTCGACAAGCTGGGAACCCATCTCAAGAACCTTCCGCCCGCGAAAACGGTGCTCGTGCTCGGCGCTGGCAACGTTTCGAGCATTCCAGCGACAGATGCAATCAGCAAGATTTTTCAGGAGGGGCAGGTCGTGCTCCTCAAGATGAATCCCGTGAACGAGTACCTGGGGCCGATCTTCCAGCAGCTCTTTGGCCGGCTGATCGAGCTGGGCTTTCTGCGGATCATCTATGGTGGCGCCGACGTCGGGGCGGCGGCCGTCAATCACCCGCAGGTGGACGAGGTGCACATCACCGGTTCGATTTATTCGCACGACGCGATCGTGTGGGGGCCAAATGGTCCAGAACGCGAGCGGCGCAAACGCGAGAACGAGCCCGTGCTGCACAAGCCGATCACCAGCGAGCTGGGCAACGTGAGTCCCTGGATCATTGTGCCGGGGCCCTACTCGGAGGCTCAGCTCAAGTTCCAGGCGGAGAACGTGGCCGCGTCGATCGCGAACAACGCCTCGTTCAACTGCGTGGCCACGAAGATGATCGTAACCTGGAAAAACTGGCCGCAGCGGCAGCAGTTCCTGGATTATGTCGAGGATGTCCTCCGCCGAGTACCGCCGCGGAAGGCCTACTATCCGGGCGCGCATGAACGCTATGCCAAGTTCACCGGCAAATCTCCCGCGACGCAGCCGGGAGGCGAGCTGCCGTGGACGCTGGTGCGCGATGCGAATCCTGAGACGATGCCGGTTCTGTACTGCGAAGAGTCGTTCGTGTGCGTGTGCGCGGAAACGGCGCTCGACGCGGCCAACGAGCGGGAGTTTTTGGACAAGGCCGTCGAGTTTGCCAACAACAAGCTGTGGGGCACGCTCAGTGCGGCGATCACGGTGCATCCGAGCTTCCGCAAGGACCCAGCCGGGGCTAAATGCTTCAACAATGCCCTGACAAATTTGCGGCATGGGGCGGTCGGCATTAATCACTGGCCGGCGCTCGTGTATGCGATGATGAGCCCGCCGTGGGGTGGTTACCCGAGCGGAACGCTGGCCGACGCGCAGAGCGGCATCGGCTCGGTGCACAACACGTTCATGCTCGACCACGTGCAAAAGACAGTGCTCGAAGGCCCGCTGACAATCTGGCCCAAGCCGTTCTGGTTTCCCACGCACAAGGCGCCCGAACCGATCGCCTGGAAGGTGCTCGAGCTATATCACAAGCCGTCGGCGTGGAAGCTGCCGGGGTTGGTGCTGGGTTCGCTGAAGGGGTAGGGGAGGTCGCGGCGCAGGAATGTAGCGTTCCGCTTAGTGCCACTGTTGGCCGTGAGCGCGGCTCACCAGCGGTCGTTCCGCATCGGGAGACGTCGGCCCGGGCAAGCCTTGAGACGACTGAACGGGTGCTGCTGCGCCGCAGCCCATGACACCCTGTTATCAGGCGACAAGCATCGCGTGCGTCTTTAGTCGCTCCAGCGCGATGGGCAGCGCCTCGACGAACGCCTGGCGAATTTGCTCCGGCGTGGCAACTTGTTGTCCCGGCGCGGAGACGATCAGTTGACCGCGCTGGCTGGCGGCGACAAGTCCGTCGACGAGGGCTGCACTATTGTGCGTGCCATCGAGCAGTGTGATGAGCATGCGATCGAGCGCATCGAAGCGGACGGCATGATGGCGGCGGCTGGTCACAATCTCGCTGCGGCCGGCCTGGAGTCGCGCGAGCGAACTGACCGAGGGTTTCTCACTGATCGTTGCGAGATAGGCGTCGGGCCCGCAGCTGACCTGCACGACCCCGCCAACGAGGCACTGCATCAGATTGTCTTGCAGACGCTGGATTTCTGCGGGTCCCGGTGGCGGGGCGCCAACCGCCTGAACTCGACTGGTCGCTTCGCCGACCAGGTCGTCGATGGCGACCGACGCCGGCCAGAGTTCGCCCAGGTACTGCAGCGCCGCCTTGGCCAGCACGACCGGCGTGCTGATCCGGCCGCCGGCGAGTGTGGTGAAGTGCGAGACTCCGTCGGACCTGAGATCGACGGGCGGATTCTCGGGTTTGACCGCGGCCGAGAAGTGCATTCCGGCGAGAAACGCGGTTTCCATGGTGGCGGACACTTTAGTGGTTTGGTGCACGAGAAGCGTCTGGCGAATCGCTCGGTTGCGAATGATGTCGCGAAACTGCTCCTGCTGAATCGGGTCGCTGGTGAGTGCCGCCAGATGTTGTTCGGTTTCTGGGTCGAGCATGTCGATTGGCCGGACGCCCAACGTGGCCTCGCCGAGAAGTTGAAGTTGGTGGCGATCGGCATGGGCCATGAAATCCTTGAAGAGCACGGGATGGCTCGCGGGCGCCAGGTGGTCGTGCCACAGATATGCGTCCGGAAGCTGCGCCAGCGGGGCCAATTCCTCTTGAATCAAGTTATCGAGAGCCCGCTTCTCGTCGAAGCACTGTTTGAGAAGCTCGAGCACTTGGCGCGACTTTTGCATTCTCTCGGCGGGTGTGGCGGCGGCTCGAGCGTCGTACTGCATCATGTGCCGGAACACATCATGCAGCCGCCAGCCGGGATACGTCTTGTAGCTGACAAAAGCCACGCCTTGCGGCGCGAGTTGGTCACGACAGAGAGCCAGCAGACGCTCTCGCACGGGCTCCTCGACCCAGGAGTAAACACCCTGGGCCAGGATGTAATCGAACTTGTTCTCAGAGGGCTTCAGGTCGACGAGATCTTGAAGTTGGAATTCAACGTTATTGAGCGACAGCTCGGAGGCGATGGTGCGTGCTTCCTGAATCTGCCGAGGTGACACGTCAACGCCAACGAAGGTGGCCTCGGGATAGCGCTCGGCGAGCGGCAGTAAGTTCTGCCCGGCCGCACATCCCAGTTCCAGCACGCGCGCCCGCGCGGCGGGAGCCGGCTTCAAGCCGCGCAGGCGGGCGACCGTCTCGAGGAAGTCGGGCTGCGAGCGAGTGACGGCGAGTCCGGGGTAGGGCACGGCGTCGTACGACTGAGCGATCATTTGCGAGCTGACTGTTTGCGCCGCCATGGCAGGGTTCCACCGAAATGGGCTGAAATCTTCTTATTAGGCAACGAGCAGCGCGTTGGACGCGAGTTTGGCCAGCGCATCGTCGAGCGTCGTCTCCAAGGTCGTACGAACCGAATCACCGCTCGTGGCAGGAATGCCGTCCTTGAGAATTGAAACCTCGCCGCGATCGACCGCTGCCATCAGCTCGCCGAGTAGTGAAGCGCGGTCTTGATTCCCGTCGAGGTAGACCAGCACGTTGCGCGATGCCTGGTCCAATTCGACGATCTCGTTGCGACGGTTCGTGACGCGCGATCCACTGCGGGCCTCGGCTCTGGCGAGACGACTGGCTTGCGGTCGGTCGCTGATCTCGGTGGTGAAAGCGTCGGGCCGGCTGTTGATTTCGAGCAGGCCCGAGGCAATGCACTGGATCAGGTTTTGTCCGAGGCCCTCGCGAACGCTGGCGGGGAGCTCGGCGGCGCTGGGGCCTTGCAATCGCTCTGAGACGGCGGCCAGCAGTTCTGGGAACGAGAACGCACGTGGCCAGGCATCATTCAGCAGGCAGAGCGCGGCTTTCAACCCGGGGGCGGGCGTCGAAAGGCCGATCCCGCTGGCGGTTTTGAAGGTCTCCAGCTCGCGTGATTTCACGTCCAGGTTCGGGTTCTGCGGCGCCACGCGACCGGAGAAGTACAGCGACTCGATACGCTCCGGGAGCAAATGCCTGCGCAAAAGAACTTGAGGCAGGCAGAGCAAAGTCTGGCGAAAGCCCCGGGTTCGCAGGATGTCCAGATGCTGTTCGGTTGAAATCAGATCCGGGCAGAGGCCTTTCAGATGTTCTTCGGCCTTGGCACCGAAGTTTGAGGCGAACATCGTGGCCACGGCTGCTTCGCCGAGATACTGCAGGTTCGCAGCTTGCGCGTGTTCGACAAACTCGTGGAAATAGAGTGGGCGATTGTCGCTTTCGTAGTACTCGTGATAGATGTAGCCGTCGGGATGCTTGAGGATCGATTCGGCTTCCAGCTTGAGCAGTTCGCCATACGAGGTCTTCTGGCGCTCGCCGGCCTTGGCGAAGAACTCCAACAGCGCTCGCCCGCGCGCCAGACGCGAAACTGCCGTTGCGCCGGCCGGGGCATAGTCGAACATCATCTCCCGTAGCATCAACCGCAGGTACCAGCCGGGATTTGTGTTGTAACTTACGTAAGCGATGCCCTGGGGTGTAAGCGAGTGCTGGATCAGCTCGAGGATCTTTCGCTGCAGATCATCGGAAACCCAGGAGTAGACGCCGTGGCAGACGATGTAGTCGAACTTGCCGAGCGAATCACCGAGCGTGTTGATGTCGGCATGGTGCAACTCGACGTTCCGCAACCCCAAGAGCGATGCGGCACGTTCGGCAGCCTGAACTTGCGCGCGAGCGTAGTCCACGCCGACGAAGTGGCTATCCGGAAAATGCTCTGCCATCGGCAGCAGGTTGCCCCCGGTGGCCGAACCGAGTTCCAGCACGCGGCAGCGGTCGGCCGGCGGCGGGGTCATGCCAAACAGCGTGCCAATCGCGGCCAGCCGGTCGGGCAGCGTCTGCGGCAGAGGCTGGCTTGGAAACGGAACCTCGTCGTAGGGATTGAGCGTGATGGCGGATGCAGACATGCGATTTCCCTTATTCCGCGGGACGGTCCATCGGAGCCTCGCGGCTCGGCCGGCTCGTGTTACCGCGGGTTAAGGAACCCGCGGCGGCGCTCGGTGCTGTAGGCTTGCAAGGCCGACTCAATGATGGGCAAGGTTGTGGACGCTTCCTGAAACTCGTCGACTTCCACGGCCTTCTGCTCAAGCGTCTTGTAGTCCTGGAAAAAACGTCTGAGCATCATCAGGCGGTGCGGCGGCAACTCGCGGCAGTCATAAAATCCATGATACTCGGGATCGTTTGTGGCGACCGCCAGAATCTTATGATCGCGACGGCCGGTGTCGATCATCGTCATCAGGCCGATGGCTCGGGCGTGCACGAGCGTGAGCGGCGCGACCGGCTCCTGGCACAACACCAGTACGTCGAGCGGATCGTCGTCCTCGGCCAGGGTCTGAGGAATAAAACCGTAGTTGGCCGGATAATAAACAGCGGAGTACAACACGCGATCGAGCTTCAAGAGCCCGGTCTTCTTGTCGAGCTCATATTTGACGCTCGACCCCATGGGGATTTCGATCACCGCGGTGAACTCACGCGGCAAGGACTCTCCGGGCGTAACGTCATGCCACGGATGCGTCATACAGTTAGCTCCTCAACTTTCCAAATAAGGGTGGGCAGGAAGGCGGCTTTCCATTCTCGCCAAACTACCAGGGACAAGGGTTTTCGCCCCAGACTGCAGATTTACGCCCTGCTTATACACCTAACCATATCTTGCGAAAGGCGTTGCGGTAGGCCAAAAAGCGGCACTTTGGGGGCCCAATTGACCTTTACCCCAGGAGTCGATCTCGGCAGAATACCGCCCGCGAAAAACCAGGGGTAGGGGTGGCAACAGCTAGGAGCCGGTTTTGCGCGGTCTGGTCCGTTTCCGCCAAGCGCTTCTTGAGGAGTTCCTGAAAGATGAGACCTTCGTTCGCCCTTAGCACACTACTGGCTGTTGCCGTCGGGCCGTTTTTGACGTCCGCCGCGCTCGGACAGGCACCTCCTGCTCGGCGTTCTGGTACGGCCGTGGTCGACATGGCCACGATCATGAAGGGCGCCAACCGGTTCAATGCCGCGATGGAAAAGCTGAAGGCTCAATTCGAAGCCAAGGGGGAGGAACTCAAGAAGGACGGCGAACGCGGCAATCAACTGACCGAAGAGCTGCGAAAGCTTCCGCAAAACAGCCCCCAGCGCAAGGAAATGGAAGACAGCATTCTACGGCTGCGGGCGGACTACGAACTCAAGGGCAAACGCGTCACGGAGGAAATCCGCGACAGCGAGTCGAGGTTGGTGCTGGGACTGGTGGGCGAGGTGCGCGGAGAACTGGAACGCTATGGTCAGGCCACGGGCACTCAGCTCATCTTGCGTGCGAATCCGATTCCTCCGAACTTGAATGATCCCCGCATCATCCTGCAAGAGATTCACAAGCCGATCGTCTATCAGGCACCGAATACAGATGCGACGACGCTGATCCTCGATTCGCTCAACCGGGGCGCGCCGAGTGCTCCGCCGGCCGGAGCCGCGCCCACAGCCAACCGGGCTGCTCAGCCGGCCGCACGCCGCTAAGATCAACAAACGCAATACCCCCGGGACGCCCAGTGGGCTTCCCGGGGTTACTTTTTGCGCTCGCTCACTTGCCCAAGAACGGAAACAGCTTGCGGAGTTCCGCTTCTTCCGGGCGGCGGCCGTACTCGCAGATCTCGAAGGCCTCGGCGTACTTGACCTTCTGCGCTCGCTCGGCGCCGTACCAGTGCTCGAGCGCATCGCGGTACTTGTCGGCCACGGCGGCATAGCGCCCGCCGTGCACTTTGAGCAGCCAGGCGCGCTGGCCGGCTTGGTCGTCTGGCACTTCGGCTTCGAACGCTTCGGAGCCGGATGCGCCACCTTCGTAAACTTGCGAGGGCAGCGAGTGCACGGCCGCGAGCTTTTTGTCCATGACGTCGTCGATGGCCACGATCACATCCGGCGTAAACGGGTTTGGTTTCTCGAAGCGATCGGAGTAATAGAAGAAGACCGGATTCTCCTTGAGCGCCGGTACGTCGGGACAGAAGAACGGCACCGTGACCATGAACGCGGCGTCCTGTACGAGAATACCCGTGTAGCGATGGTCGGGGTGATAGTCGTTGGGCCGGTGGGACATCACGATGTCGGCGTCCCATTCGCGGATCAGTCGCGTGAGCTTGCGTCGGTTCTCGAGCGTCGGTTCGAGCTCGCCGTCGTGATTGTCGAGCACCTCGGTTTCGATACCGAGGATCTTGGCGGCTTCCTTGACTTCCGCTCCGCGGCGCAAGGCCAGCGGTCCGCCCGCGGCGCGCCAGTGGCCGATGTCGCCATTGGTGACTGAGACGAATTTGACTTTGTGTCCGTCGGCAGCCCATTTGGCGGCGACACCGGCGGCTTTGAACTCGGCATCGTCCGGATGCGCGCCGAAGCAGATGATGCGGAGTTTCCCGTTCTCATCGGCGGCTTGAACTGATGAGCAGGCCAGCAGGCCCGCGGCGGAAACCGCCAAGATGAATAATGCCAGGCGAGTGATCGTCAAATGACGCGGCAGCAGGTACATGCGATGCTCCTCATAGTGGAATGTCGCTGGACATTCTACTTGCCGGGCTCGGGAGCATTCCAGCGGCGCTACTGTTTTTGCGATGATTCTTCGTGCAGCCTTTGATAAGTCCGCCCGAAATGGAACGACATCGCGGTGAAGGCGATGCCCAGAATCGCGAAGAAGCTGGCCGTCACGATGCGCCAGGCCTCGGGGTGATCACCGTCGCCGCCGACCATGCCGAAGTAAACCGCCGCAGCGCTCGCCAGGAAGACCAGGCCGATGAGAACGGAAGGCAGATCAAACCAGATTCGTCGAATTCGCATGCTGGACCCTGCCGGATTGGTTACCAAAGTGTGTATCCACCATCGATCACGAGCGTCGCACCCGTAATATACCGCGCCGCGTCGCTTGCCAGGTAGACGGCCAGCGGTCCCAGATCCTCGGCCTGGCCGAATTGACCGGCGGGAATCTGCTCCTTGTAGAGATCGAATAGCTGGGGGTGTTCCTGTGACCAGCGGACGTTTGGCTCGGTCATGAAAAAGCCGGGGCAGATCGCATTCACCGTAATCCCGTGCGTTGCCCAGTCGGCGGCCGTGGCCTTCGTGAAATGAATCACCGCGGCCTTGGCCGTCTCGTAGCTGCGGCCGCCAATCCCCCGGTTCACGATCATGCCGGACATCGAGGCTACGTTGATGATCCGGCCACCCCGCGCGGCCGCGATCATGGCGCTACCCAGAATCCGGGTGCACAAGAACGTGGCAGTCAGATTCAGGTTCAGAATCTCCTGCCACTTGTCGAGCGGGAGCTGGGCAGTGGGGATATTGAAGCGGCGCCCGCCGACGTTATTGATCGCAATGTCGATTGGGCCAAAGTCAGCGAGCACCTGTTCGCATGCCTGCTCGACCGATTCTGGCTGCGAAAAGTCCGCGGCGATCGTGTGGGCTGCGCGCCCGAGCGCGCGGATCTCTTCGGCAGTAGTTGCGAGGCTGTCGACATCCCGGGCAGCGAGGACGACGTCGGCGCCCGCCTCGGCAATCGCCAGAGCCATTTCGCGACCGAGCCCGCGGCTGCCGCCGCTGATGAACAGGCGGCGACCATCGAGACGGAAGCGGTCCCAGAGCGAAGGGCGAATAGTGGACATATCTATCGTCGAATCTGGTGACATCGAACGCGATTGACTGCGCTGAATTATATGCCAGGGGTGCGGCGATGACCTCAGATTAACTCGATTGAGCGCGGCGATTTGCATTGGTGTGAGCCGGTCGTTACTGTGGTCTTGTCTGGTTGACCCGCCCCGACACCCGCCTGCTTCGCCCTCCTGGCATACCGAGGTGATGATGGTTCTTCGTATAGCTGTCGCATTGCTGCTGGTTGCGGTTTCAGTGAACGTGGTGCTGGCTGAAAAGGATGCCCGGCCCGAAACCTCGCTCCCCGAGGCTGCCGCCAAGCCCGAGGACAAGGCCGCCAATGTGAAGCCCGCAGAGCCGGAGATCAAGGCGGGGCATTCCATGCACGGCGAAGCCTTCAATGAAGGGCCCAGGCAGCGGGCCTATCTGATGCCCGGCATGGCCAACGTACATTTCCCGGTCAGCACCAAGGTTCCCGAGGCTCAACAGTTTTTCGATCAGGGCGTGTCGCAACTGCACGGGTTCTGGTACTTCGAGGCCGAACGCTCTTTCCGGCAGGTGCTCGTCTTCGATAAGAACTGTGCGATGGCCTACTGGGGGTTGGCGATGGCCAACGCCAACAACGACAAGCGAGCCAAGAGCTTCATCGAAAGCGCGGCGAAGCTGAAGGACAAGGCATCGCCACGCGAGGTGAAGTGGATCGACGCCCTGGCAGACTGGTACGCCAGCGAGGACAACACCGATCGCCGGCGAAAGTATGTGCGCGAACTGGAGTCACTCGTGCAAGACGACCCGACGGACGTCGAAGCCAAGGCCTTCCTGGCACTCCAAGTCTGGAAAAACGGCAGCTGGATGACCGACAGCAAGAAGCAGCTTCCGATCTCCAGCCATCAGGCGGTCGACGCGATTCTCGACCAGGTGTTCGCGCTGAACCCGATGCATCCCGCCCATCACTATCGGATTCATCTGTGGGATGACGAAAAACCGGCCCGGGCGCTGGTGTCCGCCTCGCTTTGCGGACAAACGTCGCCTGGGATCGCCCACATGTGGCACATGCCAGGGCATACTTACTCCAAGCTGCATCGCTATGTAGACGCGGTCTGGCAGCAGGAAGCTTCAGCCCGTGTGGATCATGCTCACATGATGCGTGACGGCGTGATGCCGGATCAGATTCACAATTATGCGCACAACAACGAGTGGCTGATTCGCAACTGGGCGTTTCTTGGTCGGGTGAACGACGCAATCGCGCTGGCCGAAAACATGATCTCGCTGCCGCGGCATCCGCAGTACAACAAGCGGGACAAACGCGGCACGAGCGCGGACTTTGGCCACCGCCGCCTGGCCGAAGTGCTCGAACAATACGAATGTTGGGAGTTGATCCTGGGGCGAGCCGCCCCCCACCTGCACGACCCGGCAAGCAAGGATCCTGGCGCGCGCCTGGAGGAATTGCGGCTCACAGGGTTGGCGCAATTCGGCCGGGGCAAGACCTCTGAAGGACGTGAACAAGTGACGGCGCTTGAGAAGCTGCTCGAAGAGCAGCGGGCCGAGCGTATCAAGGCCGCCGACGAGGCGGAAGCTAAGGCCCGCGGCGAGAAAAAGTCGGACGCCGACGTCACCAAGGCCATGGCGGATGCATTGCAGTCGAAGTCACCGAATCTGCGCAAGACTGAACACGCAATCGCCGAACTCAAAACCCATGCTTCGCTCGCCGCGGGAGACGTGCCGGCGGCCAAGGCGGAGCTCGATAAATGCAAGGACTCCAGCCTGCTGAGTAAGCTGCAGAAGGCACGCTTGTACTCGCTGGTGGCCGATCATGCCGAGGCGGAGAAGCTGGCCCGGGAGCTGGTAAAGTCCGGCGAAGGGCAGGTGTTGCCGCTTGCTTTGCTGGTGGAAGTGCTGCACCGGGCTGACAAGAAGGCGGATGCGCGGACCGAGTTCGATCGCTTAAGTCCGCTGGCCGCCTGGGCCGATCTTGACGTGCGGCCGATGCAGAGACTCGCCCCTATCGCGTCTGAGTTTGGAGCCGCGGCTGACTGGCGCGGACCGCGCACCACGGCTGCCGATGTAGGCATTCGCCCGGAACTGGACACCTTGGGGCCTCTGCGCTGGTCCCCCACGCCGGCCACCAACTGGGCACTCACGGCGGCCACTGGCAAGACGCTTTCGATGACGGACTTTTCGGGTAAGCCCGTGGTCTTGATCTTCTATCTCGGTTCGGGTTGTTTGCACTGCGTCGAGCAGATTCAGAAGTTCGTGCCAGAGACGGCCAGGTTCGCCGAGGCCGGCATTTCGATTGCGGCAGTCTCTACCGAGCCGCTCGATGTTTTGCAGGGTTCGCTCGAAAAGCTCTCGCCTAAGGAAACCGTGCCGTTTCCGCTGGCGGCCGATCCGGAGATGAACGTCTTCAAGTCGTATCGAGTGTTTGACGACTTTGAAAACACACCCTTGCACGGCGTGTTCTTGATCGATGGAACCGGGCTGATCCGCTGGCAGGACATCAGCCACGAACCGTTCACCGACGCGAAGTTCCTGCTGGAGGAAGCGCAGCGACTGCTAGGCAAGAAATCGAACTGAGTCGGGTGTGCGGCCCCGGAGACGCGGTCTATCTCAACATCTTTTGCCGACCAATGATTACAACAAACAAGCCAGCGATCAGGCACAGCTCAATTGCACTCGGCTCTGGCACCACCGCAACGGCAAACGCGTCCACCCAGAGGTCGGTTCCCTCGGCAATGATTGAAGGGTCCCCCGTCAGCCCGTCGAAAGATCGAAGCGTCGGCAGCAGAAAAGCTGCCCCGCCCGCGACGTCCAGCACGACAATGTCGCCCGTCGGCAAATGGGCGTCGAGATCAATCGGGTTGTACCAGAGATTGGCGCCGCTAACGACTTCCGTTCGATCGCCCGATTGATCTTCGAATCGCAGGAGCCGCGGCAACGCAGTCACTGCCGCTCCGCCCAGGTCCAATACAATCGCATCGCCATTGGCATCGGCGGTGATCCGAGTAGCGTCGTACCACAAATCTGACCCTTGTGCGACTACGGAAGCATCGCCGGTTAGGCCATCGAAACGTCGAATCGCTTGCGGATCTATCGCCGCCACGCCACCTAGGTCCAAGACAAAAATGTCACCCGAAACTGGATCAGCCACAAGATCCACGGCGTTGTGCCAAAGATCGTGACCGGCAGCGATCACCGATCGCTGGCCAGTCTGACCGTTAAACCGCAGCAGCGCAGGTTCAAGGAAAACGGCTCCGCCACCGTTGTCGAGCACAATGATGTCGCCGGAGTGATCGACGGTCACGGCAAGCGGATCGATCCACAAGTTTTGGCCCACGGCGACCTCGGTGCGAACGCCCGACGCCCCGTCGAAGCGAAGCAGGCGTGGAGGGTGAGTTAAAGCCGCTCCCCCAAGGTCCAGTACGATCACATCGCCTGTTGTGCGATCGGCCGCCAGGTCGAGCGGGTTGGTCCAGATGCCGTCCCCATTCACAAGCTGCGACTGATCACCGGTCGTGCTGGAAAACTCGTGAATGGCGGGCGGATTAAGCCTGGTGCCGCCACCCTTGTCTCCCACGAAAATCTCGCCGGCCATCGCGGAACCGGCCGCCAACCACGCCAACCAAACCGCCATCAGGCGTAAACGCTTTCTCGCCGTCTTCATTCGACAACCTTTCAGCCGTCTGATTACGGCGTGTCGCCAACCTTACGCGGTACTGAGTAGAACGATAAGACAAGTTTCCGTTGGCAGCAGACGACTCGGCAGCAGTTTCCCGAACATTTCCCATCGGGCCGAGCGGGGAGCTGATCCAGGTTCGGTCTGGTCAAGATTGTAGCAACGCGCCTTAGCCCGCGTCTGGCGCGTGGCGAATTTTCTGAATTTCTTTGCGTGCCTCTTCTGCGTCCGGCCCTGAGATTCTCCTTCGTGCTGAAAATCTCCGCACTCCAGTGCCGTCAGCCCGAAGAACTCGATAAGTTCGCGGTTGGCGAGTAGCCCAGGCATCCGCAGTGAACTGGCTGCCCAGGAACTGGTGCCTTAACGACCTGACAAAACCACCCGACGAATCCTTGCTTTGACAGTCACGCATTCGGGGCCATCTGTCCGCAGGGCATCAACGCCAGAAATCGCGTCGGCCTTTCGAGTGTCTGGCGTAAATTACATGCCAATGTGCCGGAAGTCGAACGGGAAATGTGGGTTAACAGAGCCCTGGAATTGGCTGACCGCCTTCTTGCACGATCGGAATGGGCCGGCCCTGGTTGTTCGTCCAGGCAGCGTTCAGATCGATGTCCAGGTGGCGGAACGTCGTGGCCGCGATGTCCTGCGGCATCACGCGGTCGTGCGTGGGGGCGTAGCCCTTGTCGTCGGTGCGGCCGATCACCTGCCCGCACGGTAAACCGCCGCCGGCTACCAGCATCGACATGACCGGCGTCCAGTGGCCGCGCCCGGCCGTCTGGGTCATCACCGGAGAACGGCCGAACTCGCCCATCATCAGCACGAGCGTCGAGTCCAGCAGTCCGCGCTGCTCGAGATCGGTGATGAGCGCGTGCATGACCCGGTCGACCGTAGGCAGCAGCGGGGTAAGGCCTTTCACGATGCCGCCCCATTGCACCTCGTCGCCATGGTGATCGAAATACCCCCAGGCCCCGCTAACCACGGTGAACGTGACGCCGGCCTCGACCAGGCGGCGGGCCAGCAGGGCTTTCTCGCCAATGCTTGCGCGGCCATAAGCGTCGCGAGTCGCCTCGCTTTCCTGACTGATGTCAAAGGCTTGTTGCACCTTGCCGGACACGACCATGTCGTAGGCCATCTCGGTATAGCGGTCGGCGGATGCCAGTGCGCGGGTGCGGTCGAGGTCGCGCTGGAGACGGTCGAACTCACGCCGCAGTGCGTGGCGATTCTGCAGGCGGTCGATGTCGATGCCTTTCGGCATGGCTAACCGCCCGGTAAGTTCCTTCCCTTGCAGCGGCTCGTAGGCGTTGCCCATGTGACCGGCTCCCCAGATGTCGGCCTTCATGCTGTCGGCCAGCGCGACGAAGGGAGGCATGCCCTGCACGTTGGAGCCGCGAAATTTGGCGGCAACGGAGCCCATCGAAGGATAGCCGGCGCCGTCGTTGCCATCGTCGGTGCGACGGGCCAGGGGGTTGCCGGCCTGCAACGTGATCGGCGTATGGTTGCTCGCCGAACAGTCAACCGAGCGAATGATGGTGAGCTTGTCCATGATCGAGGCTTGCAGCGGCAAATGCTCGCAAACCTGGATGCCGGGAACTTTGGTCGAGATCGGACGGTACGGCCCGCGGATTTCAGCCGGGGCGTCCGGCTTGGGGTCCCACATGTCGATGTGGCTCGGTCCGCCCGAGAGCCAGAACAGGATCACCGACTTCTTGCTGGGCATGGCCGCGCCAGGGGATGTGGTGGCCGCGGCGGCGGTGAGCCGCAACGTGTCGGCGAGCGAAACGCCGGCCAGTCCGGCCAGGCCTGTCTGCAAGAACCAGCGCCGCGAGCCGACGCGAAGCAGATCGCGGGGGGCAGGCCGTAGGGGTTGCATTCCGTGAGCCAGAACGTGCGACTGGTGATGAGTCGTGGTGCGATCGGCGCTGGCCATGGCGGGCTCCGTCGTGCGCTAGGGGCGGCTGGGACGGCCAAGTATAACGAATCAGCGCCGATTGATGCAATTATGGATCCGGGGGAGCGATCAAGGACTCCGATGCTCAGGATAACGGCCCTTGATCTACTCGCCGCTGGAGTTCACAGTACGCCGAGGCCAGGTGGCCCGAATTGCTGAGGCTTAGGACTGCGAGGCAGCATGCGGATTCTGGCGGTTGAAACCATCGACAAGACCGGTTCGGTCGCGGCATTGAACGGCGAGCAACTGCTGGCCGAGCGAATGCTGGGTGATCGGCAGCGCAGTCTCCAAACGCTCGTTCCTGCGATGCGTCAGATTCTCGATGAGGTTGGCTGGAGGCCGCGGGAAGTTGAGCTCGTGGCGGTCGCGACCGGTCCGGGCTCCTTTACCGGTCTGCGGATTGGCGTAGCTACGGCGAAAACGTTTGCCTACGCGGCGGGAAGCCAAGTCATGGGCGTTGGCACCATGCCGGTCCTCGCTGCCCAAGTGCCCATTGCGCACCGGTGTTTTTCGATCGTGGTCGATGCCCAGCGCGAAGAGCTGTTTATCGCCGATTTCCAGCGAGACTCAGGCGGGAACGCCATTCCGCAAGCGGAACCGCGAATCGTCAGTGCGGCCGAGTGGCTCGAATCTCTGCATCCGGGCGATGTCGTCGCCGGGCCAGGGCTGAACAAATGGCAGGCGCGGATCCCGGCCGAAGTGACCGTGATTGCCCCTGAGCATTGGCAGCCACGTGCCTCGACAGTCGGCCGCTTGGCGGCGAGAGCGTTCGAACTCGGCAAGCGGGAGGAACTTCTGGCGATCGTTCCGCATTACTTCCGCGAGACCGCCGCCGAGGAGCAATGGCGGCGGAAGCAGAGTCGTTGAACGCGGCGAGTTCGCGCCTTGTAAGGCTCGTAAAATGAACCGAGCCCGCCAGCAATTGCTGGCGGGCTCGATGGTTCACCTCAAATTTGATTCACCCGACACCGGGGCGAATCAAGCACAACTCTAGGCATTCCGCTTGCGGGCGCGGTAGCCGACGGTCACAAGACCGATCATGCCGAGGGCGGCCATGGCGATCGTGCCCGGTTCGGGAACAACGCGGGTGGCGTAGATTTCGCCCGTGAACACCAAACCGACTGGTACGTCTCCGACGAACGTGGACACAGTCAGGTCGATTTCCAGGAACAGGGTTTCGACAAGACCGTCCAGGGTCACCGAGCCATTGAACGACGAGTTCATGGCGCTACCCGGGGGAAGAGCACCGCCGGTCCACTCGTCGATCGGGCCGATGCCGAAGGGGGGCAAGCCGGGGCCGGTGTACGAAAAGTCGTTGTGTACGGACAAGACGTCTAACTCGACTTGCGAGGCATCGAAAAAGCCCCCGAAGAGGAACTGCTCACCCATCGTCACCGAGGTGAACATGTCCCGGATAGCCGTCGGACCGACGATCCCGTTGAACAGGTTCAGGTTGAAGCCCCACTGAGCCGGGCCGGTCGAGGGCGGCTGGGGAGCTGGTTCGGTGGTTCCGTTGGTGTAGCCCGGAGCGATGGGCGTGGGATTGTTCAGATAGGTGAAGCTGCTGCCGGTCAGAGTAAGAAACTCGTTGAGGTCGATGTCCGTGGTACGGATGGCCGAGATCGAGCCGGTCGGAATGGCGATGTCACTGCCGGCGAATTGCGGCGTGGTGGCGGTTGTGATAAGGCCCAGGCCGGCTGAAGAAGCGTCAATCGCGTTGTTCAGCTGCATGAAGCTGCGCGATTCGTCGATGGTGTAGTTGACGTTAGCGGCGTTGGAGATGCTCGGGACGAGAGCGCACGCTGCCACAAGAGTGGCGAGGAAGAGCTTGGATACGGATTTCATTAGAACAGTACTCCGAGTTAAATCAGTGAGCAGTTGTGATCAAAGGTGAATCGATTTTTGCCAGCTTCTCGAACGCGAACGACCGGATCTGGGGGATCCCGGGGGCGAGAACGTTCCGGGCGTTCTCGCATCGCATCCGTCACTCGATTGAGTGACATTCATCATGAATGAGCTGAGCCAAGCATTTGCCGAGAGGTGGCAAGGCGAGAGAATCTCAAGTCAGAGATGTCGCGACACACAGCGGAGGTCGTCGACCGGGCGAACTTCCATGACGAGACAGCCGGGGGCCATCTGGTCACACTTACCCGAGTTGAGAGCCGAACAGCGAGAGTCGGTGTCGGCCGGGTGGCATCGGGGAAGCGGTTGACCGGCGGACTTGGGTCCGCAAGACGCTAAGCACTGAAATGAGATGAGCTCGACCGAGTACCTCGGTAAGCGGCTCATTTTCTGAGTGCATTAGCATTCCCCGACTTGTAGGTTCGTCATTAGGCAAAACACGTACATTTGTTGCCGGTTGCATAACCAGCAGTATTTACCACACCCCGACTATACTTAGCGCCTACCAGAGTTTCAAGATTCTTGGCGAATTTTTTTCAAAAAAGATTCCTGGCAGGTGCGGACTCATAACTTGTTGACACATTGGTAGTTGAGAGAATCGATCGTGGCCGGCCTACGACTTTCTGGGGAGAGGCAACGCAATTTTCTGGCGCAGTTGCGCAGGAATTCACCCTTCCCGTTGCGCTTTACTGCACCGAAAACGCCCTGAGGGACCGCCGCGCCGCGGCAATCGTGGCTTCAATCTCCGCTTCGCCGTGCGCGGTGGAGACAAACAGGGCTTCGAACTGGCTGCATGGCATGTAAATGCCCCGCTCGATGAGTTCCCAGAAGTACTTGCTGTACCGCGCCGTGTCACACGTTGCGGCGCTTGGCCAATCGCGCACCGGCTCGCTCCCAAAAAACAGCGTCAGCATGCTGCCAACTCGGGCTATTGAATGAGGCAGACCCACCTCGGCAGCCGCGCTGGACAGCCCCGCCGCCAGGCGAGCACTGCGTTCTTCCAGCAGTTCGTAAGGTTTCTCATCGCGTAGGACCTGCAGCGTCGCGATTCCAGCCGCTGTGGCCAGCGGATTGCCGCTCAGCGTTCCAGCTTGAAAGACCTTTCCCACAGGGAGCACGTGCTGCATGATCTCGCGCCTGCCACCATAGGCTCCCACCGGCAGTCCTCCGCCGACGATCTTCCCCAGCGTCGTGAGGTCGGGATGAATGTCGAACACCGATTGGGCGCCGCCATAGGCGACTCGAAAGCCGGTCATGACCTCGTCGCAGATCAGCAGCGCGCCGTGGCTGGTAGTTTGTTCGCGCAAGGCGTGCAAGAAGGGTTTTGTCGGCACGACGCAGCCCATATTGCCGACGACCGGTTCGAAGATCACCGCGGCAATCTGCGAACCTCGCTCGCGAAATGTCCGCTGCAGGCCTTCAACGTCGTTGTACTCAAGGACAATGGTGTCCTGGGTGGTGCCGACCGTGACGCCCGGCGAGTTCGGCACTCCGAGCGTTGCGGCGGCGCTGCCGGCAGCCACCAGCAGGCTGTCGACATGACCGTGGTAGTTGCCGGCGAACTTGATGATCGCGTCGCGACCGGTGAAGCCGCGCGCGAGGCGAATCGCGCTCATCGTGGCTTCGGTGCCGGAGTTCACGAGGCGGACCTGTTCGACGGACGGTACCGCTTTGATGATCAGCTCAGCCAGTTCGCTTTCGGCCTCGGTCGGAGCGCCAAAGCTGGTGCCGCGGGCGGCCGCTTCTTGAACTGCCGCGACCACCTTGGGGTGCGAATGTCCCAGGATCATCGGGCCCCAGGATCCGATGTAGTCGATGTAGCGGCGACCGTCGATGTCGACCAGATAGGCCCCCTCGCCCCGCTCAAAAAACAGCGGTTCGCCCCCTACGCCGCCGAATGCACGGGCCGGACTGTTCACACCGCCCGGCATTACGTTCAAGGCCCGGGCGAAGGCCGCATGGCTGCGCGGGCGATCGTGGGGGGCAGATTGGGGGCGATTCATGCGAAGACTCCGTTGGAAGCCGGGAATTGGCTTGAGATTTTGTGAGGTAGGATGCCTGGCGCTGGGCAGTCTTAGCGGAGCCAGGCCGCGGCTTGCTTGGCCCAGTAGCTAAGCAGAATACTGGCTCCAGCCCGGCGAATGGCCAGCAGCGATTCCAGCGCCACTGCCCGCTCGTCGATCCAGCCGCGCTCGGCGGCGGCTTTGACCATGCTGAATTCGCCGGAGACATTGTATGCGGCCAGCGGCACGCCGGGGAACCGCTCGCGCACGTCGCGCAAGATATCCAGATACGCCAAAGCCGGCTTGACCATCACCATGTCGGCGCCTTCGGCCAGGTCGAGTTCGACCTCGCGCAGGGCCTGACCCGGCGAAGCGGCAGGGTCCATCTGGTAGCTGCGGCGATCGCCGAACTGGGGAGCACTTTCCGCAGCGTCGCGAAACGGACCATAGAAGCTGCTCGCGTACTTCGCGGCGTAACTCATGATTGGTATGTGCTCGAACGTGTGCTGGTCGAGCCGCCGCCGGATTGCCCCGATCATGCCATCCATCATCCCGCTGGGGGCGACAATGTCGGCACCGGCTCGGGCATGGCTGAGTGCCTGCGCGGCGATCAGCTCCAGCGTGGCATCATTGTCCACGTCAACCCGGCCGCTCTTGTCGTTCACGACACCGCAGTGGCCGTGGCTGGTGTATTCGCAGAAGCAGACGTCGGTCATGACGAGCACGTCAGGCGCGGTGCGCTTCGCGATCGCAAGCGCCTGCTGCACGATGCCGCCATCGCTGGTGGAGTCACTTCCCGTGGCGTCCTTAGTTTCAGGAATGCCGAACAGAATGACGCCCCCCAGGCCGAGCTTCTGCACTTCCTCGAGTTCGGCCGGTAGTTGATCGGGCGAGATCTGGGAGTGTCCAGGCATCGAGCCGATCGGCTGGCGGAGGCCCTTGCCGGGGCGAATGAACAGCGGCAGCACCATGTTCGATGGCGCGAGCGTGACTTCCTGCACCAGCCGGCGCACCGCGGGATTCTGCCGCAGGCGTCGCAGCCGGGTTGCAGGAAACTGGCTGTGAGACGGGTTTTCCATATGTAATGGTTATAGCTTATGCCGGGCGGGAAAGACCAAGGGGGCGAGCCTGTCCCGCTTACCGCTGGACAGGAGGTGCGACTTTGGCCAATCCGGCCTGCGACCGCTCGACCAGATCCGCCGCCCAGGGCTTGTTTTGATAGAGCGCGAGCACACCTTCGTACATCCGGCGGGCGGCGTTCGGGTCGGAAGCCGCCAGAGCGTCGGCTTTGTCCAGTCGGCCAATAACGAGCGTGCGGCTGTCCTCAATAAACTTGCCAACACGTTGTTCAAGTCGCTCGTGTTGCTGCCGGGCGAGCTTTACATAGCGGGCAGCGTTCTCGCTGGTGGCTGGACCGTCATCGTACAGATCGATGATCGCCTGGAACCTGGCCAGCGCGACATCGGGACTGGTCAGGGCCTGCCGCCGCGCATCGGAGAACGCGCGCTGAATCGGCGTTGCCTGTTGGGACTCGTCTTCCAGCGCGCGCACCTGCTCCGCTCGTGGATCGTCGCCATAGCGGGAGAGAAACGTTGCCATATCGCGGCGAGCGCTCTTCAGGGAGTCCACGTCGCCGGTGTTGGCCGCCGTTTCAATGCGACCGTAGAGTGCGTCGGCCGACTCGGGACGCATCAAGTACCAACCAATCGCGACGAGCAGCACCAGCGCGGCCGCGAGTCCGAAGGTCTGCGGAGAGACAATCGCCGCCAATGCGTCCTGCAGCCAGTTCGCTTCGTCACGATCCTCGTCAACCTTGGTGAAGGTCGTCGCCGACGAGGCCGTTTCGCGAGCAGCTCGACGCTCTCCGGCGACGGCATACGCCATGGTTGCGGCCGTCGCCTGTTCGGGCGAAGAACTCGAGAACTCGCGAGCCCGCATTTCCGCCAGTTGCGTGGGCGTGAGCGTCGGCGGCATGCGCGAGCTGGGATGCTCAGTCGCCTCCGCGTCCGGCGGCGGGGTAATCACGAAATCATCGCTCTCACGCGAAGTCACGACCGACAGTCCCCGCTCCATGGCTTCCAGGCTGCGGGCTAAAATCAACGCGTTGGCGAAACGTTTCTGCGGATCCTTGTCCAGCAGCTGCTGGATGATCCGGGCGAGTTCCGCGGGCGTTTGCGGTGCGTAACGCGTAACCGGCTCCGGCTGGGCATATCGCTGGAGTTGGAGCATCTCGACCAGCGATTTGGCCTGAAACGGCGGACGTCCGGCAAGCAGCGTGTACATCACTCCGCCCAGGCTGTATTGATCGCAGCGATCGGTGACCACGCGGCCGTCGGCCTGCTCGGGGGCCATGAACTCGGCCGTGCCGAGGACGCCGCCATCGGCCGTGAGTCGTGTGTTGCCAAACAGACGCGCGATCCCAAAGTCCGAGAGTTTCAAATCGCCTGAGTTGCTCAGCAACAGGTTGGCAGGCTTGAGATCGCGATGGATGACGCCGTGGTCGTGCGCGTGTTTGAGTGCCTTGCAGAGCTTGATTGCAATCTGAGTGACTTCGCGCCATTCGAACCGGCGGCCCTGGCGCAGCTCGTCTTCGAGGCTGTGACCCTCGACCAGCTCCATGGCGTAGAACAGAGTGCCGGCTTGCTCGCCGTAGCCGAACAGCCGCACGATGTTGGGATGCCGCAGCTTTTTGAGCGACTCGATTTCGGCCTCGAAGCGGACTCGAAAGCTTTCGTCGACGGCGAGCCGCGGCGAAAGCACCTTAACGGCGGCGGGCTCGCCGGTCTCCGTATCGACCGCCGCATAGACGGCCCCCATCCCACCTTGACCGATTTTTTTTCCCAGGCGATAGGGACCAAGCTGCTCGATTTGCATGGCTGCTCGGATGGACGAGGGGCGGCGAGGTGGTTGCCCTGCCGGACGGCCAGGGCCGAAATGCACTTTACCTCATCGTAACAGCGGACTTACGCGCCGGCCAGCAGTGGCCTGTTTTGGCGGTTTACAACGTGGGCGGATCGCCGGTAGATTGCCCAAGGTCGAATTACACCCAGATGCGCAAAATTACGGAGGTTCCAAAAGCGTGTCCAATCAGTACGTGGTTCTATCTCGAGCCGAAAACCAGGCGCGCGGTATCGGGCAGTTTGCTCTCGACTTTCTCAACGGAGAGTTGGGCGAACCGGACGAGTCGGTGTTCGACAAGACCGAGCAGTTTCACCTGGATAGCATCGCCTGTGGCGTTTCGGCACTCGCGTGTTGTGCCAATGCTCCGCGCGTGCTGCGTCAGGAGGCGCTGGAGTATGTTTCGCAGGAACTGGGACAGGGCGTCCCGGTCTTCGGCTCGCGGATCAACGTGATGCCTGAGAAGGCCGTGGTGGCAAATAGCTCGGCCGTGCGCGAATGGGATTCGAACGGCACGAACTTCGGCTACAACCCGGCCCGCGGCGCGACGCGCGGCGAGTTCGGACACAACGATTTCTATCCCGTCGCCGTCGCCGCCGCGCAACTCAAGGGGCTTGACGGTCGACAAACCCTGCGGGCGATGATCCTGCTCGACGAGATTCGCGGACGATTGGCCGAGGTGTTTGCGCTGAAGAATTACAAGATCGACCATGTCGTGCACGGCGCAATCGCGTCGGCTGCCTGCTACGGCGCGGTGCTCGGTGCGACCGTGGAACAGATCGAGTCGGCGATTGGCATGGTCGTGGCGCATTACATCCCATTCCGGGCGATTCGGGCCGGCAAGCAACTCTCGGACTCGAAGGGCGCCTCGGCTGCGATCAGCTCCGAGGTGGCCGTGCTCAGCATGCGCCGCGCAATGCGCGGATTCGTGGGCCCAGCAGATATCTTCCGCAATCCGGAAGCGATCTTCTGCCTGTTCGAAAAGCCCAAGGACAAGAACACCAGTCCATTTGATTTGGCTTTGGGAGCCAGCGGCGACGACTTCGCCGTGATGGGAATGCACTTCAAGCTCGGGCTGTATGAACACCAATCGGCCGGTGCGATTCAAGGTCTGATGGATCTGTTAAGCGCCAATCCCGGCCTGCTCGATGATCCTGAAAACCTCAAGAAGATGCGGATCACGATCTACGAGCCGGCGTTCGGGATCATTGGAGATCCAGCCAAGCGCGACCCGCGTACCCGCCAAAGCGCGGATCACTCGATGGTCTACATTATCGCGACGCTCTTGCGGAAGGCTTACCAGCAGAAGAAGTCTGGCTGGAAGGAACTGATGCTGGTGCCGGCCGACTATGACGACGATGCGATTGTGGATCCGCTGACTCGGCGGTTGATCGACTTGATCGAGTTCCGTCACGGCGGCAAAGAGTACGACGATCGCTATCCGGACGGCATTCCCACGACGCTGGAAATCGACCACGTCAAGCTCGGCCACGTCTCGAGCGGGCTGGTGATGTACCCGGAGGGGCACGCCCGCAATACCAGTGGCAACTTGAACGGCCTGCTCGAACACAAGTTCCGCACGCTGGCCGGGCTCGGCGTTCGCGACGTCGACGCGCTGTATCGCCGGTTTACCAACCTTGTCGAGAAGTCGGCGGACGAGATCGCGAACCTGTACGATTTCCAAATCGTCAATTGCTAACGCGGTGCACCTTGGCGTGCAATCCACGCTTCCCCTGCGCACGCGCTGATTACTTCATTCACCACTGAGTTCCCATGCAACTTTTCGGGCTGCTGAATCTGAACAAGCCGGCGGGCATCACGTCGCGCCGGCTGGTCGACATGATCCAGCGGCTCGACCGCTCGGTGAAAGTGGGGCATGCCGGCACGCTTGATCCGCTGGCCACTGGGGTGGTGGTGGTCGGCGTGGGGCACGCGACTCGCCTGGTCGAATACGTGCAGGAGATGCCGAAACAGTATGAGGCAGTGTTTCTGCTCGGTCGATCCAGCACGACCGAGGACATTGAAGGCGCAATCACGGAACTACCCGATGCGGTCCCTCCTTCGCGTGAGGCTCTGGAAGAGGCTGCCCGCAGCCTCAGCGGCGAAATCGAGCAGCGCCCACCGGCGTTCTCGGCTTTGAAGGTTGGGGGCCGCCGCGCTTATGACCTGGCCCGTGCCGGAGAGACGCCCGACCTGCGAGCGCGGATGGTGCGGGTGGACGAACTCACGATCACGCACTACGAGTATCCCGAGCTGCGCGTGACGGTGAAATGCAGCGGCGGCACCTACATCCGTTCGCTGGGCCGCGATCTGGCGGAGTTGGTTGGGTCGGCCGGCGTAATGTCGGCGCTGGTGCGAACCGCAGTCGGAGATTTCAAACTCTCCGATTCACTCGATCCGGAGATTCTCACTCGCTATAACCTCGCAGAGCATCTGCTTGATCCGCGACTGGCCGTACGGGGCATCATGGAAGAGCTCACGCTATCGGCTGAGGATCAACGACGCGTCGCCCACGGGCTGTCCATCACTTTGCCTGAAGTACAGCCAGACCGGGTGGCAGCTTTGGACGACACGACGCGTCTTGTGGCCGTTCTCGAACGGCGACCGGACGGCACGTTCAAAGCCGCAAAGAATTTCACGTAGCGCTGCGCGCAAGCCCCGATACTGGTCGGCCGAACCCGCGGCGGTGGCCCCGAATGGCACCCGGTTATGACAGCGGGCGGTCGCCGCCACGAAACCAAAAAAACAGTCGCGCAACCGCCCCCATCAATCCAATGACGGAAAACGTCAGGGCCCAGGCCAACCAGAAGTGACGGACGTTCGATGATTTGACGTCGCTTCCGATCCAGGGGGCAACGACGGGCACGAACGACCAGGCGGTCATGAACACGCCCGCAACGAACGTTATCCAAAACATCCCTAAGAGGCTGAACTGTCGGCGATCTGTGCTTATTCCGGCATTGTAGCAGGGGCGTTGATTTAGTTAGTGCCATTCCCGGGTAGTCCCACCTGGCAGGCCCCGGCTTTGCCGGGGGCCGCGCTTTCGTTTGGCGCTTGAGCCGACGCGGCCGCGCGCATTTTCAGGAACCCGCCGGCATGGCCGGGGGCTACCGGCGGCGAAGAATCACGAACCGCTAGCCGACACGGTGCTGCGAAGCAGGGCGATCACTACAACCGCCTTAACCGGCGCCATCGTTCTGAATACCTGGCCAATCGAGTAGCGATTTCTCGCACGCCTCGATTTGCATGCTAGGCTTCCAATGGACTAATCCCTGCCGAGTCTGCGACGACCGTCTGCGCGCCGCTGGCGCGTACGACGGTGCGTAGCTCGACTCAAGTACCTCGCCCAGTGACTTCGAGTGAATGGATTCGCCGCGCGGCCGTCTCACGGCTGGCCTCGCGACGACAGGCCTGCTTGCCCCTGCCAAACGGGGGCCGGCAAGAAAGGAATGATTTCCGCGCCTATGGCCGAAGCAAGGAGCCTCAAACTCGATCTGGCAGCACTTGCGCTGCTGGCGGTCAGCCTGTTCCTGGGAATGTCCCTGGCGACTTACGATCCGGCTGAATCGTTCAGTGGACTGGTGTATCCCGCGCCTGAGAAGACCAGCAACGCCTGCGGACGTAGCGGAGCGATCGCGGCCGATGGTCTGCTCAACGGTCTAGGCGTCGGGGCCTACTACCTCGTCGGATCGCTCGCGCTGTTGGATGCCTGGCTGCTGGCGCGCCGACCGGTTTCTCAGCCGGGCCTGCGCGTGATCGGCTGGGTGATGTCGCTGGTGGCCCTGTGCACACTCACCTCGCTGTCGACGAGTTGGTCGCCTGGGCCCGTGATCGGACCGGGTGGATATCTTGGCGCGGCCGGTCGGGGCCTGCTGGAAATGCACTTCGCCAAAGCGGGCGCCTACATCCTGACGATCAGTCTGCTGGTCGGCGGGATGCTGTTGTGCACCGAGTACCTGCTGCCGCGGCTAATGCTCCGCACCCTGGCCGGGCCGGCTGGGGCATGGCAAAGCGTACGCACGGCCAGGGCGGTTGCCGCTGCCGAGCGGGCGGCCCAGCGTGGCGTGAAGACGGATGTTGATGAGCCGATTCCGGAGGTCGAACCGGCCATCAAGATTGGCGGCAAGGTCGCGGCAAAGTCGGCCGCGAAGTTGCAGGTCGTCGTGGATGAAGATGACGAAGAGGAGGAACAGGAAGATGAAAAATCAGTCGCCGTCGCGGAAGAGTCCAACGCCGAGGATGTTGAGGAGCAAACGGCTGCAGCCGCGCCGGCCGCCAACGAACCGCGTTTTAAGCGTCCCAAGAAGCAGCGCAGCGAACGCGACGTCGTGATGGAGGAGCTCGACGCCGCCAGTCGCGCGGAGGACGCCAACGAGTACGAGCTGCCGTCGATCGATCTGCTCACTCCCGGCGAGGAAGTGAGCTACGAGGAGCACGAGAAAGAAGTTCGCCGACAGGCCAAGATCCTGGAGAAGACATTCCTCGACTTCGGCTTCCGGGTGAAGGTCGTCGAGATTGAAACCGGTCCGGTCATTGCCCAGTTCGAAGTCGAACTCGAGGCTGGTTTGCGGCTCTCAAAGATCACGAGTCTGGCCGACGACCTGGCAATTGCGCTGCGCGTGCCGAGCGTGCGTATCGTGGCCCCGATTCCCGGCAAAAACACGGTGGGCATCGAAGTGCCGAACACTGAGCGGCACCTGGTGCGGATCCGCGAAGTCATCGAAGAATCGAGCGCCGCGGTGGCCAAGATGCGGATCCCGATCTTCCTGGGTAAGGACGTGTCGGGCAAATCGATGGTGGTCGACATGGCGTCGATGCCGCACTTGCTCATCGCGGGTCGAACCGGTACGGGCAAAAGCGTGTGTTTGAACTCGATCATCGTCTCGATGCTGATGACGCGCAAGCCCGACGAAGTTCGGATGCTGATGATCGACCCGAAGATGGTCGAGCTCAGTCCTTACAAGACGCTGCCGCACTTGATGCATCCGGTGGTCACCGACATGCGCAAGGCAGAAGCGATTCTGGCCTGGGCCGTGGAGAAAATGGAAGAACGATATTCGCTGCTGGCCCGGGCCGGGGTGCGGCATATCGTCTCGTACAATCAGCTCGGCGAAGAGGAGCTGATGGACCGCTTGAAGCCTGAGGACGACGACGAGCGGAAGAACATTCCTTTGACGCTGCCGTTTATCGTGATCATCGCCGACGAAATGGCGGACCTGATGATGACCTCGGGCAAGGAAGTCGAGCAGCACATTATCCGCCTCGCGCAGAAGAGCCGTGCGGTTGGTATCCACCTGGTACTCGCCACGCAAAAGCCGACGGTGGACGTAATCACGGGCTTGATCAAGTCGAACTTGCCGGCGCGTATCGCGTTCCAGGTTGCCAGCCGCACGGACAGCCGCGTCGTGCTCGACGAAATGGGCGCCGACAAGTTGCTCGGCAACGGTGACATGCTGTTCCTCTCGCCGGGCACGAGCACGCTTCTGCGCGGTCAAGGTACGTACATTGGCGACGAGGAAATCAACTCCGTCGTCGAATTCGTTGGCCGAAACGAACAGCAGTTCGTCAAGGAACTTGTCCAACTCAAGGCCAAGGACGCTGGCGGCAATGAGACGGGCGGCAAGAAGCTGCCCAACCGCGATGAACTGTACGAAGGCGCAATCGATGTCGTGGTGCGCGAAGGACGCGGCAGTGTGTCGCTGCTCCAGCGTGCGCTGGGCATCGGCTACGGCCGTGCTGCGCGGCTGGTCGATTACATGGCCGAGGACGGGATCGTCGGCGACTACAACGGCTCGCAGGCGCGGGAGGTGCTGATCACGATCGAACAGTGGCAAGAAATGAGCAGCGGTGGTGGCGGGGCTTCTGCGCCCCCCACTCCTTCGGCGCCACCCAAGAGCGGCCGGGTGCTCACCGTCGCGGCCCGGTCGCAGCCGCAGATTGACGACGACGAGGAGGAAGAGGAAGAGTACGAAGAGGCCGAGTCCGACGAGTACGAAGAGGACGAGTACGAGGACGACGACGACTCCGAGGAAGATACGCCCTCGCCAAAGCGCCGCGGCCGGGAAAGCGCCTAGCACACCCCCGTGGGCTACTATTTGCCAGGGCGGCCGATTGCTGGTTGAATAGGGGCGCAACCGAGCCTGCCCCCAATCCTTCCTCCTGGAGCGACCACCGTGACGACGCGAAGAACTTTCGGAACGACTTGCCTGGCCCTGGTGGCTGCGGCCTTTTGCACAAACCTGCCCGCCGCGGATGCGCCCAAGAAGCCCGCTCGCATGCTGATGGTGACCCAGAGCGCCGGCTTCAAGCACGGCTCGGTCTCACGCAAGGAAAATCAGCTCTCACCTGCCGAACGGGCGATGACCGAGCTGGGCATTGCGAGCAACCTGTTCCGCGTCGACACCACGCAGGACGTCAGCACGCTCACCAAGGAGCAGCTCGACGGCTATGACATCGTGATGTTCTACACGACTGGCGATCTGCCGTTCAAAGAGGAAGTGCGGGACTATCTGTTCAACGATTGGGCGAAGCAGAAGGGGCACGGCTTCCTCGGCGCGCATTCGGCCGCAGACACCTATCATAACTACGAGCCCTATTGGGACATGATCGGCGGCACGTTCAACGGGCATCCTTGGAATGCCGGCGACAAGGTGACGATCACGGTTCACGACCAGGATTTCCCCGCCAGCAAGCCCTGGGGCGACGAGTTCGAGATCACCGACGAGATTTACCAGTTCAAGAATTGGCAGCCCGAGAAGGTGCGCGTGCTGATGAGCTTGAACATGGAAAAAACGAAGCTCAAGAAGCCGTACCACGTGCCGATCGCCTGGATCAAGAATTACGGCGACGGCAAAGTGATGCACATGAGCCTGGGGCATCGCGAGGATGTCTGGACCAATCCCAAGTACATGGATTCGCTGTTGGGGGGCATTAAATGGATGCTAGGCTTGGAAGCGGGAGACGCCACGCCGAATCCCGAGGTTTCCAGCCAGCAAGAGGCCAAGGCAAAGGCCAATTTCGAGGCCGCCCAAGCCAAGTAACCCGACCCGGTCCAAAGCGATAGTTCATGGCGATCAACACGCGATCGACGGTAGCTCTGGTGCTGGCGGTCGCGCTGTTGCCAGCGCTGGTGGGCTGCGGCTCTTCGCGCGCGCAACCGCAGGTAACGATCCGCCCTGAGACCGTGACGGTTGCTCCGCCGCAGCAGATCGAGGTGACGGACACCTACTACTTCGAAGGCTACACCGAAGCCGTCGAGAGCGTGGACGTCTACTCGCAAGTCAACGGTTATCTGAGCAAGATCTATTTCATGGATGGCGCCGTCGTCAAAGAAGGCGACCCGCTGTTCCTGATCGATCCGCGACCTTATCAAGCGGTGTACGATCAGGCCAAGGCCGAGGTTAATCGCGTCCAGCGTACGCTCGACCGACTGAACAAGGATCTGGCCCGGGCCGAGACGCTGCTGCCGAAGAAGACGATCACCCAGGAGGAGTACGATCGGGTGTTCGCCGAACATGCGGCCGCGACAGCCGAGTTGGCCTCGCGCCAGGCGGCACTCGAAACGGCAAATCTGAATCTGCATTTCGCCGCGATCCGCTCGCCCATCAGCGGCCGCATCAGCCGGCGAATGGTCACCGTGGGTAACCTGGTGACGGCCAACACCACACTGCTGACGACCATCGTCTCGATCAAACCGATCTACGCCTACTTCGATGTCGATGAACCGACGGTATTGCGCATCCAGCAGGCCATCCGCGAAGGAAAGATCGAAAGCGCCCGGGTGGCCAAGGTTCCCGTTTTCCTGGGGCTGGATGTTGATGAAGGGTATCCCTACCAGGGCGTAATCGACTTTGTCGACAATACGATTGACCCAAACACCGGCACGCTGAAGATTCGCGGCGTATTTGCGAATGAGAACGAAGCGCTTTCGCCAGGACTGCATGCGCGGATCAAGCTGCCGATGGGCAAGCCCTATACGGCGCTGGCGATTCCTGAACGGGCCATCGCCACCAACCAGGGGCGGAAAATCGCTTATGTCGTCGACGACAAGAACGTGGTTCATGAGCGAGTGCTCACGCTGGGACCGCTCGAAGGCGAAATGCGCGTGATCCGCGACGGGCTAAAGCCCGACGACCGCGTGATTGTCAACGGCTTGCAGCGCGTTCGTGAGGGGGCAGTCGTCGATCCGCAAACGGCCGAGGGTCAGAGTAAACTCGCCGCGGCTCCAGCCACCGCAGCGCCCTCAAAAGAATCGATACCGCAGCGAAAGGACGAGGGATGAACTCGGCGGTCTGAAAGGACGTCCGGCAGCGATGCCAGTGTTCAGCCGCCTTGACCTCGAACAGCTATGGCTCGGTTCTTCATCGACCGCCCGATCTTCGCCTGGGTGATTTCGATCGTGATCGTGTTTGGCGGGCTGGCGTCGATCTACTTTCTGCCGATTGCCCAATACCCGGAGATCACGCCCCCCACGGTGCAAGTCTCCTGCATCTATGCCGGTGCCAGTGCGCGCGTGGTGGCCGATACCGTGGCTGCGCCCATCGAGCAGCAGGTGAACGGCGTCGAGAACATGCTCTACATGTCGTCGCAGTGTACGAACGATGGCGGCTACAACCTGACGGTGACCTTCGCGCTGGGCACGAGCCTGGACATGGCCCAAGTGCTCGTGCAAAACCGTGTTTCGCAGGCGATGCCCACTTTGCCCGACGTGGTGAAGGCGACCGGCGTCACCGTGAAGAAACGCTCGCCCAGCATTCTGCTCGTGGTGAACCTGTATTCGGAAACCAATCCCGAGACCAAGCGACCTTACTACGATCAGCTCTATCTGTCGAATTACGCCACGATTCAGATTCGCGATGAATTGGCGCGAATCGACGGCGTGGGTGATGTGTCGCTGCTCGGACAGCAGGACTACAGCATGCGGGTCTGGCTGGATCCCAACCGGCTGCAGGCCCGAAACCTGACCGCGGCGGACATTGTCGCCGCGCTGCGCGAACAGAACGTCCAGGTCGCGGCCGGGCAGCTGGGGCAGCCGCCGGCGCCGGCGGGTGTCGACTTTCAGTACACGATGACCACGCTCGGCCGCTTGACCGAGCCCGAGCAGTTTGCCGACATCATTATCAAGACGGGCGCTAGTGGCGAAGTGACGCACCTGAAGGACGTCGCCCGAATCGAGCTTGGCGCTCGCAACCAGGACACTCTCTGCTATCTGGATGGGCAGCCGAGCGTGGGGCTGGCGACCTTTCAGCTTCCTGGCGCGAATGCGCTGGAAACAGCCGAGAGTATCCGCGCCAAGATGGACGAGCTGTCCAAAGCGTTTCGGCCGGGGCTCAAGTACGCGATCGTCTATGACACGACGCCTTTCATCGAAGAGTCGGTCGCTGAAGTGTTCAAGACGCTGCGCGATGCGATCATTCTCGTGGCCGTCGTGATCTTGCTGTTCCTGCAGGACTGGCGGAGCGTGATCCTGCCGCTGATCGACGTCGGCGTGTCGTTGATTGGCACGTTCGCGGTCATGCTCGCGTTGGGATTTACGATTAACAATCTCACGCTGTTTGGTCTGGTGCTGGCGATTGGGATCGTGGTGGATGATGCGATCGTGGTGCTCGAGAACATCGAGCGTTGGCTCGCCAAGGGGCTGCCGGTGCGCGAAGCTACGATCGGCGCGATGCAGGAAATCACGCCGGCGATCATTGCTATCACGCTGGTACTCTGCTCGGTCTTTCTGCCGAGCGCCTTGATTCCCGGCATCTCGGGGCAGTTCTATCGGCAGTTCGCCCTGACGATCGCCGCGTCGATGATCATCTCGGCCGTCAATGCAATGACGATGACACCGGCCCGGGCGACGGCGATTTTCAAGAACCGGAAGGTGAGTGCTCATGGGCACCTGGAAGGTCAGGAGGCTCTGCCGCGCTGGGGCGTGGCGCTGCTGCTTGGTTGGATTACGGGGCTGGTGCTGGCTCCGTTAGTTGGCGCCGCAGGACTCGATGTCACAGGTTCGTCATGGCGCGCGTGGGCCATTTACCTCGGCTTGATGCTGCCCGGGCTGATCGCAGGCTGGTTCTTGTCAGGGCTGGTGAACAAGCTTTTGGGCCTGGTGTTCAAGGGATTCAATCGTGCATTTGACGCGTTCACGCAGTTGTATGGCGCTACGGTCGCCTGGGCCTTACGACTCAGTTTCGTGGTTCTGATCGTCTACGGCGGACTCTTGGGATTGACGTATCTGGGCTTCACCCGCGTGCCGATCGGTTTCATTCCGATCCAGGACAAGGGTTATGTTCTGGCTAACATCCAGCTTCCCGATTCGGCGTCGCTCGAGCGGACGATGGAGGTAGCCAAGAAGCTCGAGAAGATCGCCCACGAGATTCCGGGCGTCGCCCACACGGTTTCCATCCCCGGCCAGTCGTTCGTGCTGAACGCGGTGAGCTCGAACTTTGGCTCGATGTTCATCATTCTCGAACCGTTTCACGATCGGCACGGAGCGGCAATGAGTGCTGACGGGGTGCTGGCGCAGCTTCGCCGGCGCTGTTATGAGGAGATTCAAGAGGCGCAAGTCGCGATTTTTCCGGCCCCTCCGGTCGACGGTTTGGGAAACGCAGGCGGCTTCAAGCTGATGCTCGAGGACCGCGGCGACTTGGGGCTTGATGTCCTGCAAGGTCAGGGCGATCTGCTCGCAGCGCGCGCGAATGAGCAGCCGGGACTGGTCGGCGTGATGAACACTTTTCGCGCCGACGCCCCGCAGCTCTATGTCGACATCGACCGCAGCAAAGTCAAGATGATGGGCGTCGAACTGTCCGATGTTTTCGCCACGCTGCAGTACTACCTCGGTGGGTACTACGTCAACGATTTCAATCGCTTCGGACGCACCTGGCAGGTGAATGTGCAGGCCGAAGCACCCTACCGCATGACTGCGGCCGGCGTGCGGCAACTTCGCGTCCGCAACAACAAGGGCGACATGATTCCGCTGGGCACGGTGGCCACGATCGAGGACACAACTGGGCCGGTGCTGCTCACTCGCTACAACATGTACCCGGCCGCGGCGATTCAAGGCGCTTCGCTGCCCACCGTGAGCAGCGGTCAGGTAATCAGCCTGATGGAGCAAGTGGCCGCCGAGACGCTGCCAGACAGTATCGTGCCGGAGTGGACGGAACTCACGTATATGCAGATTCTGGCCGGCAGCACGGCGATCTTCGCCTTCGTCGGCGCGGTGGTGCTGGTATTTCTGGTGCTGGCCGCGCAATACGAAAGCTGGTCGATGCCGCTGGCCGTGATTCTGGTCGTGCCGATGTGTGTGTTGTCGGCCGTCATTGGCGTGGCCTTGATGCGGATGGATATCAACATCTTCGTGCAGGTCGGCTTCGTGGTACTGGTAGGGCTCGCGAGCAAGAACGCGATCCTGGTCGTCGAATTTGCCCGTGAGTTGCGGCGAGTGCAAGGCATCAGCGCCTTCGAAGCGGCGATCGGCGCCAGCAAGACCCGCTTGCGGCCAATCGTGATGACTTCCTTCGCGTTCATCCTGGGCGTCGCTCCGCTGGTCATCGCCACCGGAGCTGGCGCCGAAATGCGGCGAACCCTGGGAACCGCCGTGTTCAGCGGCATGCTGGGCGTGACGCTGTTTGGGCTGTTGCTCACGCCGGTGTTCTACTACGTGGTGGAGCGCTGGTTCGGCACGACCGAGCCGGCGAAGCCGCCCGAGTTGGAGAAGCCGGCGACAGTTTAGTCTTGCGAGTGGTCGTCGGACGGCGTGGTCGTCGCTACAATACTGACACGCGGCGGCTCGGAGGCCGCTAAAATTGTTTCATTTTGGGAGCATCTGCAATGAAGCGTATTCTGGCGATGTTGTCGCTGGCGGTTCTCTTGGGCTCGACCGGCTGCGGTGCTGATGGTGATCCGATCGGCGCAGGCGTGGGCGATTCCGGCATCTCGGGCGGCACGGGTGGCGAAGGTTCCGGTCCCACGGGCACCGGCGGCGGCGTCCCCGGTGAAAATCCCGCTGGCGATGTCCTCGACTCCGGCGGCACAGGTACGGATGCACCCTCATCCTAAGCCAGTTTCGGAAAGCACGGCGGTTTTGCCGCTTCCGCTCGCGCCGTTCGAGTTGTACTACGACTTCGACGACGGGCCGGACTATCCCACCACGTTTCCCGTCGAGCTTCGATTCAGCGGGCCGCTGAATCGAGCGTGGTTCGAGCAAGCGCTCGGTGAGACCGTGGCGCGTCATCCGCTGCTGAGCGCGCGGATTCAGGACTCTGACGAAGGGCCAGGCTGGGTTGCAGGTCCAGAATCAGCGCCGCCGCTTGATTGGAACGATGAGGGCACTCCGATACGACCGCCGCACGGCAACGCCATCGACCTGCGAACCGGACCGGGATTTCGCACCTGGGTACGGTTTTCTGTCGAGCGGGCTCGAGTGGTGTTTCAAGTGCATCATGCCTGCTGCGACGGGCTGGCCGCTCTCGAGTGCGTTAAAGAAATCCTGGCGCGATATCGGGTGCTGGCGGGTGAGGCCGAAGCCGAGCGGCTGCTGCGCAAGATTGACCCGCAATTGCTGAGCACGCGTGAGGTGCTGGCGTCTGACCAGCCGCGTAGGCCGTCAGCCTGGTCGGGAATTCGCGATGTCTGGTACACCCTGAAGGTCTGGAGTTCGATTCTGTGGCTGTCGCCCGAGGTGCTCCAGCCTCCGAAAGGTGGCAAAGCCGAGAGACGCACGCAAGAGTTGCTGGCGTTTCAGATCGGGGAACTGGCGGTCGATGAGACGACTGCGCTGCACAACCTGGCGGCGGTGCATGGCGCTACCGTAAATGACCTCCTGCTCCGCGATCTCTTGCTGGTCCTACGTCGCTGGAACGATCGGCAGGCGGGGCCTCGCAAGGGCCGGCTGCGCATTACGGTGCCGGTCAACGTTCGCATCCGGGCCGATGCCGCGATGCCGGCGGCCAACCGGATTGGTTACGGATTCGTGACGGCACGTTTGGACGAACGCGATGACCCGGCGGCAGTGCTCGCAAAGGTGCGCGAAGGAACTCGGCGAATTAAAGACTGGTACCTGGGTCTTTACTTTCTGGGTGGCCTGGCATTCGCGAGCAGGTTTCCCAAAGTGTTCGCCCGAGTCATGCGCCGCGAGCGGTCGTTCGCCACCGCGGTGCTGAGCAACGTAGGGAGATTCTCGGCCGACAAGGCACTCGCCCCCACGGAGAAATGGCGTTGCGGCGAACTCACCCTGGAGTGGATTGGCGGCGCGCCGCCGCTGCGGAGGCTCACGCGCGCGGCGATCATTGTGATCGAATATGCCGGGAGATTGTCGCTCTGCTTGCGCAGCGATCCCCATTTCTTCGATGAAGCGACCACGCGCGAATTGCTGACGGCACTCGTGGAGCAAGTCCGCGAGTCGATTCGTCGAGGTGCATGAAGCACAGCCCGCTACGCGTGCACTGCCGCTCCACCATCGACGGTGAGCGTTTCGCCCTGCACCAGGTCGCTCAGCGGGCTTGACAAAAAGAGCACGCAGTTGGCGACATCCTCGGCCGTCAGGTAACGGTCGCCCATCATGCTCCGCGACGCGCGAGCCGCGAAGAGCTGGTCGGCATACGGAATCCGCCGCGTCGAGTCGGTATCTACGAGCCCTGCTTTGACGATGTTCAAATTGATGTTCTTGTCGCCGAGTTCCAGGGCGAAGTGCCGGGTGAAACTTTCCAGTGCCGCCTTCGAGCCGCCAACCGCACCGTACATGGGCAGGGCCATGTGCGAGCCGTGGCTGGAAATGGCCACCACCTTGGCCCGGCCGGATGCCTTCTGCATGAGCCTGAAGCCTGACTGCACAAGATGGATCAGGGCCATGACGTTGGTCTTCATGGTCATTTCGAAGTTCTTCTGCGTGATTGCGAGCATGGGGCGGAAGCCGCCGGTGGCCGCATTGCTCACCAGGATGTCGAGCTTGCCGAACTTCTCGCCGATGAATTGCATCATCGATTCGCAGTCATCCTTCTCGCTGACGTCGGCCTTCACGACCGCCACGTCTCGACCCATTGCCTGGATCACCTCGGCCACTTCTTCGGCCGCGGCGGAACTGGTGACGTAATTCAGGACGATGTCCGCGCCCGCTTCGGCCAGCCGCAGCGCACAGGCTTTGCCGATGCCGCGCGAGCCGCCAGTTACCAGGGCCGTTTTTCCAGTGAGATCAATCATCGCTAGGGTCTCGCTAAGAGAATCGCAGTTGAGTGCGGAAAATGTTCGTTTTTTGGTTTGATCGACGCGCCTTACGCGGCACGCGTTTTCACTTGTGAGTTATGCTGGGCAACGGCCGGACGCGGCGTGGCGACCACCAGCGCCGCAACGTGACCGTCGACGCGCCAGGTTTGCAGGCACAGCAGTTCTGCGGTCAGGACGTTGCCGGAGTAGCGCGGCGGTCTGCCGGGCACGGCCTCGATTGCCGCCGGCTGGAAACCTTCGCCGCGCTGGCAGGCTTTGTAGAACGCCTCTTTGCGGGCCCAAAGCTCCTCGGACGCACTCGTGGCGTCTTGCGCAGCGGAAATCCACTCGCGTTCCGCAGCCGTGAACGTCCAAGCGACATGGTGATTAATTGCGCCATGTGCCACGAGGTCCACGCCGACCGAGGTGGTCATGGCATCGCCGATCGCAACCAGGACTCCCAGATCGGAATGGGCGATCGACAGCGAAAGCGGCTGCTCGACACGTGCGATCGAAAGGACTGGGCGCTCGCCATGACCGGGCATCACCGAGCGCGACTCGACAAACAGTTCCTTCGCGGAACGACCGCCATATATCGAACCAAGCAGGAGTCGCTTCAGCACGATGCGTCCGGCGAGAAACGTTTGTTGTCGTCGTAACGACCGCATCGTCAGGTACGCAGCCAATTCCGGCTGCGAGAGCCACACGCGCGCGGCATCCTCGCCGAGCGAGAGCTCACGCAGTGCGGCATATCTAGTGCGAATGCTGTTCAACGCGTTATCTCCCCCCGACGCGAACGGTTCGATATCCGTCGACTTGCAGGAGTGGTTCATCGCCTTCGCCAAACAGCGTAAAGTCGAAGCGGCTGTACTTCTCGCCGCGCTCGCGGAAGAAAAGCCGAATGATGCATGTCTCACCTGCCCGCGGCAGCCTGGCGATCCGCAATCGCTCGAACTCGTAGGGAACTTCGATCACGCCGCCAAACTGCATGAACAGGTAGCCGCCGCAAGCCACGACGCAGGCATCGAGCACCGAAATCGGGACGGTCCAACCGTCGCCGCCGCGCTCACCGGCGAGTTCAGCCAGATCGGGCGCAGTGATCTGCCCCCAACCACCGTCGTATTGATAGGCACAGCCGGTCAGATAGCGCAGGCCTCGGCCGTGGTACATCAGGCCGTCTTCCGGATACTGGTGCGGAAACCAACCTAGCGGCGGGCGGCCGGGTGGGTCGCAGACGAGCGGCGAGGGGTCGACGCTGGCCGGAACTAGTCCTTCGACATGCAGGCGGTTGGCGTCGATCAGTCGACCCTTGCGATCCCGTTGTTCGGTGAGCAGCCGACACTCGAGGCCCCCGTCGGCAGGCGCCACTTCGACTCGGGCTTCCAGCGGGCCGCTGGGGAATGACATGCCATTGGTGATTCGTGCGTTGCGGATTTCCATCACCGTGTCACGGCCGAGCGCACAGCGAGCAGCTTCGGCCAGCGACTCCAAACCGACAACGCCGGGCAGAAACGGCTTCTGCCTCAAGCGATGTTCACTCAGAAAGGGATCGCGCTCGGGATCGAACTTGATGCGGGCAATGCCCGAGGCGACGGACTTGGGTTCCCAAGCGGCGATCAGCGGCCCCCGCGAGGGCTGCGATTGCTCAGTTGCCCGGGCGGAAACTGCCGAGCCAACGCCGATCTCCATCTCGAACGGATAGAACTGCCGCTGGAAGAAACCATCGGTGATCAGGACTTCGCTCTCGGGTGTACCTGCGCGGAGTTCATCGATCAGGTGGTTGACGCCTTCCTCAGGCGAGATGAAGTCCATCTTGAAGGCGTTCTTGGTAATGCCCACGCCATCGGCCAAGAGGGCCATGCCCACGGCGTCCCAGGTTTGCCAGTGGAAGCAGACCGTGTGGCACTGCGGCCGTCGGCTGCGGAACCAGCCGCAGAGTTTGGCCAAAGCATCGTTTGCCGCGGCGTAGTCGCTTAGGCCATTGCCGCCAAAGCGACCGCTGAGCGAGCCGAAACCCACGAAATACTTGATTGGATCGTCTGCAGTGAGTTGCATGAGCGCGAGCGTGCCATCGACCTTGGGTGCGATCGTGGCTTGAAGCTTGTTGCCCACTCCCGTACCGAAGCGAAAGCTCTTGGCATAGCCCGCGCCGTGTACGATGCCGGAGATCGGTCCATCGGCGGCACGAATGTGTTTCAGGACGCGGTCGACGTCGTCCCAATCGGCAACGTCGCACTGGTGATAGGTGGCGGTCACGCCGGCCGCGGTGAACTTGTCGAGCGATTCCTGGATCTCGCGATCTTTACGAACGCGGTCCCAGTCGTCGGTGGGCGAGCGACCTTCCTGCGTGGCTTTGCGTACGATGTCCGCCTTGATCGCCTTGAGCTCTTCGTCCGTGCAGTTGCGCCAAGGGGGATTCACTTCCGGCGCGGGACTCTTGCCCAAGAGGTGCAACTTGAGGCCGTAGCGCCGGCCAAGTTCGAGGGCCGTGGCGGCGGTGATTCCGCGTGCGCCGCCCGTGACGACCCACACGCCGCCGCGCGGAAGCTCGCCGAGAGGCAGTTGTTCGACCGGTTCACGCGAGACTTGGACCACGCGTCGCTTGCCACCGCTCCAGGCGACTTCGACCTCCGGAGCGAGGCTCGTGAGTTCCTGGCAGACAGAATCGGCCAATTGCGTTGCCGGTTCGTCGGCCGGAGCATCGATTACCTTGACGCAGAACCGCTCGTGGTTGTAGCGACCGTCTTCGACAAAGATGCTCTTCAGCAAGCCCGTGAACGCGCCACCTTCGGGTGCTGGCACGGGACCGGCGAAGCCAAAGTCGCCGCCGAGCGACGTGAGGGCGACGATCGTTGCCTGGCCTGCTTCGGGCGTCTTGCTGACAATCTGGTACCAGCGACGGATGACCCAGTAGGGCAGGTAGATGCCGCGCTCGGTGCGCTGCTGGGCGCTCGTGCGATCGGCGAGTTGCGTGGCCTGCGGATCGCGTGCGGTGGCGACGATCAGGCAGCGGCTGGGGTTAGACTCGAGAAGCTTCTCGAGCTCGGAGCAGGCTGCCGACGAATCAGTCGTCGTACCGATCCGATCGACCCGAACGCCACGCGACGCCAGCGTCTGCGCGAGTGCGTCCGCTCCCACGTTATTGCCGAGCAGGATGACGACCTGTGGGAGCGGCTTGCTCTCACCCACGAGTCGTGCGTCGACCATCCGCATCAGCGTGCGATCGGCAATCTGTTTGACCGCGGACTTGGTGGCCGAGCCGACTAGTTTCGCGGGGGCGGTAGCCTTCGCCACCTGTGGGATCTCTTGACCGGGAGCGCCGAGCAAGTCGCTTCGCTTGGCGGTCTCGCCGACGCCCGTTCCGTAGTAACGCTGATGATACTCGTAGTCGGTGATCATCAGCTCAGTGTCAGCCGGCTTCGAGTACAGCTCCCGCAGTAAATGCTGGATGCCGGTTTGCATCGGCATCAGTCGCAGGTTGCTCGCCTTGAGGATTGCCACGGTATCGGGGCGGGCCGCCATGCCTACGCCATCCCAGGGATGGAAGTGGAAACCGACCGCGTGCACTTCGGGCCGCTGGCTGCGGTACCAGCTTGTAAGCTTGCAAAGCATGTCGCTCGCGGCCGAGTAGTCCGTCTGGCCGTTGCTGCCGAGTCGCCCGCTGATTGAACCGAAGCCGAGAAAGTGTGTCAGGGGATCGTTACTAGTCAGCTCCATCAGATGGTAGGCGCCGAGCGCTTTCGATCCGACCGTCGCGCGCACGGCTTGCGGAGTTTTCTTTTCGTAGCGGCAGGACTGCTCGATGCCGGCGCCGTGCAGGATTCCGCTGATCGGACCGTCTTGCCGGCGGACTGCATCGAGGACTTCGGCCAGCGCTTCACGATTGGAAACGTCGCAGGCGTGATACGTTGCGGCAACACCGGCCGCGGTGAATGCCCGCAGATTGCGGTCGATCTCGATCGCCTTCTCGACCCGAGCCCAGGCCTCGTTCGGCTTCTGGCCGTTCTTGCGAGCTTCGATGATTACTCGGCCCTTGAGTGCTGCGGTCTGCTTCTCGTCGAGATCCCGCCAACTCGGATCGATGGCGCCTGCCGGCGTCGTGCCGATCAGGTGCAGCTTCAGGCCGAATCGCTTGGCCAACGTCATCCCGCATTCGGCCGTGATGCCCCGCGCGCCGCCGGTCAGAATCCAAACACTGCCGGGCTGGATGCTGCTGGTCTGTTTAACCTCCGCGGCGACGGGCAGGGCCACTTGCAGGTAGCGCTGGCCGCCAACGAACGAAAGCTCGTAGTCGTTCGAGCCGTGGGCCAGTTCGCGGCAGATGTTGGCGGCTAACTCGTCAGGCGACTCGTCAGCCGGTGCGTCGATTGCCTTGGCCAGAAAGCCCTTCTGTTCGCGCATGATCTGGTATTCGAGCAGCAGCGACTTCATCAAGCCGGTGGAGAAGCCCGACTCGGGCGATGCGACGTTCCCCGAAAAGCCCAGATCGCCACCGAGGTTAAGCGCGGCCACTACCGTGCAATCGCTGATCCGCTTGGCATCGCCAGCCAATTGCATCTGCTTTTGGCAGAGAAAATACGGCAGCATCACGCGTTGTTCATAGATCTTCGCGAAATCCGCAGGATTCGAGCGATCAAACTTCGTGTCATCGCGGAGCGCGGTGAGAAACAGATGCGTTAGGGGTTGTTGCTGCCAGAGTGTTTCCAGCTCGGCGATGGCCGCTTCGGTCGAGGTCTCGCGCAGTCGGATGACGGTCGCCCCACTCGCGGTGATCCGGCTGGCCAGCGCATCAGCTAAGGCGTTGGTTCCTTGAATCGCGACTGCGCCCTTCCAGGTCGGAAACTCGGCAGGCTGCTTTTCCCAAGGGGTGGGGACGATGCGAAGCACGAACCGCATGCTGTCGGGATCGACCGCGGCCGGATCCTGCAAATCGCGAGAAGTTGGCGCTTCCGCTTGCATGAGTGGCGCAGCCGGTGCGACGAGTTCTGCCGGATCGCCCGCAGGTGCGCTGGGCAGCAGTGCCCCGATGTGGACGCGCTGGCGAATCGCTCCGCAATGAACGAGCAGATCGCCGCGGGCGGCATCGACAACCGCCGACAGCTTCAAGGAGCCATTTCCGGGAACTTCGCCCAAGAGTGCGAGCAACTCGCCGGCGTCTTGCGGTTGCCGACCACTGGCGAGGCGAGCGCGGAGCCAATTGAACCGTGCCAGCGAAGCTTCGGGCACAGCCTGCGATGACGCGCCCAGCACGCAGTGGTTTGCGGCGATCACGAGATCGGCCGCGGGCTGTTCGATGTAGTTGCGGCCATCGTGTTCTGCCGCGGCAAGACGTCCGGCCTGCTGATCGCTGAGGCACGCGGTCCAGCCACGCGTCGCATGGGTTTGCTGCAATCCGCGCGAGGCGTGTTCCAGCGAGCCGCTGCGCTGCAGGATACCGTCGACGCGGACGGCCATGCTGGAAGCGCTGCCGTTGGTGGTGGCCACGGTATCGACCAGTGTGCCGGTCGAAGCGGCCAGGCCATTGCCATTCAGCCCGACCAGGCTGCCGATAATCCCAGCAAAGGTGACGGTAGCGCACGCCCAGCCGTGGTCGGGCTCGCGCACCAGGACGAGCGGTGTGAGCATCTCGGCCAGGGCAGGGGGCAGCGACAATTCGCCGGACAGGCCGTGCAGAACCTGGGTCTTGCCGCCCGAGCTGTTGACGAGCGCGATCTGGGCGGCACTGGCCGCAAAGTCAGGCAGCACGGCGAGATTCAGCGCGGCCAGGTTGCCGAGTGGCACTTCGACAGCGTCGGCCAGACCGCGCAGCTCGTCGAGCTGCGCCGGCGTGAAGTAACGCTCGGGATTGGTGCGAGCCTCAGCCGGAATGGGCAGTTCACCCCAATCCCCGTCGGTCAGATCAGCGATTCGCCTCAGGAGGCGTCGAATTTCCGTTTTTTTTTCCGCGCCGTGCTGGAAACCCAGCTCATAGGCGCTGCCGCGAACGTGCAGGACGTCGACCTGCGCTGAGCCAGTGGTGGCGATGCCGGCCGCGGACGTCTCGGTGGTCGGTGCGTTCGAGGAGGGAGCCGCGGCCGCGGAAGTCGTTACCGGGGCGCCAGCTTTGGTCGGCGCTTTGGCCAGGAAGCTGACGATGTGCCGCAGCGTCGGGAAGTCGTCGAGCGTCAGGCCTTCGGTCGGCGTGACGTCGAAGTACTCCTGGAGCTCGCCAAACATCTGGGCCTTTTTGATGCTGTCGATGCCGAGGTCCGCCTCGAGATCGGCGTCGAGCTCCACGACTTCCGGCGGATAGCCGGTTTGCTCGACGACAAAGTTCACGAGAAAGGCTTCGAGCTCGCCTGTATCGACGCCGGCCGTGGGCTGCGTGGCGGCTGCTTGGGCGATGGGCTCCGCTTGCGGAGTGGCTACGCTCGCCGTCGGTGCTGGCGCCGGAGCGGGTGCCGGTGCTTGGGTTGCGGCCGGAGCAGGAGCAGCCGGTTGCGGCGCGCTGGTCGCGGTCGTGACCGGAGCGCCTGCTTTCGTCGGCGCTTTGGCCAGGAAGTTCACGATGTGCCGCAGCGTCGGGAAGTCATCGAGCGTCAGGCCTTCGGTCGGCGTGACGTCGAAGTACTCCTGGAGCTCGCCGAACATCTGGGCTTTCTTGATGCTGTCGATGCCCAGATCGGCTTCCAGGTCCGCATCGAGTTCGACGACTTCCGGCGGATAGCCGGTTTGCTCGACCACGAAGTTCACCAGGAACTTCTCGAGCTCGGCCTCGTCACCCGGGTTGTAGCCGCTCGTGCGCCGGACCACCTCGCCCTTCCGGTCGACCACGACGGTGTACGGCAGCGTCTTGGCCGGGTTGTACGCGCCGATCACGGTGGACTCGCGATCGAGCAGGACGGGGAAGGTGTAGCCCATCTTCATGACGTAGGGCTTGACCCGCGAGGCCGACCGCGCGTCGTCGGTCGAGATCGACAACACGACGAGCCCCTGGTCCTTGTGCGCGTCGTACATCTTCTGGAGGTGCGGCATCTCCTCCTTGCACGGACCGCACCACGTCGCCCAGAACGACAGGACGACGACCTTGCCCTCCAGGCCCGACAGCGTCGTCTGGCTGCCGGCCACGTCGCGCAGGGTGAAGTCCGGAGCGGCCTCGCCTGCCCACGCGGGCGCCGTCAGGAGCAGGAGCATCGCCGCAACCAGGTTCCGCAG
>JBGSKX010000237.1:0-1785 GCA_041741015.1 Pirellulales bacterium
ACCATGCGCAAGGTCGATGGCTGGCAGACGCTGGCCACAAAACCAACCGACGCGATCATTGATCTCGCTGCCTAACCCGTTAACTTAAACCCACCGGAGAACGCGCCGCCGAAAATTCCAACATCATTCGATACGGCACCATGGCCTCGTCGTTCAGCCCGTCGCCGAGATCAAAGTTGAACAGTGCGCCCGATTTTGACAGCCAAAGCCGATTGGGGAGATCCCGAGATCCGCCGATGACGAGGCGGCCCTGGTGAAAACATACCGCCATAGGCCAGCCCCTTGCCGGGGAGAAGGCAGCCTCGGTCCAGTCCTTTGTCGCTTGTGTCGAGGCAAGAGTCTCCTTGACGTCTACGCGGACCTGAGTTGGCGAAAGGACACCGGCAATGACAACTTCCCGACCGGATAGTCGCAATCGCGCTCCCGCATGGTTCGCAACGAAAACAGCCTGCGAGGACGTCACAATGACGCTGCCGCTGGTGCCGCTAGCTTGAAGGGTCGTTTGCTCGCTCGCGAATTTGTAGTGAGGCGCGAAGAGCTGCCCGCCTTTTTCGGAAAATGTCCACTCGGTAACGACCCACTCGCTGTCGCTTCGTCTCGTTACAACTTTTGGAGGTACGTCCGGATGAACGACCAGTAGAGTGGCGGCGCTCTGTGTCCAATTGATCTGGTCCAACTGCGCAAGTGACCACGGCGCCGCGAAGTCGGCGACCTTGGCCCCGTCGCGATATACGTCAACGGCATGATCCGAGAACACGAGCAGATAGGCCTGTTCGGTGCTGAATTCGAACGCGACCAGGCGACCCGGCCCGCGCGCTCTGTCGACAAATCGCAAGCCGGGCCGGCGCGATAAGCCGCCCGTGGGATGAATAAATACATTGCGCAATCTGGCCGCGCCGTTCTCGAAGACTCGCAGGTCCGTGCGACCGAGCAGTCGAGGAGAGAGCTCGCCGGCGGAGAAGTTCGTTTTCACGGTCCTGATCCTGGCCATTAGTAGCGGCTCTCCACCAGACAATAGTCCTGAATGCTTTGCGGCGTGTCCTCCTGAGCATCGATAAGCTTGGCGCTACGCAGTTCTGCTTCAGCAAGCTTGTGGAGGCTTTCCCATCGAGATGTGCTGTCGGTCAACGGAATGCAGAACTCAGCTGCTAGGTGCGTAATCAACACCTTGCTGAAGAACGGCGGGTCGTCGGCTTCGCTGGCCCGGAAGACATACGTCAGCACGACTTCGCTCGCGTTCGTGTGCAGCCGCCCCTGGTAAAGGCGATAAACCAAGCCGGCGCCGCTTCCGCCAGATCCCGCTGACAAGACCCGCAGGCAATCGGCCGGCAGCGCGAATGTGTTGACAAGATCGCTATCGTCGTTGCTCGAAAGAACAGCGAGCTTCTTCCGCGTGGTCGCGAAATTCCAAGGATGCGCGGACAGAAGGCCGTCGCGGATGTAGTCATAGAGGTTTGCCGCGACGTCCGCTTCGGCCGTGCCGTCATCAAGAGAACCGATGACACCGGCCCCGATCTTAAGAAGCGCCCGAGAGCATAGGTCGATGCGGCTTAACGGCACGAGATCGCTCCATCAAAAACGTTTTAAGCGAATGGCAGTGGGATACCTCCTCCGCGGCAGACTGCGGAGGAGGAAAGTTAGCTTAGTCTGAGCTGCACCCGGTTTCTGTGGACACGACATTGTCGACGCAGGAACAGCGAGGAGCAGAGGGATGGACAAAGAGACTGCAGGAGCGGATGTGGCGGTTGGGGCTGTGGGCAGCGAGGGCGAGCAGCGGTCGTCCAC
>JBGSKX010000238.1:0-95944 GCA_041741015.1 Pirellulales bacterium
GGCGGATTCGGAGTTTGAAGTCGCTCAGGCACCAGAGGCGGCGCCGGCCGAGCTGCGAGAAGAAGCGCCGGCGGGCGCAGCCGCTTCCGCCGAACAGCCGAACATCGGGGGGACGTCCGAGATGCCGATGCCCGAGGCCAGTGAACCGCCGGCAGCGGATTCCAGTCCTCGCGATAGTTACCCCGTGTCGGCGCCGCCTTCCGCCGGACGACGCGCTCCTGCGACGGAGCGAGATCAAAGCGACTTTTTCGAGGCCATGCCTAAGTCTGCGTCAGCCGACGGCGCTACTCGCGGGGTTGCACCCACAAACGCACCGGGGCCAGTTCCCAAGGCGGGCGAAGCACAATACGGCAGGCGCGCGGAATTGTCAGAGCAGGGGCCAGCCGTCGAAACGATTATCTGCCCCGTCACGCTGCGATACCTGGAAGATCGCAAGTTTGAAAAACTGCTCGACGCGAATGGTGTGCGGTGGCAGGAGGTGCCGATTCCGCCGCAACTCCAGGTGCAGGCCACGCCGCAATCACCGCGTACGGCGCCGCTTGAGTCGCTCGGCAAGAGTCCGCTCCAAGTGCTGTACTCCCTCCAAGTCCCCAGCGAACGGGTTGACGACATCTTGTCGCAAGTGCCGCAGGCAGACCGACTGATGGAGGGTAATCGGCTCAACAAAGTCAATCCGCAACAACAGCTGAAGGTCGGCGCCAGCGGCGCAGCGGGTGGCGTGCAGGTGATGCTCGTGGCCCCCGTGGATGGCGCAGCGCCTGCTGCTCCGGCAGCCAAGTCGACGCGGTAGTTCCGCGATTGCCGGTGGACGCTCGCCATTGCGGCCTGTCAATCTCTCGCCGGGGGCGGTAAACTTCTCCAGTTGTCGCCAGGCTAACAGCCGCGGCAAACCTGGCACGCCACCGCAAGCCCCACTGAGGACGACTGCACGATGACCACCACGATTCGCGTCCGGCCGAACGGCCCGTTTCTCGTTGAAGGCCCCGTGACGATCATCGACTCGAATGGGAACGTGTTTCCCGTGAATCCTGATAAGCCGGCCGTGGCATTGTGTCGCTGCGGTCAGTCGAGCCGGCGACCCTTCTGCGATGGCACGCACAATCGCTGCGGCTTCGAATCCGCGGAGCTTGCACCGGCGCCGGAAGCTCCGCAGTAGTTGCCGGGAAGGAGGGGAGCGGCACTGCCGCCAACAAGTTTTCCCCAACCGGCGCCACCTATCCTGGCCGCTATGCGCGGACGCAAAACCTTGCGGCGCGTGTCGTTTAAGCCGCGCGTCGCGCGCACATTTCGCCCTCGCGCACGCGCAGTTTGTTAGGGAACAGCCTCAGTTGGCGATAAAATTGCGTCGGTGGCGAGCGCCCCGCGTGATTGGCGTGGCAGCCGCTCTCGGCCTTTCGACATCCCTCTTCCATAGGTAGCGACCACGACGCATGGATTCTGCGCTGATTGACTCGACGAGTGAACGATTTCTGGGCCAATGGAAGCGGCTGGTCAGCACCACGAACTGGGACAAAGGGCAGATCATTCTCGGTTGGCGGCAGGCCCTGATCGATGCCAACACACCAGTCTCTGACTACTCGGACGAAGCCTGGAGCCGCCGCGTGGGAAATGTCACGCCGCAGCACGTGGGTCGCCTGCGGCGCGTGTTCGAGCGATTCGGCCTCACGCGCGAGGACTACGACGGGCTCTTCTGGAGCCATTTCCAGGCGTCCCTCGACTGGGACGACGCCGAGCTGTGGCTCGAAGGCGCCGTGCAAAACGACTGGTCGATCTCCGAGATGCGACACAAGCGGTGGGAGACTCGCGGCGAGGTGGCCGAGGAAGAGCCCTCGGCAAGTGATGAAGCGGGCGAAGGTCCCTGGGACGAAGACGCCGAGGCGGTCGACGCCGGCGAAGTGACCACCGGTACGATGGAAACGGCGCGCGATCCTGAACGCGGCGACTCTTCGAACGATGAAGACGATGACGAAGAAGAGGACGATTCGGAGAGCACCGAAGTCGAAGCCGGCGGCTATGCCAGCGGCCCCGCGGCCAGCAGCGCACCAGTCCGACCGTTCGCGGCGTTGCCTCCGCTGCCGCCCGACGTGAACGACGCCTTCGAGGCGTACAAGCTGTGCATCCTGCGCCACAAGATGGGTGGCTGGCAGGACATTTCGCTCGACGACATGGTGATGAGCCTCGAGGCGCTCAAGCAGCTGACGCTGGCGCCGCCGGAGCTCTAGTCTGCGTGCGCCAAAGAGCAAAGCCGAACTATTGCACAGTCGGCATCGCTTGAGGCGACTCCCAACTGGCAAGCGGCAATATTGCTGCTGGCGCGCCCCGACCATCCTCGGCGAACCGGCGTTTCACCGATTTGAAGTCGTCTTCGCAATCGAGAAAGGCCTGCACCACGTCCGGATCGAAATGTTTGCCGGACTCAGCGATGATCATGGCTTGCGATTCTTCATGGTGCAGGGCAGGCTTGTAGACTCGCTTGGACGTCAGCGCATCGTACACGTCGGCCACAGCCACGATCCGGCCGCAAAGTGGAATTTCGTCTCCGGCGAGCCCGCACGGATAACCTTGCCCGTTGAACCATTCGTGATGCGTGGCAGCAATGTCGCGGGCCATTTCCAGAAACTTTGCACCGGGAAAGCGATCAAGCGCATCTTGGAGCGTCCTTGCCCCGATTACCGTGTGCCGTTTCATAATGTCGAACTCATGCGCCGTGAGCCGGCCCTGCTTGAGTAGCACGCCGTCTGGAACGCCAACCTTTCCAATGTCGTGCAGCGGGCTGGTCAGGTAGATCAAGCGAATAAATTCGGCGTTGACGACATCCTGAAACTTGGAACGCGTGGCCAGTTTCTGTGCGAGCAATCGAGAATAGGCCTGCACGCGTTCCAGATGTGCACCGGTATCCGGATCGCGAGACTCGGCCAGCCGCGCCAGGGCAAAGATCGCGACATCGCGCGTTTCGAGCGAGAGGATCCGCTCACCGGCGAGCACCCGGGCCGCCAGTTCCGCCGGTCGAAACGGCTTGGCGATGAAGTCATCTGCACCTGCCGAGAGCCCCTCGATCATTTCGAGCGGCAAGTTGCGGGCGGTGAGCAGCACAAAGTACAGATAGCCGCACAACGGCGCCGCCCGCAAGACGCGGCACAGCTCAACGCCGGTCATATCGGGCATATCCCAATCGGAAATTATAAGCCGGCAGCCTTCGCGTTCGACGAGGGCGAGCGCCTCGCGGCCACTGGAGGCTGTGAGCACCTGATGGCCCGCGGTGGAAAGCGCGTTAGCCATCAACTCCAAGGCGATATCGTCGTCGTCAACTGCCAACACCAGCATGAACTGCCCCTCGAATGCCTTCTATTCACCGACGTTGATGTGAGACTCGCTGCAGCGTGACTCCGCAATCCACTTGGCGGCCGAACGACGGGCTTCGTCAATCGCCCGGTCGAGCTCGGCCAGATCAATTCCCGAGCAATCGCCCGTCATCGCGGCCGATTCGAGCAGTGCGGCCAGCTCGGCCACGTGGATGGCGCTAACGCTGGCGGCCATTCCTCGCAACAGATGCGCTGCGCGAGCCACTTCGTTCACAGCGGCGTCTTGTACCGCCGTGCGGATGCGCCGGAGCTGCTGCGGCGCCGAGTCGCTGAACTTCTCCAGCACCCGCGCGGCAACCAGCCGATTGTTGACGCAGCGTTCGATGAGTTCATCAAATCCGATGGCCGACGTGAACGTAGCTTGGGTATCGGTCACGGTCGCAAGCGACTGGCCAATTCGGTCGTACTGTGCGAGCAGTGCTTCCATCATCTCCAACAGGGCCGTGGCATCGACGGGTTTACTCAAGTAGGCATCCATGCCTGCGTCAAGGCAGCGTTGTCGATCGCCCTTCACTGCGTTTGCTGTTAGCGCCACGATCGGCACGCGCTCGAACATTCCCGTCTCCAGCGAACGTTCGGCCTCGGTCTCGCGAATGAGTTGCGCCGCCGCGAAGCCGTCCATCTCGGGCATTTGACAATCCATGAGCACAAGATCGAAATTCCCCGAGAGTGCTCGCTGCACGGCCACTCGACCGCTGGCCACGACGTCGCAGTCGAAGCCAGCCAGGGACAGAATCTCGGTGACCACGATCTGATTAACGTCGTTATCTTCGGCTACCAGAACTCGACCGCGGTGCTGGACACCCGGCGTCGGCCTTTCGCTGGCTTCGGGCTCGGCGGCTTGCATCAGTACTTCGTGTGACGTGACGTCGACGATTGCATCAAGCAGTCTCGATTGCCGCACGGGCTTGTGGATGTATCCGGCTAAACCATGCTGTTGCATTTCGCGCGGCGAGAGGTCCTGCCCCATCGAGGTGAGCACGATTAAAAGCATCTCCCGCGTCGCGGGGTTGCCCTTAATATGCTGGGCTAGTTCCAGTCCGTCCATCACGGGCATCTGCACGTCAAGAATCGCCAGGTCGAACGGGTGTCCGATCTCCGCCGCGCGCTCCAGCATATGAAGCGCGGTCCGGCCGTCGCTGGCCGTGGTCAGCGCGAGCCCCCAACTTTGGAACTGTTCGTGCAGCACCTCAAGGTTTGTGGCGTTGTCGTCGACCGCCAATACGTGCAGCCTGCGCAAGTCGTCGGGTACGTGCTGCGCCTTACGGCGACCGCCATGTTTGTCAAAAGGAATTGAGCACCAGAACGTTGAGCCTTCTCCGGGGCGGCTTTCGACACCGATTTCACCGCGCATCAGCTCAACCAAGCCCTTGGAGATGCACAGCCCCAGGCCCGTACCGCCGTAGCGGCGCGTGGTTGACGCATCGAGCTGCGAGAAAGACTGGAAAAGCTGGCTGCGACGCTGGGGCGGAATGCCCACGCCGGTGTCCTGCACCGAGAAGCGCAGGCGGGCCTCGCTGGTTGACTCGGCGTCGCAGTTCGTGCGGACGACGATCTCGCCGTGCTCGGTGAACTTGAGCGCGTTGTTGATTAGGTTGACCAACACTTGTCGCAATCGATCCTGATCTCCGCGAACCGTGGCGGGCACATCCGGACTGGTCTGGCAGGCGAGTTCGAGCCCTTTTTCGTGCGCACGCTTAACGAACATCTCGAGCGTGTCTTCAACCAGCAGGCGCGGATCGAAGTCGAGTGTCTCCAGCTCGACCTTGCCGGCCTCGATCTTCGAGAAGTCCAGTATCTGGTTGATGACTGACAGCAGCGAGTCGGCCGAACTCTTGGCCACGCGGGCGTAGCGATTCTGACGATCGTTCAGTTCGCTGCCCGCGAGCAGGTCGAGCATGCCGATCACCCCGTTCAGCGGCGTGCGAATTTCATGGCTCATGTGCGCGAGGAACGAACTTTTCGCTTCGCTGGCGGCCTCGGCGGCTTCCTTCGCGGTGCGCAGCTCCTCGGACTGGCGGCGTTCCGTGATGTCTTCGACCGTACCTTCGTAGTAGAGGGGCCGCCCGTCGACATCGCGCACAAGTCGCACGTTCTCGGAGATCCAAATGGTCTTGCCATCGCGTTGGTACACCTGCGATTCGAATGAGCGAACGGAGCCGTGCTCATTCATCAGTCGTTTGAATTCGGTGCGACGTGCGGACTCGACATAGAGTTGCGATCCGATGTCGCGGATTCCATCGCGAAGCTTCTCAACGGTTTCGTAACCGTAGATCCGGGCGAGCGAGGGATTCGCGTTCAGATATTGGCCCTCCAGAGACGTCTGGAAGATGCCCTCGACGGCGTTTTCGAAGATGCTGCGATACTTTTCTTCGGCCTGCCGCAGCGCCTCGACGACTTGCTCGCGCGAGGTCATCTCATCCTGAACTCTATCGAGAACCCGGTTATAGGCTGTCGCGATTTGCCCGACTTCGGTGTGTGGCTCGACAGTAACGTGGCGTGAGAAATCGGCATCCGCGCGCTGTGACTCCATCTCACCCAGCAGATCCACGAGCTCCGCGCCGGCGTCATGCTCTGCCAGGTTAAGCCCCATCCGTTCTGCCTCGGGGCTAGCTCGCAGCGGCAAGATTCGATCGAGCAGTCGAAACACGAAATAGCCACCGCCGAATGCCCAGGCAAAACAAACCGAAGCGCCGAGTAGCTGAACGAAGAACTGGTAGCTGCGGCTGCCATGCAGAAGCAAGGACACATCGCCCAGGATTGCTACGGCCAGAGTGCCCCACACGCCACAAAAGGCGTGCGCTGGCACGGCGCCGACCACGTCGTCAACTCTCCACCGCGCGAGCAGAAAGGTCCCGACGGTGGCCAGCACTCCTGCCACGAGCCCTACGGCGACCGCTCCGCCCGGCGCAACCAGGTGACAGCCTGCCGTGACTGCGACCAGACCGCCGAGCACGCCGTTCATCACCATCCCCACGTCGCTGCGGCGCAACACAAACCAACTGGCACCCAGTGCGGCGACGCCACCGGCTGCCGCCGCAAGGTTAGTGTTAACCAGGATTAGCGGAATCTGGTCGTTCACGGCCAATGTACTGCCGCCGTTGAACCCAAACCAGCCGAACCAAAGCAGGAAGACGCCAAGCGTGGCCAACGGCAAATCCGAACCGTGCATTGGCTTGTTGCTGTCGAAACGGCCCAGTCGTGGTCCCACAACGAGCACCGCGGCGAGCGACAGCCATCCGCCGATCGAGTGCACAACTGTCGAGCCGGCAAAGTCGATGAAGCCCAGCTTCGCGAGCCAGCCCGTGGGCGTTGTTGTCCCCATCCCGCCCCAGGCCCAATGCCCGAAAATGGGATAGAACACTGCCGATACCAATACGCTGATTGCCAGATAGCCGACGAAACGGATTCGCTCGGCGACGGCGCCGGAGATAATTGTCGTTGCCGTTCCACAGAAAACCATTTGGAACAGGAAGAACGTGAGCAGCCAGGGAGTTGCGTCGCGTCCCAACATGAAGTCGGTCGTGCCGATGAGGCCGTTCCAACTGGCGCCAAACATCAGCCCAAAGCCTAGCAGCCAGAAGGCGATGCCGGCCGTGCAGAAGTCGAACAGGTTCTTGATCGCGACGTTGACACGATTCTTAGCACGCGCGAGCCCCGACTCAAGGCAGCAGAAGCCGCCCTGCATCAGCATGACCAGCGCGGCGCAGGTGAGCACCCACACCAAGTCCCGTAGTGGAGCGGATTCGTTCATCGAAGGCGGAGTGTTCGTCAGTAAAGCGAACGGCTGAAGTTATCGCAGTTTGTCTCACAGCAGCATGCAGCGCACGCGAGCGATTGCCGTTTCGATAGAAACACTCTTTCGCGCGTATGACTACCACTGAGTCGCGACCGGTTCCGCCTCCCGATCGGGATTCATTCATCGGCGAACCAACCAGAGTTGCTCCGCCGCGCCTCTGAAAACTTAGCATGTCCCGCAGGCACAACTGGCGGCGAGGGATTAACCGGCTGTACGGGTCGTAGCGATTGCAGCAAGACGAGGCGCAGCGCGCGAAGGCGCGCGGCTCAGCTCTTGGCTGCATACAGCTCGGCGTACTCGAGCACCCAGCGGTCGATCGAGTCTGTCAGAAGTTGCAGGTCAACCTCGGTGAGACGCTGATACTGGGCACGACTGAACAGTTCACGATTGCGAACGGTGCCCTTCGCATTGAGATCAAGTACATGCGAGGCCGTGAACGGCCGGACTACTAACTCCAGCCGGCTGAAGAGATTGCTACGCCGGCCGTCAACCAGCGAGAAATCGTCGCGATTGATGGCGCCGCCCCAGCCGCGATCGCCGACCATCGTCTCGTAGCGAAAGCCCGGGAAGTGCCTCGCAAGCTCGCGGAGACACTGCTCGATATGCTCGGAAAGTTCCAACCGATACTGCGAATGCAGCCGGCGAAACTCTTCCTCGCTAGTGGCCTGCTCGGCTCGAGCGCGAGCATCCGCGTCACTGGACCGCTGGCCCCGCTGGATAGCGCGCTCGAGTCGATCTTTAAAATCCATCAGTGAGCCAAGTGGGGCGGATGCGGTGGACGCGGGCGATGCGGCAATCGGCTTTACGATTCGGATTCGGGAGGCGAGCCCTCAGGCTCGTCTTTCAACTTAATGAATTGTTTCAGATCGCCAAATGTCCGCAAAGGAGCCTTGCCGGTTTTCATTTCCTCGGTGAGCGGCACAACCGGAGCCGGCTTCTTTCCGCCTGCGCGAAACTTCGGTTTGGGCGGGCGATTGTCCTGGCCCTCGTGGTGGCGAGGCGGGCGACGTGAGCCCTGCCCGCCCTGGCCTTGTCCTGACCGTTGCGGGCGGCGCTGCGGCGGGCCGGGCCGACGCTCGTTGGCATGCGACGCGGATTGGGCGACACTATTTTCGGAAGCGCCTTCCACGGCCTGTGCCGGGCCGGCATCAGAGCCCTCGGTCTTATCGCGTCGATCCTTTTTCTTACGGGGCGGCGCACGTTCCGATCCCGGCGGGATCATGGAGAGCGACACTCGCCGGCGAGTCTTATCGACTTCGTGGACCCAGACTTTCACCACATCTCCAACCGAAACCACTTCGTGCGGATCGCGGACGTACTTGTTGGCCAGCTGGCTGATGTGTACCAAGCCCGTGTCGTGCAGCCCGATGTCCACGAATGCGCCAAAATCGACGACGTTCAGCACGGTGCCTTGCAACTCCATGCCGGCCGTTAAATCATCGAGCTTGATGACCCCTTTCTTGAAAATCGGCAGCGGCAAGTCGTCGCGCGGATCGCGGCCCGGACGCACGAGCTGGCTTAATATGTCCTTAAGCAACATCGCTCCCGCGTCGAACTGAGCGGCCATCGTCTCGAGTTGTACCTGGCCCGCTCGCTCGGCAAGCTGCGCTGCCGTTTCCTTTTGAGCCAGATCGGCAACGCCGCCTTCGAGCTGCTGGAGCACCTGGTTCGCTAACTCATAGCTTTCAGGGTGAATCCAGGTAGCGTCAAGGGGATTGTCACCGCCGGCGATCTTGAGGAAGCCCGCCGCCTGGACGAAGGCCGACTCGCCAAAGCCAGGCACTTCCTTAAGCTGCTCGCGGCTCTTGAACGGGCCGTTCTGCGCGCGATAGTCATACAACCGGCGCGCAGTAAGTTGATTCAAGCCTGACACATAACGGAGCAGGGCTGGGCTGGCTGTGTTCAAATCAACGCCCACGTAGTTCACGCAAGACTCGACCACGGCGTCCAGCGAGGCGCGTAAGTGCTTGGCCTTCACATCGTGCTGATACATGCCCACGCCGATGCTGGCAGGATCTATCTTTACCAGCTCGCTCAACGGATCCTGCAGTCGGCGGCCGATCGAAATTGCCCCGCGGAGCGTAGCGTCGTATTCAGGAAACTCTTCGCGCCCCAAGGGGCTTGTCGAATAGACACTCGCGCCGGCTTCGTTGACTATGACGTAAGCTACGCCTTTGTCGGCCAGTTCCGCAGCCAGCATTTCCGAGATGAGCTCTTCGGTCTCGCGACAGGCGGTGCCGTTACCTATCGCGATCAAGCTCAGTGAGTGAGTACTCACAAGCTCGGCCAGTTTCTCGCGGCCCTGCTGCTTGCGTTCGGCCTTGCCGACGATCTGAATTACGGCCTGGTCCAGCAGGTTGCCAAACTCATCGAGCGCGGCGAGCTTGCAGCCACTCTTGAAGCCCGGATCGACGGCCAGCACGCGCCGCCCGCAGACCGGCTTTTGCAGCAGCAAATTCCGCAGATTCCTGGCGAAGACTTCCACGGCGTGCGTTTCGGCCCAATCGGTCATCTCGCGACGGACTTCGCGTTCCAGGCTCGGATAAACCAGCCGCGTGAGCGCGTCGCGCCCGCAGCCGCGGATGAAGTCGACATGGGGATGATCCGGCGGGCACACGAGTTCGTCGACGACCTGCTGCATCGCTTCCAGGTCAGCCTCGACCTTGACGCGCAGTGCCTTGGCCTTCTCGCCTCGGTTGATCGCCAGAACGCGGTGCTCGGGCACCTTCTGAATCGCGTCGCTGAATTCAAAATAGTCGCGGAAGCCTTGGGCGATTTTGTCTTCGACTTCCCCCCGTGTGCAAACCAGCTTGCCGCTTTTGTTGAGTAGCTGGCGGAGCTTCTGCCGCACATCTGCGCGTTCGCTGATCAGCTCGGCTAGGATGTGGCCGACGCCCAGGAGTACATCGGCGGTGCCGGTAAGTCCCTTATCGGGATTCACGAAGTCGGCCGCCCGGGCATCCAGATCGGCTGCCGCGGGTGAAGCTTCCAGCACCTCGTCCGCGAGGGGTTCCAATCCACGCTCCCGGGCCGTGGTGGCGAGGGTTTGCTTCTTAGGCTTGTAGGGCAGATACAGGTCTTCCAACCGTTTGGTGCTTCCAGCCGCTTCGATCTCGGCTGCTAGCTCGGGAGTGAGCTTTCCTTGCGACTCGATCGAGCGGAGAATCGTCTGCTTGCGTTCGGCCAGCAGGCGGAGTTTCACGAGCCGTGATTCGATCGCGCGGATCTGCTCTTCGTCCAAACCACCCGTCTGGTCCTTGCGATAGCGGGTGATAAACGGGACGGTATTGCCAGCGTCCAGCAGCTCGACGACACATTCAATCTGGCGGAGCGAGAGGTGCAGCGCCTGGGCCACCGGTCTCAGATCGATGGCGATCGTGTTGCTAGCCATGCAGAATAGGGCGTCAGTGGCGTGAGTTTTTGACGCAAAGTTTTTATTGGACCGCACTTGCTAATCTGGCAATCTAGCGCCTGTGTATATTCTTGTCAAGGATCTGAACAGCTACGGGTTAGGACGTCCCTCCCAAATTACCCAGCACACCCGCACTGCGTCGACAACCCCTGCCATGCGCGCTTCGCGTTTTACGGGCCAGTTGGGAAAAAACGTCACCGCCGGACAAATACATCAAACCCCTGCACGTTGGACTGCCGATATCTGTGTCACCAAGGGTGGGCATCGATAGCATGCACCTGCATGCGCGGGCCTCCGCCAAACGCTCCGGGAGTCGGAGCGCGCGGGAATCAAGCTCGTTACCACGAAGCCCTCAGACGTAAGGAAACGTCCACATGGCTCGCAGCCACTTGCGTGTGTATTACGGTCCGCAGAGCGAAGCGACGGCCGCCGTCACCAAGACCAAGAACACCCGGGACGAAGTAACCGTCCCGCTGGGAGAGATCCTCCCACTTCTGGCCGACGCGGTTCGCAATGAACGGACTTGGCTCCGCGACTTCGACAATGATGACGTGACGATCTCGACCGACCTGTACGAAGTGATCCTGGCCTACCAGCACTATCGTCGCCCGTCGGCCTGAAGTCCCGCCTGGGTATTTTGAACTATGATCGGCCCGAAACTCGCGATTCGCGAGTTTCGGGCTGTTTTTGCGCGCTGTGCCCGCTCGAGGCCGATCGCAACTGACGGGTATAATTGAGCAGTGGCGATTGCCGCGACTCATGAATTCTCCAGCGAAGCACTGACCCCAAGGTACCCGGAGTGGCGGACTCCCAGAAAAACATTTCGAACGACCAGGCCAAACCAGAAAAAGTCGCCAAGGCGGCCCAGGCTGCGGAAGAAGCGGTCCAGGATCTCGAACGCAGCCTCGAGAAAGTCAACGGCCAGCTTTCCGACGCCGAACGTTCGCGCGTCGTCGATCTGATTGACCAGATCAAGGAATCGGCTGACAAGCTGGCGGTGGACCAAACCTCGCGTGGCGACTTAAAGATTCTCAGCCGGACGCTGCGCGAACTGCGTTACGCGTTCAAGGTTTTCACGCCCTATCGCGCGCGTCGCAAAGTCACCGTGTTCGGGTCAGCGCGAACTCGGCCCGACGAATTCACCTACCAGCAGGCCGTGCTGTTTGGGCGCGCGATGGCCGCCGAAAAATGGCTGGTCGTCACAGGCGCCGCCAGCGGGATCATGGAAGCAGGGCACGTCGGCGCGGGGCGCGAGCACTCGATGGGGCTCAACATCATGCTCCCGTTCGAGCAGTACGCCAACCCTGTGATCGCCGGCGACTCGAAGCTCGTGCACATGAAGTACTTCTTCACGCGTAAACTGATGTTCGTCAAAGAGTGCGACGCCGTGGTTTGCCTGCCCGGCGGTTTCGGCACGCTCGACGAAGGCCTGGAAGTATTGACGCTACTTCAGACCGGCAAACGCGATATGGTGCCGGTTGTGTTTCTGGATGCTCCCGGCGGCAAGTTCTGGCAAGAGTTCCAGCACTTTATCGAGAAGCGGCTGCTGGGTGACGGGATGATTTCGCCCGACGACCTTTCGCTCTATAAGCTGACCGACGATGTCGAGGAAGCGGTCGCCGAGATCATGCAGTTCTTCAAGGTCTTCCACAGCATGCGGTACGTTAAGAACAAACTCGTCTTCCGGCTGCAGGAAGCTCCCAGCGAAAGGCTCCTGGCGGATATCAACGCCGCGTTCCCGGATATTCTGAACGGCGGCGAATTCGTGGTCAGCGGGCCGCTGGCCGAAGAGAAGGACGAACCCTCGCTGGCCGAGTTCCCTCGGCTGGTGTTCCGTTTCAATCGCCGCAGTCTGGGCCGCCTGCGGCAGTTGATCGACGCCCTGAATCGGGGAAGCGTGACGATTCCGGCAACTTAATTGCTCCGTTCTTCACGTCTGGCTGCGACCAGATTGCCCGGCACCTGCCTGGGACTTAGACTCAGGGGCGATGGCACACGACTGGTTCATTAAACGCGGCGAAAAGACATACGGGCCATTCACTTCAGCGCAGCTCAAGAAGCTGGCCGGTGAAGGGAAGGTGTCGCCCTCGAATGACGTTCGCCTTGGCGCTGAAGGAAAGTGGACGTCGGCCTCGCGCGTGAAGGGCCTATTTCCCGCGTCCGAGGATAGCTCATCATCACTCTCGGCGTCGTCGTTGCAGACTTCTTCACTCCCGCCGGTCCCACCGCCTCCGGTTGCCAAGCCGACGCCCGCTCGACCTATGGTTGTCACGACGCCGCTCGTCGCGCGGCCGATGCCTGCCACGCCAATGGCCGGCGCGGCAACGCCGGCGCCGGGGTCAGCAGCTAATCCTCCCATTGCAGGCAAACTCATCGGCGCGGTCGGGCTCACTTTCGGCATCCTGGCGCTGGGAACCTGTTGGCTGTCGCTCATCGAATCGATCTTCGGCTGGGTCGGCATTGCTGTCGGCGCGCTCGGATTACTGGTCGGAATCGTGGGGCTCGTGGTCGCGGCACTGCAAAGCGCTTCGGGGCTGGTGCTGAATGTCGCTGCCGCAACGAGCGGACTCGTCGGCCTGGTAGTGAGCGTGGTGCTGGGAATACAGTCTGGCATGTTCGCCAAGCCCGCACCGCCAGTCGTCGCCGCGGCACCGATCATTGTGCAGACTCCGCCGCCAGCGTCACCGCAGGTTGAGGAGCCCATGCCAGAACCGGAACTGCCGCCGGAGCCGGTCTGGGTGGACGCGAGCCGGCCGATCGAGCAGTGGCCCATTCGCGCGACGATCACCTCCGCGGCCATCGAGCAAGTGCGGCTGGAAAGCGCAAATCCGCTTTCCATGAAGCGTGAAAAGGCGGCGCCTTACCTGCACATTCGTGTGCAGTTGGAAAACATTTCGACGGACACGATTGTGTCTGCCCCGGGTTGGATGGTCGCCAGCGGCAGCAGTGGGGCGCTTGGCGCGGTCGGCCAAGCCCTGGGAGACAGCACGCTTGGCAAGCAACTGGTGGGTGCCACGGCCGTGGCGCTGCTCGTCGACGATAAAGGCAATGCGTATCCGCAAATTGAAGCGATACGCTTGCCATCCTCTCAAGCGGAACTGGGGAACAATGTCAGCCTGCGGCCTGGCGAATCGAGCGAGAAGCATCTGCTGTTCGACCGCCCCATCGACAATGTCGAGTACTTACGGATTGAACTCGCACCCGGAGGCTTTGGCGGCAGCGAACCGCTACGTTTTCAAGTTCCGAGGTCGATGTGGACGGGCGAAATGCCGACGGTCGCGTCTGAAGAATCGCCAGCGGCGGATTCTCCAGCCGCGGCGATCGAAGAGCCGTCGATCAATGGATCGGCACGATCTCGCCCGTCGCCGCACGGTATCCCGAGAGGTCCGCAAGCTGGCCACGATAGCGCGGACCGCGGATCGCCGTGAGTAGCGCTCGCAGCCGAGCGTCGTTTTCCAAGGCCTCGGGATAGCATAGATCGTACGCTTCGCTGCGGACGTGCAGGAACTCGAGCGACGCTTCCTCGCCCACCAAGCGCAAGCAGATGCCCGCATCAGCCCATCCTGCTCGTACAGCTTCCGCCACGCCGCGATGATCGAGCGCGATTCGCCGCGGCGCCACGCTCGTGCCGAGCACCTCTTCGAAGCATTGGCGAGCGCCCGATCCAGGTTCGCGACCAACCCATTTGAAGCGTGCTTTTCGGGCGGCGCGGGCGGACGACACCTTGCGATCGCCCGCCGTGACGATTCCTTCATCCCACGCAGCGACCCGCACCAGGCGATAGCCCGGGCCGAGCATCTCGCGCGCTACCGTGGCGTTCTCGTCGGTCCCCTCGGGCCCCAAGTGCAGGCCAGCCACATGGACCTTTCCCTCTTGCAGAGTTTTCAGCGCGGCGCGGCTTGAACGAATCAGCGGCAATAAGCGTAGTCCACTGGTGCGAGCCAATTCGCCGGAGAGCAAGCCAACCGCGGGATCACAAGTGGCCATGACGAGCGTGGGCGGCAGCGACTCCACACGCGAGATCGTGGTCGTGCCGTCGAACAGGCCGTCATGCGGCAGCGTGCCGGCATAGGTCGGCTCGACCGGATAAAGCCAGTCGCGTCCGGCGACTTCGGCCTGCCAATAGCGCGTTGGCAAGCGGGCAGGCTGCCAGGCCCAGCTCGGCCCCAGGGACGGCTGATCTCCCAGGCGAAACAGGTCTTCCACCCGACAGTCGAGCGCAGCCGCCAGGGCCAGGGCCGCCGCTGCGCTCGGGACTAAACGTCCCATCTCGATGGCACTTACGCTGGCGCGTGCGATGGCGGCTCGGTCTGCCAGCTCCTGCTGAGACCAGCCCCGGGCGGTGCGTCGCTCGCGAACGAAGTTTTTTAATTCGGGCATGTTTGACATGATTCTGCCATTATGGTGATACTATCCTGCCACAGCAAGTCTGTGTTCCTATCCCATTCCCTGAGATGTCACCTGCAATGCACGTAAAACAGACGATTCTTGCGGCACTGGCCGCGCTGTTATGGGTCTCTTCGGCGCCTGCCGAGAGTGTCAACCTCGGACCTGCCCAAGATAACACGCTCATCCAACGCACCGACCCGAGCGGACAATTAAGCAACGGCCTGGGTGACATTTTCGTGGGCCGCACGAATCAGGACGGACAAGGTCCGGCAACCATCAGCATTCGCCGCGGCCTCGTTCAATTCGACCTTTCGAGCATTCCGGCCGGGGCAATTATCACCGGCGCCACGCTGACCATGCGTGAAGCAATGGGATTGAATGGCGATCCAGTCGTCTCGTTGCATCGCATTCTAGCCGCCTGGGGAGAGGGCACTTCATTTCAGTCGGGTGGCATGGGAGCTGCCGCTACGCAGAACGACGCCACTTGGTTGTACCGCTACTACAACGCGGCTAATCCGGCCTTGAGCCCGACCTGGACCACACCGGGCGGAGATTTCACGTCTATCGCAAGTGGCACGTCCATTATTTTCGATGATCTGGGCGGCGGTCAGTTGTTTACCTGGTCCGATCCTGGCATGGTCGCGGACTTGCAATTCTGGCTTGATAACCCTACCCAGAACTTCGGTTGGTTGCTCCAGGGTGACGAAGGCCGCGGACAATCGGCTAAGCGATTGAACAGTCGAGATTCGGGATTCCCTCCTGAACTCGCAATCACGTATCAGCTAGTTCCCGAGCCGGCGAGTTTCGCGCTGTTGGCGATCGCCGCGATCGGCGTCTGCATCATCGGCAAGCGGCGATAGTCTGTCTTCCACGCACTCGAGCCATGTGATGGCCAACCAACCGACTAGCAACGATGACGACCGAGGGAACGTCCGCCGACGCGGGTTTTCTCTTGTCGAGTTGTTGGTGGTCATCGCCATCATTGGAGTGTTGGCGGGACTGTTGCTACCCGCGATACAGGCGTCGCGCGAATCGGCTCGCCGCACACAATGCGCGAGCCAGTTGAGGCAGTTGGGAATAGCCTCCCATAACTTCGTCGATTCGCAGCGGCATTTTCCGCCGGGCCTGGAGCAGTGGTACTTCAACTCCGCGGTTTCCCATCGCGGAATCCCGCTGTTCGCATTCCTCCTGCCACACCTGGAAGAAGCCAACGTGCTTGTTGCCTGGGACTATGACGATCCGATCAACAACGCCAATCAGGGTGCTACATCGCAGACCGCCGTCGTGCTGCCACTCTTGATCTGTCCCTCTGACCAGATTGACGTCAATCCGATCGTGATGGCCGCCCGAGACTGGCACTATGGCCTGACTAGTTACGCCGGCAATGGTGGTTCTCGGGCATATTTTCCGGAGGACGCGATCACCGATGGGATGTTCCATACCACGGGCGAGGCGTCCGAGCCGAAGCGGTATCAGCACCCCGTCGCGCCACGACAGGTCACGGACGGCATGAGCCGAACGCTGCTCTTCGGCGAGCGATACCACGACGATCCGAACTACTTGACTTTCAACGCGGCCGGCTGGGGAGAGCCACTCAAAGAATGGGGCTGGTGGGGCGCCTCAACGAGCCGCAAAATGATTGGGCACGTGACACTAAGTTCATTTGCCCCGCTCAATTACCAACTCCCGTTTAGTTACGGAAGCCGAGCGGGCCAGTCGCCACCCGCGGATGGCTTTGCACAGTTCAACAATTACTATGTCGACCTGCGGATTGCAGCCTATGGCAGCGGACACACGGAAGGTGTGAATCTCTGCTTTGCCGACGGCAGCGTTCAGTTCACAAGCGACACGATGGATCACGCAATACTGAAGGCGATAAGCACGCGCGCCGGTAGCGAGTCACTCAGCCAACCGAAGTAGCATCACGACAGCGAGGATGATCATGCAGAACCTGTGGACCGCCAACCCCGCACTGGCAAAAGCCTCCCGCTGGTGGACCTCACTTAGGCCAACTAACAATCGCGCGACTACTGCTCGCGAGTTGGCAATCCTGATGAGCCTCGGCGTCGTGGCGGCGGTTGCCACGAGCGCGGGCAACCTCGGCATCTCCCTGCCTGGACATGCGATCTTGCGCGGGACTCTGCCACTCGTGCTGGGAATCAGCTTAGTTCCACGCCGGGGTAGCGGTACCGTGATGAGTATGGCTGCGGTGATCACGCTGGCTGGCATGCGGCTTACCGGCGCAGGACAATTGAATCTTGCCGCCGCGACCGGATTGGCCTGTCTCGGACCGGCTTTGGATGTTGCTTTCGCCGTCGTGCGGCCGGGGTGGCGTATTTACGTGCTGGCCGCGATGGCTGGTGCTGCTGCGAACCTTGTCGCCTTCGCCGTTCGATTTGGATCCGCGGCATGGCTGGGAGAAGCCGGTGTTGGTCGCGGCTTTCTCTCATTCTGGCCAGTGGCACTAGTGAGCTTCGTCCTGTTCGGTGCCGCTGCCGGAATGATCTCGGCACTCGCCTGGTTTCGCACCAATCCCCCTGCGCAGGCCGAGTAATGATTTACCTCGGAATCGACGACACGGATATGCCGGACACGCCCGGCACAAACAAGCTGGCGATGCACCTGGCCGAGGTGCTGGAAAACGAGTACGTCACCACCTGGATTGTCCGCCATCAATTGCTGGTCGATCCGCGCGTGCCCTACACGCGGATGAATGGCGGGGTGTCGATGGCACTCGAACCTCGCGGCACTGACGACATCCAGAAGCTCGCCGCTCGTGTGCGAGACGTGATGCTCCCTTGGTGCCCTGAGGGCAGCGATCCAGGATTGTGCATTTCAACCGAAGTACCGGAGGATATCCGGCGCTGGGGTCGCCGGGCGCAGCGGGAGTTGCTCTCGCAGGCCGAGGCGGTGAGACTGGCCGCGCAGACCGGAATCTATCTCGAACCGCTCGGTGGCACGGGCGGGGGTATCATCGGCGCGCTGGCGGCCATTGGACTGCTCGCCACCTGGAACAGCGGACGCGTGATTCGCTGCGGGCGAGCACCGGCAACTGCCATGGATGTCACGGGTGTGATCAGTCCCAGTGAGATTCTAGCTCGCGGCGTCGATCGAATTGAACGGCAGGACACCCGTGAGTCGGTGAGCTTTGGCTCGGTGGAACTCGGCAAGCGATTGCGACCGAATTTACGCGATGGGCAGGTCGTGCTCTATGTACTCCCGCATGAGAACGAGCAACGGGCAGCTTGGCAGGCGCAGCGCGTCGTGGCCTGAACGAACCGGCCTAGTCGCTCTTCCGCTCGCTCAGTTCTCGCACCACTTCGACCAGGTATTGCGCATTCTCGACCGGCGTCTGCGGCACGATTCCATGCCCCAGGTTGAAGATATGTCCCGGTCGGCCAGCGGCCTTGTACAGGATGTCTTTGGCTCGGGCGCGAATCGTCTCGCGATCGGTGAGCAGCACGGCCGGGTCGAGATTTCCCTGCACGCCGTGTTCGTCGCCGACGATGTGCCAGGCCGCATCGAGTTCGATGCGCCAGTCCACGCCGATCACATCGCCGCCCGCTTTGACGAGCAAAGGCAAGAGCGCGGGGTTGCCTGTGGCAAAGTTGATTACGGGCACCCCGGCGGGCAGCGCTTCGATAACGGCCTTGGTGTAGGGGAGCACGTATCGCCGATAGTCAGCGACTCCCAGACAACCGGCCCAGCTATCAAAGAGCTGCAAGCATTGGGCTCCTGCGGCAATCTGCCCGGTTAGATAGCGGGCAACGGCTCGCGAAAGCACGCTCATCAAAGCATGCCAAGCTCCTTCATCGCGATACATGAACGATTTGGTGTGGAGATAGTTGCGACTACCGCCCCCTTCGATCGCATAACTCGCCAGGGTAAACGGCGCTCCGGCGAAACCGATCACGGGAATCTCCGGGGCGACGCTCGCGCGCGTTTGTTGTACTGTTTCCATCACGTACGCGAGGGGTTCCAGGGACTCGAGTTCGCGCAGCCGATCAAGATCTTTCGCTTCCCGCACGGGATTGTGAATCTGCGGACCATCGCCAGTCACGAACTCCAAGTCGAATCCCAGCGGTTCAAGAATCGGCAACAGATCTGAGAAAATGATGGCCGCATCGACTCCGAGTTTCTCGACGGCCGTGACCATCACTTCGGCGCACAATGCTGGATTCTTACAAAGTTCCAGGAAGGAAACCTGCTCGCGAACTGCGCGATACTCGGCCATGTAGCGGCCCGCCTGCCGCATCAGCCAGATCGGAGTGCGCGGCACCGGCTGTCGGCGGCATGCCCGCATGAACGGACCATCGTCCCACGGTCCCGAAACATAGCGGACCTGCTCGGCACCGACATCGCTTCTCAGCACGATCGGCATCCGCTTGCGCCGCAACAAACTCGCAGACTGTTCGGAAGACGCGACGACAAGTTGCCCCATCTTGGAGTGCGCGGGCTCGACGTCGACGTGAATCCCCAACTCTTCGAGCGTCTCGCTAGTAGTTGGACCGATTGACGCGACGACAGTGCCCGCCAGTCCCGCGCGGACGGCAGCCGCCAGGTTCAGCTTCTCCGCGATCCGCAGCAGATTGACGACTTGGTGACTGGACGTGAACATCGTGACGTCGAGTTCGCCGGCCGCCAATGCCCGGACGTTCGCTTCCAGCGGGCCCACGTCCTCGGGGAGGTCCCAGCGATAGACCTTTACTGTTTGTACGCGTGCGCCGCGGGCTTCAAGACCTGCCACCAGGCTGGCGTTCGGCAAGCCGTATTCCTGCAGTCCGACATTCTGCTGGGCGACCTGAATCTGTTCGCGATCGATCGTGGCCAACACTTCACGCCAGGTGTTCGGTTCGGGCACTCGATAGGTGGGTTTTAGCCCCAGCTCGCGCAGCACCGCGACGGGCTTAGGTCCGCGAGCAATCGTGACGATGTCGCTCATCGCTTCGAGCAGCCGCTGACGGTCGACGTGCCGCTCGACCTCAGCCAGTAGGTGACGAATGCCGACGCCGGTCATGAAGATGATGACGTCGATCTGGCCAGTGAGTACATGGTGCGCAAAGTCGACTGCTTCTCGATTCTCAGAGATCGCCACTTCGCGCATCGAAGGGCTGACGGACGCTACGCCTCCCAGCCGCTCGATTAAACTGGCCATCTCCGCGGCGCGGCGACTCTCAAATGCGGCGACTCGCAACCCGGCAAATCCTGACATCGGCTCAATCTCAAGTGAACGTTCTGCCGGTCGACTACGAAACGTCGACCGAGGGCACAGCTATTGTACAACGCGCCACGTGTCTGTCGCGGTGGTCGCAGACGAGCCGAATCGCTTCGGAATCCTGAAGTGCCCATAAAAGAAGCCGGGCGAGACACCCCAAGGAGCGACTCGCCCGGCTCTTTACTTTCCGCAGGAAGGCACACCAACGGTGTGTCTACCTTCGCGCCTAACGGCGGGACCAGCGGCGTCCGCGACCTGTGTTGTAATACGAGTAGCTTCGCTGCGGAGCGGCCGCTACCGTCGCGGGACTTTCAGTCGGGGCGTTCGCGCCCGCATCCGGCGTCGGGGCCGGGGGAGCCGGCGGAGCTGGTTCGGCGCCAGGCACCGGGGCTTCTTCTGCCGGGACAGCAATTTCACAGCCGCCACACGGAGCGACCGTGCCGCAACCTGTGTTGCAGCCAGCAGAGTAGCCGCATCCTGAGTTGCACCCGCCGCGGCGGTGATGCCGGCGACCGGCTTCGGCCTGATTCTCGGCAACCAACCAGGCCGCAGTGGCCATCAGTAGTACGGCAATTCCAAACTTTACACGCATCATATTCTCCTTCACTCGATAGGAACGAGCGTTCATCCCTGCGATCGAAACGGCCCGCGGCAAACGCTGCTGTGGGCTCAACCACTATTGGGAACGAACGGCTCGCAAGCGAGCGCGGCGTCCGGCCGCACTGATTACGACGGGGCAGATCGCGCCTTCCTTGATCACCGCAGAACGCCTGCTGATGACCGATGCTGCCCTGCCATCGAAAGTCAGCCGCGACTTGATTCGACGCGGCGACGAGATTCCATCCGTTAACGATCTCCTCCAGTTCACGTGTCCGATAAGCTTTACGCAATCGGTAGAGTCGTTATAGGGAGGGCCGCATTAGTGTCAAGCAATCTGGCGATGCTTGGGGGACATCAAGTCGTTGGTCCCGGGCGACTTGCAACTAAATTTGCCCATCAACTGCCAGCTAGCGCACGGGCCCGAATCGCGAGAAACTGGGAAAGCATGGGTAGCGTGGTAGAAACTATCCGTTATCTTCAATTCGCGTGGGCCATTGAGCGTCGCGCGAGTCGTGCTCTCGCGCGTGTTGATTACGCCGCACCGAGGAGTCAATTAATGCCGGTCGAGAAAGCTGAATTCCGTCAGGCCTTGGGACATTTCGCTGCGGCCGTGACCGTAGTAACGATCGTCCGCGACGATGATGTGCCAGCCGGCATAACGGTAACGGCCTTCAGCTCGCTTTCGCTCGAACCGCCGCTGGCACTAGTGTGCATCGACAAGCGAGCGCGTCTGCACGATCAGTTTCAGATTGAACGTTCGTTCGCGGTCAATATTTTGGCAGACGACCAGGAAGGCGTCTCGCGCCGCTTCGCGCAGAGCGAACCCGACCAGTTTCGCGAGATTGGCTGGAATCCCGGTCCGATGGGCGCGCCGCTAATTCAGGGGTCGATTTGCTCGATCGAATGCCGCGTCGTGGATTTGTTACCTGGCGGAGATCACACGATCATCGTCGGCGAAGTCGAAAGTACGCGGATTCGGGAAGGGAAGCCACTGTTGTACTTCCGCGGCGGGTACGCGGCGCTCAAGTAGCTAACTCGCGCTTTCCGTGTGAGTTGAGCGCAAATCGGCAATACGCTCGTTGAGCAGCTCGACTTGGCGTTCGAGTGACTTACGCGTGATGCGCACTCGGTCGAGAATTTTCTCCGCTCCGCTCTTGATCGTCTCTGCAGATTTACTGGCTTCGCCAAGCGAGTTCGATTGCTTCTCGATTTCCAGAATCGCGGCCGTGATCGCTTCAAAATCGGCCGCCTGGGCTTGCTGTCGTTTCTCGACGCGAATGCACAAGGCACGGGCGAGCGTCAGTGCAATTTTCAAATGCAGATTTGTCGACGGATCTTCGGGATCCCAAAGAACGAACACATCATCACCCGAGCGGAACACTTCCTCCAGGCATTCTGGCGCCGTGCGCTTGGAAAACACGAATAGCCCGATCTGGGCGTCGCGATTCTTGCGGGCGATTTCGATTTCGCTGCGGGCCTGCGCCAGGTTGTAGGTGCCTTGCTGCTTGGCTTCGATGATGATTTTCGCCCCTGCGGCGGCACAGTCGGGCCCCAACTCCAGCAGACAGTCGCCCACCTTGCTGTTCTTGATCAGGCCGGTCGTATTGCCGACGCGCGTGGCGACGTCGCCGGAATGCTGAGCGTGAAACTCAACATATGCGCACACGGCTTCCTCAAAGGCCATGCCATGGCGAGTAGAGCGCTCGGCTTCCGCACGTCTGGCGGCCATCGAACTGAGCGCAACCTTAACTTCCTCTTGAAACTTCGTATTCGTTTCGGACTGCTTCTCCAAAACGCCCATCAGCTCGCGCCGCATTCGCGCCAGTGACGAGGCGTCGTTATCGAGCGAGAACTCGCGGGTGATCGTGGTTTGCGCTCGATCGACATTTCGGACGAGCCGATTGAGAGCCGAGTCTTCCTTGTCGAGCGAAAACTCGTCGATCACGACGCCGATTTTCTTCTCGAGGGCCTCGGTGAGCTGACCGTGACTGCTGGTGAGTTCGCCGATCATTCGGGCGAGTGCGCCCTCTTTGTTGTCGAGCGAGAACTCCTTGAGCACGTGTTCTCGCTGATTGGTGAGCTGCACTTCAAGCGTCTGCCGCAGCGAAGATAGCAGTCCCTGCGATTCATTGGGACTCAGTAGCTTCATCAGCGGACTTTGCTGGCCGAAGTGCGCGAGCAGGGTTCTGCAAAGTTCTGAATCGTTGCCGCCGATCTGTCGGCGGAGCACCTGTTCCAATTCGCCGTCCTGCTTAACGAGTTGTTGCACGCGATCGTGGAACCGGCCACTCGCCGGATCAAAGTATTCCTTGAGCGAACCCGAAAGCTTCTCGTGCATTTGCAACGAATAGGCCGAGAGCCGCCCCTCGAGAGCGCCGAGCATCCGCTGCGTTTCGCGTTGGATTAGGTCGGCGTCGATTCGTCCACGGGCCTGCCGGAGAGCCAGGACTCCAATTCGCAATGCCTGCAACGCAAAGGATTCTCGCTCACCATCGCCGTAGCTCGACAGCTCGTCGATCGATTCGCGATCGGTCACTGTCAGAATCAGCTCGAGACCGTCGGCAAGCTCTTCATTGTCGGTAGCGAACAACAGGCCGTCCGCTTGTTCCTTGCGCCCGATGACCCCAGCCATGCCCAGCTCCTTCCGCAAATGATGGCCAGCACTTCCGTGCTCGTTCGCACGGATCCGACCGTACTAGATAGATGTACAGTCAATATGCCAACGGAGCGCGAAACGATCAAGGTAGAACTGCTAGCATGTGCGCGAATAGAACGGGCCGCACATTCGCGAGGACTGGCGGCCCGGTGGGGACCTTACGCTTTCGTCGACAGAGATTGCCTAACCGCTAGATGCGCCCCTTGGGGCTGAACAGCCGGGCTTTCGGCGGTCCCGGCGGCGGTTTGGGAGCCGTGGAATTGGGATCGCCCATCAGCGACTTAGGCAGCAAGTTCTTCCAGCCCGACTCTGGAGGAACGTTCGGATCGACGTAGCGGCCGTTGCGCGTTGGCGGCACATACTGGGTTTGCTGCCCGCGCGGCGGCTGTTCACCCACTGGCTCGACATACTCCGCCCGCTGCGCCCGGCCCGTCAAGGCGCCGATCCGTTCGTTCACGGCGGCCTGTTTCACCTCGTCGAGGTCGGCATCTTCGGGTGTTTCATAAGCTGTCATCGGGCGATCGCGGAAAGCGATCTCGCGGCGGTACAGCGCGATCATCTTTTCACCGTTGACGACTTGGTCCTTCGGGGCGATGGCGATTGCCCGCTCCTGCGTGTTCTCGGCCTCGCGGAACTGACCTGCGCTAGCCTGAGCGGCGGCCAGTGTCGAAAGATTGCGAAACGTCTCGCCTTCCAGTTCGATCGCACGCTTAGCCGCATCGATCGCAAGTACGTCGTCACGGTATTGCCCGTCCGGACAGGTGGCCATCAGCCAGGCCGCGGCCTGAAACGCCCGGGCGTTCTCGGGCGCAACCTTCACCGCGGCACGATAGTCGGCTGCCGCTTCGCCGTATTGCCCCAGGTCGGCGTGAGTGTCACCCCGATTGATCAGTGGATCGGGATTACTCGGATCAAGTTTGATCGACTCGCCGTAGTCGCGCAGCGCGTCGCCAAACCGCTCGATACGATAGAACGCGTGCCCGCGACCGTTGAACATTGCCGCATCCGGAGGTCCAAGCTTGATCGCCTGCGAATAATCATCGATCGCGCCGGTATAGTCCTCGCGGCGATAACGCAACTCGGCTCGGTTGTAGTAGGCGTTGGTGTAGCGCGGGTTGAGTTGGATGGTTTGGTCGAAATCAGCGGCCGCCTCGTCCATGCGTCCGGCCGCAGCATAGCTCACGCCCCGATTGTGGATTGCTCGCCAGGCGCCGTTCAGTCGCACGGCGGTCTCAAAGTCGGCCAGGGCACGCTGATCGTCGCCAGCTTTTGCGCGCGATTCGCCGCGGCGGTTGTAAGCCCAACCCATAAGTTGGTCGGCATAGGCCTGATAAGCCTGGGAAACACCGACCTTACCTTGCTCGCAAAGCGCAATGATTGCCTCGTACTCGGCTTCATCGGCCGCGGATTTGCTACGATTGTAGGCCTCGTTCAGCGCGGCGCGACCTTCGGCCTGACCGGACTCCGGTCCCGGGCCAGGAAGCAATCCCGGTCCAGCCACCGCTGGGGTTGATTGCTCGGTAGCGTCCGGAGTCGAACTGCCGGCCGGCTGAGCCAGCTTTTCGATCAAAGGTTCTGCGGCACTTGCCGGCGCAACCTGATTGTCCTGCATCGCGTCTGAAGACGCTTCGCCCGGGATCGTCTCCAGCGATTCAGCCTGGCTCACCTTAGGTGGACGAAAACGTGGTTGAAACGCCGACTTTGGCGGCTCCGGCTTCAGCGGTTGGGCAGGCGTCTCGGCAGCGTCTTCTGGAAATGGCACAAGGTGCGCCGGCGGTGCGGCCGACGCACTTGAAAGTCCGGCGAGCGCAACGGCCAATGCGGCCAGCAGCGAAAGTTTGCGTTCAACCATCTTCGTGAACCTCCTTGTTCGCGAGTGGAAATTGTCTTGTCGAAACAGAGTTGTCAGTGCTCTTACGGATTGCAGACTGAGTTTTTCCTACTCGTCCTTCATCCTGCTGACTTCTGCCGTCCTAATGTGGTTCGGTCATCCGCCTGGGATCGAGCGCCTCGTTCAGCACCGCCTCGGGAAGAATCTTTTGTTCCTGGCACAACTGGCGAATTGTCTTGCCCGTCTTGAATGCTTCCTTCGCCAGAGCCGCCGCTTTTTCGTAGCCGATGTGCGGGTTTAAGCTTGTGACCATCGCCAGGCTGTCCTCGACTGAAGCCTCGCAGGCCTCGGCGTTGGCTTCCATTTCAATGGCGCAAAAGTCAATAAACGCCCGCGTGCAACTGGAGAGCAGGTGCACCGATTCGAGCGCCGTTGCGCCCATCATCGGCATCATGATATTCAGCTCGAAGTTTCCGCCCGTCGCCCCGGCGAAAGCCAACGCCTGGTCGTGCCCAATCACACGGGCGCAAACCTGCATCATGCTCTCGCACATGACGGGATTCACCTTTCCTGGCATGATGGACGAACCTGGCTGGCGATCGGGCAGCATCACTTCGTAAAACCCGCAGCGAGGACCGCTCCCCAGCCAGCGGATGTTGTTCGAAACGTTAAACAGCGTGACCGCGATCGTTCGTAAGTTGCCACTCGCACCGACGAGTCCATCGCGATTGGCGTTACCTTCGAAGTGATTCACCGCTTCGATAAACGGAATGCCTGTCTCTTTGGCGAGCACCCCGGCGACGCGTTTGCCGAACTCGGGATGGGTGTTGATACCGGTGCCTACGGCAGTGCCGCCGGCAGGAAGTTCAAGGACCGCCTGGACAGCCGCTTTCGCTCGCTCAACGGAAAGCGCAAGTTGCCTGGCGTAACCGCTGAACTCCTGCCCCAAGCGAATGGGGGTCGCATCGGCCAGGTGCGTGCGACCAATCTTGATGATGTCGTCCCAGGCCTGGGCTTTATCGGCCAATACGTCGCGAAGTCTCTCGAGCTCGGGGATTAAATCGTTCTGTACGGCAAGGGCTACCGCGACATGAATCGCGGTAGGGAACATGTCGTTCGTGCTCTGGCCCATATTCACGTGATCGTTCGGATGGATCGGCTTCTCGGCCTTGAACCGATCACCTCCGATCAACTCGATGGCCCGATTGGCGATCACCTCGTTGGCGTTCATGTTGCTCGAAGTGCCCGAACCGGTCTGATAGATATCGATGGGGAATTCCGCATCGAGCTTGCCGGAAGCGACTTCGCGCGTAGCATCTAGCAGGGCTTTGACCTGTTTTTCGTCGATGGGGTTCTTGCCGGTACCGGTGAGCTTACCCAAATCGCGATTGGCAACCGCGGCCGCATACTTCACCAACCCCAGCGCATGGATGAGCGCCGGCGGAAGGGGCTGTCCGCTCACGGGAAAGTTGTCCTTTGCCCGCTGGGTTTGGGCGCCGTAATAGGCCTTGGCGGGCACTTTTACGTCGCCCATCGAATCACGCTCAGTCCGAAACTCACTCATGCTGCCTTCTCGAGATACTGTCCGCCAGATTTTTGTTCAATGTCGTGGCCAGCACTAACCCGCTGGCGCGCGCACTTGTACAGCGCGACTATTCACCGTGCGCAATAATAGCGGGTTGGGTCGGATTCCAAAAGGCCGACAAAACCTTGGTTTTCACGGTGTTTTTCGCTGGTTCCGTCCCACCGCATAGGACTTTGGTCGGCGAAATGGAATCAATAGTCATTCCTGGCACTATGCAGAATGGGCAGGTGAATGGTGGTGTGGACCTAAATCTCAATTGCCGCTCTCCGCAACCCGCGCTAAAATTTGACACACGCGACACTTAAACACTCCCCACTGCACCCATGTTCAACGCGTCCCCGATGTCGCAATACGAGCCGACCTGCGAATTCGTCAAGCTGCTGGCCGGGCGACCCGAGATTGATCTGGTCCAGTTCATGCTCGAGATCGCCGAAGACGCGTATCCCAATCTGGATCGCGTCGGCTGCCTGATGGAGATCGACCGACTAGGAGTGACCAGTGGCGATCGAGCGCAAAAAACAAGCTGCCGCGACCGACGCGATCAGCTGGCCGCGATCAGCGACTTGCTATACGAAGTCGAAGGCTTCCATGGCAATCGCGAGTCGTACTACGACGCCGAGAACAGCTATCTGAACGACGTGCTCCAGCGGCGAACTGGCATCCCCATCTCGCTGGGGATTCTGTACATGGCCGTCGCCGCGAGGACCGGCCTTAAAATGTTTGGCGTGAACACACCGGGGCACTTCATAATCGGGAGTTGCTGCGGGAACGGCGAAGCGCTATTCGTCGACCCATTCAATCACGGGGAAGTGCTCGACTGCGAAGGTGTCCGGTCGCGGATCGAGTGCCTCACAGGGCAGAAACTTGCCAAGGAGCAGTTTCGTGCCGCAGCCCCTCTCGATATCGCGGCTCGTGTCTTGCAGAATCTCAAGGCTGTCCACGCTGAGAAAGAATGCTGGCCGCAGCTCCTGAAAGTGCAACAGCGGCTGGCGGTGCTGTTGCCGCAAATTCCCCAAGAACGCCGCGACCTGGGTCTTGTTTATCTCCGCGTTGGCCAGCCGCACAAGGCGCTGTCTTTGCTCGAAGGCTACATGCGCGTCTGCGGCACAGCCCAGGCCGCTGCCCTGCAACCCTCGCTGCAAGCCGCCCGGCGGATGATGGCGGAAGCGAACTGAGTTACTTGTCGTCGTCTGCTTGAGAATCACGAAGGCAGGAAGCCGCAGCCGTGATGACCTCTCTGCCACTCCTGAGTGCTGATCGCGGTAACCTGCTCGGAAGTCGCGTAACCTTGATGGGGCTCGGCCGACATGGCGGCGGCCTGGGGGCAGCGAGATTTCTGGCGGCACAAGGTGTCCGGCTCACCATCAGCGATATGGCATCCGCCAATTCGCTGGACAACTCGCTCACCAAGCTGCGTGAGTTCCCCGATATCACGCTCCACCTGGATGGCCACGATGTGGCGGATTTCGCAACTACCGATGTGGTTGTCGTAAATCCCGCGGTGCGGCCAGATCATCCGTGCCTGGAGGTAGCGCGCGCTGCCGGTGCGCAGATCACCTCGGAGATCGAGCTGTTTCTGGAACGCTGCCCCGCTCGGGTGATTGGCGTCAGCGGGTCAAACGGAAAATCGACGACCGTCACGATGCTATGCGAGATTCTCGGTCGTGCTGGTCGTCGAGCATGGCTAGGCGGGAACATCGGCGGAAGCCTGCTCGGGCACCTTGAAGAGATGACGGCCGACGATTGGGTCGTGCTTGAGCTAAGCAGCTTTCAGTTGGCCCATCTCAGTGGCGAAGCGAGGTTGCCCGAGATTGCGGTGTTGACGAACTGTTCGCCGAATCACCTCGACTGGCATGAAGGGATCGCAAACTACACCGCCGCGAAAAGGCGGTTGCTCGCGGCGAACACCGTCATCCTGAATGCCCACGATCCGGTCGTGCGATCATGGCACTTGCCGGGGAACGCTGCACGACAATCGCTCATGCCTGTTGACGATCAGCCGCCCTTACGCGTGCCGGGTGAACACAACCGCCAGAACGCGGCCTGTGCGGCCGCGGCCGCGCGGGCGGCGGGCGTCGATGAGTTGTCCATTCGCGAGTCGCTCGCTGAGTTCAGGGGCCTCGAACATCGCATTGAGTGGATCGGAGAGGTTGGCGGTCGGCACTTCTACAACGACTCGAAATCCACTTCGCCGGCCGCCACGATCGCGGCACTGGATGCTATGGATCGGCCGATCTGGCTGCTGTTGGGCGGCGTTTCGAAAGGAACGGAATTCGACGATCTCGCCGCGCATGTGGCCAGGCGTGCACGCGGTGTGGCAGTGTTTGGCGCAGCACGTGAAGAACTCGCGAGGGCACTCAATCGGGGTGCGACCTTGCCGATCGCAATCCACGAGTCGCTCGCCGAGGCCTACTCCTGGTGCTGGTCCCATTCACAATCCAGAGACGCAATTCTGCTTTCGCCTGCTTGCGCAAGCTTCGATCAGTACGCAGATTTCACCGCCCGGGGCCGACATTTTCGCGATCTTGTCGCGGCTACGGGCGGTGCTGAACGGCCCTGCTCCGTGGGCACGCCGCTGCTATAATTGACTGTTTCATCTGGCAGTCGAGTCGTCGCCGTGGCAAAAATAAAAGAACCCGTCAATCCGTTCTACATCCTGGTCGTGCTCATCGGCGTGGTGTTTGTAGTCACCACGTTTGCCTACGGCACGATGGCCTATCGCGCGGTGGCTCAGAAAGATGAGTCGCCAGGGCTGATGTCGATGCTCGACGAGCATGGCGTTTCCATCCTCAGCGGTGAGCTCGCTGTGCTGGGTCTCGTCACCTTCGGGGCCATGTGGCTAGACGGGGTTCGCACTCGCCGGACAGAACGAGAAAAAGATCAGGCTGTCTCCCCCGAACATGCGGAGAACTCGCGATGAAAGTCGATCACTACGAACGCGTCACGCAGGCTCCGGTTACGATGGAAGGTTCGTCCGGCTGCCAGGTGCGCTGGCTGGTCGATGAACAGCAGGGCGCGCCCAACTTTGCCATGCGGCAGTTTGAAGTCGCGCCGGGTGGCTACACTCCCCGGCACAGCCATCCCTATGAGCACGAGGTATTCGTGCTGGAAGGGGAGGGCGTCGTGCTCGAAGGCGACTTGGAGCATCCACTACGGGCCGGAGACTTCGTGCTCGTCACACCCGACGAAGTACATCAGTTCCGCAATACGGGCCAGACGCCGCTCAAGTTTTTGTGCCTGGTGCCGAACTCGTCGGCCAGCCAGCCCGTCACTCTGGCGGCCGAATGCAGCCGGCCGGTAGAATAACGCGACCTAACGCTGGCGATTCACCTCCACGCCGCTTGCCATTCCCAGCATGACCGCCAAAGCTGCCGCTGAGATTGCCGCCCTGCGCGACGAAATTCGCCGCCACGATCGACTGTACTACATCGACGCGCGGCCTGAGATCTCGGATCTCAACTATGATCGGCTGCTTAAGACCCTTCAAGATCTGGAGGCTAAACACCCGCAGCTCATCACGCCCGACAGTCCCACGCAGCGTGTAGGCGGGGCCCCGGTTGACGAGCTGACTTCGGTCGAGCACCGGGTGCCGATGCTTTCAATCGACAATACGTACAATGCCGACGAGCTGCGCAAGTATGGCGACCGCGTGGCGAAGCTGCTAACTGGCGAAGAGATCGGCTGGGTGGTGGAGCTCAAAATTGACGGCGTGGCCGTTTCCGTTACTTATGAGAATGGCCTGCTCGTGCAAGCGGCCACGCGCGGCGACGGACGCACCGGCGACGATATCACGCACAACATGCGGACAGTGCTCGACTGCCCGCTTCGGCTCGCAGGCGACTTTCCGCGGGTACTCGAGGTTCGCGGAGAGGTCTACATGCGCAACAGCGACCTCGTGCGGCTGAACCAGTTGCAGCAGGAGCGCGGTCTGCCGCTGTATGCGAACACCAGGAACTGCGCCGCGGGCAGCATTCGCCTGCTCGATCCGCGTTTGGCAGCCGAGCGCCGATTGCGCCTATTCTGTCACGGCATTGGCTACCAGGAGGGGCTCTTGGCATCGAGCTATATGCAGTTCCTGGAAGATCTGCGCAGTTATGGATTGCCGCCCACGCCACTGGTTAAGCGCTTTGCCGACTTCGACACGGCGGTTGAGCATTGCGAGGAGCTGATCGAAAGCCTGCACGAACTTGACTTCGAAGTGGATGGGCTCGTGCTCAAGGTAGACAACTTCGAGCAGCGACAGAGGCTGGGCACGACGAGCAAGAGTCCTCGCTGGCTCGTGGCCTATAAATTCGAAAAGTATGAAGCGAAGACGAAGCTGCTCGACATTCGCGTTCAGGTCGGCAAGACCGGAGCGATCACGCCAGTTGCCGATCTGGAGCCAGTCGAACTCGCCGGCACGATCGTCAAGCGGGCCAGTCTCCACAACGCTGACGAGATCGAGCGGAAGGACGTGCGGATCGGCGACAGCGTGATTGTGGAGAAGGCGGGCAAGATCATTCCGCACATCGTGCGTGTCGAATTGGCCGAGCGCGAAGGCGATCCGCCGCGGTTCCCGTTCCCGACGCACTGTCCTGAATGTGATACGCCAGTAGTGAAGGACGAGAACGGCGTCTACATCCGCTGTCCGAATCCGGTTTGTCCCGCACAGGTCAAGGAGCGAGTGCGCTACTTCGCCAGCCGAGGCGCGATGGATATCGAAGGGCTGGGCGACAAGCTGGTCGATCAGCTGGTCGAGTCCGGCGTGGTTAAGACCTATGGTGATCTGTATCGGCTCTCACTCGAAACGCTCGCCGGATTGGAGCGGATGGGAAGAAAGTCGTCCGAGAACCTAGTGGCCGGAATTGAAGCCAGCAAGTCGCGCGGCTTGGCCCGACTGCTGAACGCCCTTTCGATCCGTCACGTCGGCACGCGTGTGGCCACGATTCTGGCGGAGCACTTTCACGAAATGTCGAAGCTACGCGAGGCCAGCATCGAGGATATCTCGGCAATCCATGAAATCGGAGATGTGATTGCTCAAAGCGTACACGACTTCTTGCAAAGCGACTTCGGCCGCGAAACGATCGACGACCTGGCGGCGCTTGGCGTATCGATGACCGCCACTACGCCGCCGAAACAGCAGGTCGAAGGCATCGCGGGAAAGACGTTCGTCGTGACTGGCACGCTCACAAAGTACTCACGCGATGAAATCCAGGCATTGATCGCCCAGGCGGGCGGGCGGGCGGCCTCGAGCGTCTCCAAGAACACGGACTACGTCGTGGCCGGAGAAAAAGCCGGCAGCAAGCTGGAAAAAGCCACCTCGCTGGGCATTCGGATCCTCACAGAAGATGAATTCCAGGCGTTGCTGGAAGGTAGGGCGTAATAGTGTGCATCCACTGTCGGCGGTGGGATTTGCGGCAAAACAAGGCACCCAGTCGACAGGCACTGGCCGAAAACTGATTTTGAACTTTCCCGCTCCCCATCCGTATAATGACGATATGCGACCCCTCTCCCGCACTGCTGTGTGGATTTGCCTGGCGATCGTGGCAATGCCGCTTTCGCCATGCGCTTTCTTTTCCAGCGATTGCTGCGGCACTGAACACGCCCAGCAGGCCGAGCCGGTTTCGGCTGAACGTCCCTGCTGTGCGAAGCACTCGGAGCCGAGCCGTGCACCCGTCCAGGGAGATAACGACTCGTGTAAGCATGATTGCTGCAAGCTGAGCCCGTTTGTGCCGCCGGCCACCCCGGTAATGCACGAAGCGCCACTGATGCTGGCGATGGTGGCTCTTCCTTCAGGAGTGTCTTCGGCCGTGAGCAGCCCGCGCGAATTCAAGCGTGACCTGCTGGCCGAAACGATACCGCTCAATCTTCTCCATTGCCAGTGGCGTAATTAATCGCGCCGCGCGCTTAGCTTACCGCGGAGTCATTCTCGGTAATCTGTGCGCGGTTGCCGTGATTTGCTACTGGTTTCTTATTTGTCGGATGCCAATTCAATGGAGAGTTTTCCCATGTCTATGAAGATGTACACGGTCCTCGCGAGTGCTTTGCTTGGGGTGGCCGCGATTCTGGTTGCAACATCTTGGGCCGCCGAAAAGGTGCCCGAGGGCAAGAACTGTTGCGAAGCGGGACTCGCCTGCTGTAAGGACGGCGGCTCGGCCTGCTGTGCTGCTGAAAAGCGACTCGGCTGTTGCGAAAAGGGCATGGCTTGCTGCGAGAAGCAACTCGCCTGCTGCTCCAGCCCCCAGTCTTGCTGTGCCGAAGGCAAGGCTTGCTGCGAAGAAGGCAAGGCCTGCTGTGGTGCTGCTGACGGAGCGAAGGAGGCTTCGGCCAGCGTCACTCCCAGTTGCTGCGCGGCTTCGGCTGCCGCCGGCTAACGCGGTAATCGCAGTTTGATGTAACGCAGAAGGGGCGCGCGGGAGTAATACCCGCGTGCCCCTCGTTTTCTTCTCGCGCCAGGTGCTTATTACATCGCCGTTGCGCCGCCGTCGATAACCATTACCTGGCCGGTCATGAACGACGACTCGTCAGAGGCCAGATACAGCGCGCCCATGCCGATCTCGTCGATCTGGCCCACGCGCGGAATCGGCTGCGTCGCTTCAAGCTTCTTCACGTGACCTTCGTTCTTCCAGAAGAACTCGCTGAAGTCTGTCTGGATCAGGCCCGGTGCGATCGCATTCACGCGAACACCACTCTTGCCAAACTCGCAAGCCCAGGTGCGGGTCATCATGATCAGACCAGCCTTGGTGAAGCTGTAGAGCAGTCCGCCTGGCTGCGGGTGCAATCCGGCAATCGAGGCGATATTGATAATTGACCCCTTGCCCTTTTTGATCATGCCGGGAACCGTGAGCCGCACGAGCCGCAGCGCCGCCTTGATGTTGACCTCGATCATCTTGTCCAGCATCTCGTCGGTGACGTTCAGCGACGGGCCCTGGCCGATGTTGGTGGCGCTATTGTTTACGAGAATGTCGGGCGTGCCGAACTCCTTCTCGACCGTGGCCACGAGCTTCTCGAGCTGATCGACGCGGCCAACATGACACTCGACTGGCAGAATCTTGCCAGGTAGATCTTTGTATTCTTTGGCGGTTTCCGCGAGCACTTCCAGCTTACGGCTGGCGATGGCCACGTTCGCTCCTGCGCCGGCGAGGCGCTTGGTGATTGCCTTGCCGATACCGCGTCCGCCTCCGGTAACGATGGCCACGCGGCCGTCAAGTTTGATGTCGTTGTACATTGCTGGTGTTTCCGTGAAATGGTTGGTTGACTTGCTGCTTAATGACTTAGATCGCGGGTCCGACCTGGCCGCAGAGATTGCTCACTCGTCCTTGAGTGTGCCGCTTTCAAAGGCCTCGATGCGCTGGCGCACGGCCTCGGGGAGCGGCGCCTTCTGTTTAGCTCGGTAGTCGTAAGACACGAGCTTTTGCTGCCCGGTCGCGGCAACGTCTTCGAGCTCGTGACTGACAATCACCGTCTCCATTGTAAAGCGGTCACCTTCAACGTCGCGAATTCGGATTCCGATCGAAACCGTGTCGGGATACTCGAGCGGCCGCCGAAAGCGGCAGTCGGCCCAGGCCAGGATTGGCCCGATGCCGGTTTCCGACTGCGAACGCGAGAACTCGAGCACGCGAAAGTAATGCAGCCGGGCGTGCTCGATGTAGCGAAAGTACATGACGTTGTTGACATGGTGATTGGCGTCCATATCGCCCCAGCCGACCATCGTGGTGACGACAATCGGATACCCTTCGAGCAATTTAGCTACGGCCGGGGACAATTCACTTCGCTTCACGTCGGCGACTCCGCTGGTCGATACCTACCGTCCGTTCGGTAGGTAGGTTAGCACGTCCTGGGGGCGGTTGCCAAGCGGCTCTCACAACTCTGCTTGATACTCGCCAACATCATCGCTGGTCTCGCCTGCCCCGCTCCAGCACCCCCTGGTAGAATTCCCGCATGAACCCATCAACAACACCCGCGACTCTCGCCTGGATCGGTGACTCATGCGGTTATCTCGAACTCATCGATCAGACACTGCTCCCCGGCGAGCTTACGCACGTGGCTTGCCGCGACGTTGAAACTGTCTGGGAGGCGATCAAATCGCTGCGCGTGCGCGGAGCGCCGGCGATCGGAGTGGCGGCGGCCTATGGCGTCTGCGTGGGGGTCCAGCCTGCGCTCGACGCCGATGAAGCTGCCTTCTTCGCCCGGCTGAATGAAGTCTGCGACTACCTGGCCACGTGTCGGCCCACTGCGGTCAACCTGTTTTGGGCGCTCGATCGGATGCGCACAAAGGGGCGGAGCTTGCGCGGATCGCTGCTGCCGCGTGAAGTTGCAGCGGGACTATTGCTTGAGGCCCAGACGATCGAGGCCGAAGACCGGCAAATGTGCCGAGCAATCGGCCGGCATGGAGCAGCGTTGCTCCAGGACGGGCAGGGCGTCCTCACGCACTGCAATGCCGGCGGGCTGGCGACGAGCGACTATGGCACTGCCCTGGCCGTGTTCTTCGCAGCGCACGAAGGCGGCAAACGGCTCCACGTCTATGCTGATGAGACACGGCCGCTCTTGCAAGGCGCTCGGCTCACCGCCTGGGAACTCCAGCAGCGCGGGATTGAGGTCACCCTGATTTGCGACTCGATGGCCGCCCAGGTGATGCGCGAAGGACGCGTTTCTGCCGTCGTAACCGGAGCAGACCGGATTGCAGCCAATGGCGACGCGGCCAATAAGATTGGTACGTATGGCGTGGCACTGCTGGCGGCCGCGCACGACATTCCGTTTTACGTCGCCGCGCCAACCAGTACGTTCGACATGACAATCGCCGACGGCGGCCAGATTCCCATCGAGCAGCGCGACCCGCGAGAGATTACACACGGGTTTGGGAGATCGACAGCTCCCGAGGGAGTGCAAGTCTATAATCCGGCCTTCGACGTGACGCCTGCCAGGCTGATCAAGGCGATCATTTGCGAGCATGGAATCATTGAGCCCGTTACTCGGGAGGCGATTGCCGCGGTCGTCCGGCAGGAGTAGCACCAATTCGATCGCTTTCCAGCGGCGGTTGTCGTGCAATAATTGATAAGCAATGGCTTATCTCACGCAGCTGGAACTCACCGCATGGCACTTGAACCTGACGACCTGGACGCTCTCCGCGATGCGGTCAGCACGCTTGAGAACCCCGGCCTGGCCGTGCAAATCACGAACGTGCTGGGCCGTCCGGTTGAGTACGGACTGAGCATCCTGCCGCGCGACGTGCAGCAGCGGATCAGCGACACGACGGATGCCGCCTTGCGCGCGGCGGTCCGGCTGGCTGCTTCAACAATGAGCAATGAGCGGGGGATTCGGCCATCGAGCCGGTTTCACAAGGCGATGGCCACGCTCAGTGGCGCGGTCGGCGGCGCATTCGGCTTACCGGCCCTGGCAATCGAGCTGCCTGTCTCGACGACGCTGATCCTCCGCTCCGTTGCCGACATCGCGCGAGGGCAGGGCGAGGACATTCGCTCGATCGACACCCAACTCGCCTGCATCGAGGTGTTTGCCATCGGTAGCCAGGCGCCCAGCGATGACGCCTCGGAAATGGGCTACTACGCCACGCGCGCGATGCTGGCGCGTTCCGTGACCGAGGCGGCCCGCTATGTTGCCGAGAAGGGACTCGTCGAAGAGGGCGCGCCTGCGCTGGTGGCATTACTGGCTAAGATCGCGGCCCGATTTAAGATTCCGGTGGGAGCCAAGTTTGCAGCCCAATCGGTGCCGGCAATCGGCGCGGCCGGCGGTGCGGCGATCAACCTGGTCTTCATCAACCATTTCCAGGACATGGCTCGCGGCCACTTCACAGTCCGCCGCCTGGAGCGCAAGTACGGCGCCGAAGTGATTCGCGACGAATACGAGCGTCTAAAACTAGCGCGTGACAACTAGCACTCACACGCCGCGTCGCGACTATAGCGATTTTCGCGGATGTGCAACGGCCCCCCCCTATTTTGGCGAGCTAAGTTTTTTCATAGCTCGTGAATTTCGCGAGGATGCCGCCTCACTCTCCCGAGTCGCCCCTGCCATGTCTTCCCGAATCGCTGCGCGTTTGATGGCCGTCAACTATGCGCTGACCGTGCTCCTCAGTGCGCTCTTATTGTTCCAGGTGCAACCGATCATCAGCAAGTTCATCCTGCCGTGGTTCGGCGGCAGTCCGGCCGTGTGGACGACTTGCATGGTATTTTTTCAGACAGTGCTGTTCGCCGGCTACGCTTATGCCCACTTGCTACAAGCATTGCGGCCATGTTGGCAGATGCTGATTCACGTTGGGCTGCTGGCGGTCGCAGTGGCCTTGCTTCCAATTGTGCCCAGCGAAGCTTGGAAATTGGGGGCAACGAATTCGCCGACCTGGCGGATCCTGTCGCTGTTGGCCGTGACCGTGGGAGTGCCGTACTTTGCGGTGGCCGCGACAGGCCCTCTTGTACAGGCCTGGTTTGCACACTCATTCGCCGGACGTTCGCCCTATCGTTTGTACGCTCTCTCGAATATTGGGTCGCTGTTTGGACTGCTCAGTTATCCGTTCCTGGTAGAGCCGCGCCTTGACCTGCTGCGACAGACGGCGATGTGGGGCATGGGGTTTGTCGCTTTTGCCGTATTGTGCGCGCTGGCCGCGTTGTGTGGTTCGCACGCGTCAATCAACAGGTGCGAATCCGAAGAATCGAAAGATCGCGCCGCAACGCCCGTCAACCGGCGGCGCTGGGCCTGGGTCCTACTGCCGGCGCTGGCCTCACTGATGCTTCTGGCAACGACCAATCACGTTTGCCAGGATGTGGCTGTGATGCCATTTCTTTGGGTCGTGCCATTGTCGCTATACCTTCTTTCGTTCATCATTTGCTTCGACCACCCCCGCTGGTATCGGCGGAGAGAATTCGCCTTGGCGGCGCTCGCCGCGATCGGTGGTGTGGTTGTCATGGATCAGCTGATCACAGGTGGTCGTGGCGTGGAATTCAGCTTCTACCAGGAGATCGTGCTGAACTTCTCGGCCTTGTTCTTTCTGTGCATGGTCTGTCACGGCGAGCTGTTCCGCTTGCGCCCGCATCCCCGCCACCTTACGAGCTTCTACTTGTCCATCAGTGCGGGCGGTGCTTTGGGCGGGCTATTTGTCAGTCTCGTCGCTCCGCGACTATTCTCAACATTCCTCGAATGGCGATTCGGCTTACTTACCGGTGGCCTGGTTGCCGCGTGGGTTGTTTTCGATGGCCAGCGAGAATCGCTGCTGAGGCGGCGTTTCGTGCCCATCGCCGCTGGGCTGCTGGCCGTCTATCTTGCCTTGAGCATGTGGCCGAGGTGGCAAGCCGCAACACGTCGCGAACTAAACGTATCGGCCCGCAACTTTTACGGGGTGATCTCGGTGATTGAGCGCGACACCGATAATCCGGCACGCCGCAGCATCAACTTCTACAGTGGCCGAATCATCCATGGACTGCAATTCGCCGACTCGCAGAAACGACGCGAGCCGACGGCATACTTTGGCCGCTCAACGGGCGTGGGTTTGGCGCTCGAGCGACTGAGCACACGGCCGACCGCCCGAGTGGGCGTCGTGGGACTCGGGATCGGCACGATGGCCACTTACGCTCGGCCAGGCCAATACTACCGGTTCTATGAGATCAATGATGACGTGTTGAAGTTTGCGGAAACATACTTTACCTACTTGGACGACTGCCGCGGCAAGTGCGAAGTGAAGCTGGGTGACGCGCGTTTGTCGCTCGAAAGCGAATCGCCGCAACGGTTCGATCTCCTTGTGCTCGACGCCTTCAGTGGTGATGCGGTACCCGTCCATTTGCTGACCCTCGAAGCGTTTGAAATCTATCGCCGGCACCTGCAACCGGACGCCTGCGTGGCGATTAACATCTCCAATCGCTATCTCGACCTGGCGCCAGTTGCGGCTGGGCTCGCCGATCGCTTTGGCTATCGGATGCAGCGGGTCTATTCGCCGGCAGCGCCCGAACTAGGGCAGTTTCCGGCCGATTGGGTCGTGCTCTCGCCCGCGGCAAAAGAACCGACAGTGCTGGAAGTTAAAACCTCCGATCGACCTGCCCGCCAATCGCCTCAACGGACAATTCTCTGGACCGACGACTTCAGCAACCTGTTCGAGATCCTGAAGTAGGCACTGACCCGCAAATGCCGCGATCAAGGGTTCGATCCCGCAGGAAGAACTTCCAGCTTGACCAGTAGTGGCCTGTGGTCCGAAGCAACGGGTTCGTCGAGTACCTTGACGTCGACAACACGCCACCGCGACGCGGGACGCAAGAGTGCGTAGTCGATCTGCCGGCGTGGTCTCTTTGCGGGCGAAGTAAGCAAAGAGTCGCCTTCAGGAACATGCCACTCCGCACGTAGAATCTTCAGCACTTCGCTTTCCGGAACTGCGTTCAAGTCACCGGCCAGGATCGACAATCGGTTCGGCTCTGCGGCAGCAAGCTTGTTGATGGTTTCGGCCGATTCAAGCCGAGAGCGATCGAGCGGGCGATGATCGAGATGCGTCGCCAGAAGGACCAGCGGCTCGCCGCCGTCTAATTCAACTTCCACCTCGAGCAAACCGCGCGGCTCGCCCGGCGTGGGCATCGGCAAGCGGTAGTTCTGGCGGCGACGGATGGGCCGTTGCGAAAGCACGGCATTGCCGTAGTCGCCGCCGTCAAACTGATAGTTGCCTCCGAATGCGACGTGCATGCCTGTCCGTCGGGCGAGTTCTGCTGACTGATCGACTGTACCCGTGCGAGGAAGGTTCTTGTCGACCTCCTGAAGTGCCACCAGATCTGGCTCGGCGCCGCGAATGATCGCGCTGATTCGCTCGAGGTCCAACCTTCCGTCCGTACCCTCGCCGTGATGAATATTGTAGGACAATACTTGCAATGTCACTGGTTGCGCCGGCTCATACGCATGCAGCGAACGAGGTGAGCCGCAAGCAATGGCGATCGCCAGGAGGACTCGCGTGTGCCAACTCATTCGGCGGCCCAATAATCGAACACAACCACTTTCTCGCGACGATTCTTGACCACGTCGACGTAGGCCAGATGTGCCGGATGCTTCAGATACGCGTCGCGCCCAACCTCGTCGCGAAAGCTCACCACGAAGACATGCGTCAGTCCCTCACTTTTACCCTCGGGACTGACGTTTGTGCCGTGCTCGAAACCGATGATCGTATCGATCTTCGAGGGCAGGGCGGCAAACGTATCGATCACTTCCTGTAGGTCGGCCGCCGGCAGACCGTCTTTAAACTTGTAGAGCACGATGTGCCTGAGCACCCTATGATCCTCCGCGTTGTCTCCCTGGGCGGCTTTCGAGACGAACAGTGCTCCCGCTGCAATCACCAGTAACAACAACCCAAAGCTCAGCGCGCGTCGCATGTTGGTCAACTCCTGATTGCGTCTCATTCTCGATATGGCGAACTACCACGCCACGTCCGGTTTCTCCACGTCGCTCTCCATCTTGCCGGGCAGCCGCCACACCTTCGTTCCGTCGCGATCGGTGAAAAACAGCGACGACTCCGACGGCCGATGGGTGTCGCCGTTGGCCCAGAGGGCGTAAAATTGCGGGTGTGCCGCGAGTGGCTGTCGAGCGTACGAATGATTCAAGCTCTCGTCGTGAGTCAGCGATTTCAGTTTCCGCCAATTTGCGCCGCGATCTCCGCTGGTCCACATCTCCATTTGGCCACCAGTACCAAACGGCTGCGCGCCGGGTGCCGTGGGTGCAATTAGCCGCCACAGGCCGCTTTCCTGGTAGAGCGAGCCGAAATCGTAGTTGTGATCCGATGTAGTCACGTCCCGATGTTCCCAGGTCTTGCCGCTCCACTCGGCGATCCGCCAGGAACGCGGATCGTTTGCCGGACCGGGCTCATAACCGCCGCTGGTCAGGTAGAGGATCAGCGGATGACCGGCGGCGTCAAACTGTAACTGCTTGAGATAAACTAGCTTCTCCTCGGCTTCAAAGTCATGCACGAGAGCCGCATTCAGCGGACTTAGGAGCGGCAGTTCGAGCGGGTCGCCCTCGGCGTTGGTCCAAGTTTGGCCACCGTCGGCCGATTGCATGTAGTACAAGTTCGTACGCGAATTTAGTCCGCCTTTGACCGGATGGTAATTAAACGCCGTGGCGACTTGCTTGCCGTCCGACCAGCTTACCTGGTAGTGCCCTTGAGCGATGCGTGCCAGCGGCTTGGGTTCGCTCCACTCGCGTCCGTCGCGGCTCGTGGTGAGATACATCTCGCGCTGACCTTTTACATAGCGAGTGTGCATCAGCGCCAGGCTTCCATCGTCCATCGCCCACGGTTGGCCGTAGGAGAAGTTCGTCGTGGCCATGAGTTCGAAACGGTCGATCGCATGTGGCTCGACACTCCGATGTACGTACGAAGGGCGACCTGCGCCATGGGAGTTCGAGAAAATCCAGAGGTGCCCGGAACGATCAATGGCGAGAGTCGGATTGTCGTGGGCGTCGTCCGTCTTCTTGTCGAGCAGAATTCGCGGGCGAGGTACCGCCCCGGTTGCGTGATCGAAGTAGGAAACCATGTGCAAGCAAGTACGCTTTCCGCTGGACGGCGATCCCCCATAGACAAAAAACGTCTTGTTCACCGCGGGATCATGGATCGCGATGGGCAAATGCTGCTGCGGGTAGGTGGCCATACCACCAGAATACTTGTAAACGTATGCGTCGCCGGTCTTCTGATTGGCGTACCACAGGCCACGATAGCCGTCGTCTTCGGCGAGCACGAAAGGCTGGCCGGCGGCACTGACATTCGCAGTAACCAGCGCGAGGAAGAGGCCCGTCAATGCCAGCCTGCTGAAATCGGTTCTTCGATACACCATGCCCGAAAGCCTCCACGCCTGATCGCCGTTTACACACTTCTGAGGATCTCCATGATACGTGCAGGAGCAGCGTGAAACTACCGCTGGCAACCCACACCGTGGTGGGATAAATGTCCGCATGATTGGCGCATCCGGTCCAGAAATCACGCGGTCGCTTGCCGGGTCTAGCACGCTGAGCTAGCGTTTCGTAGGCGTATTTCATGACAGGGGGCGGACAAGATTGTGCCGTCCAGCCCTGTCCCCTGTTTTGTGGATTCCGAGGAACGTTTATCATGCGGCTGTTCGTCGTGTGTTTGCTGCTCGCGATGGCACCTATCGCCGCCTTGGTTGCCTACAAGGGATATGAAGCCGATCGTCCACGAGAGCTGGAAGTAAACTGGCATCCGCGCGGCGAGGTGCTGTTCTTCAACGCCAGCTGGTGCGGACCGTGCCAGCAGATGAAGCCGATTGTGACCGACCTCCGCCGCGAAGGGTATCGCCTGCGCGACATCGACGTTGACAGCCATCGCGACCTTGCGCAAAAGTATGGGATCAGCGCCGTTCCGACATTCGTATTCGTAGAGAACGGCAGCGAGGTCGATCGCTTCTCCGGCGGCACCAGCCCGGACAATTTGCGCCGCCTGTGCTCGGCACCCGCCTATCGCTAGCGGGCAGCGGTTGCTAGCAGGACGCATCGTCTGAACAGGCTCGATTGGCCTGGACCTGCGACCTTCCACCTGCGACACTTCGCGCGCTTTTTTCGGAAGGCCCTCAACTCTTCACTGCCAATCGTGTGGACTCGTCAACCATGGATCGGTACTTCGCGTGGGCTACTTCGCTGGCGATCGCTCTGATATTCGTGGCGCCGCTGGCCGGGTGTCAACAATTGCGCGAACACAAGTGGCGAGGCCACGGTTATGACAAAGATGTAAACTCGCTGACGGAGAACATTCGTCCTCCTGCGGATGAACGGTCCATGACCGGCTACGACGAGCGTGCGCGCGATATCGAGCGCAATTTGGGGGTGCGCTGACTAGTTGGCGGCCTTTGCGGCTGCCAGAGGTCGCTGGCCAGGATGATACACCAGCTTTGCTCCGGCCAACACGTCCGGCCAGTCAAACAGGTCCGGTTTCAGCTTCTTCTCCGAAAGCAACTTCGCTTGATCGAAGAAATGCGGTGAATCGGGCTCGCCGCTTTGGCCAAAGTTCAGCACGCTGGCGCTGCGAACCTTTGGACCGAACTCATAGACTGCCATGTAGCTGGTCCCTACGAGCCCATACCGCTTGTTCATCGCCACGACGAACGGGATGTTGATCGAAGGCGAGTAGTACTGCGTGAATACCACGCCGAGCGGTCCCGGCGCCGCCATCAACGGCAGACTCGGCTTCTTGTCGTCAAATGCAATCTCCGTCAGGTCGGACAAGAACGGTTGCCGCTGCACACGGAACAAGTCGGCCCACTTCACGCGCCAGTCGCCATGTCGCGACTGCAGTTTACGGGCCGCGGCAATCAGAGCCTCGAACTGTCGCACGGGCCGATCCACATACGCTGGCAGCAGTTTCTCGGCCGGGTAGTCCATGCCGTACATTTCCTCGTACCACGCTTCGCATAGCGTCGCCTGCGTGCTCTCGGGAGTGACGATGTAATCCCAATCGAGCAGATGCGAAAGGTAGGGCTCGACGCGAGCCGCCAGCTGGGGGTCTGTTTTGCGAAGCTCTTCCAGCTCGCGCTCGTAGCGCGGCAGGGCCTCCTGCGGCCAATAGAGCTTCGTGTCGTAGGCCAACACCTCCATGTCCTCGAACTTCACATTGTGCAGGGCACTAAGGATTTGCCGTGAACGCTTCGCCCGACGCTTATCTTCGAGTGCGTCTTCGACCATGTACGTCGGAAAGTCAGTGGGCTGCGGATTCCCAGTTTCGCAGGTCGTGAACGGGCTGGAGTTGCAGTTCTGCACATAGCCGTCCGCCGGGTTAATGAGCTGCGGCAGCTCCTTGACCGCGTGCAGTTCGCCCCACTCAGTGCGCGGATCGGCGCCGTCCACGGGCAGGCTCCAATTGAACTGCGGATCACGCCGCGGAATCAGCCCGTTGTACAGAAACATGATGTTGCCAGCCTTATCGGCGTATAGCACGTTCATGATCGGAAACTGTTGCTGATCGAGCGCTCGGCGAAACTCTTCCAGGTTCTTGGCCCGTACGCATTCAAGTTGCTGCTTGAGCATGCGTACACTGTCGAGCCCCGCGATTCTCGCGGCCAGGTAGTGCTGCTCGTCCTCCTTGACGACGATCGGTCCATGATGCGTCTTGCGGAGTTTAACAACGCGATTGACCAACCGATCGCCCTGCTTGATGCGTATCGTCTCTGACCACTCGGTAGCCTCGCGATAGCCGTCGCCATAACGATAGCGGAGCGGTTTAGCGGGATCGTCAAACGTTACCCGCCACACGTCGGCGATGTCCGGTTCGTTGGTAGTGTACGTCCAACCCAGGTGCTCATTGTGACCAAGCGTGGGAACGCAATTGCCGTACATTGTAGCGCCGGCAAACGCCCATCCTTCGTCGCTCTTCAGGTGGGCTTCGTACATTTGCGAAAAGCCAAACCAAGGCAGATGCGGATTAACGAACAACATCGCATGGCCTGCGGCAGTTCGTTTCGGCGCAATGGCCCAGCCGTTCGAACCGGACATCGCCCAAATCTGGCCATACGCGCGCGGCAGGTAGTTATTCGAGAGCCGGGTGTAGCGGAACGTCAGTTCGAGAAACACCTGACGGCCGAAAGCCAGCACGTGCCAGGGCTCGAAATGCGCAATCAATCGTGGCCGCACTTCGGGATGCGTGGCAAGATAGTAATTTAACCCCGTCACAAACGCCTGGCAGATCTCCTGGTACTCCGGTTCAAGTGCGCGATAGCCGGCCCGAGAATTGGAGACCACCTCGAAGGCCCGGTTCAGCATGTCGCTGTTGAGGCCGCGAGCGCCATGGACCTCGGAGTAGCGACCCAGCGCGAGGATGTAGGTGTCCTCGACCTGCCAGAAGTAGTCCTCGGCCTGGGCAAAGGCATAGCCAAACGCCACGTGACGATCGGTCTGGCCATGAATGTGCGGAACCCCCCAGGCGTCGCGATAGATGGTAACGCCTTCCGCCAGGCGACAAGCACTATCGGTTTCCGCGGCGGTCATTTTCGCGGTTGGGCTGACGATCGAACGCGCCACACCCACGGTCGCCTGCTCGTCGGCGAAAAGCAGATTCGCCATTGCCAACCACAATGCAGCGCAGAGCACGCCAATGTTAGTTCTAAGTCGAGATCCCGACATGCTCACTCCCTCCTGGATGGCCCGCAATCGACGGGGCCTGCTCATCGCGCAACTGCCGTCATCAATAGCCGATGAAACGCGCCGGGTCGAGACCTCTGTCAGCCCCCTTGCGAAAGTGGCCCATAGAGTTCTGGCCGTCGGAAGCGATACAAATACTCTGGCTCACCACGCGCGGCCGTCAAAGTCGCGGCATCCAGGTCGGCACAAATCAGGCCGCACTCTCCGCTGGGGGTATTCCACTCCGCCAGCATCTCGCCGCGCGGCGAAACGATCATGCCTCCACCGGGAAACCGCTGCTCGACTCCCGCCCAGCTCACGCGACCCACATAGTTGCAGGCAATCACAAACACGCCGTTTTCCATCGCTCGGGCGCGGATGGCTCCGCTAGCCCAGGCTGCCCAACCCGCAGGCGTCGCCGGAGGCGGATCGGCCGCAAACGGCATGAGCACGATTTCCACGTTCTGCACGGCCAGGAGCCGAGTCGACTCGGGTAACAGCGTGTCGAAACAGATGTTTGCGCCGATGCGTCCCAGACGGGTTTCGGCCACGACGGGCGGAGTGCCGCCATTGTAAAACGGCATCTCGAACATGGGGATATGCAACTTGCGCCAGTGCCCAACTATCCCCTCGGCACCTACCAGCAACTGACAGTTGTAGAGAAGATTGCCGGCATCCTCAGGGAGCCCAACGCTGAGCAGTAAATCATGTCGCGCGGCGATAGCCGCCAGCTTGCGCGTGGCCGGACAGTCGAGCGGTACCGCCAAGCGACGCGCATCGGCAAGCGCTTGCCGTAACCAGATTTCGTGCTCGGCTGGCGGATGGTTGGGAATGAATCCCGTGAGCGAAAGTTCCGGAAACAAGACAAGCTGAGCGCCTGCCTGGGCTGCGTGTGAAGTCCACTGGTCGATCTTCTCCAGATTAGCCGAAAGCTCTCCGGGCCGCGTATCAACGGCCACGGCACAGGCGCGTACTCGCTCGATCATGGGCGCAACCGCAATAACTTCCCGGCGAATCCGTGAAGGTTCAAGTGTGACACGATACTGTAGTTCGGACAGGGCTCCTCCGATTCTACCACTAATAGGGCCCGTGCCGCACGTCGTCGCAGCTTCCAACATGTGGTAAGCTGGAGTTAAGGCTCTGAAAGGCCCGTTCGCTTCGCCCCCGCAATTCATGCGAGATACTCATGGAAAATCAAGGCAAAACCTTTACCGGCGCGACGGAAGTCATCGACGGAAATCAATACAACGAATGCAGTTTCCACAACTGCCGCCTGATTTATCGCGGTGGTGAAATGCCGCGCATCAGCGGCTGCCATTTCGAGAATTGCCAATGGCAGTTTGAGGAAGCCGCCGAGCGAACGCTGATCTTCATGCGTCAGCTCTATCACGGGATGGGCACCGGCGGCGCACAGTTGATCGAGGCCACATTGGCCCAGCTTCGCCAACCGCTTGCGCCTCCAGCCGAAGGCGCGCAGCCAGCTAACAACTAACTGGTTTAACGCGATTCAACGCGAACTGTTAGAGAGTCTCCAGAAACGCGACTAGGTCGGCTCGCTCCCGGTCCGTGAGTTCGCGCGTACCGGAAACCTTTGCCGGACTGTGTAAATCGGTGAGCAGTTCGTCAAGCGATCGCGCTCGCCCGTGATGCAAGTAACCGGTGCGATTCGCGATGCCCAACAGCGTGGGCGTATTGTATCCCTCGAAGTTGTCATATTCGGAGCCAAGTCCGACGTCGTGAATCTCACCGTCGGTATAGCTGGGCGCGATGTGGCAGCTTGCACAGTTGGCAACCTGGCCCATAAAAATGTCGCGGCCGCGTTCTACGGCCGCAGTATCGGCTGGGGGACGCGCGCCTCGATCTCCTTCGAGTGTCTTAAGATAGGCCACAAGCTCCAGGACTTCATCATCTGAAGGCTTGGGCCCTTGCATGGTCTCGATCAGGCTACGATGCACGGCCTCCTGCAGGCTCTTCTGCCAGCCATGCCAGAACCAGGGCCCTGTATGCTGGATGTTTCGCAACGTGAGCACCATCTTGAAGGTGTTGTCGGACATGTCGTTCCGGGTGTCGATCGTCACGGCGTTGGTGTGCCCTTCGTAGTGGCAACTGTGGCAGCTATACCAACCGTCAGTGCTGCGATGGGCATCGAAGAAAATCGCTTCACCGCGGCGGGCCAGGGACGGTTCAACCTCTCCGCTAAGAACTAGCTCGCGTTCGAGTTTGCGTTCCGCAACGTTGACCACCTGGACTTTGTTTGTCAGGTAATTGGCCACCAGCACATGCTCGCCGCTGGGATCAAAGCGGACCGCCATCGGTCGTCCACCGAGCGGAATTCGGATGAAACTCTCGGTATCCGCGGCAAGCTCCGGCTTGATGTGATCGCCCGGACCATCTGGGCGCAGATCCAGCGCTGCGATGCGGAATAAGACCAGTTCGTGGGTACCCGACGCGGTAAGGGCTGCCCACTGACCATCGGGACTGAGCGCCATACCGTGCGGATCCGCGACAGCCTTGCCGCGTGGGTCAAGTGCAATTGCTTCGCGCCGGGCGACCTCGTCCAATCGCACCCGCGCCAGGCGATTTCCCAGCACCCAACCTTCCTGGATATTGCGTTTGGAGATGGGCCGATCGGCATAGACCATCCAGGGGAAGTAGGCGTACTGTCCGTCGCTGGATGCAGCAAGGTGGCCAATGTTCAGACCGACGAACTTCGTTTGGAACGCCGTTTCCTGCCGTGCGGTGTCGACGACCCAGATGCCGCCATCGCCGCTGCAGCCCACGGCTAGACGAGAGCCATCCGGCGTCAGGCACAGGTAGCGGGGCCACTTGCCCACGGGAATGCGTGCCACGACCTCGCGCGCAGCCAGTTCGACCACGGCTACTTGGTTTGCCCCTTCGAGCGCAACATAGGCCAACTTACCATCCGGTGAGGCGGCAACGCCATGCGGTTGGTATCCGAGCGTCACAGCGCCGGCCGAAGTCAATCGCTCGCCGCTTCGTGCGAGTACGACCAGTTCGCCACCGTGGGTGGTCGTGACAAGCACGTACCGCTCGTCCGGAGTGAATGCAACCGCCGCCGGCCGCCGTGAAACGGCGACTTCGTCCAATATCGCGCCATCGGACACTCGGAGCAGGGAGACGCTATCTGACGTTTGATTGGCGGTGAGGGCCAGCGCTCCATCGGCCGAAAGGACCAGGTCAACGGGCGAGCGATCGCCGCCGATCTTACTGGGGGGCGGTGCTGACGCCGTTTCGTGATCTCGGTCTGGCGAAATGGCCAGACCAAGCTGCCAGACTCCCAGTAGGGCGAACGACGTTGCCAGGACCAGAACAATTTGCCGCCGGTGGTTCATCATCAGCCTCCGCTATCGCGAGCCGCGGCCAGGGGGTACTCTCGTGCGGCCAATTATCGCCGCTGGCATCAGATCGGGCAATCGCGCACTTTTGAGACGGACAAACCTGCCGGCCTTCACCCCCTGAAAAAAATCGGGGCCGCCAGCCGGCAGTCTTACGGCGGGCAGCCCCGAATGGGTCGCATGGTTGGCGACACAACCCTTATGAGAGCAACGCTTCGAGCAGCCACTCGGCATCTTCCGAGAAGGCCTCTTCCGAAGTCCCGTCCTCATTGTTTTCATCGGCAACTAGCGGATCGGCGTCGGGTGCAGCCGTCATCGGAATGGCAAACCGGTTGAAACCAGTCGACCCACCACCCGAAGAGCCCGAACTTGAGCCGTTCGATGACGAACCGCCGCTCGAGCCGCCGGTGTTCAACGAGTTGGGCAGATTCACGGCGCTCGGCGTGGAGTACTCGATCACCACATTCGGGTTCGAACCGGTGATCTTGAGGAAGTACGTGTCCCCCAGGGTACCGTTGTAGAACAGGACCGAACCGGTAGCCGAGGGAGCCGAGAGGGCGACTTCCTCCATCCGGTTGTTGTAGAGCTTCATAAACACCGAACCGCCGGCGGCGTTGTACAGGGCGTCAATCTGTCGGAGCCCGTCCCAGGCACCATCGAACGAAACCCAAACGTCGCCCGTTCGCAGGTCGAGCACCGTGCCCGGCGCGTCGATCGTGGGCACGAATCCGCCGCCCACGACAGCCGAGGCAAACAGCGCCCGGCGGTTGAGGAACACCGAGAGGAACTCGCTACGAATTCCGCGTTCGCCGAAGTGATAACCAGACTCGGCCTCGCTGGGCGAGAGTACGATGCCCGTGAACTCATCGTTCAGCGCAGACTCCACGCCAAACCGCGTATCGCGGCCGTCATTGTAGAAGCCGGGCTGTGTTTGCTTGAGCGAGTACGTGCCGGGAATCAAACCGACGAACGTAAAGGATCCATCGGCACCAGTGAGCGCGCTTTGGCTTATGCCACTCTGCGTATTGGTGGCGGTGACAATCGAACCCTGGATGCCCGTTTCATTGGCGTCCTTGAGGCCGTTGTTGTTCATATCGACATAGACATAGCCCGAGATCCCGGCCGGCGGAACGTCGATGATCGTACCAGTGCCCTGTGCTGTTCCGAGCGACGAGTTGATCGGGTTGCTGAGCACGAGCTGGAACGTTTCGTTAGCTTCGAGCACGATGTCGCTCAAGGTCGGCACGGTCACACTCTGCTGGGTGACGCCGGGCGCGAACGTAAGCGTACCTGTGACTGGCGTGTAGTCGACGCCCGACGTGGCCGTGCCGCTGCCCGAGGTGGAGTAGGCCACGGTAACCGTCTTGCCGCTGGGCGCTGAGAGGCTGACGTTAAACACAACGTCCTGACCTTCGTCCGCCGAACCACCCGACACCGAGACGCTCACGGGAACATCGTCATCGATGATCGTGCCGGTACCGGCCGCGGCAGAGACATCGGCGCCCGTCGGATTGCTCAGCACGAGCGAGAATGTTTCGTCCGGCTCGTCGAGAGTGTCGTTGGTGATCTGAACGGTCACGAGTTGCACAGTGGTGCCGGGAGCGAACGTGAGTGTTCCGCTGGTAGCTGTGAAGTCTTGGCCGGCGGTCGCCGTGCCATTCTGGGTGCTGAACACCACAGTGGCTGTCTCATTGCTGGGCAGGAAGCGCGTCACGGTGAAGACCATCGTGCCGGCGTCTTCATCCACTTGTGCGTCGGCCACCGTGATCACGTTGGCGCCGATGTTCACTTCACGATCTTGAACCGTGATCTGCGACGACGGCACGGGTGCCGCATTGGGCGATCCGTACAGCAACGTGAAGTGATCCTCATCCAGATCGGCTTCGTCCACCGAGCCATCGAAGCTCACCAGGCCGACGTCCGTCGCCCGGAACAGAACCTTGTAGAGCAGCAGTTCGGTATTGGCCGGGACCGGCGGACCGACGATGCTTCCAAACGCGCCAAAATCGTTCAGCAGGCCGGGCTCAAAATCAGAGAACGTAAAGGTGGTGCTGTAGAACGTGCCGAACATCAGCGTGCTCGGGTCGACATCCAGCAAGGCCTCGTCGTAGGTGACGTCGAGGAATGCCTGAGCCACGCCGGTTGCGTTACCCTGCACGTCCTGCACGTAAACTTCGAGGAAGAATTCGTCGCCCACATCCAATTGCTGATTGAGCGGAATCTCGTTATTAAGTGTGTCTCTAAGGGCCAGCCGATACGATACGCTGCTGCCATCGTCATTGACGATCGTGCCGGTGCCCAGGCTGTTAAAGATGGGAACGCCGGTGGCTTCCGAGAGTTTGACTCGGAAGGTCTCATTCGATTCGACGTCCGTGTCGCCGTTGACAAGCACCGTCACCAATTGCGACGTGATGCCAGGGGCGAAGGTCAGGGTGCCCACTCCCTGCTGGTAGTCACCGTCGGCGATCGTGGCCGTAAGATCCTCCGTGCTATACACCACAGTGACGGTGTCTTGCGACGGTCGCGAGAGCGAAACAGTGAACACGGCATTGCTCGTGCCGCCATTGCCTTCGACGACGACCGCGTCGGAGATCGAAAGTCCCTGCGTGATAATCGTGCCCACGGCCAGATCGTCGCCAATAATCACGCCCGGCGGAGTAACGCTCGACAGGTTCAGGAAGAACGACTGATCGGGCTTCGGTCCGCTGCTGCTGAGAATGGTGACTGTGACCGTTTGGCTGCGAGGTCCGTCGGGCAAGAACAGCAGATTGCCGGTCGCCTGCAGATAGTCGACGCCGGCGGTTGCCGTGCCATTGCTGGTCGCATAACCAACCGAGACCGGCTGAGTCACCAATCCGCTTAATGTCACCGTGAACACGGCTGAGGTGGGATTTGATCCAGCCGAAACCGTCACGTCGTTCTGGACGCTGATCGTCGCCGGTCCGTCATCGTCAACAATCGTCAGCGTCGCCGAATCAGAACTTGTGGAGCCTGAGATCGCGTCGACGTTGATTGTAAACGATTCGTTCGGTTCGGTCGTCAGGTCGCCGACCACCTGGACCGTCACGAGCTTCGTGGTTTCGCCCGGCGCGAAGGTGAGCGTGCCGCTCACGGCGTTGTAGTCACCATCGGCGACTTCAGCTGTACCATCTTGCGTGGCGTATGTGACGAGGACCTGTTCGCTGGAGATTTCCGAGAGGCTCACCGTGAAGACGTAATCTTGCGAACCAGAATTGCCCTCGTCGGCCTGAATATCCGGACCAACGGACACTTCAACTCCCGTCAGCGCCGGATTGATCACGATGACGGCCTGACCGGTGGCGATCTCGGCGTTGAACGAGGGAGAGCTCAAATTGACGAAGAATTGTTCGACCGCTTCGACGGTCGTGTCGCCGAGGATCGTGACGGGAACGACTTGTGTCAGCGGACCGCCGGGGTTGAAGGTCAGCGTGCCGCTGGTCGCAGTGTAGTCTGAACCGGACTCTGCCGAATCATTGGCGGTGGCATATTGCACGGTGACCGCGCCCGCGGGCGGCGATGCCAGCGTTACGGTGAAAGAGGCTTGCGTGGTGCTGCCGGCGATGGCGTCGACTTGGCTGCCGGTGATCGAGAGCGATCCGAGGATGTCGTCATTCAGGATTGTCCCCAAACCGGTTGCGTCACCCAGATCGGTGTTAGCGCTATTGCCCGACAGGTTGACGCTAAAAGTCTCGTTAAGTTCGACGTTCTGGTCGCCCTTGACCGTGACACTGATCACGGCCGTCGTCTGGCCGGGCGCGAAAGTCAACGTGCCGCTGGTGGCCGTGTAGTCGTCGGGAGCAACAGCAGTGCCATTGCTGGTGGCAAACGCGACGGTGGCTTGCTCGGCCAGTGCTTCCGAGAGGGTAACCGTGAATTGGAATGCGTTATCGGCGTTCGTTTCTGATTGGGTAACGTCCGAAATCGAGAACTGGGGTACGCTTGTGCCGATGATCTCGAGCGTGTCGCCCACAAACACCACGTTCTCCGGCGGCAGAGGCGTCGTTGCCGTGTAGACGCCGTTAACGTGATCCAGATTGGTTGTGTCCAACGTGGGCGTGAACGTCTGAATGCCGGCCGCCGTCGCGGTCAGCACGACACTGAACAGGAACTGCGGATCGTTGCCAGGGCCAGTCAGATTGCCCGAGCCGGCGAAGCCGATAACTCGACCCTGTGCGAGGGTGAAGTCGGACGACAGATTAAAGAATGCGCCAACTTCGGGAGTTTGTGAAGTATTGATCGACGACAAACTTGAATTGAAGAAGATGTCTGTGGCGGCCGAGTTCACCCCGCGGAAATTTGGATTCGTCGGGGCCGGATCGCGAATATCTTGAACGATCGTCTGCAGCTTGAACTGCTGGCCGACGGAAATCTGCGTGATCTCGTTGCCACTCAAGTCTGTTACGACGGTGCTGATCCGCAGGATCGGTTCGGCTAAGAGCTGATTGATCACCGCCAGGGCATCCGCCGAATTCACCCGGCCATCACCCGTGACATCCACATAGGACGGACGGGGTGCGCCTGCCGTCGACGACAAAGGCGTGGCCTGGTCGACAGACAGTCCCCGGGCGCCATTCGTCAGCAGATCATTGAACACCGCGAGCAGATCGCTGGTGTTCAAACGCTGGTCGAAATTAACGTCGGCCGGATAGAGCGTGTTGTGCCAGCCCGAGACGATGTCGCCGGCCAACATTTCGCGACGTTCCAGCAGTTCAAGCGTTCCCGTGCGACGACCCAGGCTCAAACGGCGCGCGGCGGAAGGTCGGCGGGTTGAAGTCGCTCGGCGACGGCGGTTCAGTTTCATGGTTGCCTTCTCTATGTGTCAGCCAGATCGGTGCGGCAGAAGGTCGCTGCCGCAACGGTTCTCACTATTCCAATTCGCTCAAAACTATCGTCACGATTTCACACTCAAAACTTCATCACACGGAAACTCGGGTTTCCAGTTCATCATCGAGATCTCCCAAAATGCCATCCAGATCGGCATCCCAGGACTCGGATCCGTCGACGCCCTCGAACCGCGGCATCTCTTCGTACATTACCCGGTCAACCGAACGCGAGCTCAAGCTGCTCGGAGCATCAGACTCCGCCACCGCGGGTGCGAAGTCGGGTTCGTCGGCCGGCGCTGACTTCTGCTGGCTCGTGGCCAACCCGATCGAGATGGCGTTGGCATCGTCCATACCTGGCAAGGCAGCCAGCGGGGTAACTTCCGGGCTCGATTCGTCGGCGATTGCCGTCAGTGGTGCGGCGCTCGGCGACGCATTCAGCAAGATGTAGTTGATGACTTGCTGCAAGTCCGTCGAATTCAGACGCCCGTCGCCCGAAGGATCGTAGTACGGCGGAGGCGTCGCCACGAGCGGCAACTGTCCCTGACCTCCGAGTAGGATCCGATTGATGAGCAATAGCAGATCGGAGCCGTTGACCCGACCATCGTCATTGACGTCGACCGAATTGTTCGGGTTCTGCCACGGGCTGGTGATCGTATCGGTCAGATTGACAACAAACTTCACAACGCCGTCCGTCGTGTTGTTTTGCAGCACATTGCCCGCGATGTCGGCAATCGCATTCTCGCCCGCATTGTCCAAGATGATCTCGTAGATGCCGTTGATCCACAGCCCTTGGGCGGGAATGAGCCGTGCGATCCGACTGTTCGTGTCGTACGACAGCAGGTAATCCAACCCCGCGACGAGTGGCGTGGCGACTCCGTTTACCGTGCGGGTCACGACGAAACTCGCGGGCAGCACGGTGGTCGCATCGATGCCGACGCCCCCGTCCAGCAACTGGATCGAGAAGTCGGTGAGCAGTGCGTTGAGCAAGGTGACCTGGTTTGCGGCCGTGTTGCGATCATTGCCAGTGGCATCGTTGTCGACGGGATTGATGAGTTGGGCCGTTGGTCCGAGGAAGTCGGCTCGCTCCAGGGCACCGCGATCCTTGAACGCATTGCCGCCCACGCCCGCGGGCGGTGCGACGGTAGGATCGTCCACTCGCTGCTGACCGAGCAAATCGCCCGGCGGTGCCAGAATCGGTGAAGGCGCGAATCCCACCGGCGAGATGACGTTGAGCAGTTCCGCCCGATCCAGCAGCGAGTCGATACTGCTGTCGATGGCCTTACTGGCAGCGTCGAGATAGAAGTTGCCGGCGTCCTCATTGACGAACAGCGGTTCATCCGCCCCCAGGACGATCGCCAGCGTTTCGCTTCCTCCAGCCAGATTCTTCCGATTGTTTTGGTAGACGTTGGCACTCACGACCGCCCCGCTCGCGGCTGAAGCGGCGTCGACGTAGATCGCGGCGCCAATCCCGCCGAAGGCGCTGATCTGTGGCACTTCCGTGATATTCGCAATCACGTTGTTAAGAATCGACGGACTCGACGTGTTACTCGCCGCGATGCCGATTCGGGCTTGATAGACCGTGTTGTTGACCACCCGTACGAACGGCACGAACAGCTCGATGTCGCGCCTGAAAATCGGATTGCCATCTCGATAGAAGAACCGATCATCAGATTCTCGCGTGTTGTACGTAAAGTCGGCATTCGGGTCGCCGCCGACTTGAATTCCGGTGCGTCCGCTGTCGATAACCAGGTTATTCTTGAGCGTGACACCGGGCACCCATCCTCGCGAGTTAACAGCCGGCAATAGTCCCGTAGCGCCCACGTTGCCTGCCACGCCGATCGGGAACAGGCCCCACGCAGTTCCTGCGAAGCCCGTCTCATCGATCTGATTCATCTTCGGCACGACCTGAATACCAACGCCGAACGAATGGCTGACCGTCGCGTTCTGCACGATCGTCTGGCCTGGCGGAATAGCACTGGCTTGCGGCCGAGTGTCGCCGACACCGTCGAACTTGATGATTCCGGGAGCAGCGGGGAAGTCCGTGAAGACTTGCAGGGCATCGAACAGGTCGACCCGGGCGCCATTGTTGGCGGCGCGGGCGCGGACCTTGAAGCCACGGCTTGTGACAGTGCCATTGATGGCATTGGCAATTGCCTGGGCAACCTGGGCTTCGGTGGTCAGGCCGCTCACCGAAATGAGCACACTATTGGGAACGCTCTGATTCGAGTCGGTATCGAACTCAAAGGTCAGCTTCAGCAAACCATCGTCGATGTCGAAGGAAATCCCATCCAAATCGAGCGACGGTGACTTTGTAACCAGAGTAAAGCCCTGGGCGAGACGATCGTTGACGTCAAAGGCAGTGGCCAGATCAAACCCATTGGAGCCGACTGCCGTGTAGCGATCCGCGGGACGGATCTGAAGTTGGTAAGCGCCAGAGACAATTTGCGACGGCAGGTAGGACGGTTTCGGAACAGGTACAAATTCTTGGGTCGCTTCGGCATTCGTTACCATTTCGCCGCGCGAAGCGAAACCGACGATGAAGTCGTCCAGGTACACGCCCTCGAAGAACACGCCCGTGCGGTCTCGGGTGCGCGAACCCAGGTTGCCATATTCGTCGCCCGTGTACTGAACATTCGTCGAGAACCTGAAGGGCCCTGCATCGGTAACTGTGTGGGTGCCGAAGAACCGCAGCTCTCCGCCGACGACTTTCGCCGTGGTGAAAGAATTGGGATCATCCAAGGCCGGATCCGTAAACGAGACATCGAGTGCCGCGGCAATCTTTCGCGCCACTTGTTCGGCCGTATCGTTATCGCTGATTTGGATATCATTCGGAGCGGATGGCGCACTCTTGACTAGTCGATAGGTCACGATCGCAGGACCGCCGGGGCCAATGCCAGCGACGGTGAACTCCGAATTATTGGCAATCTTGCTGCCGGGGATCGTGCTTAGCACTTGTCCGAGCTGTCCGAAATCGGAGCCCATTGATCCGGCGGTCGAAAACTGGAACCGAAGCCGGATGTTGCTCTGACCAGCAAAATCGCCCAGGTCGACGCGGGCTTGTCGCCACACGACTTCGTCGGAGCCTTCCAGCGTGGTGCTGTCCCAGAGACTTTGCACTCTTTGCTTCTCAGCCAGGGAGCCCCCACCCGTGTACGAGCCACCACTGGGTGTGTTGAACGAGGGGCTCTCGTTGCTTCCGGGGACGACGTTGCTGGTTGCCAGCAAGCTCCAGCCCACGCCATCCGTCGAAGCATAAACGCGGAAGGCGTCGGTGGCGGAGTTTGTCGGGGTGCGTACCGAGTTATTGTCCGGTGTGTCGAGGAAGTAGTTGAAATACAGCGTCGGCTTGTCGTAGGCGCTGTAGCCTGCGAGATCGAAGGTGTCCGACGTGATACTACCGTAGGTGCCACCTGGAACCGCGTAGCTGCCCTGCAAGTCGGTGTTGCTACCGATGGCCCCGCCGAGCGGCTGACTGCCCGTCACGCCAAAGTAGTAGCTGGTGCCCCCGTTGGTCAGCTGGGCGGTGACTTCGCGGTTTCTCGCGCCATGGTACGCGGATTCGATGCCGTGGCCGGCGTCGGCGGCTCGGTTCGTCGTTGCGCCCCACAGGTTGTAGTCAAACGGCGAAAGTGCGATGCCGTGAACGCTTTGTAGCCCCGTATCGAGCGACGCCGAACCGTCAACGAACACGCCGCGCATGTTGCCGTTGGTATCGAAGGCGTACATCCGGCCTTCGGTGTCCATGGCAAACAGCATGTTGGCGTAGGCGCCACCTTCGACATTCTGCGGACCAGCCACCATCGTCGTAAGAGTGCGACCGCCGATCGCGATTTGCTTCGGCGGAAAAGTGCCATCGATGTTGACGCTGTCCGTGGCCTCGTTGACGTTCCAATTGTTGGACAAGCGAAACAGCCGGCCATCTGCGGTGATGGTGTACATCTCGCCGCCGACGATCGCCATGCCAACCATCTGGTCGGCGATATCGTTCGCACCCCCAACCGTCAAAATGCCCAGCGGGACAAAGTTGGTTAGCGAGCGCGGACCACCTGACGAATTCGCGTTCCAGGGCCCCTCGTCTGAGATGTGCAGCGCCTCGCCCGTATCCGGATCAAGCTCGACAAGGATGTTCTGCATCAGACCGCCGGGCCCCGGTGAAGTCGTTCGCTGAGACATCGCGAACAGCTTGCGCTGGCCGGAACTCTGTGACGGGGAAAAGAACGTCATCGCCGTATACTGCAGCGGCGATGACGTCTGTTGCGTGGGCCAGGGTTCGCCGGGCTCGCGTGGGCCGCTGACGACCGACAACAGCGTCCCGTCGTCTCCCCGGTCCGTCAAGGAGCCCGTCGCGGTATTGATTTGCGAGTAATTGCCGGACGAGGGATTCGTAGTCCCATACTCCAAGGCCATAAGCTGGCCGTCGTTCCGCATCGCAATCTGGTTCTCGCCCTGGGCCGTCAGGCCGACTCCACCGGTGGTCGTCACCTGCCCCGTGAATGGATTCACGGTGACCAGCCGCTGATTGCCATTTTGAATCTGATTTACGAACATCACCACGTCGCCCAGATGGTAGTCGTCGACGTAGTTGGAAAGACCGCCTCCGAACAATTGCCCGGAACTTGCCGCGGTGGTGATACCGGCACCGCTGGAACCGACGCGGTCGTCGATGATCCGCCTGGTCGAGTCCACCGGCTCCAACCGTACGAGCGGATTGATGCTATCTTCCATGAAGCTCGCCATGAGCTGGTCCGGAAGCGCCGCAGCCGAACTGACGGCGACGTAATAGGTGGCTACCGGGCTACTAGCGGTCGGTCCGCCACCCGGCAGAACCACGGAACCCAAAGTCGGATCGAACACGCCGTAAGACCCGTGCCGAAGATTGGTCGTGTCGTTGCCAATGCCACCCACGTTCGGGCGCGGCTGCGAATCGGCGATCTCGCCATCACGGGCAATCATGATCAGCGTGCCGGTCGAGTCATACAGCGACAGCGTCGTGTCGGGGCGACCCAGACCATCGGCAAAGTTGATCTGCAGCATCGCGGCAAAGTAAGTCTGGATGTCGCCAAACGCCTGAACCTGTTCAAAGTTCACGTTGAACTTGTACCAGTCTGCCCCGGTGGTCAAGTTGCCCGCGACTTCGATCGTGCTGTTGTCCGACTCGAGCAAGTTCCCCAGGTCTTGAGCGTTCTCGAACGAGCGATTGCCATCTACGAAGAAGCCGTTTTCGTCGAAAGTCTGGATCGTCGTTTGCTTCGTGTTTGACACCAGGGCCGACTGCTGCGGCTTGCCGATGATCTCGATGCCATTGTTCGCATAGCGAATGTCAGCGTAGCGGATCGTGGAACCGGCGAACTGATCAATCTCCTGCAGTCGGACTTGCAGCACGTAGCTGCCCTTGGTGATGCCGCCCGTTAAGTTGTTCAAGTTAGCGCTGTTCGAACGCACTCGGACGTAGTAGGTGTTCACGCTGCCGACGGTCCCAGTGAGCTGCACCCGCATCCCGGCATCCTTCTCGTTGGTCGAGTAGAAGTCGGGATTCGAGAAGGCACTGGTCAGTTCGGCGCCGGAGCGCATCCGTTTGGCTGATCCGACGAGCAGCGACGGATTGCCGTCTTCCGCCAGCGAATCGTTGCTGCGAGCAATGACAGCGCCGTTGGCATCAACTAACTCCAACACGGAGTCGAGCGATGTGGCGGTGCGATCGATGTCGAACCACACCATGGTTCCGGCTGTCGCTCGGAAACTGTAAACGTCGACGTCGGCTCCGCCGGGGCTGTCGGTCGCCTGGCTCAGGCCGCCATAGATCTCAAATCCGAGACGAACGTTGTCGTTGCCGCTGAGCAGATCCTTGGCTAATTCGCCGATGGACTGTGCGGTATTGGGCGTTTGATTTGCATCCCCACTCGAGGGAAAGCTTTGTTCGATCTCGTTGACGATCTCGACATTCGTATCGTTGCTGTACAGATCGAGCCGGACGCTGCCCCAGTCCCCTGCCCGAACGATGTCTTGTGCAGGGCCGATCACCGGGCCGCCAGCGACACGTCCCAAAATGGCGACCTCGCCGGTCACCGAATCGACCGCCCAGGGTACGAAGCGATTGAAACCGCTGGGCCCTTCGAAGGTGCTGCGGTACGGAGTACCGATGTTCAGGTCACCCTCGCTGATTTCCGCGGCCGTGAAGCCGTCGATACTGGCCGCGGTCGCGGACATGACGTTGCCACCGCCAGCGCGAAGCGTAAAGCCGGCGAGGAAGTTGTACTTCACGTCCGAGCTGTCCAGCGCCATCGCCAGCAGGCCACCACCCTTATTATCGAGGTAGTTGATCAGATTTGCTTTGACGCCGGCGTCGTTCAGCGTTTCCAGGTGTAAGTCGGACACGCCGCCCCACCACTTGATGTTCGCGTGTTCCTGGGCTCGCCCTACTGGCAGCGGATAGCCCGGACCAACGTCGGGCGAGCTTGGAGGATTGCCATGGGAGGGAATGAAGATTGCCGCATATTGGCCATTGACCGCATTGGCAATGCCGCCGGCGATCTCGGGCCCATCATCGGCGAAGGTAACCTGCAGACCAAGCTGCCCCGCGGCCCAGCGAATGGCATTCGCACTGTAGGGCACGCCCAGATCATCGAATGGCTCGGGAGCCGTTTCCCAGCCGATCACCAGAATGCTGTTCGGCTTATTGACTACCTTCGAGTTTTCAAACACGTACCGGAGTTCGTCTCGGAGCGTGTCCCAACCGTCGAGACCTGCCGACGACCGACCGTGAACATCGCGGGCCGCCGTATCGAGAAAGATGGGTCCCGTGGTGGCGCTGTTGGCTGGAACCGGGGCGATCACGCCCTTGGTGTTGCGAGTATCCTTTTGCGGCTGCCCCTGCGGAGTCAGACCGGCGCCGACGGTATCGTCCTTGAGCGAGGTGATCACCACGGGGTGCCCCGCCGTTCCGACGATCTGTAAGCTGCCGCCCAGGCGATCGCGGATGTCGAGCGCCTCGCCGCCAGCCACGATATCGACGTTGGTGCCGAGCACCTTGACGACCAGGCTCTCGGTCGGGCTGCTCTGCAGACGGAGCGTTCCGCTGAGCGACTGCTGATTGCCGGTTGTAACCGAGTCGCGCACAACGTGTACGATGTCCGTATCGTCCCAGATCGAATTGGTGGTGATCAGTCCGCCGCGCACGACCATGCCGTTGATCGAGTTGTCGCCAACCAGGTTGTTGCGAATGAGCGGACCGGTGTTCTTGGGGAAGGAGCCGGCCAGTCCAATTGCACCGCGACTGCGTCCCCAATCGTCAACGAGCGTTGCATTGAGCGAGTTGACATTCACGCTGATGGCGGCTCCGCCCAGATTGCCTTCGAAGATGTTATTCAGGATGACCGGTTGCGCACCGCGAATATAGATCACCGCGGCATCCGAGCTACCACGACCGTTGCGTTCACCACCGCCGGCTAATCGGTTCGCCTGGAACGTCGAGTTGGCGACGCGCACCTTGGCTTGGTGGATCTCGATCGGATCCATCGAGCTCAAGAAACCTTCGAATCGCACATCGCCGCCGGCGAAGGCGACCAACGTGTAATCCAGACTGGCCGTCGAGGTGGGGCCAAACAAGAAACCACCCCAGTCGCCCGCCGTCGGTCCCACCACGTCTGGTTGCGAAGGATTACCGTTGTTGCTCGTATCCGAGCTGCCACTGCGACCATAGCGGTCATCGTACAGCGAAGTGAAAATGATCGGCCGGTTGAGGGTCCCCTCGGCAATCAAGGTGCCACCGACTTCCGTCTCGAAACGACCACCCGAAAGCTTGAACACCGTGCCCGGATCGATGATCAGGCTGCCACTGGGGCGCGACTGCGGGCTGCCGACAGAGCCTGTCATTCCGCCAGGATTGCCATTGATCACCAAGGTTTCGGTGAGAATGTGCACGATGTCGGTGTTGGCGATTCGGCCAGTGACCGTCAACTCGTCCAGCACGCGACCGGTCTGCGAACTGGTCTCGATCGCAATGTACAGGCCGTTAAGTGAGTTTTGCGTGAGCGTGTTGCCATAAATCTTGGGACCGATGCGGGTGTAGTCCGCGTAGTAAGCAGCCCCCTGAAACTGGCTCTCTTCGAAGCTATTGGGGGTGGCCGACATGGCGGCATCAGCGCTATCGATCACCGTGTTGAAGGTGAGCGTCGGCCGGGCGGTTTCCATGTGAATGGGCCGATAGACGTCGGTCTCGCCGTTGACGGTCACTGTGCCGCCGCCGTAACTGATGCGTGCCATGTTGACGTAATTGAGGAATACGCCGTTGGCTTCGAGGTCCGAGTCGTTGCGGAAGACAATGCCGCCCCAGTTGCCCTTGGTCACGCCAGGGAGATTTGGCACGGGAGCGCCAATCGTATTGTCGTAATAAGAGGTGAAGTAAACCTGATTCGTGGGCGTGCCAAGTACTTGCAATGCGCCTTGCGAGCGGTCGATGCTCGTGGGATCGACCGACCCGGCGTTGACGTTCGCCCCCCGCAGCTTCAGGATTGCGCCGGCATCGACCATGACCGTGACGCCGCGCGGAATTTCAAAACGCGTGCCGTCGGAAAGAGCTCCGCCAATGGCGTCGAAGCCGATGTTATATGCAGCGTTGTCGCCGACCGTGGCCAGGTTTCCGTCAGCGCCGCCATTGCCCACGATGCGCACGATCGTCCCCACGGGTGCTGCCGCCAGGGCATCGCTGATCCGGGTGTAAGGGTTCGTGATCGAGCCGAGCGAGCCCGTTCCGCCGGTCGAAGCTTTATCCACGTACCGCGTGTCGGCCACCTTGAACCAGAAGTTGTTCACGCCGCCTGCCACGCCATCGTTATCGCCGTCCAAGCGGTTGTCCGACAGGTCACGAATGCCGTCCGCAGTGGCCGTCGTGGGCGTGAAGCTCATCCGCAGTTGAAAGTCTCCAACCGTGGTTCCGCCGGCGCCGCTCTTGGCAACTCGGGGATCGAAATTGGTGTTTCCCGTGCTGGTCACGGCAACGTAGTAGGTACCGTCGCTCAGATCGAGCTGCAGGAACGAGTCCTTGCCGAAGTAGTCGTCATTGCGGGCGATGATGTTTCCGGCCAGGTCGTAGACCGTGATCACGCTATCGAGTGTGCTGTCTGTCCCGGCCACACCGACGGCGCGCATTCGCTCGGCAATCGTCTCGATATTCAACCGCCCGGCCGTGGCGAGCGAGAATTTGTAGACATTGATGTCGTTGCCCAGGGTCGGCCAGAGGTACTTGCCGTAAAGGATGTCGAAGTCACCGGGGAGTACGCCGTCGCTGATGCCGCTACCCTGGATGGCCGGGGCTTCGTAGTTGTGCCCCAGGCCAAGTAAGTGGCCGATCTCGTGCATCGTCGTGCGGAAGAATGCACCGCGTGTTTCGCTGGCACCCCAATTGACGATCGAATTCATGATCGCAAGGCTGCCGCCGGCGACACCACCAACTTCGAGGTTGTCGATGAGCACGCGCGGATCGCCGACGGCGATCGTAAAGCCTTCGCTGGCGGTTTCCACGAACTGCACGCCGAGGTAGTAACCGTAGTACTCGAAGACCTCGCGGACTCGATCCTTCTGAGCTTCGGTGATCAGGTTGAATTGCGGGATGCCGTTCAGCGTGCCGAACTGCGACTGGAAGTTGTACGCCTTGATCTGGACCGCGCTGGTGTTGGGACCTCCGTTGACATGGGCACTAGCAGCGCCATCAGCCCTGTAATCTTCGCGCTCGCCTGGTTCCAGGGGTGACCCTGGCCAGACGGCGCTGGTGGCGACGCTGCCGATCGTGCTGGTGATGGCTACGGTCTTGGTGCCGAGACCGCTAGTGAAAGGATTGTTCAATTGGGCCGCGGTCGCGAAGGCATCGCCTGCCGTCCCCGGCGAGAGGTTTGTGAAGCTGGTGGCCAGGGCTTCGCTCGTGCCGATGCGGAGGCGATAGGTGCCCACGGCGGTGAGCGCGTCGGTGGCGAAGGTCAATGTCGCCTTGCCCGTGATCGAGTCGTAAGTCACCGACTGCGGATTGAAGCGAACGTCGTCGAGCGTGCTGGCCGTGGGATTGGCCGTATTTACATCGCTCGTGCGGATGAGCTGGTAATTGGCCGGATTCTGAGCCGACGCCTGATTGAGCGGATCGTTGACGTTGAAATACACCTCGATCTTATTCTGATTCTCAAGCGAGAGCTTGCCCTGTGCATCGCGCGTGATCGGCTGCGGGACGATGGCCACCACCTGCGGCGCCAGGTCGAGCTCGAAATTGCGTGTCAGGTTGGTGCCGTCCTGGAACGCTTTGCCAGCGGTATCCTCCAAAGGATTGGCGCCGCTGCCAACGATAATCATCCGATAGTTCGCATCCGGCAGGTTCTCGTTGAACCGCACGACAACTTCGTTTGGGAAGTTGGGATTATCGACACCGATATAGCCGGGCGTGATGGCGACGTCGTTGCCGTTGCCCCAAGTCGTGTCCGAACTGCGGAGGAACTGGATCGAGGCGTTGCTGACCGTTGTTGCGTCGATGGGGGCGCTGAATCGCAGCAGGATTTCGCGCGGGGCCTGCGACAGAATTGTATCGTCGTTGATGACGATGCCCGTTGCCGGAATGGCCGCCAGGAGCTGCGGACCATCGATCGCCATCAACAGGCGTTCTTCGAATGGCTCCAGGCCCAGACTGCGCTTCGCTTTACGCGGGGCTCGGGTCGAAAAAATCTTGCGTGACTTCCACTGCTCGAGTGCGCGCCGACCCGAAATACTCTGCCAGATCGCCATGGATAGCTTTCCTGGTGCTTTACGAAACCTGTTCTCTGAGAAGTTCCGATAGAGGGGGAGTAGAGATTATGCTTGCCGTTAAATGGCAAGACAATCCAAATACCCCAATTTATCTATATTCACACCCGACTTCATCACTGCGCTTGTTTCTTGAACCAACAGACGCGCCGGGGCGCGCAGGAAGGCGAATCAGGGGGAGTGCGTATGCATCGAGCGGAAGGACGCTGCCTGTTCCTGGGGCATCGTCCGAGGTGCCAACCTCTCCATATGCGCACACGCCCTACAACGATTCAAGTCCCGCTTGGCGATTTCTCCGAAAAACTTCGGAAAAATTACCCATCCGGCACAGCGTGACAGGGTGAAGATGCTGGTCGGTGCGCGCCGCGATAATGCGGCGTCGAGCCGTGGTTTTGGCTCGCGCGCAGTGCCTCGAAGTGCCGCCAGGCCAAACTCGCCTTGTCGCGAGTTTCTTGCCCCATGCCTGTCCGTGCGGCTCCGACCTCTTTCTTCTCTGTTCGCGCAGTTCCGTGGTGGCGCTCGCGTTACTTTCGGACCGCCGCCGGACAATTATTCCCGAGCCAGCCGTTACAACGCTTACAGCTTAAACACCGGGCACGCCGGCGCCGGACCGAGGTGAAAGGAAGAATTCGGCACGGGTGTGCTATTAAGCCAGAGCGGCGAAAAAGCCGCCTGCCATCCAGCCGGCAAACCAGGCGCCCAGATTCTCCTCGAGCTCGTTTACGGGCGCAACGGCCGATGCCGCGGCAATTGCGGAAGGTAATGTCTCTCCCTGAGCCAATGCCATGAGCAGCAGGTACTGCGGTTCGTCCAATTCGAACCTCTCAACCACGAAGTCTCGCCGGCAGATGGCCAGCCAGTGATGCTCAGCCACGGGAAAAACTGGTGCGAGTTCATCCTTCCGATCGCCCCAATAGCCGCTCACATCATGTCCGAATGCCAGCAGCCGCAGACAGGGAGCCGGCGTCAGGCGAATCTTCTGCCACCCCTCCGGATCGAGCCCAGCCAGCCTGGCCGGATCGAGTGAGCCCGTCTGCTCCGTCCCGGGACCGCCATAGACCTCGTACAGGGCCCGCTCGAGCGAGGCCAGCTCGATGACGAATTCCGGCCATGTGTCGCCAGAACCTTTCGGAGTTTCTCGGGCGTGCAGCCGCGTTTCTGCGAGAAATGCCGGAAAACGTCGGCCCAGTTCGCAAAGCGTGTAACTCGCGGAAGGGTAGTTTTGCAGGTAGCCGAACGAGAGCGCCCCGAACAGTTCCTCGCCGACGGCATACCGCGTGACTGCAAACTCTTCATCCAGGCACTCCATCAGCCGGGCATGATAGGCGTTCACATAAATCTCGAGCCGATTCGCGCTTGAAAGTGCTCGCGAGGGCAGGATGACCTCGGGAAGTCGGTCCAGCGTGATCTCGATCTCACGCCGGGCGGCTGGAGACTCGACTCCCTCGCTCACTCCGCCAGGGTGCATCAGGATAGTTTGCATCCAGCGCTGCACCTGTGCCAGCCGAGGCTCGGGCGGCTTGCTCGGATCGGTGGATTCAAGGGCATCTGGATCGTTAGTCACTCTTCGCTCCGTACTAACGAATCTCGGGCACGATGTAAGAGATTGGATTCGAAACGCCCGCGGCTACCGGTTCGTCATCCGCGGCCGGGGCGGGCCTGACCAGCGGCACTTCGTTGACCTCGCCACCCATATACTGGCGGGCCTTGAGCACCTCGGCATGCACCACGGGAAACTCGGGAATTTTGGCGTCCCATTCCAGCAGAGTCGACGCGCCGCCGGTCCGCTGGTGGGCCAGCCGATAAAGCTCCCAGACCGGATCGATCACGTGGTTGTCGTGCGTGTCGATAATGTGTGTGCGGCAATCGGTGTGACCGGCCAGGTGAAATTGCACGACCCGGTGATGCGGCACGCACTCGATATACTCGCGAGGATCAAAATCATGGTTGACGCTCGAAACGTACACGTTATTCACGTCGAGCAGCAGCCCGCAATTCGTGGCCGCGGCCAACTGGTTAAGAAACTCCCATTCAGTGAGCGTGGAACCCGCAAACGTTACGTACGAACTAGGATTTTCCAGAACCAGCGGCCGTTCCAGAAAATCCTGCACGATGTTGACCCGCGCAATCACATGTTCCAGCGAGTCCTCGTGGAGCGGCAGCGGCAGCAGGTCATGCGCGTTTAAACCAAGCACGCCCGTCCAGCACAAATGATCCGAAATCCATCGGGGGTTGATTTCGTCAGCGAGCCGCCGGAGCTTCTTCAGGTACTCGAAATTCAAGGGATCCGTGCTGCCGATCGAGAGCGACACACCATGCATGACGACGGGATAACGTTCGGCGATCGCTTCCAGGACATAGCGAGCGCGGCCGCGGGAATCCATGAAGTTTTCGGAAATCACTTCGAACCAGTCGACTTCCGGCGCATGCTCAAGGATGTAGGGAAAATGGACCGAGCGTAGTCCGACCCCCAAACCCAGATTCTCCATGCCCAGTGGCGCGCCTGTGGCCATCGTAAACTCCGTGTCCTAGCGTCGACAAAAAGAAAAACACGGCACGAGCAGAACGTGGATGTTCCACTCGTGCCGTGAATTGTACCGTGAAGCTAAAGCGGAGTCGCTTAGGACTTCTTCGCGGGTGCGGGGCCAACTTCTTTACCTTCGGCCTTCATAAGTTCTTCGAAGCGCTTGCGAGCCTTCTTCCAGGCGCCACTTGAGAGCGGCACGCCGCACTCGCCCTTGCCTTTACACTCGTTCTCGCCCGGCTTCGCGCCACAGCCGCCCTGGCCGCGACACTCGTTCTTATAGTGGCACAGGTGTGCCTTGGCGGTGGCACAGGCACCCTGTCCGGCACAGGCATTATCTTTCGTGCTACCCAACCCCTTGCACATGTTGATGCCACGGCAGATGTGCGGCTCGCCCAGAATGGGGTTTTTCTTCTTGTCTTTCTGGGGTGGTTTCGCATCTTCAGCCTGCGCTGATGAGCCGAGCGAAGCCCCCGCCAGCAGTCCGCCCACGGCGGCCGCCGTAAGACGCTGAAAGTCACGCCGATTGAGTCCCGAGTTTTCCATCGCCAAGTCCTGTAGTTGAAGTTCAAGTTGAAGATTTGACGCTGCGAGCCCTAGCAAATCCTGCGCGAGCGCCCCACATTAACGTACCACTCGATCCGCCCTCACGCCAACGACCACTCCGCACATGGCGTGCCTAAGTCGATTGGAATGCATGATTTACAGCTCATTTACATCCGGTTGTGCGACCACCACCTTGGCGATCTGGTCGTGCATTTGCTGGAGGTATGCCCGGCTGTAAGCGTCGGTTGCCAAACTTGAGAAGGCCCGCACATCCGCCAGGGCGGGTCGCAAAAGTGGACCTACTCTCCGCGATGCTAGCCGCTACGCGGCGACGACATACCAAGCCCTAGATGAGATTGTCCAATCGACCAGTGGCATCGCCCAGTTCATTCACCGAAGACTCCATTCGGTCGAGCATCGAGAGAAATAGATTATTGAGCGGCGTCTCTTTTTCCAGCTTCACGTGCCGGCCACTCTTGATGGTATCGCCACCGCGTCCGGCGACCAGAATCGGCAAATCGTCATGATTGTGGCGGTTGCCGTCTCCAATGCCGCTGCCGTAAAGCACCATCGAATTGTCGAGCAGAGTCCGCTCACCTTCCTGAATGCCGTTGAGCTTTTCCAGGAAGTACGCCAGTTGCTTGACGTGGAACAGATTGATCTCGCGAATCTTCATCTGCTTCGCTTCATCGCCGCCGTGGTGCGACAGATCGTGATGCCCGTCCGGTACGTCGATGAATGAATAGGAACGGTTACTGCCCTCGTTGGCCACGACAAACGTTCCCACGCGAGTCAGGTCGGCCTGCAGTGCCAGCGTCATAACGTCGTACATCAAGCGGATGTGCTGCTGGTAGTCCTCGGGGATGCCATCCGGCTTCGGGTAGTCCGGTAGCGGCTGCGCTGGCAATTTCGTGGAGGCCGCGATCTGTTTTTCCAGTTCGCGGACCGACGTGAGATACTCCTCCAGCTTGCGTTGATCGCCAACGCCCAGCTTCTGCTTCAAGTCTCTGGCATCGCCCAGCACGGCGTCGAGCACGCTCGCACGGTACTTTTCGGTTGGCTTCCCCTGCGAGAACAACCGCTCAAACGCCAGCTTCGGGTCGATCTCTTTAGCCTGCGGCGTGGTTTCCGTGCGCCACGAGATGTTCGTCGAGTACGAGCAACTGTAGCCAGAATCGCAATTGCCGGCTTGCGCGCCGCGATCACACCCGAGTTCGAGCGAGGGGAACTTAGTGCGCTGTCCCACCTGGCGGGCGGCCACCTGGTCGACGGAGACGCCCGTTCGAATGTCGGCGCCGTGTGTTTTGCGGGGCTGCGTGCCGGTGAGAAACGCCGCCAGTGCGCGGGCGTGGTCGCCCGGTCCGTCGCCGTTGGCGCGGGCATGGTGCTGTGCGAGTCCCGTGAGCACGAGCAGCCGATCCTTGACTGCCGCGAGTGGCTGCATGATATAGGGCAGTTCCCAATTATCGCCTTCGGCCGCGGGCGTCCAGTCCGGCATGTGCTTGCCGTTGGGCACGTAGACAAACACCATCCGCGTTGGCACACCCTTCTTCTCGCCGGCCAGCGCCAAGGCAGGCTTCATCGCATCCAATAGCGGTAGCGCCACGGCAGTCCCCAAACCTTTGAGGACTGTGCGCCGCGAAATGTGCCAACTCTTCGTCATGGTTCACTCCTTATCGCGCGCCGCTTCTGGAACGCATCGCTCTCGACAATTGCGAGCACCAAGCTCGAAAACTTGTAGTCCTGCTCTTTCGCTGCCCGGGCGATGTCGTCCAACGTGCAACGATCACTATACTCGATCCCCCGGCCGAGGGCATAAGTCAGCAGTTTCTCGGCCAGGCAGTTCACGAAATCGCCCTGCCGCGCCAGCAAAATCTGCTTGAGCTCACCAGGACCGGCAAACTTCTCGCCACCAGGAAGTTCGCCCGAGGCGTCGATTTCGTGCGGACCATCCATGTGACGCCAGCCGCCGATACCGTCGAAGTTCTCCAGGCCAAAACCAAGCGGATCCATGCGATTGTGACAAACGGCACAGCTTGGATTCGCGCGGTGCTGCTCCATCCTTTCACGCAACGTTCCCGAGACAGCCGCATCCGCCTCTTCCAGCTCCGGCACATCGGGCGGCGGAGGCGGAGGCGGTGTGCCGAACAAGTTCTCCAGTACCCATTTGCCGCGTTTCACGGGCGACGTGCGTGTCGGATTCGACGTGACCGTGAGGACGCTGGCCTGCGTGAGCACGCCGCCGCGCTGAGCCGGGTTGAGCGAGACCTTTCGAAACTCCTTGCCCTTTACGTCGAGCATGCCATAGTGCACGGCCAACCGTTCGTCGACGAACGTGTAGTCTGCGTTCAGGAAGTCGAGCACGCTGCGGTCTTCGCGCATGATCTCGGCAAAGAACAGTTCCGTCTCGCGCTGCATCGAGCGTCTGAGCTGCTCGTCAAAGCTGGGATACTTTTCGCGATCGGGCGCGGCAATCTTCAGATTCCTGAGCTGCAGCCACTGGCCGGCAAAATTCTCAACCAGCGCGTCGGCCTTCTCATCGGCCAACATGCGGCGGACCTGCTTTTCGAGGTTGCCATCGGTGCGCAGCGTGCCGGCTTTGGCCAGTTCGAACAACTCGTCGTCCGGCATGCTGCTCCAGAGGAAATAGCTTAGCCGTGTAGCCACCTCGAAGTCGTTCAGCGTGCGAACTTCAGGCTCGCCCGGCTGTGGGTCCAACTCAACCCGAAATAAGAAATGTGGCGAGCAGAGAATTGCTTGCAGCCCGAGGCTGACCGCAACGCCAAAGCTTTCGCCGTCTCGCTCAGCGAATTCCACCAGCTTCATCACACGATCCAGCTCCGCGTCCTCCACCGGCCGGCGGTACGCCCGCCACATCAGGTCGTGCAGGATCTCGCGCGCCGCGGCGAGCCGTGTCTCGGGCGTGTACTCCTTGGCCAAAATGCGCTGCACGGTGTCGGGGTAGGGGCCAGTTACTTCGATGTCGCGCAGATAGAGATTGCGATCCTGCGGCGGATCGAGCTTATCGTCATAGAAGTCATTTTGGAACTTGAGCGAGATGGTCCGGCGACCACCCTTGCCGTCGAACCAGGCTTCATAGACCTCCGGTTTGTCGCTCGTCGTTTTTACCTCGAACTCGCGTACGAGATTCTTGTCGAGGTACACGGCCATGCGCACCGGCTCATCGCCCACCTGGTCGCCCCATGCTCGCACGCGGAACAGATACTTGGCTTTCCCATGCATCCGCATCTGTGTGCTGACTTCGACGGATTCATTCGTAATAATCCGCACGCCTTCGGCGAGCACCTCTCCGCCAGTGACCTCGTTCGTTACCAGGTTCACTTGCTGACCGCCGAGCACGCGGGTAGTGATGTTCTCGGCCGCGGTCAGATACTTCTCGAGCAAGATCGGCGGCATCGAAAGCACGTCGCCGATATTGTCGAACCCGTAGCCAACGTCGTCCGAGGGAAAATCGTCCGCCGGCCGGAAGTCGACGCCCAGCAAATCGCGAATCGTGTTGTTGTATTCGTTGCGGTTCAAGCGGCGGATGGTTACGCGGCCCGGATCGCGCGGCCCGTCGCCGCAGCCGGTCTTGTTCAGCTCCGCATCGATCCACCCGGTGAGCTTCGCCCTGTCGCCATCCACGAGCGGCTCTTCACCCTCGGGCGGCATCTCTCCAGAATGCAGTTTCTGAGCGATTTTGTCCCACTGCTCGCGATCGCTGGCAACGTCCAGGGCTTTGAACAGTGCGTCGAAGGCCATGCCACCAGTCGGCTCTTCGCCCATATGGCAGGCCGTGCAATGTGCTTTGAAGAGCGGGGCGAGTGAATCGGCGAATTGCTTCTTCGCCTCGGCTGCGACCTCATCTCCGCATGCCAAGCCTGGCCAGCCAAGAACGGCAGCTAGAGTCAGGCTCGCGAGTACGGTCAGACGTCGAGGCATTGGGAGCGCTCGGATTGCGGAGTGCTGGAGTTAACTCACTTGCGAAGCAATCGCCCGGTGCAGGGCAGGGGGCAGGCAACGTGGCGGGGACCAATACGAGCAACTTGGCAAGTCAGTCAGCACTGGCCGTTCCACTATCATATCAAACCCGCCTGATATGACCAAGGTTTTGCAGGTTCCCGCGAAATGCTGGCATTCCTTGCCAAGCGTCAAGTTTGACGAACCCAGGATCGCGGCGTGCTGTGCCCGCTGCGGTGACTATCCGCCATACCTCTCCAGGTATCCCTCGACATGCAGTTTTCGGGCGGTGTTCTCGGAGCTCATGTAGCGGATTTTGCCGAAGATCTTTCGCTCAGGTCCCCACGGGCGATCGTAGCGCCCCAGGCACCAGAAAATACCGCTGTAAGAATTCGGATCGCGCCCATCAACAGCGTACTTATTGTTGAGCTCGATCATCACGGCCAGGGCCTCGCGCGGCGAGGGCGTCCACTCCAGGATCTTTTTGCCCCACAGCATCCGCAGATAGTTGTGCATGCGCCCTTCGCGCACGAGCTGCCGCTGGGCGGCATTCCAGAGTTCGTCGTACGTCTCAGCCCGCTCGAGCTGACGGAGCGTGTAATGCTGCGTGCGTTTGTCGCGGGCATGTTTCTCGAGTGTCACGCGGGCCCAATCGGGCAGCGACTCGTACTTGTCGTAGTCGTCGCGGTGAGCGCACATGTTATAGCCCAGCTCGCGCCAGGTAATGAGTTCGTCAAGAAACGATTCGGCTGCCGGACTCATGCCCCACCAGCCCTCGCGCTTGCCGGTGGCCTTGGCGGCGAGTTTCTTTGGCCCCCAGCCTTCGAGCTCGGTAAGCTTGTGAAATATCTCATGCGTGGAGATTTGGCCAAAGTGCAGGTAGGGAGACAGCCCGCTGGCCACGTCGGCCTCAGGATCATTGCGATCCTCGCCATAGCGTGCCAGATTGCGGTCCAGGAATCGTTTGAGCGTTTTGCCGGCAGCGACTGGCCCCCCGCGAAAGGAGGCGGGACCAACACGATGATCTATCGGCAGGTCGGACAAACCTCCGTCGGCCAATAGCCGTTCGAGTTTCGCCACCGGCCAATTGTTCGTAATCGCTCGCGGAACCCTGGCCTGCGGCAATTCAACTCGCGACACTGGATTTGCCCGGGGACTGGCTTCCAGATGCTCCGGCAGATTCTTTTGAAGGAACCGCCGGAACTGATAGGCACTCGTGAAAACTTGATTGGTGGCGTGCAGCGGCCAGAGGCCGTTGGTGTCAACCATCTCGACGCGAACGGTCAGACTCCGTGCGGCTGCCGTGACCATTCGCGGCAAAAAAAACGCGGGAAACTCATCCGTCACAATAACGCAGGCACGTTCTGCAAGCGCCGCGAGCAACCCCTTGTCGGCATCGGGCGTCGGTTCCACATACGGATAGTAGGCGACCGTTGTGTCAGCGAGCGCCTCGCGATTGTCGAGCATGCCCTCGATCACAAACCGATGCAGCCGATCGCTGGCCCAAAGGTAACCAACTCGCAGTGGCTCGAATACGATTAGCGGTTTGCCGAGTTTCTTCGCCCACTCCACGGCACGCTCAAAGGCGAAATTCCAACGCGTGCGCCGCGCGGCGATCATCCAGTACAGGATGTATTGACCCTCCGTACACACGGTGGCTTCATTAACGGCGCGCACGCGAACTGAACTGGTTTCTATTTCAGCATCACTCATGTTGAGAAAAGTTGAACCCCGGAAGAAACAGAAACTCAGAATAAATCAGGCGAGCACATGCCTGAGCGCCGTCTCCAGTTCTGGGTACTGAAACGCATAGCCTGTCGCTGTGAGCCTCGCGGGCCTAACTCGCTGACTGCCAAGCAGCAGCTCTTCACCCATTTGGCCGAAGGCGAGTTTGGCCGCGAAGGCGGGCATTGGGAAGATCGTCGGCCGCGAAAGCACGCATCCCAGCGTCTTGGTGAATTCGGCATTTGCCACCGGCTGCGGCGCCACGACATTCACCGGTCCCGAAAGATCCGCATGATTCACGCTGTGCAAGATCGAGCCGACGACGTCGTCGATTGCGATCCAACTCATGTACTGTCGGCCAGAGCCAATGACGCCGCCGAGCCCCAGTTTAAAGGGGGTGAGCATCTTGGCGAGCGCGCCACCGTCTTTGCTGAGGATGACTCCGAACCTCGTCATCACGACGCGCACGCCTGCCTCGCGCGCCGGTTCAGTTGCCGCCTCCCAATCGCGGCAAACGCTCGACAGAAAGTCACCGCTGCCGGATCTGCTCGTCTCGTCGAGCCATTCATCGCCGCGATTACCGTAGTAGCCGATGGCCGAAGCGTTCACTAAGACCCTGGGCCGAGGCTCGACCGAGGCGAAGACCTTGGAAATGGTCATCGTCGTGTCGATCCGGCTATTACGGATGGCCACCTTGCGATTCTTATTCCAGCGGCCGGCGGCAATGCTTTCGCCCGCCAGGTTGATCGCCGCTTCGCAACCAGCCAGCGCCGCCGGGTCGATCTTGCCTGCCTGAGGATCCCAGATCGCGGCCCCGGGCCCGGTCTGCTTGTGCTCGCGAACCAGCCGGATTACCTCGTGTCCTTGACTCTTGAGAGCCGGCACGAGCCGCGCGCCGACCAGTCCGGATGCCCCACTGACAATGATCTTCATGTCCGACGTCCCCTGATTTTCATCCATTCGCCGGCCACAACGCTGCGCGCCGGAAGTATAGCTCTTCGCCGTGCGGCCGATCAGATACGCAAATCCGGTACCTCTAACAGCGGTTGTCCCCGGCGGCCCAAGGTGCGATATTCGGCGACATCTGAACTGGCGCCTAGGGCATAACCGCTAGTAGACGCCGCCCCTTAACCAACGGAGTTCGAGAACGAGCCATGTGCGCCCGAGTCTATAACTTTTCGGCCGGTCCGGCCGTGCTTCCCGTCAAGGTTTTGGAACAAGCCCAGGCCGCGGTCATGGAATTGCCCGGCGCCGGCGCCTCGATCCTCGAAATCAGCCACCGCAGCAAACCGTTCGCCGCCGTCCACGAGGAAGCCAAGACCTTGCTTCGCGAACTGCTCGAAATTCCGTCCGGCTATTCGATCTTGTTCCTGCAAGGGGGATCCAGCCTGCAGTTCACGATGCTGCCGATGAACCTGCTCGGCGAAAAGCAGACGGCTGACTATATCCTTACCGGGACGTGGGGCAAGAAGGCTTTTGAAGAAGCGCAGCGACTGGGGAGCGCTCACATCGCCTGGAACGGCAAGTCCGATAACTATTCGCACTTACCTGCAGCGCAAGATCTCGATTGCTCGTCGAATGCAGCTTATGTGCACTACACCGACAACGAAACGATCCAGGGCGTCGAGTTCCAATCGGTACCCGAAGCAGGCTCGATTCCGTTGGTGTGCGATACCTCGTCGAACTTTCTCTCCCGCCCGATCGACGTTGGCCGCTACGGCATCGTGTATGCCTGCGCGCAGAAGAACGCCGGCATCGCGGGCGTCACCGCCGTGATCATTCGCGACGACCTGCTCGAGCGCGTACCCAAGAACTTGCCGCCAATGCTCGACTACAAGTTGCAGGCCGAGAACGATTCGCTCTACAACACGCCGCCCGTGTTTGGAATCTACGTGCTGATGCTGATCTGCAAGTGGCTGAAGAACGACGTAGGCGGCCTGGACGCCATGGCTCGCTTGAATCAAGAGAAGGCTAGGCTACTGTACGACGTGCTGGATGCGCACAGCGACTTCTATCGCGGTCACGCCCGCAAGGACAGCCGTTCGATGATGAACGTTACTTGGCGAATGCCGTCGGAAGAACTGGAGGCCGAGTTCCTCACGGCGGCGAAGGAGCGCAACTTGATCGATCTAAAGGGACACCGCAGCGTCGGCGGAATTCGGGCGAGCATCTACAACGCGATGCCGCAGGCCGGTGTGGAAGCGCTCCGCGAACTGATGTTGGAGTTTCACAAGCAGCACGCGAAGTAAACGCGAAACCAGCGAGAGCAACGTACGGCGGGCTTTTCCTCTCGGCAGTTTCTTCCGCTCTAAAGATATCCGTCCGACAATCGCCCCGGGGCGCTGGCATGCGCCCGCGCATTCCAGTATCTTGCGAGGTGCTTCCTGCCCCCTGCACCCCGCCTTTTGCTGGAGTCGCCTGTTGACTCACATCGTAGAAGACACGCTCGTTCGCCGCGCTCGGCGTGAAGCCGCGCTCGCGCTCGCGATTTGGCTCGTGGCCTGCGTCTACTCGGTCACATTCTGCTATCTGAACGGCTATGAGCGAACGGCCGACTCGCTCACGTTCGTGCTCTGGTTTCCGGATTGGGTGTTCTGGGGCATCGTCGTCCCCTGGGCAATCTGCATCTTGCTCTCGCTCCCCTTCGCCTATCGCCTGATGGGAGATGAACCCCTGGGCGAAGCAGTCGATTCAGAAGAGCCGCCAGCCTCGAATGAACACGAGGTGCAGCATGCCTGAAACGGTCACTCAGCTTTCCGTCGGTTACGGTCCCATCATCATGCTGCTGGCGATGATGGGTTTCTCGGTCTGGCTCGGCACGCAGGCTCAGAAGGCCGTCGAACGCGGCGGTTTCATGCAGGGTTACTTTCTGGGTAACCGCGGACTGGGGGCCTGGGCTCTCGCACTCACCGCCACCGTCCAGAGCGGCGGAACTTTCATGGGCTTCCCCTCCCTCGTCTACACACACGGCTGGATCGTCGCTCTGTGGATCGGCAGCTATATGGTCGTGCCAATCACAGGCTTCGCCGTACTGGGAAAACGCTTTGCACAGCTCTCGCGGCGCACCGGAGCGATCACGGTGCCCGATCTTTTCGATGCGCGTTACGGCGACCAGCGAGTGGGGCTGGTCGCATCTCTGGCGATCCTGGGCTTCCTCACGTTCCTGATGATCGCTCAGTTCAAGGCCGGCGCACTGGTGATGAAGCTCACTTGGCCTGGGACCGAAACGATGGCGCTGATTGAGACTGCAACTGCCGATGCAGCCCAAAACGCCTACGACACCCGTTATTTGATTGGCCTCGGCGTGTTCGCCCTCACCGTCGTGGGCTACACACTCATTGGCGGTTTTCTGGCGTCCGTTTGGACCGACATGTTCCAGAGCGTGTTGATGCTGATTGGCGTCGTGCTGCTGTTCGTGCTGATCGTGCCTTATGTCAGCCGCGACGGTATGGATCAGCCCACGCTCAAGGCCGTCGCCGCCACAGGCGATGCGTACGCCTTTGGGCCAGGTTTCTCGACAACGGGGCTCGCGTTCTTGCCGCTCGGGGCGGCCGTGTCGTTTTTCTTTACGTGGCCGATCGGTGGCGTCGGCACTCCGGCCGGCATGGTGCGCTTGATGGCCTGCAAGGACACTCCCACCATTCGCCGCTCGATCGTGCTGTTGTCCTTCTACAACGGTTTGATCTACTTGCCGCTGATCGTGATTTGCATCTGCGGCCGAGCGCTGATGCCCGGCGGCTTTGCGCCCGATGAGATCGTGCCGCGGCTGGCGATCTGGGCGGCGCCCGACGTTCCCGGGGGTTCGCTGGTCAGCGGTTTGATCCTGGCGGCACCGTTCGGCGCGGTGATGGCCACGGTCAGCACGTTCCTGGTAGTGATCGCTTCGGGCGTGGTTCGCGATATTTACCAACGATTTCTGCGACCTCACGCCGAATCCAACGAAATCCGCTGGGTCACCTATGGCGTGATGGTGCTGCTCGGAGTGATCGGCGTAGTAGCGAATATCAACCCGGTACAGTTTCTGCAGAAGCTCGTGGTTTTTAGCACCAGCGCGACCGCGTCAACGTTTGTCGCGCCCGCGCTAATGCTCGCCTACTGGCGTAGAGCAACGGCCGTCGGATCACTCGCGGGTATGCTAGGCGGCGCTACGATGGTGCTCAGTCTCTTTACCGCTGGCCCGCTTGTCGAAGGCAAACCGATGTTCGAGCCCTATCAACTGCTAGGGCTCGACCCGATCGTCTGGGGCTTGGCCGTCTCCAGCGTGCTTTCGGTATCAGTCAGTCTGATCACCTCGCCCCCGCCCGACGAGTTGGTCGCGAAGCTCTTCGATGCACTGCCAAGTGTCCGCGCAGCAACGAAGTCCTGAATCCCCCGGCAAACAGTAACCAGGCAGAAAGCACCACTGATGACCGACGGCAAAACCATTCACGATCCGATGGAGAATCAGGTGACGCGCGGCGCGCAGATCATGACTCTGATCGCGGCGTTCCTGGGCTGGATGTTCGATGGCCTTGAGATGGGCCTGTTTCCGCTCGTGGCCAGGCCGGCTTTGCGCGAGCTAATGGGCGCACAGGCCGATACGGAGATCGGCACCTGGATGGGTTGGATCACGGCTGGCTTTCTCGTCGGCGCCGCGGCGGGCGGCATTCTCTTCGGCTGGCTTGGTGATCGCATCGGCCGGGTCCGCGCCATGGTCTGGAGCGTGCTTTGCTATGCAATCTTTTCAGGACTATGCGGATTCGCCGAGACACCGCTACAGCTGGCCGGGCTCCGCTTTCTGGCCGCGCTCGGCATGGGCGGCGAATGGTCGCTTGGCGTCGCGCTCGTGATGGAGGTCTGGCCCGCGAAGAATCGTCCCGTGCTGGCTGGACTCATCGGCGGGGCATCGAACGTCGGCTTTTTGCTCATTGCGATCGTTGGCCTGGGACTTTCGCAGTTTATCGTAGGCGCCGAAGACTTTCTCCGCTCGACCGGCCTGTCAGAAGCTTGGGTCACCAAACTGATCGGCGCAGACCAAAGCGGCTGGCGGCTCTTGATGTTCATCGGGGCCACTCCAGCGCTGCTCACGGTGTTCGTGCGAATGTTCGTTCCCGAGTCAAAGCTCTGGGAACACGCCGCCGCCAATGCGCCGAAAGCACGCGTGGCGGATATCTTCGCGCCGGGCATCGCCAAGAAAACGATCCTTGGTACCTGTCTGGCCGGCATGGCCTTGATCGGCACTTGGGCTTCCATTCAATGGGTGACGCCGTGGGCGAACAAACTCGCTAGCGGCACCGACAGCGCCGCGACCGCGTCGAGTACGACTCAAATCAGCCTGGCAATCGGCGCGATCATCGGCACGATGGCAGCGGCGCTCTTCGCCGAGTGGTTCAGCCGCCGCAAGTCGTACTTTTTGCTTTGCCTCGCATCGCTCCTGGTCTGTGCCTACTTATTCCGCACGCCGCTGCACTTTCCTATGACCGCCGCATGGTTTGAAAGCATCGATCCCAATCACTATTTCTTCGGTGGCGAACGCGCTTTCGATTGGCATTTTGTCTTGGTCGCGGGACTAGCCGGCTGCGTGACTGCCAGCTTCTACGGCTGGTTGCCGCTCTATCTCCCGGAGTTGTTTCCCACGCGGATCCGCGCCACGGGGCAGGGCTTCGCCTTCAACTTTGGCCGCGTGCTGGCAGCTGTCGGCGCGCTCCAGGGTGGACAACTGCTCAATTACTTCAAAGAAGACTATGCCCGGATGTGCGGCATCATGAGCCTGGTTTACCTGGCCGGCATGGTGCTGATCTGGTTCTGCCCGGAAACTAAGGGCAAACCGCTGCCCGAGTGAAGCTTGCCAGCAGCGAAACCACGCAAAACACGAACCTCCCTCGCGTTGGGACCGTCGTTTTGCACGCTAAGCCGTTGCAGAATTGCAGGTTACGCGAACGCCTACCGTCTTCAACTCATCTTTACCCTCCGGCTCATGCCAAGTAGAATCCCGGCCCTCTGGCGCGCGGGTGGCAAGGAGGTCTGCTCGCAGGTGCGCACGACCATGAGATGACTCAACTTGGGGAGGCGACTCTGGTGTCCAAGGATGGATCCCCGAGCGGCGAGCTGTTTCTGGCTCGACCGTTCGTGCTGGGGACACGGCTGATCCTCGCCTTTCCGATCACGACGCTGGCCATCATGCTCGGCCTCGCGGCGGCGGCCTGTTATCTCACGGCCACGCAGCTCGGCTATCAGACCAGCCGCATGGACCTGCTCGACCCCAACAGCAACTACAATCAGCTCTGGACGGCCTACATTGAGGAGTTCGGCGAAGAGGACGACGCTGTGGTCGTCGTCGAAGGGGCCGGCCGCGACCAGGTCGTCCCCGTGCTTGAGGAGATATCGGGCCTGCTCTCCCGCGACGACCGGCTGTTCCACGCCGTGTTGCACGAAGTCGACCTCGGCAAGATTCGCTCCAAGGGTTTGCACTACCTTGCACCCGACGAACTGCGCTCGCTCGGCGGGTTTCTCGATGAGCTCCAACCAATCCTCGCTGGCAACTGGACGCCGCTGAATGTCAGCCACATGGCCGGTGGATTGCTGCATCAGCTCGAAGCGGCCGGCACCGACACGGCGCGCAAGCAATATGCCCGTGAAAAGATCGCGCGTTTGGCAGACAGCCTGGGCGCGGCGCTTGGTCAACCTCGGCGTTATCAGTCTCCCTGGCCGGAGATGCCGTCCTCGTTCGCGATGTTGAGCGAGCTGAACAGTGAATATCTGTTGACCAAGCAGGGGCAGCTCGGCTTTGTACTATTGCGGCTCGCTCGGGGCGACGATCGCTTCGATCATTGCACGGAAGCCACGACCGCGCTTCGCGAGCTGATTGCCCAGGTCAAAACCCGTCACCCCGACGTGAAGATTGGCCTCACGGGTCTGCCGGTGATGGAAAACGATGAGATGCTGTCGAGCCAGACCTCGATGTTCTGGGCCAGCCTGGTTTCCATGGTGGGTGTGGGGCTCTTGTTCGTGGCTGGCTTCGGCGGCGCGCGTCACGCGCTCTTGGCCAATGTGATTCTCCTCGTGGGGATGGCGCTCGCCTTCGGCTTTGCCACGCTCACGATCGGGCATTTGAACATCCTCAGCGTCACGTTTACCGTCACGCTGATCGGCATCGGGATCGACTTTGGCGTGTACTACATCGCGCTGTATCTACAACGCCGCGGGGATAAACTGGATTGCCAGACGGCGTTGTTGGAGACTGCGCGGATCGGCGGCCCTGCGATCACCACGGGCGCAATCACAACTGCGATTGCCTTTTTTGCCGCGGGACTCACGAGTTTCAAAGGTGTCGCTGAGCTCGGCATTATCGCCGGAGGCGGTATTCTGCTTTGCGCTGTCGCAATGCTGGTGATGCTCCCGGCCTGCATTGGCCTCATCGACCGCAGCGGCTGGGGAGTCCGAATGCCCAAACCGCTGGGGGTTCATCGGTGGATAGCCCCACTGCATCGCGTACCGCGGCTGACGCTGGCAGTAAGCCTGGCTGCCACGGTCTTCCTGGCAGTCGGACTCAGCCAACTGTGGTACGACAACAATCTGCTCAACATGCAGGCGGAAGGACTCGAGAGCGTTGAACTCGAACGCAAGCTGCTTGCCGAGTGCAATCAAAGCGTCTGGTACGCTCTCTCGATGGCCGACAGCCGCGACGAACTACTCGCCTTGAAAAAGAAGTATCTGCAGCTCCCGTCAGTCGAGCGAACCGAAGAGATCGTGTCCTATCTGCCAGTCAGCGATACGGCCAAACAAGCCTCGATCGAACAAATCGGCCGGCGATTGGCCGCGCTGCCGGAACGCCCACCGGTTATTCCTGTCGACACACCGGAAACGCTGGGGCAGGTTCTGGGGCAAATGCAAAACGCGCTCCTGGTTGGTCGCGAGGACGAACGCAGCGTGCGGCAGCTTGAAATCGTGCGCGATCTACTCCGGCGACTTCCAACGGCAGACTGCTATGCATTGCTCACGCGATTTCAACAGGAAATGGCGGGCGATCTGTTGAGCCGCCTGCACATTCTCAAGAGCATTTCGAATCCCGCCCCCCCGGCATTGACGGATCTGCCTGCCAGCTTGGTCAACCGTTTCGTCGGCCAGCACGGCAAGCACTTGCTCAAGATCTACGGCCGCGGAGACATCTGGGATACAGCCGCGTTGCGTCGCTTTGTTAACGATGTCCGCAGCGTCGACCCGCATGCGACCGGCAATCCGATGCAAGCGCACGAGGCATCGCTGGAGATGATGCGCAGCTATCAGGAGGCGGCTATCTATGCGCTGCTCGTGATCATGGCCGTGCTAGTGATCGACTTCAAAAGCCTCCGCATGGCGGGACTGGCCGCCGTCCCGCTGGGCATCGGCATTTTGCAGATGTTCGGGCTGCTCGGTTGGCTCAATATTCCCCTCAATCCGGCCAACCTGATCGCGCTGCCACTGATCATGGGACTTGGCGTCGACTACGGCGTGCACATTCTGCACGAGTTTCGCGAAACCGAAGGGCCCTATCGCATGTCAGCCGGCACAGCCGTCGCGGTGCTTGTCGATGCGCTGACCACACTCGTCGGCTACGGCTCGCTGATGATCGCCACACATCAGGGGTTGCAAAGTCTGGGACGCGTGCTCACGTTGGGCGTTACCTGCTGTCTGTTCACGTCGCTTGTGATGCTCCCCGCGGCACTTGCCTGGTTCACGCGCAATCGCAAGGCGCCGACGCGATTAGAGCCGCGCGTGCTAGTCGAGCCCCGGGCGGCCGTGTCGTTTGCTGATATTGAACTGCCGGAAGAGGAACTGCGAAGAGCGGCGTGACCGTGATACCCGGACTGCTCAATCCGCGGTCTGTTTGGCCTTCTCGGCGGCTTTGCGCTCACGGTAGTCAGCCAGTACGGCCACCGGATCCTCTTCAAAAAGATCCTTGCAACCACCGCAGCAGACGAAGTACGTCTTGCCGTCGTGCTCGACCTCGATCGTCCCCAGACCGCCGGTCACAACGCACTCCGGACCGCTAGTGGCCAGCTTAGCGAAGGAGCTTCCCTTGCGAGTGGACCCGACCTCGGCCATTCGTGCGAAGGAGTCTGGGCTCAATCGTCGCTCGTAAAGCACTAACATCCGATCGCCTCCAGCCACTAGGCGAATCGTGATTCGCGCGGGCAGCCCTTCCGGAGATTCCGCCGCGGTTGCCACCAGCTCGCTGTCCTTCAGCTCGCCACGGTAATGGACGGCGGGAGTCTCGGGCGATTGTGCATCAAATGCATCAACGACAAGTGTTGCGTCCGTCGCGTCTGGCCGCAACTCAAGCCGCTCGAAGTACTTGCCCGGCCGCAGCAAAGCAACCAGTGCAGCGCGGTCCTCCGCAAACTTCCAAGTCCACTCGGCGGTCTCACTCCAGGCGCCCTGGTTCGAGCCGCGTTTCGGCAAACCGACGCCACGCCACTCGCCAACATAGGCCTGTAGCGAGGCCAGCACCTGTTTGTCATGCTCGAGCTGTTTCGGTTCGCTGGCAGTCGACGTCAACGACCAGACAGCGCCAGCGACGCAAAGTAATGCAGCAACGACCCGTTTCATCATTCTCTCCGTCCGGACACGAGCCCCAGTCAGACACGCGATTATAAACCCCGCAGCAGGAGAAACCGACCGCGCGATCAACTCAGGCGACGAACCGGCCCTTTCCCCCCCGCGTTACTCCCTCTAAACTGGCAAATTCGCCGCACTTGGCAAGCCTACGCCGCAGCACGAGCCGTGCCATGATTCAGAACATGCCCGTCAAGACGCTGGTCCACAAGGACCTGACGATCGAGGGTTACTCGCGCGCGGCGGTGCAGACTTATTGGCGCGTTCCAGAACTGAAGATCGGCTTCGACCTGGGGGCGCAGCCCTGGACGTTCATGTCGACCGCCACCTGGTTTGTGTCACACGCACACCTGGATCATATCGCCTCGTTGCCAGTTTACGTTGCGCGGCGACGGATGATGAAGATGGAACCGCCGACAATCTACCTGCCTGCCGGGGCGGTCGAACCTGTCGAACGAATCCTCAAACTCTTCACGCGACTCGACCGGGGACGCATGCCCTGCACGCTCGTGCCAATCGAACCCGGCATGGAAATTGAGCTTTCGCGAGAACACGTAGTCACCATCTCAGCCACCAAGCACACCATTCCCTCGATGGGATTCGTGGTCTGGGAGCGACGTCGCAAGCTCAGGTCCGAGTACCAGGACCTTTCCGGCCCGCAGATTCGCGATCTGCGTCTGAGCGGCACTGACGTCACCGAAGAGCGCCGCGTACCGCGATTTGCCTACCTGGGCGACAGCGCACCGGAAGGTCTCGACATTTGCCCCGCGATGTTCGAGGCTCACGTACTGGTCATGGAGATTACGTTCGTCGCGCCCTCGCACCGCAAGGACAAGATCCACAAGTTCGGGCACATCCACCTGGATGACGTCGTCGAGCGGCGAGCAAAGTTCCAGAATGAGTTGATCATCGCCAGCCACTTCAGCACCCGCTATAGCAGCAAGCGAATTCGCGACGTCGTGGGCCGGGTCGTGCCCGACATGCTCGATGGCCGGCTGCAGTTGTGGCTGTAGATCGTAAGCGAGATCGCAGTTCGCTGCCGGTGAGCGTGAAGCAGCGTACAATTGGTTGCCTATGAGCGCCGCGCAGCCAAATCCCCGCTCTGCCTACATCCATGTGCCATTTTGCCGGCATCGCTGTGGATACTGTAACTTCACACTCGTCGCCGGCCGCGATGATTTGATCTCGGACTACCTGCGTGCGATTGAAGTCGAGCTCTCCTGGCTGCAGACGCCGCGCGAAGTCGACACACTCTTCTTCGGCGGCGGAACGCCCACGCACCTGCCGCTTGCTGACCTCGAGAAACTACTGGTCCTCGCGCGGCGCTGGTTTCCGTTGGCCATCGGCGGCGAGTTGAGCATGGAAGCCAATCCGGTAGACTTGCGCGATGAGAAGCTTTCGCTACTGGCCGAGTACGGCGTCAATCGGATCAGTCTCGGCGGTCAATCGTTCGACGCGACGAAGCTTGCGTTGCTCGAACGCGACCATGACGCCGGAGCGCTCGCCCGCGCGGTCCAAGCCAGCCGACGCTACGTGCGCTCCGTATCACTGGACCTGATCTTTGGCACGCCCGGCGAATCGCTCAGCGGCTGGCAACAGGATCTGACCGCCGCACTCGAACTGCGTCCGCAGCATGTCTCGACCTATGGCCTTACCTTTGAGCGCGGCACCAATTACTGGAGCCGACTGCTCTCAGGCGAACTCTCGCGCCTTGACGAAGAAGTCGAACGCGCCATGTACGCGCTGGCCATCGACACGCTCACCGGGGCAGGCTACCAACATTATGAAGTGTCGAACTTCGCTCAGCCCGGCCATCGCTGCCGGCACAACGAAGCCTACTGGGCCGGCGAAAGCTATTATGCCGCCGGCCCGGGCGCTGCCCGCTATGTCGAGGGCCGCCGCGAGATGAACCACCGCAGCACGACGACCTACCTGAAGCGTGTCTTCGCCGGCGAGTCGCCGGTTGCCGAAAGTGAGATACTGTCGCCGGAAGACCGCGCTCGCGAGCTCCTGGTCTTCGGCCTGCGGCGAATCTCCGGCGTCGAACACGAGGACTTCGCCATTCGCTCGGGCTATGGCATCAACGAACTGGTCGGGCCGCAACTGTCAGACATGGTCGCTCACGGCCTAATGATCGACGACGGCCGGCGAGTGGCTCTGTCACGCGAAGGGCTGTTCGTCAGCGACGCCATTTGGCCGCGTTTCTTACGTCGTTAGCCGACGACTGTCAGCTTCCACGTGCTGCTTCGACCAGGCCTCCGGCAATTCGCGCCAATGTTCGGCAAGCAGGCGAATTGATTCTTCGATTGGGACTGCTTGCCACAACTCTCCTGTCTGTTGCACCAACCGGAATTGCACCAGCTTGCCCAGCGCGTCGGTAATCTCGAAGTCGACCGACTGTTCTGCTTCTCTCTCCAGCCAGGCTTCGATCCGCGCGTCCAATGCCGCAGTCGTAAGTCCTTCTGTCGAAGTATCGTGCCAGAGAAAGAAATAGGCCAGCATCACCTCGCGATTCTCCTGCTCAGCCGCTTCGTCGAGCAACCGATGAATCACGCCTGCGTTGTTATCAATGTTCTGATAGTAGAGGCTCTGCGTCAGGTTGAGCTGATACTTCTGCCGCGTGTTCAGGTAGCCATAGAGCGAACGCACGCCGTAGCCCACGGTGCCGCCAATGAGGCCCAGAAACGCCAACGTCGATCCGAAAGCCATCGCCCCGGCCCAGATCAACTTGTAGAGCACGATCCCGATGCCCGACAGTGTCGGCAGCGAGACGCGCGCACGATCGAACAGCGACATCCTCACCTGCGAGCCCGGCAACAGCATGTCGAGGTCGAGCTTCGGAATGTCCTTGAAGAGTTTCAAGTACACGTCGTCCGTGTCGAGCACCTTTGAGTATTTCTGTCCTCGCTTCAAATGGAAGATGAGCACGAGCCGCTGATAGATCGGCACGTCAATCGCCTCGCTACGGAAGCGATTGCGCCAGGCGCGGCGATAGCGCGTGCCCATGCGATCGCCCCGATAGTAGAGCTCGAGTCGATCAAAGAGCGTGAAGTCCACCGTCAGGTGCAGACCCCAATGGCTGCGATCTTCGAGCGCGGCGTTGATCTCGGCTTCGGCCAGGCGGCGAAAGTTCGCCCGGGCGAGTAGCCTGCCGAAGCCCTCAAAAAGCACCTCACGCCGCAAGTCGAGCTCCTGCTGCGAAAGTGCCGCGCCGGCCCGGGTGTCGGCATCCGGATCGAACGGGGCGTAAGCGTCCTTAAGCTCATCGAGGGTCGCTTCCAGGTGGCAATGCACCAGAGCGTGCAACAGCCGACATAAACGCTGAAAATTCGCCGCGTCTTCGACCTTAAGGCCTGGATAGCGGGCGAGCGTCTCGCCAAGATCGCGCTTGCGCAACGGAATGAACGCTTCGGGTCGCGCGGCATGGGCTGCGCGCAGCGGCGAACCGTCAGGCTCAGTTGGAGCAGGATTTTCTAAGGTCGCCATCGGCGAGGGGCCCTTAAACTCTGGGGGCTGTGGCGATTGTAGCTCTCAGGCCCGTGCCAGAATACCGCGAACCGCGACCAAAACAGGCGCAAAACGAGGCAGCCTCGTCTATGATGGAGCCGTGAGGGAGCACCACACCGACCACGGTCACGATGGCCTCGCGTTCTGTTATCGCACCAGAGGCAATGAGTCTCATGTCGCGCGGCTTCCGCTCTCACCCCTATCGATTCGCGCTTCTCGCACTCACCGGGCTCGTGTTCTGCACGTCGCTCTTCGCCCAAGATGTTGCCGAGAACGACGGCGGCGAAACTCCAGGCCCGAGCAGCTACATGGGGCGCGAGATTGCGCAAACCATGCACTACGCGGGCGCTCCCTGGCTGATGCGCGAATCGCGACAGCGCGAAGAGGACTGCGAAACGCTGCTTGCCGCCCTGAAAGTACAGCCCGGGCAAATCGTTTGCGATATGGGCTGCGGCAACGGTTTTTACACGCTGCCGCTGGCCAAACAGGTCGGTGAAGACGGCAAAGTGCTGGCCGTCGACATCCAGCCCGAGATGCTGCACTTGCTCGACGAGCGGGCCAAGGGCGAAGGCATCGAAAACATTGAACTCATCACGGGCACGCAGACCGATCCGCAGCTTGCGCCGAGTAGCGTGGACCTGATATTGCTGGTGGATGTGTATCACGAGTTTTCGCATCCGCGACAAATGTTGGACGCAATGCACAAGGCGCTGAAGCCGAACGGCCGGATTGCCTTGGCAGAGTTCCGTCTGGAGGATCGCAACGTGCCGATCAAGCGGCTGCACAAGATGAGCAAGAAGCAAATCCTGCGTGAATATGAGGCTAGTGGCTTCCGTCTGGTGGAGGAGTTCGACAAGCTGCCGTGGCAGCATTTGATGTTTTTTTCGAGGTCCGATAGCGGCCAATAAGCTGGCATCCAAATGCACCTAACTCGTGTTCCACGGAAGGCTTAAAGTCGGTACAGTACGGGCCGAACGGCAAGGGCCGGGGAATAAGTTCGCTAGTTCCTGCAGAAATCATGCGAGTGTATGCAATCGACTGGCGCTGAAGTTGCAACGCCCCACAGCCCTAACTAGAATAAAACGCGTGCAGGGGACTGACTCACCGCTAAGTCATTTACGGGCCAAGAGTTGCTAATGAAGAGGACTAAGTTGCATCAGCTGATCGCTCGGGCGTCACGTTGATCAACTAAAAAGCGGATCGATTGCTGCGGGCAAGCGCATCGATCGCAAAGGTGTTGTCACGACATGTCTAATCATTCGTCGATATTCCCCAGTATCGACTCGGCCGGCCGCTCGCAAGCGCGGGCCGACTGGGTTCTCGGCCAGAACCTTGCCGTGCGGCAAATCGCCCGCCACGCTGAGCGTGCTGCGCAGGCTGACTGCACCGTCTTAATCTCCGGCGAAACCGGCACCGGCAAAGAGCTGTGGGGCCGAGTTGTTCACGATCGTGGTCCTCGCGCCGGAAAACCGTACATCCCCGTCAATTGCGCCGCGCTGACGATCACACTCGCCGAGAGCCAACTCTTCGGTCATGAAAAGGGCGCGTTCACCGGCGCCGCGGGCCGTTCGCTGGGTGTGTTCCGCGCGGCCGAAGGCGGCACCGTGTTTCTCGACGAAGTCGGCGAGATGCCGCTCGAACTGCAACCCAAGCTGCTCCGCGTCTTGCAGCAGCGCGAAGTGACGCCCGTCGGTTCTTCGCATCCCGAACCGATCAACGTGCAAGTCGTCGCGGCGACGAATCGCAATCTCGAAGAAGAAGTTGCCGAAGGTCGTTTCCGCGAAGATCTTTACTATCGACTCAACATGGTCGAGCTGCGCGTCCCCGCGCTGCGCGATCGCGTGGAAGACATTCCCGAGTTCATCGAATTCTTCTCGCGACAGTTCGCCGAGCGTTACAACCGTCCGCTGTGGCAGCCCGATGCCGACACGCTGAAGCGTTTCTGCGAGTTCCCCTGGCCGGGCAACGTGCGACAACTTTCGCATATTATTGAACAGTCGTATGTGCTCGACTGTGCTCCGCTGCTGCCGCACGCCGAACCGCAGCAGCGCGGCGACTCGACGCTGCCGTTCATGGACCTGAACCGGCTGCGGAACGCGGCCGTTTCGCAGGCTCTGGAAACGACCCGGGGGCATAAAGGCCGGGCGGCCAAGCTGCTGGGCGTGCATGCCAATACGCTCACGCGCCTTTTGGCCCAGATGGAAACCGAGCAACCTGGCTCGTCGACCTCCTGGCGCAAAGGGAACAATCCCCGCCGGCCGGCAAAGCCGCGGTAGCACCGGCCAGCAATGCCGCGTTAGCACTGCCCGGCGCAGCCGCGGCGATACCGCCGACACAGCCGGCGAGGGCCTGACCTCATCGCCGCCCTCTGGCGGAACCACTTTCGAATTTTCAAAGAGCTTGCGGCTGCGCGAGTTCTACATTTTCCGTGTTCCGTTTTCAGCGACTGGGAAATGTCCTTTTGCTACCTCGCTGGACTCTGAAGCACCGAAAACTATCTCCGGCTTTTTCCTGCGCTTCGATTTTGCGCGTGTGTGGATTTAGAAACTCGTGAAAATGATGTTTCGGGCGCACACACGCGCCTCGCGAGCGGTGTTTCGAGCTCCGTCTGAGCTGCGACGTTTCTCCAGTTATCCAAGTTCGCAAACATCGTCGTGCTCATCGCTCGGCCAGTACGCATTCATCTGAACGTACCATATCGGAATTGCTGGCCTGATTTCTAGACTTAGTGGACATGTGGGCGGTGTGCGCGGTGCGCAGCGAGGCGCGATGAGTGGTAACGACTTACCAAACGAGCCAGCCACACTCGCGGGCAAGGGCGTTTCGGAATGCGATTTTTTCTCATACGGCTTTCTTGTGCAGGATCAGTCTCGTTCAGGTTAGCGAGCATCGCCCGCCAACAGCGCACGCTAGTCGATCTGCTGGCCACATTTCCAGTCCCGTTGTCTTCGGTTCGCAGTGGCTATTTTCTGTGCTTGAAATATTGCCAGCCGCGCTGATACGTTGCGCATGATGCGTTTGAAACTGTTTTCGAGGGATGCAGAAGAGAACCACGGATGAACACGAATGAACACAGATAACGAGGAGAGCAAAGTGATTCCGCCGCGTACCTTCTTTCGTCGTGCCGCCAGTGTCGTCGTGGTCTTAATCGTATCTGCTTCCTTCGTTTCCTATTTGTGTTGATCTGTGTCCATCTGTGGTTCTGTCTTCTCGTAACTTCAACTAGTCCGCTGACCACTTAACAACCAACTCCCAGGGTATTGATTGGGGCCTCGCTCACCGATGGAGCGGGGTATTCGATTGGGCCCGTTGCCTGAGTTTCCGTGCGTCACGCATGGTGCTTCTGGCAGCGGGCCCTTTTTTTGCGCGCTCACCAGCAGCGCATCCGAGGCACGCATGATTGAAGCCTACATGAACGCGACGCTGGACGTGCTGCGGCTGGCCGGGCAGATGTTCCTGCGACGGATGGACGACCAGTTGCGCTGGTTCGCCGAAGACCTGCACGACTTTATCTACGAGCTCGACCGCAATCCGCGCCGCGACTGGCGCGAGCGGTTCGACGCGTTCCTGGCCGACCAGACCGCCCGCGGCCGGGAGCTCACGCCCGAGAGCCGCAAGGAGTTGATCATCTACCTGGAGATGTGGGAGCGGAACGTCTTTGACTACGCCTTCGCCACCAAGCATCCTTCAAACCCATACCTTTTTTACTCATTGCCTGCCAAGTCCCAGCTTGATGTGGAGGACATCCATCTAGCCTACGAAATCGCTTTGATCCTACATGAGCTTCGCGATGCGATTGCAGACACTGACCTACGACTAAAGCAGCCGAGCTTGATCAGTGAATTCAATCCATTCGGGCAAGACGGCCTCGACGCCATTGCCGAGTTAGCCGAACTGAAGAGTCGCCGTTCGGAACTTGAGCTAATTTTTACCCTTCTCGGATACGACGAGATCGAGTGGTCTCGATACTTTGAGCAGCCCGAATCGGGCCTTGAGGGAGCGCTTCGGCATGCTCCGTACGCGGGACCCAAAGGCGCAATTCACAACGTCACCGTCAACGATCTGCTGTTGGCATCGGGTACGGGTGGCTTGGCATCAGCAAGTAAAGGGCTAATCCTTCGTACGCTCAAGAGAATTGCGGTGCGCCGGGGTCCCCAGGCACCGACGTCTCGGATTTTGGCCAACAAGTCTGCTGGCGATAGCGCCCGCGATGCGATCGCGGCGAGAGAGGCCCCAGCGGTAATAGAGCAAACCTTCAAGACGGCCGGAGGACCGCGTCGGGTCGATGTCGTAAAAATTGGTGAGACGCGGGTAGGAATTGAGTCTAAGGTTGGCCGTGTGTCACTGACACCCGAGGTCCGTCAGGAACTTGCGAGAGACTGGTGGCTGAGACGTCAAGGTCAGCTTGATAAGATCGTGTGGGAGTTCAGCAGAAGTGCTGTTACAAACAAGATAGGGCCAACGAGGCCGCTTCTCAAAAAACTGAAAGACCTAGACTTCGAAGTGAGGATTGTCGAATGAGCGCCGACGCTTGCGTTGTGATCTACGGCCTTTCCTTTGAGCTCACCGACGACGCGATCGAGGCTTGTGAATTGCGCAAGGATCCAAGAATGCTGGCCGCGCGAAGTGCCGGCTTACAACACTATTGGGGAGCCTTTGGAGCCGATGGCGAGCGATACTTGTTATTCGTGGGACTTTTACTCGGCATCTTTGGTCCGGAGCACCAACTAGCAGCACAGTATCCGTCAGCTTCGCTGCAGGCGGCTTTCGCGGAAACGAGCAGCAAACTGAAGGCGGGCGGATTCGATGACGACCCTCAGTTGTTTATTGAGTACGCGGTCGATCAGTAGTTGTCGACGTCATCGATCGCTCCACTGCAAATCGACACGGTGTCAATTCACAACGATGCCACCCTGAAATACTGGCAAGCAAGGTGGCCCGCCTACTCCACCTTCCCGCCGCGCCGGCCCTTCGTTGCGCTCTGCTTCGCTTTTCGCAATCGCGAGGCGTTGCTCTCCTCCTCGGCCTGCGAAGCCAGCGTCTGATTGCGCGCCGCTAGTGGTCGATCTGCGATTTGCCAGCCTGCACACGTTCGAGTACCTGGACACAACAGAAAAATCGAACCACCGATGAACATAGATCAACACAGATAACGAGGAGAGCGGAGTGATTCCGCCGCGTACCTACTTTCGTCGTGCCGCCAGTGTCGTCGTGGTCTTAATCGAATCTGCTTCCTTCGTTTCCAATTTGTGTTGGGGTATTCGATTGGGCCCGCATCACGATCCAAATACTCCTGGTACACTTCAGCTAGTACCGAAAGATCAGCACACAGCGGGCGGAGAAGTTCAACGTTCGCTTCATCCGAATCGCAAGGGTGGGCGACAGAATTGGGGTGGGGGCAAAGGGAAGAGATAGATTTCTTGATAAGGTTTACTCGAATGAGCAGTGATTTTCCTGCGTTCAAAGACGTCCTTGCTTCGATCGCGGACCAGTCGGATCGGGCGTGGGTCTATCTTCCTTGGGACGGCAACTGGGGGCTCGATTCCAGATGCACTGTATTGGAAAGCGAAGAGGTTGCCCCAGATGACGAAGATGATCCGGAAGCAGGAATTCCTGAAATGGCCCGTCGCAACGGCCTCAGGCAGACAATTCCGGTGGTAACTCTTCAAGATGTAGTATCTAACGCCCTCGCACAGAAGCCCGAGGCAACTTTAGAAGAACTCTTTCGCGCGTTCATTTTTTACTACGCCCGAGATGCGTTCATTGACTTTGAGCATCCCGAGACTGATCTTTGATTGCTCAGGCCTGCCAGACAACGGCGGCAGAACGTCGGAACTACGCGCGCGGCATGTAGGTCTGATGCTGTTCAAAGGGCCAGCAGCCCGCGAGTTTGCCGACTCGTAGAACTACACGCGTGATCCTTACCGCGCCACTCGACATAAAACCACTCACGCAACCACGAATTCGGACGAGGTTCGCCACTTGTCGCAGAACATCTACATCAGTTGGTGGGTTTCCGGGAACTCGGATCATTCAGTCTTTTTGCAGATTTACGGATATCTTAGTTTAAGGACTCAGGGTGTCAGAATTGCTCTGCGGCGTCCTGGACCGCATGAGGAAGAGGAATGGCAATTCGAATCGCCACCTGCTCCCGATCAGATTCAAGAGATTCTGCGCCGCTGCGACGAGCACCGACACAGTCAGTGCACTATCTCGATGGTTTATCGCGTTCAATCGGGACACGACTACTGCCTTGATTTTCGCTTTGATTCGAACCGTTCGAGCGATCCGGGAGGCATCGACCGCGGTGAATCCGAAGTCATCGAGTGTTCCATAACGGACTCGGACGTGTTTGAGCCAGTGCATCAGACGCTGCTGGAACCGATCTATGAGGCTCTGGAGGAGGTCGGCCTGCATAGCTGGTCGATGTGGGGACAAATCGATGAATTCTTGAACAGCATTCGTGGCCGAAACGGAGCCGCCGAGTTGGAGGCAGCTCTGGAAGCGACGTCGCAGAATCTGGTCGAGGTATTGCTGGGAGGCATCGTTTCGTTGGAGATGGACGAACGCCATCGAGTGCAGCACGCCGCCATCTATCACACTCATCCGTGGGAGTCACCGCTCCGTGCGGCGGTTCTCTATCACCGTGACTTGCGCGCCTTCTCTCGCGATTTCGCCCGAATCTTTCTGGAAGCGCATTGTGAAGTCCCTTCGCTAACGACGTTTGCGCATTCGGAAGTACTCATCTGGAGCTTGTACCAGACTATCGAACGTTGTCCTGCCCAGACTCGTTCACTAAGCGAACACGCTCGCGCCGCTTGCTGGCCAAGTGAGCCGACTGCTTCGAAGCGTGAACGAGTGCTGAGATTTTTTCAGGCGATGGATCGCCAAGGGGCGGAACAACTAAGCGCAATCGAAGGCTCTGAAATGCTGCGATTGTTGCAGCAGGCGGTTAGCGAGACCCCGCGAGCTTGGCTTCGCCCCTTGGGATTAGGCGCGCTCATCGGCATTCACCCCTACAGCAATTTAAGAAGCGTCTATATCCGGGCGGCAGAGCTGTCCGCCGTAATTCCAACTTTTGTGGCTACAGTTCCTGCGGTTACGCCTGAGGAACCAGAGGAACCGCGCCGGCGGCATTCGACTGGCGACGAGAAGCGGAAAGACGACGAGTTGATAGTCGCAAGAATGACCGCACTGCTAGAAGGTCGACAAGTCGAGAATGAAGACTTCCCATATCCAGCCATGGCGGCCGCGCGCTTCGCGCTGGAGCGATGGGATACCTTCCACGATCGCACAACGCTCGAGAGCCCAAGCCGTGAGAATCAAATCGACGATTTGGCGATCGGAATTGGAGCGGAGTTCGCGCCCGACATCGAAGATCCCGTGGACGAATTCGGCTTGATCTCGATGGTGCTCGGAGAAATGATCGAGCGTGGACCGATGCTCGAACTCCATGGATCGTGGTGGTTGCCTCAACTGGGCTGGAAAATTCTGCGCGAACGAGGCTTTGGTGATGGCATCTACCTGGCCGTCATCCTGGAGAGCGCGGAAGGATACCGAGTCGGGTACCTTTTTTGCACGAGCCTCGAGAGGCCGTTGGGGTACTGGTCGCAGGTCCACGAAGAGTTGGTGCCGTACGGCGCGAAAGATAAGGATGAAGCGTTTGAGTGCTTCGAGCAGCTGTGTAGTGAGCTGGAAGCAGAATTTGCGCCGAAATCCGACAAGGCACGTGACGCTTCCGACTAGTCAGCTTCAGCCTATGCCAGCTGGCGAAACTTGCCAGCGGGCTAGCGAGTACCTTAGAACATGGGCTAGGCGAGCGTCCCCCCCACCGCGAGCTCAAGCGAGTCATCTCCATTCATCTCACTGGGAGCTTCGTCATGCAAGATCTGCTGCTCACGCTGTACGATTTTCAGCTCGGCTACATCAAGATGATTGCCAAGGACCTGGACGACGAAGATCTGGGCAAGTCGCCATTTCCGGGCGCGAATCCGCCGGTGTGGATTTTGGGACACCTGGCCGTGTGCACGGACTACGCCGCGCGGCTCCTGGGCGAGCGGCCCGCGTGCCCGAAGGAATGGCACAAGCAGTTTGCGCCGGGAACGAAGCCGGCGGAGGTCCCGCAGCCGTATCCCTCGAAGCGCGACCTGGTGGGAGCGATTATCGATGGCCACGAGCGCGTGGCCGCGGCGCTCCGCAGTGCCGATATGGCGAAGCTCAACGAGCCGCATGCCGTCGAGCTGCTCAAGGCATCGAACCTGAAGACGAACGCGGATGTGCTGGCTCACTTGATGACCACGCATCCGGCATTCCACGTGGCGCAGCTCTCGGCGTGCCGTCGCGGGAAGGGGCTGGGCCCGGTGATTTGAGGTCGGAGCTTTTTAGCGGGGTGGGGGAAACGCAAAGGCGCCAAGACGCGGAGACGCAAAAAGAAAGAGAGAGACAGAGACGCGGAGAAAGAAAAGGGGTTGATAGGGCGGCCGATGCCTGTGTGCCACAGGTGGCCGCGTCGGCTCACCTGTGCGGACTTCGGATTCTACGTCGCCAACAGCGCGTAGAGGACCAGCACTGCGGCGGTCCAAAGGAGGCAGACCACGAGACCCGCCATGCCGGCGACGGCCCACACGGCGGGCCAGCCGCGCGTCCAGTAGTAAAACGGATCGAGATCCGGCGGCTTGGGGTACATGTACGCGATGCTCGACAGGCTCACCAAGATGCCGAGCCCTGCGGGGAACGCCCACCAGTGAATGTCCGGCACGCCGAGACGTTCGAACGCCCAGGCCAGCCCAAGGAACCAGGTCACGAGCCAGATCGAACCGAAGTGTACGGCCCGGATGTCGCGCAGGTGCGGCCGCAGGTTGTTCTTCGGCACCAGGTCGATGTAGGCCCAGAGGATTCCGGTCACCACGATGGCCACGATGTGAAACGCGACCAGGATCATGTACAGGGCGAGCATCGGTGGCGGCCTCTAAGTTCGGGTAGCAATGGCGTCAATCGAAGCGAAATTAACCGGAGCGGCGGCAACCCAGCTCCGCCGGCGCCAGGAAGTATCGCAACTCACCGGCCCCGGTTGCAATCTCAGCTTCGAAATCGATGTGCGCGATCGCCCCTTTGCGGAACGAAAGGGCATGCGCTGGCGCGCCCAGCAGCGCGCTGGCTAGCCGGTCGACGTCGGGTGCGTGTCCGACCCAGGCGATGCGTTCGTGTGGCTGGCCATTCGACCACTCGACAAGCGCCGCCAGATCACTGCCCGGCTCGAGGGCCTCGAGTTCCACCAGCTCGGGCTTCGTCTCCTGTGAGGCGCACACGATGTCGGCCGTTTGCCGACAGCGCACCAGCGGGCTGGTGGCGACGACGTCGACTTCCAGTCCGCGCTCGACGAGTTTCTTGACCGCTTTGCGAAACTGCTTCGCACCTTCGGGCGTAAGCGGGCGCAGTGCATCGTCGGGATAGCGTGGATCGCCGTGCTGGCCGGCGTAAGCGTGGCGGATGATGAGGAGAGTGGACATAAGTTTTTCAGTGTTCAGTTTTCAGTAGGAAAGCCGACACTCGGCAACTATCTGTCGCGCCAGAGAACGGCGTCGGCGATGCCGAGCTGTTGGCGGGCGCCTTCGATGGCGTTCATGAAGCGGCGTGCGTCGCCAGGATATCCGGCCGTGGGCGCGAGGTCGGGCACGCGACCGCACCAGAAGTCGTTGAAAGAACGCATCGCCAGCTCGCGCAGGTATTTGGACGTCATCGAGGCGAGCGCCGTCGGCAGGAACGATTCGCCCCCCATGCGGAAACGCACGTCCACACGCGCGTGCTCGGGTCCAAAGTGATAGATGCTTTCGGCCATGCCTTCGCCGCGAACCTGGATCAGGTCGTCGGGAAATTGCATCTGCAGCAGGCGGCCATATTGATTGCGTCCACCGTGCTTGTCGCAAACCACCAGCACGGGTTCGCCCGCGCAGAGCTCAAGCGACTCTCCAAGCAGGGCGAGCGTTGTGCGTGAGAGGAGCTCAGACTTGTTGCCGTGTTCGAGCGAACCCCGATTGAACTCATCGGGAAATACGGCGCGACTGCGAATGGACACCAGTCGCACGCCGGCGCGCTCCAGGCCGCGGCGGGTGCGAGAGACCAGTTTAACGAGCTCCTCGGCATCGGCGGCGAGCGGCAGACGCAGGTCGTAGTTCACATGCCAGGGGAGGGCATGCAGACCGTCGGCCGCGCGGG